>SVIS01000025.1 GCA_015069385.1 Clostridiales bacterium
TAGTACGGCAACAACAACTGAAATAACAGCAGTAAAAGGTTTAGCATCGGCACAATCATTTACATTAGCAAAAGATGCAAGTAAAGAAATAAAAATAACCTTTACGTTATCAGACATAGAAAATGCATCAGACATAAATGCAAACTTTTCTGCCAATATGGAGTTTAAAAAATACACACTAACTCGTGATATGTTAAATATAGCAACAGCAGATAATGCATCAGACTATATAACAACTGGCACAATGTATGTAGAAATGGGAACATATCCAAACAACTCAACTACCTATGGTGATTTTGCAAACAAATCAATTCGTTGGTATGCATTTGCATACAATGCAAATGGTAGTGAAGAAGGCATGCAAGCAGTAACAACATTTGCAAATAAAGAAGCAATAACAGCAGGAACATACTATTTTATATCAGAATATTCAATAGGTGAATCAAAAATATCAAATAACGCCTATGGATCACAAGTATTAACAGACTTAAACTATGGTGATTCATTATTAAACACAGCAATAGAAAACCTAGCAACAACATGCACAATGAAAGATTCAGAAATATATAATCAAATAGCAAAAAGAACACTACCAGGAGAATCATTAAATTATTATTATGATAAAGATGGAAATAGTGTAACACCAACACCAATAACAAAATCAACATTAAATTCAACCCTATGGGCAGTATCAGATGATGAATTTAATATGTTGAGCGTAAAATACAGTTATAACGTAGATACAACAGCAAGCAACCAATATGAAGGTACGGGCTACGGTACAATGGGCGCTTCGTGTCTCTGGTGGCTCCGTTCACCTGGCGATTGCAGCGCTGAGGTCTCCGGAGCGAACGCGGGGTGTGTCAACCCTGGCGGCTACCTCGTCAACCCCTACGTTGACTTCGAGTACGGTGTGCGTGCGGCTTTCAAACTAGTAATTGCTTAGAACAAAAAAGTATAAGATATTTTCTTATACTTTTTTTATAAAACAAGGCGACAAAGAAAACATTTTTTAAGAACGCAAAAACTACACAAACGAAAAGATGTTTCTTTAATAATGCACAAAAGAGCAATATTAACTATAAAAGTTTTACTTATATAATAGAACAATTGTTTGATTTTTATAGAGGGTGTATGATATAATAAAAATTGTAAAAACTAATAAGGAAAGTATGAAAGATTATTTAATTTTTGCAATATTTATGTATTTAGTAAAAAAGAAACAAACCACGGCTAAACAAATAGCACGTGAATTTGAAATTAGTCCACGTAGTGTTTATAGATATATAGATGCTTTAAGTTTATTGGGTGTACCTCTTATAACAAAAATAGGCAAGGGTGGGGGAATTGAAGTTATAGGTAATTATCATTTAGAAAATTTAATGCTTTCTAAAGATGAAAAAACAACATTGTTTGAGTTTATTCAACGTATAGATATCCCTGAAAATATTGTTAAAATTATAAAAAAAATTATTTAAATTTTACTTGCAATTTTTTTGATAACTTTAATAAAATGCTCACATTCAGAAAAGGTATTAAAATATGACAAAGATACTCGTACAACTCCTTGTTCAACTGTGCCTAATGATTTATGTTTAAGTCCAGCACAATGAAGACCTCCACGAACATAAATGTTATATTCGTCAGATAATATACTAGCAACCTCACTACTATCCATGTTTTTTATATTAAAACCAATAACTCCATAATGCACATTATACGCACTGGTATATGTTATAATGTTTTCTATTTTAGATAACTCAAATAAAATATAGGTGGCAAGGTCATCTATTTTTTTGTTAATTCTTTCAAAATTTTCTTGAACAAATTTAAGCGCAGAGCCCAGTGCAATTATATTTGGTGTTGCAATAGTTCCACTTTCTAAACATTCTGGGTACTGTAAAGGTTGATATAAATTAATAGACTCTGTACCTGTTCCACCATATCTTATAGGTAATACTTTTGCTCTTATACCAAAAGCAAAAACGCCAATACCTTGTGGGGCGTATAACGCTTTATGAGGGGCTAATGCAAGCATGTCTATATGGTCACGTTCCATATCAATTTTAATATGTCCAGCACTTTGAGCACAATCAAGCAAAAACAATAGGCATCTTTGTGCACAAAGTGTACCAATTTCTCTTACATTTATACAATCACCATTTACATTACTTACATGATTAAGAGCAACTAAATAAGTGTTAGGTTTAATATGCGGTTCTATATCGCTTGCCGTTAAATAATTTTTATTTTTAGGTGTTACAACAGTAACCTCAACAATCCCTTTTTTTTCTAATTCAAAAATTGGACGGGCAAGGGAGTTGTGGTCATTGCAAGAGCAAATAATATGACCGCCTTTTTGTGCTGTACCTAAAATACCTAAATTTAGTGCATCGGTACAATTTTGTGTAAATATTATATTTTCTGGTCTGTCAGTGCCTAAAAACTCACATAAAGCATTTCTTACATCAAAAATTTTTTCACTTGTCTTAAGACTTAATTTATGTCCGCTACGTCCCGGATTTGCAGAGTAAACAGACACTCCCTCTAAAAAACTTTTAATTACTTCTTTAGGTTTTACATTAGTAGTTGCAGAATTATCAAAATATATCATTTTTCACCTTTTAAAAACTCTTTTAATAAAATGATATGTTTGATCTAATAAATTTGTTTTTACATAAAGGAGGAATTACTATGATGCTTGCTGTTTTTCGTTCTAGAACAGAAACTTTAAATTTTGCTTCAATTTTACGTTCTTATGGTGTATTGTGTTCTGTAGTAAATACTCCTAGAAGAATAAATGTTTCGTGTGGAATTTCTGTGCAGTTTTCAAATAAAGATGAAATGATTGCTAAACAAGTTTTATCTCGCAGAAGGTTTGATACTTTTGCTGGCTTTTATAGTAATTAATATGAATATTTTTCACGTTTGACATATATATCTATTTGTGATAAAATATGTATTATAATTTAGGGGATAAAAGTTATGAAAAAAATTTTTAATTTTGTTTTAACTCTTTTAACTATTGCAATGCTTGCACTTTTAACTTTTGCTAAACTCAACGAAACTGGCAATTGGGTAGATTTATCTGCTTATTCAAGCATAATTTCAACAATATCTACTTATGGGCCAATGGTACTTCTTTGTCTGTTTGCCTTTGGCAGTTTATTTGGTAGAATAATGTCAAAAATATTTTTTGTAATTTTATTGTTGTTGTTAATTGTATTTACTGTATCAATGTTTGCGCCACAATGGCTTACTTCTTTGTTTGGTGGTGGGCAAGATGCAGCAATAAAATTATTAAATTACATGATTTAAAAGGCAAACATAATGGATAAATTATTTATAATAGATGGAAATAGTTTAATGAATAGGGCATTTTATGCAATACCCTTGCTTACAAGTTCAAACGGTGTTTACTCAAACGCCGTTTTTGGTTTTGTAAATTGTTTAATAAAATTAATAACAGAAAACAAACCAAAATATCTTATTGTGGCATTTGACCACTCTCGCACAACTTTTCGCACCGAGATGTATAGCGAATATAAAGCAAAACGCAAACCAACACCATTTGAACTTGTTTCTCAATTTCCAATGATTAAAGAAATGTTAGCCACTATGGGTATTACATGTATAGAACAAAAGGGTATTGAGGCAGATGATATTATAGGAACAATCACTAAAACTTCCAATCTAAATAATTACATTATAACTGGTGACCGTGATTCACTTCAATTAATAGATGAAAATACTACTGTTTGGCTTACTCAAAAAGGTATTTCTGATATTTTAGAAGTTAACTTATCTAATATTCAAAATTTATATAATTTAACACCTGCACAAATAATAGATTATAAAGCACTTGCTGGCGATAAATCAGATAATATTCCTGGTGTTATGGGAATTGGTGAAAAATCAGCCATAACTTTTGTAAATCAGTACGGTAATATAGAAAACCTTTATGAAAATATAAATGATTTTAAAGGCAAGGTTAAAGAAAAACTTGAAACAGGTAAAGATAGTTGTTTTTTATCAAAACAACTTGCCACAATAAAAACCGATTGTGCAATTGATTATAACATTGCAAAATGTCAATATGTTTTTCCATTTAATTCACAAGTTAAAGAATTATTTGAAAAATATGGTTTTAATTCGCTTTTAAAACGTACATCGATTTTTGCACAAGATAATGATGCATTAATGCAAGTTAGCCAAGAAATTTTAATATCAAGTGAAGAGGTTTTAAAGTACTTGGTTAATGATTATTCTGCCGATCATTTCTCACTTGATGTACGCAAAGGCTTTTATTTTTCTGTAGAAGATAAAGTTTATACGTTAGATCGTTCTCAGTTTGGTTATGCCGATGAAAATCAATTTATATCTTCGGTATTAAAAATATTAGAGCCTATTTTACTTAATAAAAATATTGTAAAAATTGTGCCAGATTTAAAAGCAAATTATTATCATTTACATTATTGTAAAATGGAAAATGTGTTTGACATTAGCCTTGCAAATTATTTAATTAAAGGCGGAATTAAACCAGATGTATATAAAGATTGCACTAAGTTTTATAATATATATAAAGAACAAATTGCAAAAATGCAAGAATTAAATTTGTTAGACTTATATTATAATATTGAGTTACCACTCGAAAAAGTTCTATATTTTATGGAAAAAGAGGGGTTTGCTGTCGATAAAGATTTCTTGCACACTTTGGCAGAAGGGTATAAAAAAGAACTTTTAATGCTAGAAAATCAAATAAAAAGTTATTCATCAAGATTAGGCTTTAATGTAAAATCTCCAAGGCAAATAGGTGAACTTTTATATGTTGAACTTGGTATTACCGATAAATTTAATAGGCAGCATGCAACTAACGTAGATAAATTACAATTAATAATAAATGAACACCCTGTTGTTCCTATAATTTTGCGATATAGAAAAGTTTTAAAACTTTACTCAACTTATATTGAACCTTATGAAAAGATGCTTAAAACTAGAGAAAATAATATTCTTTATACCGTTTTTAATCAAATGCAAACATCAACAGGAAGATTATCATCTAGTGAACCAAATCTTCAAAACATTCCAGTTAGAGATGAAGAGGGTAAGGCTTTAAGAAAAATATTTATATCGCGTTTTGACGGCGGCAAAATTGTATCTGCAGACTATAATCAAATTGAACTAAGATTACTTGCAAACTTTTCTAATGACAATAAACTATTAAACGATTACAATTCAGGAAGCGATATCCACAGAGTAACTGCTTCACAAATTTTTGGTGTGCCTTGCGAAGAAATAACAAACAAGCAAAGACAAGTGGCAAAAGCTGTTAATTTTGGTATAATTTATGGCATGTCAAGTTTCGGTCTTGCAAAAAATATAGATATTTCTATTAAAGAGGCAAAACAATATATATCAGTCTACTTTGAAAAATATCCAGGTGTTAAAGATTATTTAGATGGTTTAGTACAAAGTGCAAAACAATTAGGCTTTGCACGAACATTGTTTGGCAGAATAAGAAATGTACCAGAAATAAGCAGTTCTAATGGCATGCAAAGAACGCTTGGCGAGCGTATTGCTATGAATATGCCACTTCAAGGCTCAGCAAGTGATATAATTAAACTTGCTATGCTAAATGTATATAATCGTTTTGAAAAGGAAAAAATTAATAGTAAACTTATATTACAAATTCATGATGAATTAATAGTCGATGTTTATCCGGGTGAAGAACAACTAGTGCAAGATATTTTGCAAGAAGAAATGCAAAATGTGTATCAATTTAAAGTACCACTTTTAATTGGTATTGGCATGGGAAAAACTTGGTACGATTGTAAATAATTGGAGAAATAATGAAAATAAAAAAATACCCAAGTGGACTTAGGCTTGTTGTAAACGAAAAAAAAGATATAGATATTGTATCTTTTAGAATTTTCATTAATGCAGGCTCTGCTAACGAAAGCGAAAATGAATACGGCATAGCACATTTTTTAGAGCATATGTTTTTTAAAAGTACTAAAAAATACTCATATCAACAACTATCAACCTTTTTTGATGAACTGGGTACTCAAAAAAATGCATATACCGGAGTATATAAAACTTGTTACTATTTTAAAGCATTGGGTAATGTTTTTGAAAAAAGTTTAGAACTTTTTGCTGAAATGTTTTTTAATAATCATTACAATGAAAAGGAAATTGCTAAAGAAAAGAATGTAATTCTAGAAGAATATCAAATGGGTAATGATGATACCGAAAAAAAGTGTATAACAAATGCTTATAAGGCTTTGTATAATGGAACTAATTTAGAACACGATGTAATAGGAACTAAAAAAACAATTAAAGGTTTTGATTCTCAAGATTTGTTAAATTTTAAAAACAAATGGTATGTACCAAAAAATATGGTAATTTCTGTATCTGGTAATGTCACTTTAAAACAGGTAGAAAAATTATTAAATAAATATTTTTCTTCACTTTTTAAAGGGGAGTATAACGGAAATTATAATTTACCACCATGTGTTAAGGTGACACCAAAAACGCATTTTGTATCTTCTTTTAAAGATAACGAACAATCTACAATATATATTTTAACTGACCTTGGTGAAAAAACAAATAGACAAATGTATGGTTTTGATTTGCTTTTTGCAATTTTGGGATTTGGCATGAGTAGTAAATTTTATAATATTCTTCGTGGTGAAAAAGCGCTTGTTTATCACGTAGAGGCAGATACTTCTTCAGTGGGTAAAAACAATGTGGCCGAAATTATGTTTGCAACTTCTAATGAAAATGTTTGTCAGGCATTATCTCAAGTTTTACAAATTTTAAAAGATTGTTCAAATGGCAAAGTTTCTAATGAGGAATTAGAAAAATCAAAAAATAAATATATAGCAGGAATGGTATATTCAAACGAAACTAATGGTGGAATTTCAATGAGAAATGGTGCCGATTTAATTTCTGATAATAAAATAGAATCTGCAAAGCAAATAGTTGCAGATATTCGCAGTGTTACTTTGCAGGAGATAATAAATTGTGCAAAAGAATTTTATTCTCAACAAAACTATGTAGTATCTAGTGTGGGCAAATGTAAATTAACAGATTTAAAATGCTATAAACATTAAAATAAAAGTCCTAAGTCTTTATTTAGGGCTTTTATATTATTTAATTTTGTATTTTAACCAAAATGTGACATAATAGTTGCAGATGGAACAAAAAATTATTTTATGGTTACAAAGTTTGTCTAATGAATTTTTAGATGTATTTTTTCAAGGGGTTTCTTATATCGCAAGTTGGATAGGTGCAATTTGTGTTTTTTTGGTTATTTTAATTTTTGTTAATAAAAAATATGGAGTTATATTTGGTAGCGGTTTTTTAGCGACTATTGGAATAAACTTTTTGCTTAAAGTTATAATTAAACGCCCACGCCCTTATATCGCTAATCCTCAAATTATTAATAAATTAACAACAATAGGTCATAGTTTTCCTAGTGGTCATAGTGTTAGCGCAATTTTTATCGTCCTTGCTGTGCTTTATTTATTACATATATTAAATAAACATGGTAAATTCAATTTGTTTAATAAAAAATGGTTTAAAATTCTCACATATCTAATTGCCATACTTTTTATTCTACTTACTGCAATTTCTAGAATGTATTTAGGTCAGCATTATATATCAGATATTATAGGTGGACTAATTGTTGGAACATTTGGTTTCATGGTTTCGGCATTTGTATATAAAAAATTTTTTAATGGCAAAAAAAATAATAATTAAAATGATATTTGATTTAATTTTATTAAAGTGATAAAATAGCACACATAAAGAGGAAGTATGGAAATTAAAGTAGTATCGAATAATGAATCAACAACACAAGCAATAGCACAAAAATACGCACAAAGTATAAAAGCACCATGTGTAATTTCATTAAAGGGTGATCTTGGTGCTGGCAAAACAACTTTTGCAAAAGGTTTTGCAAAAGGCTTGGGTATAAACGAAGTGGTTACAAGCCCAACTTTTACTATAATGAATGAGTATGAAGGTAAAATGCCACTTTATCATTTTGACATGTATAGGCTTTCTTCTAAAGAAGAGGCTATAAATTGTGGTTTTGAGGAGTATTTTGATTTAACTAAGTTACAAGGCGTTGTGCTCGTAGAATGGGCAGAAAATGTAGAAGGTTTGCTCCCAGCACTTCACGTTGAGGTAAATTTTAAAAAGTTAAACGAATCTGACCGTGAAATAGCAATAACTGTAAAAGGGTGGGTATAAAATGAAAATTTTGTGCATAAATACTGCATTTAGTGAAACCTATGTTGCTGTTTTAAATGAAAACCAAGTCATAACTAAAAAAATGGATAGTTCTTTAAAACAATCTGAAAATGTTCTTGGAGCAGTAGATTATTGTCTTAATAATGCAAATGTCAATTTAAATAAACTTGATGCAATAGCTTGCGTTATTGGCCCAGGTTCATTTACTGGCATACGTATAGGCGCTAGCCTTGTAAAAGGTTTTTGTCAGGCTTTGCCACATATAAAAAAAATAGAAGTTAATTCGCTAGATTTGATGGCTTATGAATATTTGTTAGCAAATAAGCCAAATAACGAATTTTGGGTAGTTTTAAATGGTTTAAGCGGTAATTTGTTTGCTTGTAAATATAGTGCAAATGGTAAACGTTTGCTTGAGCCAATGCTTTGTTATGGCGAAGAACTTGCACTAATAGATGGTCTTGTTGTTGGGCTTGAGTGTGAAAAATTAGAAATATGTAATGCTTATATTAATTTTTCTTGTCATGGTTTATTAAACTTTGTTAATTCAAAAATTGAAAATGATGAGTATTCTCAAGATTTTATTCCAATATATTTAAGAAAATCTCAAGCGGAGGCAGAGCTTGCAAATAAAAACTCAAATAATTAAATTAAATGAAACACATTTAAATATTATTATGCAAATATTTAGTCAGCAATTTAAAGCAGAGGCTTGGTCAAAACAGCAAATTTTAGATTCAATTAATTCTAAATCTACAATTTTTTATGGTTTGTTTGTTGATAATATTTTAACTAGCGTAGCATCAGTTTTAATAACAGTAGATGATATAAATCTTCTTCAAATTGCTACTGAACAACATTTTAAAAGAAAAGGTTATGCAAAAAAACTTTTATCATTTTTGCTTACTTTAAAAAATAATGACCAAACTTTTTCGTTAGAAGTAAAGTCAAAAAATACACCGGCAATTGCGCTTTACTCTGGTTTTGGTTTTAAAACATTAAATATACGCAAAAATTATTATAAAGACGGCGATGATGCGCTTTGTATGTTTTTAAATAAAGGCTGATAAATAAGTTTGCAAAAAAGAAGAGTACAATTGAACTGTACCTAATTTGATACACATTAATAAAGAAGGGGGGGGGAGGAAGTAGTGTACAAATACTATTTCTTTCTTAAAATTGAGGACTTATTATGAAACAGAAATTAATTTATAATGATTTATATTGTAATGGCGCATGGATCGATGATTCTAATGATATTATAGCGGATATAGTTTCTATTTGGGATTCGGGACATCAAATTATTATTTGTCACCCTAATCAAGTATTTTTAAACAAACCAGTGACCGCTGAAAATAAAGATTTTTCGAGTGTGGATTGGTTAGAACTTGTAAGCGCTGCATCTTACAAAGATGATGATATTTATATTTGCTCTTGTTCGGATTATATTAAATCATGGAACTATATAGAAAAAAGGCTTCAATATGAACTTTCAGACAATGAAAAAGGACAATCTCCAAGACACCTAGTTATAGTTGAGCAAGATGGAAATGGTGGAAGACTTGTTAGGTGTATCCTTAAGGCGGATAAAAATTCAATTAAAGTTGCTGAAAATCCACTTTATACAAAATATAAGCCCAAATCAGTATTTGAACAGGAAACAAGAAGTCTAGCAAATAAAAATATTTCATTGTCTCAGTATATTAATAGTATTTTGTGTAATGATGAAATTAGTAATAAACCAAAAGAACAAGATTCGCTACCATATAAAGAAGAACTACAAAAATGTCCGCAAAAAGATGATATTGAACTTTTAATGTAAAAAGAAGAGTGTTTAAACTCTTCTTTTTTTGTGTGACTAAGGGTACACATCAAATTTACCTTTTTTCAAATTTACCTTTTTTTAATACATAGATTTAATTTATTGAAAACATAAAAAATTAGTTGACAATCGGCTGGGGGGGGGTAGAATACAAATATATCATTAAAAAGGAGAGTAAAATGAAAAACAAATTTAAATGGCTAATAAATGTATTTACCCTAGTACTATGCGTATGTGCACTAGCCATAGGCGTGTATGCAGCAAAACAAGCAAGCCTTACCGCCACCGGAACAATAGGCTTTACAGCCCATGGCTGTAAGGTAAAGGTGTCAGGAACAATAGATGCATATGATGAAGATTTCACCACAAAACTAACAGGAACAGAAGCAACAATAGCAGAAACACTAGTAGATGAAGAAGGAGAAGAACTATCTCTTCCAGCAATGTATTTTAGTGATTTGGTAGAAGAAGGAAATACAATAACAATAAACTTAAAAATAACAAGCGACTCAGACTTTCCAGTACTATGTAACATACCAAACCCAGTAGCGTATGATTC
>SVIS01000005.1 GCA_015069385.1 Clostridiales bacterium
GTACACGCCTATGGCTAAAGCACATACACATAGTACTAGGGTAAATACATTTATTAGCCATTTGAATTTGTTTTTCATTTTACTCTCCTTTTAAATGATATATCTGTATTCTACCCCCCCCCGCCGGTTGTCAACTAAATTTTTATGTTTTTAATATTTTTATTTTAGTAGTTGTTACGCCAACTTAAAATTAAACTAAAATTTAGTTTATATAAAAACCACCGCTTAAATTTAAGCGATGGTTTTATTCAATTATTTTATTAAGCACCTTCTAAAAGCATTTTATCTGCAACAAGAGCAATAAATTCTCCATTAGTTGGCTTTTCGTTACTGGTATAAACCTTTAAACCAAAAATTGAGTTTATATTTTCTATTTTTCCTCTATTCCAAGCAACTTCAATTGCATGGCGAATTGCACGCTCTACCTTAGAGGCACTTGTATCAAACTTTTCAGCAATGGCAGGATATAATTTTTTAGTGATTGAGTTTATAATTTCAGGGGTATCTATTGCCATTTTAATTGCTTCACGCAAAAATTGATAACCTTTAATATGGGCTGGTATTCCAACGGTAATAAAAATATTAGATATTTTTTCATCAATAATTCTGCTTTTATTTCTAATATTAACATCTTTATTGGCTTGTTCCTTTAAATCGTATACTTCTATTATACGTTTTTCTATAGTTTTTACATTTGCTGGTTTATTAATATAATAACTAACTCCAAGTGAAATTGCTTTAGAAATAAAACCTTCGTGAGCAAGTGCCGAAACAGCAATTAATTTTGGACACTTTTCTTTCATAGTCTGCTTTAATTTTTCAATAAGAACAAATCCATCTAAACCAGGTAGTACAATATCAAAAATTAGAATGTCTGGCATTAAAACTTGTATTTCGTTAAGTGCCACTTCGCCATCGGCACTATGACCTACGACCTCAATTTGGTCGACATTTAATATATCTTGAACAAGCTCATCTTTAAGCTCGCTGTTATCTGCTATGTATAATTTAATTTTGTTATTCATGAGTGACTCCTATCTTTTTAATACATGGAAATGTTAGCACCAAAGAACATTAAAAAGCGAATGAAATAAATAGCGAAAACAATAATAAAAAGTAATTTTTGTAAAAAATATACATAATATTGTCGAATATGTGGAAAACTAAATGTTTTTTGAAAAAGTTTTTCTTTTTTTAGAAGGCAAAATTTCAGTATTTTTGGCAAAGTTTTTCACCTAATTAAAATTTTTGGCATATAAGTTAAGCATATGGATAATATAAATAAAAAAGCCGAGTCACAAAAAGGCAATTTATATACTGAGTATAATGATTATGAAATTATGTCACCAGAAGTTATGGAGAAAATTGCCAAACGATATTCAAAGCAAATTGCCTTAATAGAAGATTCTTGTCCTATTAATTTTGATGAAATTTATTTACTATTAAAAGAAAATTGTAGAATTTTTTATTCTGTTCTTGAATATTTTCAACGAAAAAATAAATCACAAAACTATTATATAATTCAAAAAATATTATTAAAATGCGAAAATATTCAAAATTTAATAAAACCTTATTGTACTACTATAGTTAATACAAAAAATAAAACCATTACAAAAAGTTTGCCAGTTTGCATAATTAATTTTGTAAATATAGTCAATAAAATTTTATTTAATGATTGTAACAAAAAAATTCAAAATTTTGTATTATTAGACAAAAATAGTCAAAATACAACAAAAAAAGAGCAATTATTACATATTAATATGAAACTAGTTCATATTTGTCTTGATAGCATTGTTGACCTGCAAACAATTAATTAAATAATATTTTAAATTTAACATATTTAAGTTGAGATATCTTTACATTTTATTTTATTAAAAAAGATTAAGTTTTACCTTAATCTTCTTTTTTATCTTCATTATTTATTTGTGAATTAAAATCTGTTTGTAATAAATTATTAATTTCTTGCTTTTCTTGTTTTTTTGCTACAAGCCAAGTAATTAAAATAATTATTGCAGCACCTACCAGTGCAGTTATATACCAAACCCATCTATTAGCCGAAATTGTCCAATATTCAAACTGTACACGTTCGCCGTCTGGCAAGTTTGAATTATTTGCTGAAATTTCCCAAATATGATAATAATAACCATCTTGATGAATTATTGCATCGGCATTGCTATGAAGCCTTGCTGTTGGAACAATATAAGTATAGGTAAAAGTTTCTTTACTATTATCATAACCTACCGCAAGTTTAACTGAATCCCAACGGGCTTGAGCATTTTCAATATCTTGTGCTGTAGCATTTTGACCTGCAAGGACTGAAACAATAGTATCTTGAAACCTGTTTGCCATAGTAGTGCCAAGAGTTAACGACTCATTTACCATATTATCAAAAACAGGGTCTTTTATTACTTTAGAAATTGTTGTAAAAAAATGATTTTCTTCAACAATTTCTTTTTCTTCTTTTAAAATTTCGTTTGCATTTTTAAATTCTAGATAACATGTTTTGTTTGAAAAATACAATTCATATTGAATATACGAAATAACATTTCGTGTGGTTACTTGACCATTTGGACCAATTGTTATTTGCGTAGATTGTGCATAATTAAATGAACTGTCATAATTTACACCGTCTAAAAGAATTTGTTTTTGTTCATCTGTGTAATCTTCACTTGCAATAACTCGTGCTTTATAGGCATTAATATAATTAGCAAACAAATCGTTTAAAGTAGATTTTGCTGTTAATTTTATTGTTTCAGATTCTTCCCATGTTATGCCAGCCTCAACGAGTTCAGTTTCGGCATATGGAATATAGTAAAACTCTACAACTGAGCCATCAGCATTTTGAACCAAACCAACAGTTGCAACATCTGTACAACCAGCAAATATGAAACAAACACAAAGAAGCAAAAAAACTAAAAATTTTTTCATCAATGCTATTATATTCCTTTTAACTGAATTTAATGTTAATTTTTAATATTCACAATTGTTTGGTGTTCTAGGGAATGGAAGAACATCACGTATATTTCCTGCGCCTGTTACATACATAACCAAACGCTCAAAACCAATTCCAAAACCACTATGAATGCAAGAACCATATTTTCTTAAATTCATATACCACCAATAATCTTGCTCTTTTAAACCGACTTCATTAATACGATTTGCAAGTTTTGTATAGTCTTCTTCTCTTTGACTACCACCACAAAGTTCACCTATTCCAGGCACTACAAGGTCACATGCACGTACCGTTTTACCATCATCATTTTGTTTCATATAAAATGCTTTAATATCTTTTGGATAGTCAGTAATAAACACAGGGCAGCCAAAAACTGTTTCAGCCATATAACGTTCATGCTCGGTTTGAATATCAATACCCCATTCTACCTTATATTGGAAGTTATCGTTATTCTTTTTCATAAGTTCAATGGCATCAGTATATGTTATTCTGCCGAATTTTGAATTACGAACATTATTTAATTTTTCGATTAAAGTTTTATCTACAAAATTATTTAATAATTCAAGTTCGTTTTTGCATGTATCGAAAATGTGATTAATAATAAACTTAATCATTTCTTCTTCTAAATCCATAAGATCATCTAAATCTGCAAAGCAAACTTCTGGCTCTATCATCCAAAACTCGTTTGCGTGGCGAGTTGTATTGCTATTTTCTGCCCTAAATGTTGGACCAAAAGTATAGATTTTACCAAATGCTTGAGCAAAACATTCACCCTCTAATTGTCCGGTAGGGGTTAAATAAACAGGTTTGCCAAAAAGTTCATCTTTAGCATTTAGTTTATCTTTTCCGTAAATTTCTTGTGTAGTCACTCTAAAAAGTTGACTACCTCCCTCGCAGTCGCTGGCTGTTAAAATTGGAGTATGTGCGTAAACAAAGCCTTTTTCATGGAAAAATTTATGAATAGCAAAAGCACATTCACTTCTTACTCTAAAAATTGCATTAAACATGTTTGTTCTTGGTCTAAGATAAGCAATTTCTCGCAAATATTCTACACTAGCACGCTTTTTTTGAATAGGATAGGTTTCATCAGTTGCTTGAAAAACTTGAACCTGCTCGGCTTTAATTTCAAATGGTTGTTTATTTTGTGGTGTTAAAACTAAAGAACCTTTAACATAAACAGTGCTACCCATGTTTAGTTTTACAACTTCATCAAAATTATTTAAAACATTTTTTTCTAAAACCACTTGTGCGTTTTTCAAACAAGTTCCATCATTTACCTCTAAAAAGCCAAAAACTTTGCTATCACGTGTTGTACGCACCCAGCCTTTAATTAATACCTTTTCGCCATCTGCCACTTTTAAATTATATAACTCTTTAATATCAGTCTTTTCCATAATGCTCCTAAAAATTTAAATTTACAAAAAGCATTTTAGCACATTGAGATAAAAAAAGAAAATATTAAAGCAAATTTTTTAAAACTTATTTTATTATTTTTTAAAAGGTTTGCTAAAAATATAAATTTAGTGCAAACTATGTAAAATAAAGGAAATATTATGGATATTTTTTTAGCAATTTTAATTTTAATTGGCTCATTTATTCTTATTTTAATTGGCGGAAACAAACTTGTAGATTCTGCTGTTGCAATAGCACACAAATTTAATATTCCAACGGCGGTTATTGGTGCAACACTTGTAAGCATTGGCACTACTATTCCAGAAATTTTGGTAACAATTTTTTCAGTTTCAAGCGAGGCTGGCGATATTGCAATTGGTAACTCTCTTGGTACGGTAATTTTTAATGCCTGCATGCTCGGTGGAATACTTTTTTGTTTTAGCAAAATAAAATTAAGAAAAGGTTGGCATATTGATTATGTAATTTTAATAACCTCGGCCACATTATTATTTTTACTATCTTTTGATAAAAGATTAAGTATTGGTGCTTCACTTGCCATGCTTTTGATATTTGTTCTTTTTATAATTATAAATTTTCTAGAGGCTCGCAAACACCCCGTACAATCTGATGACCAGCCACCTAAGCACTCTGTTTGGATTTATTTATTAATGTTTGTGTTATCGGCAGCAGCAGTTGGCGCAGGCGCATATTTTTTAGTTCAAAAAGCAACTTACCTAGCAGAACTTGCAGGGCTTTCGGATATTTTTATTGGGCTTACAATAATTGCCTTTGGAACCTCCATGCCAGAACTTATTACAACTATTAATGCTATAAGAAAGAAAAAACCAAGATTGGTTATTGGCAACTTGGTTGGCGCAAACATTTTAAACCTTACTTTAATTATTGGGCTAGTTGGAATTTTAACTGGTGGCACAACTGCTATTTCTAACGCAACATTATATGTAACTATGCCATTTGCCATTATTGCTACACTTGTTATGCTACTTCCACCAATTATTAAAAACCGCTCTTATAAGTGGCAAGGCTTTGTACTTTTGGCTCTATTTGTAATTTACTATACTTACTTAATTTTAAATGCTATTGGTATTTTAGTTATATAAACATTATAATTGGTTGCTTATTCAACAAAAACATAAAATTAGCGACAAAAAATATTGAACAAAAGTTTGTCTTGTTTTAAAAAAGATGCTAGAATGTGCTTGTTATAAATATTTAAGGAGATAAAATTATGGCATGGTATTATTGGGTAATTGTTCTTGGTGTTCTTGCACTAATGTATGTAATGTTAATTGTTCGTCAAAAAAGACAAGAAAAACAAAGCAAACAAATTATGGAGTCTTTTAAAGTTGGCGATAAGGTTATAACTCACATTGGCATTTACGGCAAAATTAAACGCATATATAATACTACTTATGGTAAAGTTTGTGTTCTAGAAATTGGTACACTTGATAAGATTGACATTGAAGTAGATATGCGTTATATTGCTGGAATTGATGAAAAAACAGCGGTGGCAGACGAAGAGCCTACAAAGCCCGAAGAGCAAAAACAAGAAGAACAAAAAACTGAAGAAGTACAAGAAAAAAAATCTAAAAAGAAAAACTAAAAAATACTAGGCAAATGCCTAGTATTTTTAATTTAATTCAAAACTAAGAACATATTTTTCTCTAGTTCTAGTAACAAACTTATATTTATTACAAGCAGATTCAAATAATACATTTACTCTGCCAGATTCGTAGTCAAGGCCTTCACTCATACTAGGAGCAATTATGGTTTTGTTTAAATTATTAGAACAAAGAACATAAAGAGGTAATGTTTGTAAACCAAGAGCAATTTCACCATTTAATATAGGCGCATCATAAACAAATATTTTAGAATCCGGTATAGAATAAGAAGTAGACACTACAACTTTGCCACTATTAGTTATACAAATGCCTTGTGCTTGGTCTGGCACGGATATTGCAAAACTTGCCGAAGTGCTTTGTATTCCGTGCAAGCAATTTTCATCTATATTAAAAGCAAATGCTATAGCGTGATTGGTTTCATTTTCATTAATGCTTACATAATGTGATTGATCTACCTCATAGTTGCCTGCTCTATAAAATTCACCTATATATAATATGTTGTTGCTAGCATAACAAAAATCAGTATTAATGCCTACCTCAAATGCACTTTTTGCATTTATTGTATGTTGATTTTCATATGTAATAAAGTCGTTTAAATCAAAACAAAACAAATAACCATCAGTAACTAACCAAACAGTTTGACCTTGCATTGCAATGCCACAAAAATGACCTTTATTTAAATTTGTGCTTAAAGTGTTTATGTAAAAATATTTAACATCACCCGTTTGCTTATTTACATAATATATGCGAGAGTTTAAGGAAGTATCTTTCATATACCCGCTAATTAAATAACTATTTGTATTATCAATTATGCACATGCCCTGCGGAGTAAAACCATCACTAAGCCCCGGAATTTCAATTTCTTTTTGAGAATAATTATAAAATTCATAAGTTTTGCCAAAATAATAAAAAACTACCGCTCCAGATAAAATAATAAAAATTGATAAAATAATTATTAATACTTTTATTTTCTTTTTTGCTTTTGTGTTTTCCATAAAATTTCCTTAATTGTTAATTTATATATATTTTAACATAAAATATAAAAACATGGAAATTATTTAAATAATTATTTTTTTGACAAAAATATTGTCTTTAAAAATAAAATAAAAAAATATTTAAAATTTAATAAAAATTGCTTTGCTTTTAAAAAATAATGTGATAATATATGTTTGTAACAAATTAGTAGGAATATTAAAAATATTTCTGCAAAAGATAAAATTAAATATTGGAGGTTTATTATGAATTTAATTTTAGCAAAAATGAGTAACCTTATGTTTGGTGCTAGCCAACTAGTTAGAGACCCTGTTACAGGTGAAAAAGATTTAGGCGATTTCAACTGGGTTTATGACATTGTTGACGTTATTAATGCAGTTATGTGGCCACTTTTAATTATTGTTGCTGCAGCAGGCACCATTTATGCCGTTGTATTAGGTGTAAATATGGCAAGGGCTGACTCTACTGAAAAAAGAGAAGAAGCTAAAAAACGTGTTATCAACGTATTAGTTGGTATGGCAATTATTGTTGGTTTAGTTCTATTATTAAAATTATTCATAAGCCAATTACCAAATTGGATTCCAACACCAGAAGCTTAATATTTAATTTTATAATTTTAACCCCCTTTGGTTTTTCAAAGGGGGTTTTGTTTATAATTATTTATTTTTTATAATCTTATTTAATTTTAATACACTTTTTTTAAAAAAAGTATGTACAAATAAATACTTTTTTGGTATACTAAGTGTATATAGGAGATTCTTATGATAAATTCTTTGATGCTTTTTAATATAGGAAAATATTTAGGGGGCATTTTTTCAATTATTCCTAAAATGCTTTACTTTATTGTTTCCGCTATTTTGTCATTAATAGATTTGTGTCAAGTGTCGTTTAGAAAAATGGCTGGTCTTGACCCAATTATTATAGATGGTGAGCCTTACATTGGCGACTCTGTTTATAAATTAATAACCGATGCACTTTTTGGTGGAAAATATCCGGCAGTTAAAACTGTATTTTGGGCAATAATAATTTTGGGTATTGCAATGCTGTTTATTACTTCACTTATTGCAGTAATTAGGCTTGAATATAATCCTGATAAAGAAAAAGGCAATTCTAAGGCAGGTGTTATTAAAAATTTCTTTAAAGCACTTTTCTCTTTTGCTATTGTTCCTATTGCTTGTCTTTTTGGTATGTTTTTAGCAAACTCACTTGTTGGAATCATTGACTCAGCAACTGCTCAAGTAACCACCCCATCAACCGATGTTGTTAAATATTACGACAAATGGTCCGCCTCGGATAGCAATCAAGACTCCATTTTTGCAGACAACGCAAATTTAAATGCAAGAGATAGTTCTTATATGGCCTATAACATATTTGGTCTTTCAATTCCAACAACTAGCGAACCTTTTAGTGGAATTGTATTTAGGGCTTGTGCTTATGGAAGCAATCGTATAAGAAATAATAATGATTTTTATTTACTTGCACAAAACAAACAAATTTTAGGTTTTATGGACCAAATTGATAAACAAGAAGATGCCGCAAATTTAATTGATACTGGCTTTGCAATAAATGCAAAACTAAAAGGTACTTTTAATTTACCTAAAGATGATTTTGATAGTTTCTTCTTTGACTGTTCAGAATGGATTGATTTTGGTGTTTGGAAATACACTGGAATAACTGAACTTAGCAAATATAATGTTGATGCAGTTTATTTCTTCTATAACTTATGGTCATTTAACTATATAATTGCTTTTGTTGCCGTACTAAGCATTGGAAAAATGTTCTTTAACTTTGTACTATACTTAATGCAAAGAATGTTTGAGATTTTAGGCTTATTCTTAATTTCACCAATTGCTATTGGTTTAATGCCATTAGATGGTGGCGATGCTCTTAAAAATTGGCGAACGCAATTTGTAATAAAGTTTGCACTATTAATTATTATGGTATTATCGTTTAACCTTATTACTCCACTTATATCTATTGCACAAAACATTAAATTCTTTGGTGTTGCAATAATTGATTATATTGTTCAAACTTTCTTCTTAGTTGCAGCATTCAATTCAATTTCTGCTCTTCAATCAATATTAACTAAAATATTTACTGGTGATGAAAAGAACTTTAACCAAGTTGGTGCAGCAGCACAAGGTATTCAATCTTCATTTAATGCCGGTCTTGGTGCAGCAGCATCTACTGCTAAGTTTGCAACAAAAATATCACCTGTTGGAATTGGTGCTTGGGCTACAGGAAAAGCGGCAAAAGCAGCATTTAATGCTCCAGCAAAATCTAAGGCTAAAAATGAAGCCCTTGAACGTAAAGAAGTCCAAGACCAAATCAAATTTGGTAACAAAGCAGATGGTGACTTTACAGATGCTGATATTACTAGCAAGTGGGGCGGTTTGGCCGGTGCTGGTGCAGGTGGTAACAAAAATGATGCAAGAGGTTTAAATACTGTAAATGATTTCTTAGGCACTTCAGAAGGTCAAGACTTTATTAATAAATACTATGGTGGTAATAAAACTAAAGCTCAACGTGCTTTAAGAGGTACTCATGGTCAAGATGTTACTGATGTTGATGCAATGAGACAATATGAAAGTTACTTACACGATAAAGAACAATTTGATAAATCTTCAGAGGCTGCTAAGCATGGTGTTGGAACTTCGGCTTATTGGGCAGAACTTGAAAAATATAGACAATCATCATTTGATGAAAAAACTGATTACTTTACAGGCTCTAATGCAGGCTTAACTGCTAGACAAAACCAATTAAAAGCTAAAATTGCAACTGCTGATAGATGGGATAAATCTTGGGGTCGTCAATCTGTTAGATGGGTTGGAAAAACTGCTGGCAAAGCTGCTCCAGTTGTTAAAAAAGTTGGTGCTGCCGGTGGCAAAATGCTTAAACCTATTGGTGGATTACTTTCAACCTTGCCATTTACTGAATTAATTGGTAACTCATTTAGTGCAATATTTGGTACTAAACCAAAACCATAAATATAACAAAAAAATTGAGACAACAAAAGTCTCAATTTTTTTGTTAGGTTTTCCATATACCTTAATGCTTAAAAAAGACCATAAGTTATATGGTCTTTTTTTAAAATACTATATTAATACTCAATAATATAATCAGCAAAGTTATATGTTTGTAAACTAGACATTTGTAAATAGAAATAATTATTTGCTTTTACATTTTCTAATAACGCCTGAGAAGAATAATCATTTAAAGTATCATTAAAATAGTTGGAATATGCTCCTGAATTAATTAAACTATGAACACTTGTTGCTGTAGTTAATGCAGTTAAATTTCCAGAGTTTATGGCTTCAAAAGTGGTAATTGTTCTATTTACATCATTATATTCTATCCATTTTTCAAGTTCATCATCAACATACCAATCAACCAAAGCCGTTTGTGTTTCACCAATTTGCTCAATTGAACCCGAGCCTGTTTTATGCTTTATTTGAACTTCCGCACCATAACCACCATCAACTATAAACACATAAGATATACTCTCTAGCATTACTTCTTTTTTGGGCATATAAATATAGCCAACATAGTTCTTTTTAGGGACATTTTTAATTGTATCTGATTTGCCATCTAAAATATAATCCCATACAAAATAAGTGCTGTATATTTTAGAATAGTTTGCATAATCTGAACCACTAGTTGCATTTTGAACAGCTGTTTCAATATCAGCCTCTGACTTGCCAGAACCCAACCAATTATTGGCAATGGTTGAAGCAACTGAATCTATTACTAAAGTCCAATCTTCAGAAGATAAACCAAAGTGTTGTATATTTTCGGCTGCCGAAACTAGTTCTAAATTAGTTGTTTGTGCTAATGCATTAACAAAATCTTTTGCAACTAAAGCCGTTGTTTCATCAGTTTTATAGTCAGCAGATAATGTATAAGTTACTAAATTTGCAGTATTATCAACATCATCTAATATTTCATAAGAAAGTTTTAAATAATAATCTTCAAGTTCTAAGGCTGCTGCTTGTTTATCTTCATAAATATATCTAGCCCCATAAAAACTATCACCCGCAATGCCATACGGTGCAGATATTAATGCATTTTCTTTATCATAAGCATCGTAATCAAATATGCCAAGAATAAGCACAACAATGCCCGCAATTAACGCAATACACAAAAGTACAATTAAAACAATTAATAAAATTTTCCAAAACAGAGGATTTTTCATTAATTTAAGAACTGCTTTAGCCGCTTTTTTTATTGCCTTGCCTACCGCCTTTGCAACTTTTTTAACTGCCTGCCCAACTTTTTGACCAATTTTTTTCGCCGTACCGGCAACTTCGGATAAATTTTGCTGGGTTTCAGAGTTCTGTGGATTTTCTTCTTCCATGCAAGTACTCCTTTTAACATAAATTACATGTTAATTTATGTGATTTTAATATTATTTATTTTAGTATATCATTAATTATAAATAAAATCAACCATAAGAAAACACTCTCTTAGTTAGTATTATTATTGCGTTTCTAAACAAAAACACACATGCTAATATAAGTATGTGTGTTTATTGAAATTATTTTTTACTTTTTTTATTTGAAGATATGTTAATTAAAGACTCACCTAATTGTTTTAAGAGTTCTGCATTTTGGTTATTAGCATCAGATTTTTTAGGTCTACCAACTTTACGCTTTGGTGTTGCAGGCTCTTCTGTGGTTTGTTTTTTAGGCCTACCAACCTTTTTAGTTGCTGTAGGTTTAGTCTCTTCAACCTGTGTTTTTTTAGGTCTTCCTGCTTTCTTTTTTGCAGGCTCCTCTACTTTGGTTGAAGTTTTTGGTCTGCCAACCTTTTTAGCAGTAGTTTGTTCTACTGTTTCTTCTTTTTTAGGTCTACCGGCTTTACGTTTTGGAGTTTCTGGCGCACCACCTGCAGTTTTTCTTGGTCTGCCTGCCTTTTTCTTAGGTGTTTCTTCTTGTGCCTCAACCTGTTTTTTAGGCCTACCGGCTTTACGTTTTGGCTCAGCAGATTCTGATACTTGAGCACTTTCAGGTTGCTCTTCAACTTTTTCTTCTTCAGGCTGTTTAGGTTCTTCTATTTGTTTACCTTCGGTATTATATACTTTACCATCGGTATCATGATATAAATTATTTGCATCGTAATAAGTACCATCGGCATACTCACGAGTTTTTACATCTTGTGGTTTTACATCTTGAATAATGTTTAAACCTAAGTCATCAGTTGAATTAAATAATTCTTCTTCAAGTGGCTTTTCTTCTTCAGTAGGAGTGACTTCTTGTACTGCTGGAGCAGGTTCAGGTTGTTGTTCTTTAACTTCAACAACAGGTTCTTTTGCTGCTACTTCAGCAATAGTTGTTGCAACATCTTTTTTTACTTCTTTTTCTACCTCAACACCTGTTTGAAGTAAGTTACCTTCAGAATCAAACACATTGCCATCAAGGTCATGGTATAAATTATTTGCATCATAATATGTTCCATTATTAAACCAATAATAACCTTTTTCATCGTAATGACCTTGGCTATCGTCCTCAGTTTCTTGGGCAACAGGCTCTTGTTCAACTGTATTAACTTGTTCAGCAACAAACTTTTCTCCTAAATATTCTTGAAGTTTAGTTGCAAGGTCTGCAATAGTTTGGTCTTTAGACCTAATTAATGCATCACGACTATCAACTTCATTTTTAAGATATGTAATTGCTTGTGCATATTGATTTTTTTCGTTAGTAACTTGTTGAATACTTTCAACTTTGCTCTTTTCAACCTCATCAGAAATAGTTTTATGTAATTTAGAAGAGAAAGTTTGATACTCGGCTTGCATAGCCTCTTGAACAGCATTTTTCTTTGTTTCGAGTTCTGTTCTTCTTTTTTCAATTTCTTCATTTAAAGAGTTGATTTCAACATTAAATTTATTAGTTGCGTCTTCTTGATCTTTTTCAAGTTGTTCTTGTTTTTTAACTTCATCTTGTTGTTGTTTTCTAATATAGTTTACTTCAATACGGTTAGTAGACTCTTCTTGTTGTTGACGAAGCCTTTCCATATTTTCTTTAGATGCTTGAAGTTTACGTTGATAGTCTTTAGAAGTATTTTCATAATTTTTCTTTAAAGTAGAAATTTCTGATTCAAATTGTTGAATTTCAGTTAAAAGCCTTTGTTTAATGTTAATATAAGTTTCTGACTCTTTCATAGCACGCTCTAACACAAGTGCACCATCAACACCAGATTCAGAAAAGTTGTATTCTTCATGAGAAATTGCATTTCTTTGTGCTTCTTCAAGTTCTTCTTGTTCTTGTCTTGCACGTTTTTCTAAATATTCACCTAAAATTGGAATACCATCTTTAATTTCTTGTTTTGTAAATAAAATTTCAAAATCTACATATTTTGGAATTGTTGTGCTGGCTTTATCTATATATCTATTAAACACATTAAATGTTTGATATAAAGTTGCAATATTATAGTTTTGCATTGCACGAAGAGCAAGTGTTAAAACTAAACCAATAAACAATATTAGTACTGATGCAACCATTGATTGTGTTAAATATGTTAAAATAGCATCGCTGCGACTTGCAAAACAAAGCATTGATAAAAAGAATGTTACAACTGCAGTTACTATATATATCATAGTAAAGTTTTTAATGTTAGATGTAAAACTACTTGTTTTAAGTGGTTTATCTATACAATTATAGGTGCTCATATATTCGCTTGGTGCTTTATCGCGATAAAGCATATATTGTTGCCAATATTTACGCAATATTTTTGGTGAACGCCTATCCTTTATAATATTGTTAAATTCCACCAAGTTTTGGTCTGTAATGTTTTGGTTTTTAAATAGCCATTCATTTAATCTATCTGCTGTTTTATCTAATTTATATTCATAAGATGTTCTTGACCTAATGAAGAAAAATAAAGACATTAAAAGCAAAAAGCCAACACCTATGTAAAATATAATATCAATTGTAAGTGTTGAACTAACTAAATCTGAAATGGCATTCCAAATTGTTTGAACTATACCGAGTTTCATTTGTTTTCTCCTTGCTATAAATTTTTAAATTCAACATTAGTATAACATATGAAAATAATTTTAACTAATATTTTTAAATATTTTTTAATAATTTTTTTTGAATTTTTTGAATATTTTTTTAATATTAAAAAATCTCGAGTTTTAGCCCGAGATTTAAAGGTATTTTTATATTTTAATCATAATTTATAATATAATTTTGAGAAAGATTTAAAATTTGACTTTTAATATTAAAATTTTTAAACCTTTTAGATAACGCAAGTTTATATAGTTCTATTTGTTTCTCATATTTTTGTTTTATTTGTTCATTTGATTTTTTAGATAATTTATAATCAAATAGTAATATTGTGTCTTTTTTTATAATTACCAAATCTATAATCCCCTGAACTAATATTTTATCTTCTTTATTGCCTCCTGCAACCTCTTTATAAGGCACATACATTACAAACTTTTGTTCTTTTAAAATAGTATCCTGGAAGTCAATATAACTCTTAATTAATAAAATATTTTTAAAAATATTTTCATAGGTAATATTATTAAATATTGCTATATCTTGCTCAGAAAAATTACACTCAATATAATCTTTAACATCGCCAACCGAATTTATTTCGTTAAAATCTATTTGTTGTAAAAGTAGATGATAGAGTGTTCCAATATCGCTTGCTTTTTCTGATAAATGTTCTGCTAGTGTAAAATTTTGAGGAGCAAAATTAAGGCTAGCATCATTGTCAAATGCAAATTCTGACACTGAATTTTTTAAAGCGATTTCGCTTTTTTGATTACTTAAATCCATTTTTAAAAAATGAGATAACTTATTAATATTTATATCATCGTTTTGTTTAGCAAAAATATCTTTTTGTTCTTCAAAATTATCTATTACAACATTTTGTTTACTTATAACTAGTTTATTATTGTTATATAAATGTTGCTTTATTTCATTATTTTTATTTAATTCTTGTACTATGTTATCAGGCAAAGCCCCACAAATAAGTGATAAATAGTTATTTGTTGTTATTACCTGATAATCGTTTTTAAACTTAATAAAATTTTTTGCCATTGTTCCACAAAGAATCAATTTGTTTTTGGCTCTTGTCATGGCAACATATAAAAGCCTTATTTTTTCGCTTAATTCTATTTCTTTATTTTTAAGTTTACATGCACAATAAAATATGCCAGATGATGCAGTTCGGTCTTCGGTATCATAACTTTTAATACCAACACCTAACTCTTTATTTATTTTAATTTCTATGTGAGATGGTTCTTTAGTAAAATCAACGCCTAAAAAAGGTAAAATAACAACAGGATATTCTAACCCTTTTGATGAATGCATAGTTGTAATTTCTACGCATTTTGAAAAAGTTTTATTGGTTTCTACTTTTTCTTTACGTAAGGCTGTTTCTCGGTATGTTATGTAATTATATATATCATTATTATATTTTGAGTCGACAAAACTATTTATATAATTTTGTATGTTTAATTTTCTTTCAGCATAGTCTTCATCTGTGGAAATGTTTAGTAAATAGTTGGTTTTTTTAATTATATTTTCTAACGCAAAATATATTCCAAAATATTTTACATTAAAAGTAAATTCATTTAACACTTCATAAAAATTATTAACTTTGCTACATAGTATTTTATTTGATTGAGCATATAAATTTAAACATTCATAAAAATATTTTTCTGATTGATAACTTTGTCTTATTTCTGCAAGTTCAGTGTCAGAAAAATTAAACAAAGCCGATGACAAAACAGAAAACATGGCATAGTCATCTTGTCTGTTTAGTGTTAATTTCAACAAATTGTACAAAACCAAATTATCATATGTGTCTTCTAAATTGTTATTTACATTTACAACGTAAGGTATGCCCAACAAATTAAAGTGTTTAATTAAGTTTTGCAAAAAGCCGCCACGTTTTAAAAGTAAGATGGTTATATCGTTATAGTCAATTTTTCTTATTTTTCCCGTTTCTTTATCATATATTTCTTGTCCTAAAACCTGTAATATTTTATTACAAACAAACAAACTTTCTTTATCGTCTTGATTTTGCTCAGCCTGGCTTGGCAAGTTTTCTTTTACGCTATAAACATTTTTTATTTCTAACTTATCTGGCACTTCGGTTTCTTGCGAAATAATATTTAAATCTACACACACTTCATTTTTTAGGTCCAGATAGTCGGCTTTTGGCTCAAACTGAGCTTTTTGTTTGTAATTTAATTTGCATGTTTGCTCTGTCATAATAATATTAAAAATTTCATTCACAAATTGTAAAATGTTTTTATTAGTTCTAAAATTACAATTTAACGTTTTTGCACTTGCATTGGTACTATTTTTAAAACCATTTTCAATATTTAAAAATATTTCCGGGTCAGATTGCCTAAATGCATAAATAGATTGTTTTGTATCCCCCACAAAGAACAAATTATTATTACCTAGTAAAAAAATTAATTTTTCTTGAACATGATTTGCATCTTGAAATTCATCTACAAAAATATATTTATATGAATTTTTAATTTCTGTTCTAATTTGCTCATTTTGTAACAATGTTATGGCAAAACGTTCAATATCGTCAAAGTCAAACATATTAATTTTTGTTTTTTGTTCTAAATACTTTTCTTTAAACAAATTTAATAAAATAAATATGTTTTTTAATAAAATTTGACAATTTATATATGATTTTTCTATATTTTTGCTAGAAATTAAGTTTTTCTTAATATCATCAACGCATTTAACAAATGCTTTTTTTATGTTTAAAATTTCTTCTTTTAAACCAACCTCATCGTTTTTTTCTGCTCGCAAAATTCCAAACTCTAATACATATAAATAATCTACAAACTTTCCAAAATTTTGCTCACTAATTAATTGTTGTAAAATTAATATAAAATTACCGATATATTTTGTATATTGACTAAATTCTAAAGATATACTTTTTTGCCTTAAATCTTCAAGTTGTAACCTAAAACTATAAAAAATAGAATTATAATATTGTTTTAAAAATTTTTCTGCAGGTTTTTCTTCAAAATTATATAAATTAAGGCTATTATCTATAAATTCTTGCTCATTTAAAATTGAAGTCATATAACTATAAATTTCAAGAATAATTTGCTTAATATTTTCCTCATCTCGTTTTGAAGAAAGATTATCTATTAAATTTTCGAAAACTTCTGGAGAATTTGCCTTTATTTCATCTAGGGCCCTATTTAACGCCTCTGCCTGAAAATATTTTTGCTCGCCACCTTCTAAAATTCCAAAAGATGGGTCAATATTTAAAATATAAAAATATTTTTTAACCAATTTTTGACAAAAACTATCAAATGTAGAAATATCGGCATTTTGTATAAGATCTAGTTCCTCTTGCAAAAATTCATATTTTTTTAGGTTATCTTTTAATTTATCAAGCAACTTTTTTTTCATTTCTTCGGCAGCAGATTTTGTATATGTTAAAACCAGAAGTTCATTAACATGACAACTTCTATCTAAAATATATTTTAATATTTTTCGTATCATAACAGTAGTTTTCCCACTACCTGCCGAAGCTGACACAATTAAACTTTTACCAGTTTCGTTTAATATATCTTCTTGTTCAGCAATTTTTAACTGCTTAGTTTCCATTTTGTATCTCCAAAAATTTTTCCGGAATAACATTATATTTTTCAGTTCTTACAACTTTTTCATTAAAAGCAAACTTACATATCTTATTAAACTCACAAATTTTGCAACGTTGTTCTATTGGCGAACACTCAACATATCCACTTTTAATATCACTGATACTCTTTTTTACAAGTTCCTGTGCATAAGAACAATAAGACATTAAAACCTGATACGGCAATATATTTTGTTTTTTTCTAAGTGTTATTTCACCATCATTTTTAATTTTTGCTAAAGAAACATTCAAAACTTCCGATTTTCCATTTTGCAAAAGTGTGTTATCAGCAAGCATTGCAAGGCTGGCATTGTTTTCTAAAAAACCACTAAATTTATATGCAGATTCACCATCTTTATTAAAACCGTTTTTAATAGGTAAATAAAAAGCACCAAATAATTTTTTATTCATATTACAAGCCACAGCCTTAGCATATATAAACAATTGAATTTTTGTACCATAGTATAACTGCTCTGCCCCTTTAGAATTACTTGCATTACCAGTTTTATAATCAATAATTCTAAAGGAATCCTCGGCAACATCAATTCTATCAACAAAACCAGAAATTTTATATTTTTCGCCCTCAACCTCTATTTCTAGTGGTTTAAAACCAGTTTCTCCACCAAAATATTTTTCTGCATACTTTGGTTTAAAGAAAGAAATTTTTTGTTCGTAATTTATAAAATTACAAAAACGCAAACCTTCTTTTTTTAATAACTTTAATAAGAATTTGTTTTCTTTTAGTAAAAGTGCAAAATATTGCTCATTTTTTAAAATTTGCTCAATTATTTCTTGAACATTTTTTTCTATATATGCCTCGCTTAAATTACCAAGTTTGTTTAAATTATGTTTAACAAATACTTCACCAACCTCATGAATAAAGGTTCCAATAATATTAGCCTCAATTTTTTCTTTTTGTTGCTTTTGAAGTTTTAGGGCATTTGCTAAAAATGCGGATTTAGGACAACCATTATATTTTTCTATAATAGAAATAGATGCTTTGCCATCTTTGAAAAACAATTTTGAAAAATTTATTTTTAAGTCGGAATAATTAAACAAGTTTATATTTTGTTTAAAAGTAATAGCATTTTTTATAATTGCCCGAAAATTATGTAATAAAACATCATTTAGTTGCAGGCTTGCGTTATATTCATCTTGTAGGTTAAAACATAATTTATTTATTAATTTTTGCTCGTTCTCTATTTCATCAACAATTTTTAAACTTGCGGAAGAAATTTCTTTATTTTCAAATAAATATTTTAATTCCGAAACAAATTCGTTTGGCTGAGCAGGCCTTGAATCACTCGAATAAACATGATAACTCAAAAAACACTTTGTTTTTGCAGATAATAAAATTTCAAACAATTTAAATTTATTTCTTTTATTAATAATTTGTGTTGTTGGTTCTAAATTAACTTTAATTGTTTCACTGCATATTTCTTTGTCTGATATTAAACCCAAGTCAGATATACAAATTGGCAAAATTCCTTCGTTCATACCTAATATAAAGATATATTTTTTATTGCCATAAAAACTTTTAGTGTCACCAATAAAAATCTGGTTTATACCACTTGGCACAGCAGAAATTTCGCACTCGGTTAAAACCTTTTCTAATATCTTTAAAAAATCATCATAATTAACATTATTTTTAATGCAATTTTCTATAGCATTTAAACAATCACTTAACTTGTCCTCAATTTGCAAATATGTTTTATGAAGCAAAATATGACCTTTTTTTTCAAAAAAATCACACTTTTTGACAATTTTTTCTTTAATTTTTGTGTTTTCAATAATATGTTTAAATATATTAATATATTGCGAAACATCACTATTTTTTGGTATTTTTATATTTTCTAAAAAATTAAAATAATTAATAGTTTTTTCATCTTCTATTTTTGCATATTTTTTTAAAGATTCTAATTTACCGTATTTAATTATCAACGTTAGAATTTGCTCTTGTTGTATTTTGTCTAAATCACAAAAATCGTTAGCAAAAATATAATTTAAAATTTTATTATCGTTTGTTGCTGCAAATTTAAAAATATTAAATAAATATTTTACTACTTCTAATTCTAATAAATTTATTGTACTATCACAAAAAACATCAATATTTAAATTAGACAATTTACTGTTTAAAATTTTATGATATTGCACAGGAGCACACACAGCAATATCATTAAATTTTAAATTATTTGTTTTAAGCAAATAATTTATTTGTTTAACACAAATTTCAATCTCTTCTGAAAACGAATTAGATTTATATATATTAAAATATTCATTTTCAAAATCATATTTATTTTTCCTAGAAAACAAATTATTCAAAATAATATTTTTATTTGTGTTTTCTAAAGGAAAATTATTCCAAACAGTTTCACATTCGATTTGTTCTTGTTTACACATATTTATTATTGAATCTAAAAAAGTTTGGTCATAAATTCTATAATTATTTTGATTATTTGGTGCAACAACAGCAATTTGTGAGTAGTTTGCATTTTTTGCAATATTTTTTAATAATTGTAAACCTTGTTTTGTTAAAGAATCAAAACCTACAAAAAAAACATTACAGTTTTTTAAAAATTCAGATTTTATTGCAACCGAATTAAATAAGTTGATTAACTCACCACTATCAATTTTTCCGGCCAATAATTTTTGATATTCACAATAAATTAATTTAATATCTTCAAATTTTAATTTAGTTCCTAAAGTTGCATTTTCATCTATTAAATCTTCAATTTTTGCATTAGATGATTTTATTTGTTCAATTTTTGCATATATTTCATCTACAAAACCTAAAGTATAATTTTTAGAAAAACACTTAAAACCTTCTTTAACATTTTGTATTGCATTTAACACAATTAACTTTGACTCAATCGCAGTGCACTCTAAAAATTGCAAATTGTTTTCTTTAATTATTTTATTTGCAAATTTTGATATACCCATTACCGAAATATTAAAATATGCATCTATATTTAATGCAGAAAAAATTGTTTGTTCAGTAAGCAAACTCAATTTATCTGGTACAATAATTATATTCTCTTTAGAAATATCATCAACAAATGGTTTTATTGATGATATTGAATATTCAAACAATCCGCCCGTTCTATTTGCAATTAAAATTTTTAATTTATTCATAACTACATTTTATCACTTTATACTACAAATTTCAAATTTTGTATTGATATTAATTTAATTATAAATAATTCAAAAAAACTGTTGACAAAATTACAGTTTATAAGTATAATAGCAAAGTAGTTTATATGGCGGCGTAGCTCAGTTGGCTAGAGCGTACGGTTCATACCCGTAAGGTCAGTGGTTCGACCCTACTCGCCGCTACCAAATTATGGCCTCGTGGTAAAAAGGTTAATACAACGCCCTTTCACGGCGTAGTTATGGGTTCGATTCCCGTCGAGGTCACCAATTAGCAAAGCATTAGCTTTGCTTTTTTTTATTACAAATTTTATTTTCACATTACAAAAAAGCATTCAAAACATGTTTGAATGCTTAAATGAAATAATTATTTAGTTATTGAGCTTTCATCTTCTACAACAATTGGTCCTTTATCCCAAAATATAGTAGAAACATTTTTTTCACCATTTGGATAATTTATAACAAGAGTTGAAACGTTAGAAGTTTTAGTTTGTTTTAATCTCATAATCCACGAGTTAGAATAAACATCTGAAATTGTTTTTGCTTGTTTACAAGGGATACTAAATTTTGCAATTATTGAATTTGCAAGTAATACAATTTTTTCATCAAGTGGTGAAATATTTTTAGTATACCAATCCCTTTCTTCTGGATAATTGCTAAGTTCTGCCCAAGACTCTTTTTTGCAATGTTCTTGAATTTTTGTATCTCTCTCATTAATTAAGTTTAAAAAATCATTTACTCTATTAGCCATTAGTTATCTCCTATTTGATTATATTATATCAAATATAAAATAAAAATCAATACGTATTTATAAAATAAATTTTTCTATTTTTTATAGCGCAAACGTAAATTATTTTTTTAAAAAGTCAATTACCCTTTTGCATACTAAATCTTTAATTTCGGAAATAGATTTAATTCTGTCTCCATCAGTACATTCAATTGTTATAAATGATTGCATTTTTATAATTTCCAAGTATGTTTCCTCAGATTTACTTAAATAGTTTTCTGCCTGTTCGTGTTGGTCTGGCCTTTCTGCCCTGTCTGCTTTTAATAATTTACTAGCCCATATTGGCATATGCAAAAACAAACTCAAATCGGGCTTTGGCAAATTTAAAAGACCATATTCTAATTTATCAACAAAATCTAAGAATTTTTTTCTTTCAGTTCCTTCATATTTTGCACCCTGATGCGCCATGTTTGATGCAACATATCTATCTAAAACAACATTATATCCCTCATTAAGATATTCTATAATTTGCTTAATATTATATTTTCTATCCATAGCATATAATAACGATGCACAATAAGGATCAACATTAGTAGCGCCCTCATCAAATACTGGATCCATATACCCTTCTTTACCCAAATAAGCACCAGCAATTATTTTTCCTGTAGGCGAATTGTAGTTTGGAAAAGCACACTTAATTGACATATATCCATTTTGATTTAAAAAGTCTACCAATGAATTGGCTTGCGTTTCTTTACCTGAACAATCGGTACCTTCAATAACAATTAACTTTCCTTTCATATTTCCTCCATAATAATCATAAACTTATTACAAAAGTTTACAATAATAAGTATACAATAATGGAGTAAAAAATGCCATCAATATTTAAAATTTTAATTCTTTTAGACTCTCAATAGCATAATTCATAAGTTCATTTATAAATCTATTTTTTAATGAATACTTTATTATTTTACCATCTCTTCTAGCCTCAACAATTTCTTGATTTTTTAAATATTTTAATTGGTGACTAATTGTTGTTTGATTTATGTCTAAAACATTTGCTAAATCATTAACGCACAACTCATTTATGCTTAGCGCCGATATGATTTTGAGCCGAGTAGAATCGGAAAAGTTTTGAAAAAAACAAGCCATGTCATTCAATTTTTTATCAGACGGCATGTAGTTATTAATTTCATTTTCTTCTACAATATTTAATAATATGTAATCACCCATTATTTCCCTCCTGTAACATTTTTTTATTGTTTTACATATATAAAGCAAGAAGCAACTATAAAACAATTTTTATATAATACATTTTATCATTATTTCTTTAATTATAAATGCTGGAATTTGGTGATATATTGTTGAATTTATTGTTTTAAAGTCGAAAGGAGGGAACTATGAATAACAACACCGAAATACTATTATTTATAATATTTTTAGGACTATTTGCAAATGCAAACAATTTAGACTTAGCCAATAATACATCAATTTTACTGCTTTTAACTTTGATTTTGCTTGGTGGAAGTTGGAATAATAGTTGTAACTGTGGTTGTGGTTGCGGCTGCAATAACTAAAGATAATGTTTCACGTGAAACATTTATTAAAAAAAGATGGCTTATACCATCTTTTTTATAACTTATTTTCTTTTATTAAATTCACTTAGTTCTTTTAATGTAAGTTTTTTTGTTTTAAGTAAATTCATCATTTCAGCTATACGATCTAAATCATCTGTAGAATAATAATCTATATATATTCTACCCTTATGATCATTACCAATAACAGAAACTTTTGTAGCAAATGTTCTTTGCATTTCATTAACAAGCTCTTTTAACTCTATACTTTGTTGAGGAGCAATTCTTTCAACCTCTTTTTTAGGTTTTAATAAGTTCTTAACAGCCTTTTCGAGGTCACGCACAGTCATTTTATTATCAGAAGCCGCCATGGCAAGCTTAATTTGCATATCATAATTTTGAACAGGAACCAAGCAACGAGCATGCCCAGCAGACAATTTATTATTTTCCACCAAGGCAATAACTTCAGGACAAAGCGATAATAGCCTTATTGTATTAGCAATATTTGGCCTACTAACACCTATACGCTCACTAACAGCCTCTTGCGTCATTTTATATTCTTCCATCAACTGTTTAATTGCCCTAGCAGACTCTATAGGATTTAAGTCTTCACGTTGCAAATTTTCTATAATAGAAATCTCTTTAATTTGTTTCTCGGAATAATTCTTAATAACACATGGAATTTTAGTTAAGCCAGCAAGTTTTGAGGCCCTATAACGCCTTTCACCCGCAATAATTAAAAATGTACCATCTTTTTGATCATTTACAACTAATGGCTGAATAACACCATGAATTTTTATTGAGGCAGCCAATTCCGCCAAAGCCACCTCATCAAAGTTTTTACGTGGCTGATTAGGATTAGCAACCAACTTATCAATTTCAATTTCGCTAGCGCCAGCCATATCTGCCGATTTTTTAACTGTATCATCATAATCATCATAGGCAGAAAGCAAAGCCCCCAACCCTTTTCCTAAACCTGTTTTTTTAACAACCATATTATTTTTTTCCTTTTAATGAACGTTTTCCGGGTTTTTTATACTCTATCCCGCTCCTGTCTAAAAATTCATACGCAAGAGACAAATATGCCTCAGCACCTTTAGATTTTATATCATATGTAGCAATAGATTCGCCATGACTTGGTGCCTCTGCAAGCCTAATATTTCTTGGAATATATGTTTCAAAAACTTTATTGCCAAAAAATCTTTTAACCTCTTCACTAACCTGTGCAACCAAATTAGATCTATTATCTTTCATTGTCATAACAACACCATCAATCTGTAATGAAGGATTTAAATGGTGTATTATTAATCTAATTGTATTCATTAACTGAGTCAACCCCTCCAGTGCAAAAAACTCACACTGAATTGGAATAATAACAGAATTTGCCGCAGTTAACGAATTAACCGTCAAAAGCCCAAGAGATGGCGGACAGTCAATCATCACAAAGTCATATTTTTCAATAACCCTATTCAAAATATTTTTTACGACCGACTCTCTAGATTGCATCTGCACCAGTTCAATTTCTGCACCAGCAAGATCAACAGTTGCAGGAATTATATCTAAATTTTCAATATTTGAATGCAGAATTACATCTTCAACATAACACTCTTTACTTATAACATTATAAATAGTTTTAGTTTCTTTTGTTTTTTCAACACCAACCCCGCTAGAAGCATTTCCCTGTGGGTCCATATCTAAAATTAACACCCTTTGCCCCAACAAAGCCAAAAACGCAGCCAAATTTACACAAGTTGTGGTTTTTCCAACCCCACCTTTCTGATTGGCAAATGCAACAATTTTACCCAAAGCATTATCTCCTTTTTTTAGAAAGTATATCACATGTTTTATGTTTTGCAAACAACAATTTCAAAAAAAACCAAAAAATGTTTCACGTGAAACATTTTTGTTTTGTTTATTGAAAATCTGTTTACTTTTTGCTCGGTTTATTCTATAATTGTTTCAAATGATAATTAACGGAACTATTGAAGAAATTATTTTTAGGAATGATGACAACGGATACACTGTTGCCGTTTTATCACACAAAGATAATGGATTTGATGAATATACGACAATTGTTGGCATTCTGCCAGATGCAAGGGTGGGCCAATGCCTTAAGTTAGAAGGAAAAATAATAAATTCTAAATATGGCAAACAATTTAGTTTCACTAATGCAGAAATAGTGTACCCTAGTAGCATCTCAGGCATAAAAAAATATCTATCAAGCGGTTTAATTAAGGGCATTGGCCCAGTTACTGCAGGTTTGATTGTTGACGAGTTTAAAAATGATACATTAACCATAATAGAATATTCACCCGACAAACTGGCAAAAATTAAAGGAATAAGCAAAAATAAAGCATTGCAAATATCTCAAGCATACAATGATATAAAAAAAATGCAAAATAGTGTAATGTTTTTACAAGAATATAACATATCAACCAATATGGCCATTAAAATTTTTAATACTTATGGCGATAAAACAATTGAATATGTTAAAACAAATCCATATAAATTAGTTGAAGATATAAAAGGAATTGGCTTTTTAACTGCAGACACTATCGCTAAAAATATGGGAATTGCATCTAACTCCATGTTTAGAATTAGAGCGGGTATCGTGCACTGTTTGGAAGAAAATTGCGAAAAAAACGGAAATACCTTTTTATATAAGGATATGTTATTAAAAGATTCTGCAATGCTATTAGGCTTAAACCTTGAAGCCAATCAAGAAAAAATTGAAGAAGCGCTCGTCAATATGGGTTTTGACAAGTTAATTTCTATGTTTAGAAACAAACAAGGCAGAGAAATTGTAATGCTTACACAATATTATTTTGTGGAAAGCGCCATAGCACAAAAACTCGCAAAATTAAATTTAACAGCAAAGACAACAAACAAAGATTTCTCCAAGCCCATAAATATATTTGAGCAATTAAATAAAATATGCTTTGATGAGCAACAAAAAAGCGCAATAGAGAACTCATTGAAAGCAGGTGTAAGCGTAATTACCGGTGGACCAGGAACCGGCAAAACAACAATAGTTAAATGTATTTTAAATATTTTGGAGCAAGAAGGCGAAAAAGTAATTTTGCTAGCACCAACCGGAAGAGCAAGTAAAAGATTATCAGAAAGCACAGGGCGCACAGCAAAAACAATTCACAGAGGTCTTGAAATAAACTTTAAAGATGAAAAATCTACTTTCGTGCATAACGAACGAAATCCGCTTGAGGCAAATGCAGTTATTGTTGATGAGGTTTCCATGGTAGATGCCCACCTTATGAATTCTCTTTTAAAAGCATTAGCAAGTGACTGCAAACTTATTCTAGTAGGCGACAAAGACCAACTGCCAAGTGTTGGAGCCGGAAATGTTTTAAGCGATATACTTGCAAGCAAGATTATTCAAGTATCCTATTTGACCAAAATTTTCAGACAAGATGAAAAAAGTTTAATTGTTTCCAACGCACATTTAATTAATAATGGTGAAATGCCAATTATAGACAACACCTCTAATGATTTCTTTTTCGAATCACAACAAGAACCCATAGATATTAAGAATTCAATCATAGGCTTAATTACTAAGCGCCTACCAACTTTTACTAAATTAGAGCCATCAAAAATTCAAGTTTTAGCCCCGCTAAAAGCAGGCGCTAGCGGTGTTGAAAGTTTAAACAATAGTTTACAAGAAATAATAAACCCACTAAGTCCGGGACGTAGAGAAATTCATATTGGCAAAACAATTCTTAGAGAAGGCGACAAAGTAATGCAAACAAGCAATAATTATGATTTAACATGGACACGCAAAATTGGCCTTTTAACTGAAGAGGGAAGTGGAGTTTTTAATGGAGATATCGGCTATGTAGACAGAATATTTCCCGGTTCAGATGAAATTATTGTTTTATTTGAAGATGGCAGAGTATGCACATACCAAAAACCTGATGCTGAAGATCTTACACTTGCATACGCAATTACAATTCATAAAAGCCAAGGTAGTGAATTTGATGTTGTAGTTATCCCAATCATTGCCGGACCAAGCATTATTTTAACTAGGAATCTTATTTATACAGCAATAACAAGAGCAAAAAAACTTGTAGTTCTTGTTGGTAGCAAAAAAAATTTGGCACGAATGGTAACTAACAAATATACCGCCGAGCGGCTTACAATGTTAAAAGATTTCTTAATAGAATCTAACGAAAAACTTAAACTACTTTACGATAATTAAAAAAGAACATATTGTTAAAATATGTTCTTTTTTATAATAATTATTCTTTATTTGTAGTTTCAGCATCACCATCACCACTAAATAATATTTCAACAATACTTTCAGGTGAATGATTTTTTAATTCTTCTTTACATGCCGCAATTAATGAATCAAACAACGAACCATACGTTCCAGCATATTGAAATGCCGCCACATGCTCATGACCGCCACCGCCCATTTTGGTTGCTATATCGGCTACGTTAATTGTATTTTTGCCTCTTAAACTAACATAATATGAATCATCTTCTTGTTTAATTGCCAAAATTGCAATATCAACACCTTTAATTTCTATACCATGATTCACAATACCTACGGTATCATCAAAGGTTGCCTCACAACTAGCCAAATCGCCTTTTGTAAGTTTCATATAAGCAATTCGATCATCTTGATAAAATTTAAGCGAATCTAATGCTTTTTTTAGCAAAAATGCTTTATTTTTTGTGTTATTCTTAAAAAAATGTTCATTTAAGGCATCTAAATTAATTTTACGCTCTAACATCTCGGCAATAATCTTGTGTGTTCTTGTAGTAATTGCTCCTTGAGTTAAATTGTTAGTATCGGTAATAATTCCAGAATAAATTAAACTACAAACATCATCGTTCATAATAAAATTTTTAAATTTAAACAAAAGATATAATGCTTCGCAAGTTGAAGATGTTTTTAAAACCAAATTATTATCAGCAAATTCATCATTAGTAATATGATGGTCAATATTTACACGCATAGCGCAAGAATTAAACATTTCTTCATATTTTCCAAGTCTATTTGAATTTGCACAATCAAGCGCAATGCCGAGTTCATAATTATTACAGCGCTGAAAGTTATGCACAGCACCTTTAATAATTACATTATTTACTTCACCGATTTCATCATAATCAAAGAATAAATCAACAATTTTATCATCACCATAATTGGCTTTAATTATTTTTTTAAGTGCCACTGCCGAGGCAAGCGCATCAGCATCGGGTGCCATATGCGAAAAAATGGCAATATTTGTACTGTTTTTAATACTTTCTAGGCACTTTATAAGTGACCTCATAAATTTCTCCTTTTTTATAAAAACCAAGACATTTTATCACATATACCACAATATGTCAAATAATGCAAAAATGCCAACCATGTCACAATATTTTAACGCTTAATATTAATTGCAACAAACATTATTTTCACTTTTGTTTTATAAAAATATAAAAAAATTGTTTTAAAAAGTTTGATTACTAATAAAAAAATGATACAATATAAGCATATTAGGAGGTAAAAATATGAAAAAATTTATTACATGCTTCTTGGCTATTTGCTTAATTGTTCCTTTCGCATTCTTGCTTTCCGGATGCGGAGAACAACCACCACAAAACTCTGTTACACTTTCTGTTAATCCAGAGTTAACATTTGTTTTAGATGGTAACGATAATGTGCTTAGTATATCTTATGGCAACTCAGATGCCGGCACCATTTTTGCAAACGTAAATTTTGTAGGCATGAATGTTGATGATGCCATTCAAAAATTCTTAGAACAAAGCGCAATTAGTGGTCACGTTTATTTATCTGGTGATGTAGTAACTGTTGAAGTAAACGGCATAAACGAAGAAAAAATTACCGCTCTTCAAAATTTAGCAAAAACCCAAGTTGAAGAAGTTTTTAACAACCTTGGCGTAACTGTAGAAGTTAACATTGCTGAACTTACTGAAACTGCTAGAAAACAAGCCCTTATTGCAACCGCTGGCCTTTTAGCCCCAGAAAAAACTGAAACCGAACTTAACGAAATGACTAATGAACAACTTCTAAAACTTATTAACGATAAACAAAAAGAATACGAAGGCCTTGTTTATTCTCAAATCGCTGAAATTCAAGATGAATTTTCAACCGCACAAAACGCAGCACTTCAAGCAATTCAACAAGCAAAAGCACAAGTTGAAAGTTTAGAACAACAAATAAATGAAATGCTTGAACAATATGGCGATTTAATTCCAGATGCAATAAGAACACAAATTGAAACAACTCGTCAAACTATTGAAACTCAACAAAGACAAATTGAAGAACAAGTAAACTCTCTTTTAGAAGTTTTCAAACAAACCATTAACAATGCAAAAGCACAAGCTGAAGCAGCAAAAGCACAACTTGTTCAACAATTTAATGCACAGGTTGAAGCAACAAAAGTTGATTTTATTGCCCATTTAGACGCTGCTCTTGCAAACGAAACATTAACTCAAGCACAATACGACTATTGGAAAGCATTAGTTGAAAACAACTAAATACAACTTAATATTTAATTAAATTGCAAATTTTTTGCTTATTAATAACCAATAAATTTGGTAATATAAAAGAATGGTTTAGTAACCATTCTTTTTATTTTAAATATTTTTTAGAGTTGCAAAAATAACTTTCATCTAAATCGGAATTTAAATATATCTTATTTTGTTTTAAAGAATAATAATCTTCTTCGCCTATTATAACATTTTCTACCAACACAATAGATAACGCATTAATTATTTTTCCTAAAGCCTCAAATGTTTCAATATCTCCTACCGAAGGCGCAGAACTATGGTGCGGGTGAGTATGAGCAAATATACAAAAATTAGTTTTATGTTGCAATAAATAATCTGTAACATCGTTTATGTTTAAACTTATTAAAGCGTGACTTACTCCTTTAAAAATCTTATATTGTTTAACAGTATAATTTTTGTTTAATATTAATACAACAAATTGTTCGTTATCAGATGGTGGTATAATTGTTTTTAAATAAAACAATAAATTTTTTAATGTTCCCACATACGGCTTTTTACCAAAAATTGCCTTGTTATACATATACGCAGTTGCCGCCATAAATCTTAAAAATCGTGCAGTTTGTTCACCTACACCATTAACATTCATTAAAGCCGAAAGGTTAGCATTAAATATTTCATCTATACTACCAAATTCTTTTAAAAGAGAATGAGCAATAGGGTTAGTATCGGCTCTTGGAATTACAAAAGTTAAAAGATATTCTAAAAAATGTAATTCATCTAAATTAAAAATGCCTAATTTATCAATATTTTTTCTTAATCTTTCTCTATGCCCCGAATGCATATTCTTTTCTTCATTTATTTTCATACATATAATTTTAACATATATTGCTTTTTACGCAAAAATGTTTGTCGAAATTTGTCATAAAAATATTACTTTTTTATTTTCTTTAATAATTCTTTTTGCTCACCTAAAATTCTAAAAGACTCTATTGCTTTTTGAATAGCCTTATTATGTGTAAATAAATCAATATCTGTCGTTTGTAAAAAATTATATGTTTTAGTAAAATTTTTAATTAAACAATACGAAATTAACCACGCATTTGCCATTTTTACATAATAAAAGTCCAATTTGACATTTTTTATAATTTCTAAAATTTGTTCCAAATATTCTTCATTAATATAATAATTTAAAAGCATCACTAAAGCGAATCTAACTTCAAATTCCTTTCCACTTTGCAAAAAATATAAAATAATTTGAAATATTTCTTTTAAATATTTTTTGGTTATTTTTAAACTACTACAAAAATTATCACAAACAGCCCAATTACTTATACTGGGAACAAAATTAAAAATATATTTTTTTAAAGCACTAAAATCAAGTTTTTTATTAAGCCCAATTAAAATACTTTTTAATAAATACTGTTCTAAATAATCTTGAGATATATTTAGAATTAAATAATCTAAATCATATTGCAAACTTAATTGTTTGGCATATTTTTTTAACAATGGCAGCCTAACCCCAATAGAAGGTAAAGCATTGTCGTTTACAATTTTATCATTAAATTCTTTGTACTTTATATCTTGCATACTTTGCATTTTTTTTATAATGTCAGAATTAATATCCATAAAAATACCTCTTTAAATATTTTAACATAACTTGATTAAATTTAAAAAATAATGTAAACTTTTATAGAAAAAATAGAGGTCAAAATGAAAAAAAGTTTTATATTTATTAATATATTAATGTGTCTTGCCGTAATGATTGGCGATTTTTGTTACATGAAATATGGAACAATTTTAATTAAAGGTATTGCTAGTGGATTATTCGTTTTAACCGGAATAATAAACTTAATTTATTGTATAAAAAACAAACTAAGTTTAAAATTTCCAATTTTTCTTGTGTGCGCACTATTTATAGCCATGCTTGGTGACATATTTTTAAATATTGAATTTATTGTAGGTGGAATTATTTTTGCAATAGGGCATGTTATATTTATTGTTGCATATTGTATGCTTCATAAATTTAAATGGTTAGATTTAATATTTATGGCATCAGTTTTAATACCTTCAATTTTAATTGTATTATTTTTACCTAGTTTAAACTTTTCAGATATATCACTTAAAGTATTATGCATTTGCTATGCAGCCATCATTTCAGTAATGGTTGGCAAAAGTTTATCGAATCTTTTTAGACAAAAAAGTTTTTTAAATCTAAACATATTAATTGGCAGTATCTTGTTTTTTGTGTCTGATTTAATGTTATTGTTGTCTAAATTTGCAAAAGTACCTAACACTGGCACAGTTTGCTTGTTAACATATTACCCAGCACTTTTCTTACTTGCATTTTCTATTTTCTTTTTTGCTGATGAAAAACTTGAAACAAACCATAACTGATTAACTTAATAATTGGCAATTTATACAGATACAAATATTGTGTCTGTTTTTTAACGATAAAAAATCTACCAGTGTTCGACAAAAATCTCTTGAATAGTGACACTAATTAGTGTAAAATGCATATGTAAAGCGAGGAGGAAATTATGAGAGACTATAACTACGGGAATTATTTATTATCACTAAGAGAAAAGTCGGGATTAAGCCAAAAAGAGTTGGCAGCAAAACTTGGTATAACAAACAAAGCCGTATCTAAGTGGGAAAACGGCAATGCAAAACCCGGCTTAGAACAACTTATAGCTCTAGCAGAAATTTATGGCGAGCCTTTAGAAAATTTAGCAAAAATGCAAATTAAAAAACAAGGGAAACAAATTACAAAAATAGTTGTAACCGGTGGTCCATGTGCAGGCAAAAGCACTGCACTAAATTGGATTCGAGAAACGTTTTCTAAAAAAGGTTATGCTGTTTTGTTTATATCCGAAGGCCCAACCGATTTAATAAATGGAGGAGTTGCTCCATGGACTTGCAAAAGCACAATAGACTTTCAAACAACAGTTTTAAAATTACAATACGAACGTGAAAAAATTTTTGAAAATGCAGCAATGAATATTGCCGGCTACGACAAAGTTTTAATAGTGTGCGATCGTGGTCTTATGGACAGCAAAGCGTATGTAAATGAATATGAATTTATGCAAATTTTAAAAAGACTTAACTTATCAGAAACAGAAATACGAGATAATTATGATGGAGTTTTTCATTTAGTTACTGCAGCAATTGGGGCAGAGGAGTTTTACTCAAGCGAAAACAATAAAGCAAGATACGAAACAGCAACAGAAGCAGCCGCTGTAGACAGACGCACTTTAAATGCATGGACAGGGCATCCACATTTAAGAGTGATTGACAATAATACTGATTTTAATTCTAAAATGAAAAATCTTCTTAGCGAAATAAGTGCACTTCTTGGAGAGCCTGAACCTTATGAAATTGAAAGAAAATATTTAATAGAAATGCCAAATATTGCAAAACTTGAAAAAATTTTTGGTGCCAAAAAATTAGATATAATTCAAACTTATTTAAAATCTACAAATGGTGATGAAATTAGAGTGCGCCAACGTGGACAAGATGGTGACTATGTATACTACCAAACAACCAAAAAAACTATAAATAATTTAAAACGTATAGAGGTTGAAAAGCGTTTGAGCAAAGACGAATATTTAAACTTAATTATGCAAGCCGATACCAACAAAAAACAAATTCGAAAAACAAGATATTGCTTTGTATATAATAATCAATATTTAGAATTGGATATATATCCTTTTTGGCAAGATAAAGCAATATTAGAAATTGAACTTTCTTCTGAAAACCAACAGGTAAACATTCCAAAAGATATTAAAGTTATTAAAGAAGTAACCCAAGATATTACATATAAAAACTTTTCGTTAGCAGATATAATATAAAAGGAGTTAATTAATGAGTAATACCATACCAACATATATTTTAAAATGCGATAAACTTGTGGCAATTTGTATGTACAAATTGAAAAAAACTTGGGTAAGTTTAGATGAAATATATACCGAATTTATAAATATAAATAAAAAACTACATAAAAAATATCCTGGTAGTTTTGCACTTTATTCTAATATTTACATAAAAGAAATGCTACATGATTACAACGATGTATTTGTTAAGCATGACAATATTATTTGCCTGCACGGGAACAAAAATTTATCATATTTAGAAAAACATATTCTTTCATATATGCAATACGATTTATTAAAATTGACTTTACAAAATGAAGAATTAACTAAATAAAAAGAACTCTTAATTTAGAGTTCTTTTTATTTATAGTTTTTTAAAAAGTGTTTTACCTTTTGTATAAAGAACAGCCAAAACTATTATTAATAACAAAACATACACACCCAAAGAAATTAAAAATAAATTTATTAACGATAATGTCGAAAATAGCAAGTATATTGCAAGCGGAATTAGCGCAAGTAAAGCGCTAAAAAGCATTGTAAGGGTTACCGCCAAACTTTGCTTAATAACTTTTGTTTCGTTATCGTAATCTAAAAGTGGCAACCATAAATTTATAAGTACACCTAAAAATGCTGTAATAATAACGCATAAAGTAGGCAAAAGAAAAATAATTAAAAATTGCAATAAACTTAGTTTAAAAAATATTAAAAGTAATAATGAAGCAATAATTACTGCCGGTTCTAAAATAACAATATGCAAACATGCTTTAGCCGAAAAAAGTTCATTATTATTTATTGGTGAACTTTTTAAAAGCCAAATATTTTTACCCTCTAAAGATATAGTACTTGCTGAAATTACCGACATAGAAAGTGCTAAAGAAGCCGCAATTGCCAAAATTCCAGGAAAATATTCAAAAGGCATAAACATTGTTAAAATACTAGATACTTGTTCTAAACCAACATAACAAAGAAGTACAGCGCCAACAATAACTATTAATGGGCTAATAATTGTATTAATAATATATGCCGTTGTTGTACCATAGTTAAATAATTCTTTTTTTAAAAGCATTTTAAAACTACTTTTACCACAGCCAAATTTTAAATTATTATTTTTTGCCGAGTATGAAATAAAACTTTTACCATAATTTATAGAATAAAGTACTACACCTAAAACAAAAGGCAATACTATTAAACCAATAACTCCTAAAACATTTAAAATATTTGGTGTAAAAATAAATTGCATAAACAAATTAGTTATTGGTCTTGAAGCAAAATAAGCATCTAAATTATTCACCTCAACAATTCCATACGTAGATGTTACCATATAAAGCAACACCATAATAACTATAAATATAATTGTTATAGTAACCGATTTTAAAAGTGAAGCAATTTTTGTTCTGTTAAAAATTCTTGAAATAATAAAATCAAAAATATATGAAATTCCAACACTTAATAAAGGTAGTAAAAAAACAAGCAAAATTCCTAAAATAAGCATTGGCAAGTTTAGTCCGACTTTTATTTGATGAATAATTAAATATGGCAAAAACATCATTACAACAAAAAACAAATCAAATATATATTTATTTAATGTTTTAGAAATAATAATATCTCGCTTTTTAATAGGCATTGATAATAAAAAGTCAGCATCATTATTTTTTGCATTTGCCGATGAACGCATTATGCCAATTATAACCAAAACAGAAAGAGTAGTTAAAAAAGCATGAAACATGCAAACTTTTTCAAGACCTAACTCACCCAAACCATAATACATCATGTAGGCTTGATAAGAGTACAATGCCAAAATTAGTATTAACCCAATTGCCAGTATTGCGCTTGCCACCCACATACTTTTGCGTTTTTTATTTTTTTGAAAATTACCAATAAAAATGTTGTAATTATTTTTAAATAGTATAAAAAGATTACGCATTTTCACTCTCCAAAAAAGCATTTTCTAGAGAATTATCCTTTTTAACCTCTTGCATTGTACCACATGTTACAATTTCGCCGTCTTTAATTATTGCAACTTTATTACACAATTTTTCAGCAACTTCTAAAACATGAGTAGAAAAGAAAATTGCACCACCCTCTGCAACAAACTCTTTCATTATATTTTTCATACTAAAACTTGCCTTAGGATCTAACCCCACAAATGGCTCGTCCATAATTAATAATTTAGGGCTATGAACAAAGGCTGCAATAAGCACAAGTTTTTGGCGCATACCGTGAGAATAAGTTGATATAGGATTATTTAAATCATCATATAATTCAAGGGTTTTAGCATATTTTTCGGTAAGTGTTTTGCGAGTGCTTTTATCTACTTTAAAAATGTCGGCAACTAAATTAACATATTGTATACCGGTTAAACTTTGATATATATCTGGGTTATCAGGAATATATGCAATTTTTTGCTTACATTCAATTGGTTGTTGCTTTACCGAAACTCCATCTATTAAAATATCACCGCTTGTTATATCATTAATTCCCACAATGCTTTTTATTGTTGTTGTTTTACCCGCACCATTGTGTCCAATAAATGCAAATATATCGCCACTTTCAATTTTTAAATTAATATTTTTTGCGCCAAACTTTCCGTTTGGATATTTTTTTGAATAATTTATTAATTCTAACATAATATCTCCTTACTTAATTTTTGTTTTTAAATATTCTCGTAAACTATTTAGCCTGAGTTCAAATTCAAATCTTGTTAAAACTGTTTCATTAATGTTTTCATTACCCATATGATGCAATAAATATTTGTTACCGCTAGCAAGCAAAGCGTTTTGATATAAAGGGTTTTTAAGTGCTGAAACATACAATTCATCTAAAAACAATTCATATTCTAAACTTTGTCTTTGCATGGGTTTGCCTTGCCAATATAAAATGCCGCAATTTCCCCAAAAGTTATTAAAGTTGGCCGCACGGGTATGATATGCATCTAAGCCGCAGTAACCAAGTACCAAATTTTGAGTTTTTTTATCTTTATATTTTACCCCTTGTAAAACTCCCTCAATGCTTGCTACCCATTTGCCTTTAAATTTAAAACGCATTGGGTATAAATTAGATAGCATTCTTGCCTTGCTATTTTTAAAATTATAACCAATATTTAATATTTTTTCACTCTCGGAGTATTTACCTGTTATATCTTCAACAAGCATGTCTTCACAATAAAGTTGTTCGCCCACATTTATTATTTTTTTATACTCAAATTTGTAATTTTTTCTAAAAGCGGTATATTCTTTTACATTAAATTTCAATCGCATCTCTACCTTTTAAAACATTTTAACACTTTTTTAATTATTTGTATATTAAAAATATATTTAATTCACTATTGCAATTATATATATTTTATGGTAAAATAAAGTCAAGATAATTAATTAGGAGGGTTTAATTTATGCCATACGATTCATTAGATGGTTGGAGAAAAGAAGTTGGAATTACCACTAGCAAAGGCGAAAAGGTTCGCTATGAGGGTGGCTGCGAATATGATGCTACTGCCGCTGCAATTATGGAATATATGCGTCAAGAAGAATTAGCAAAAAAAGCCAAAGAACAAAACAAGGAACAAGACCTTGGTAGATAAACTTTAAAAAACTATTGACAAATTTAATTAAATATTTTACTTTATAAACAAGGAGGGTAAAATCATGAAAGTTATTTCAACAAGCGTTTTAGTTAGCAGCAAAAAACTTGAAGGTATGTATAACTCAGTTTACGGCTGCCCAGACAATTGTCTTGATGCCTGCACTTGCACAGGTAACTGCGAATAATTTTAAAAATGCAAAAAGCGGCTATTATTTTTTATAGCCGCTTTTTGTGTTTTTAAATACAAATTTTATTACACAAGGAAACAATTTATGAAATATAGTAAATACAACATATTAACAAAATCTGGCAATGAATATATTTTATATAATTCTGTAACAAAAGCCAGTGTTAGTATTGATGAAGATTTTAAAAATAAATTTATAGACTCTAATAATATTGCTGCGTTAAAAAAAGAAGATTACGATTTTTTAGTAGAAAACAATTTTATTGTAGCCGACAACAAAGATGAAACAAAAGAACTAGAATATATGTTTAACACTAATTACTTTGCCCATGACCCATTGAACATTGTTTTGGTGCCAACACTTAAATGCAACTTTTCCTGCCCTTATTGTTTTGAAAAAGTTGTTTGTGATAAATATGATAATCCAAATTATTTTGAAAATTTAAAAGAGTACGCCAAAGCACAATTTCATCATCACTCTGTTGTACAAATAAGTTTGTTTGGCGGTGAGCCTTTAGTGTATGAAAAACAAGCACTAGAGTTTTTAGAGTTTGCAAAGCAAGATTCACTTAAGCATGGCTACGACTTAAAAGTAAGCATGGTAACAAATGGCTCGCTACTTACCGACCATAATGTTAAAAAACTTTTAGAGTATGGGTTATTTTCGCTTCAGGTAACCTTTGATGGCGGAAAAGAATCACACAATAAAACCCGTTGTTTTAAAGATGGCAGGCCTTCGTTTGACTTGCTTGTTGAAAAAGTTAAAATGGTAATTAAATATATTAAAAATGTTCCAGACTTTTTGCTTAACATCAGAATTAATTTAAACAATAATTCTAAGTCTGATTTAGAAGAAGTGTTAAATTGCTTTACAGTGGAAGAACGCTCATATATGCGCCTTTTAATTAGGGTAATATATAATACAGATAAATATAAAGGTGAAAATAACAACTCGTTAGATGACTTAAAAACATACTATGATGTTGCGCTTTCTATGGGTGCAAATTTAGTTAAAAATTCATACTTTTATCAAACTTGCGAGGGTTGTGCGGACGCACGTTTCTTCTATTTAATGCCAGATATGACAATGTGGAAATGTATTAACGACCTTAATTTTAAAGAGGCAATCATCGGGCAAATTCAACCAGATGGCAGTGTGCAGATTAATTATAACAATATTGTTAATTGGTATAGTGCGGCTAATTGTTTTAAAGATGAAAAATGTTTGGAGTGCAAAAAATTGCCAGATTGTTTTGGTGGTTGTGTACTTCATAAACGCAAAAAGGGCAATCGCTCTTGCAAAACTTTTGATATGGCTTGCTTGCCATACTGCATGGGTAAAAACGAATGAGAACTTCTAACTATAACCTAGTTAAAAAAATTAAAAATAAAGGGTATTTGGTTTTTAATACCCTTTTTCAAAGTTTGGTTTTTGTGAGCAAAGCCGATTACTCTGATTTTGTTAATTGTAATCAAAATAACATTAATTATGAGACATGGAAAAGCGAGCATTTAATTACAAATTTAAATGATGAATATAAGCAGACATATACAAAAATGTATGGCAATGAAAACGACAAGCAAATTTTAACAATTTATACAACTACTGCCTGCAATGCCCGTTGTGCTTATTGTTTTGAAAAAGGTATAACTCCAATTACTATAAAAAAAGAAGATTGTAAAAAACTTGCAAAATCAATAATAGGCAACATAAATGCAAAATGGTTACATATAACTTGGTTTGGTGGCGAACCACTAATAAATACATATGCCATAGAAGAAATTACAAAATTAGTAAAAGAGCATTGTGAAAAAAATAATATAAAATATACAGCATCTATAATTACAAATGGCAGTTTAATAACAAAAGAAATTGCCAATAAAATGCAAAACGAATGGGAGTTTAAAGCCGTTCAAATAACACTAGATGGTTTAGAGAAAACTTATAATAAAATTAAAGGCTATGCCGATGGCAGCAACTTTAATAAAGTAATAAATAACATAAAAATATTAACAAAAATAGGTCAAAAAGTTACAATAAGAGTAAATTTTGATAAAAATAACCTAAAAAATGCGTTAAAACTTGTTAGATTTTTAAACAAACAACAATTAACCTCTGACAAAATAAATATTTATTTTGCTCCAATTACAACAACCAAAGGTAATGACAAAACTAAAAAAGAATTAAATAAACAATATAATAAAATATTTAATAAATTAATAAAATATGGTTATTTAAAAAATTTAAATTATTTTCATTTTCATTTAGCACGATATCATTGCCAAGCCGAACAACCAAATTGTTTTTGTTTATTTCCAAATGGAAAAACTTCTAAATGCCAACGTGAAAAACCAGAGCACAGCAAAATATCAATTTATGATGACAACTTTTTACAAAAACTAAACTTACAATGGAACACAAACTGCAAAAATAAAAACTTTGATGAATGTAAAACTTGCAAAAGCCTTCCACATTGCCAAGGCGGTTGCAAAATAAAAAACTATGAATATTTAACAAAAAACCATTGCGATGTTTGCTATATGTACAAAGATGCTATGCCAGCCATTTTAAATGCGCTTGCAAAAATATATTTAAATGCTTAAATTTTCAAAATATTTTTTATTATGTAAATATGCAGCGCTTTTATAATATTTACCGGCAAGGTTATTAAACTTTGCCGCTTTTTTATTATCCCCCAATAAAGAAGTTATATAACAAAGTTGCATATAAGGATAATAGTTATAATATATTGGTTCAACAAAAGCCCCAGTGTGTGAAATGTCTTTACATTTAGTCGCACTATTATACCAATAGCATGCATTTTTATATTGTTTTTGTTGCAAAAAATAATCGCCTAAATAACAACAAACATTTGCTCGTGGTAAATCGTATAAAAATGTTTTTGTTAAACACTCATGTTGTTTTAATGGTTTGTTTAAAATTACATAACATTTATATAAAATTACATAACTTTCAATAATATTTTCTACCCAACCCTTGCCTTCTTTTATAAACCTATTTAAAACTTGTATACACTTTGTATATTTTTTATGGTCAAATAGTTCACGAGCAAAATAGTATTGCTCTCTTGGGTTCAATATTCTTTCTTTTGCCAAGTTTTGATATATTTTTAAATTACGATTAGAGTCACTAGTTTTAATTTTTCTATGCTCTATTGAAATATCAATATTTTCTACTTTGCCAAAAGGGGTTATACACTCGTGCACTACGCCTTGCCAAATGCACTTATCACAATTTTTTATTATTCTTTCACGAAAATAACTAAAGGTTGATTTATTGTCACAAAAAGCAATGTCGTATTTTAACATATAAACATCTGCCGTTAAATTTGTCTTTAACCCCATTAGTTTGTTTAAACTCTTTTTAGGAACAATATCATCGGCATCTAGCCACATAACATAAGAACAAGTTGACTTAGAAAAAGCAAAGTTTCGTGCCTTGGAAAAATCATTACACCATACAAAATCATATATTTTATTGGTGTATTTTTTGGCAATTTGCTTTGTGTTGTCAGTCGAGCCAGTGTCTACAATAATAATTTCATCAACAAAACTTTTAACCGACTTTAAACATCGCTCTAAAACCTCTTCTTCATTTTTTACAATCATACATAAACTTACACTTACCATTTTTTCTCCAATCATTTAATACCAACAATATCATATGCTAAAAGGCATTCAGGGGTTAAAAATACCAAAACTTCATATGAAATTCATATAAATATTTTAAAGTTTTTTTTAGAAAAAGTATTGACAAAAAGGTTTATATATCATACTATATTAATGCCGAAGCGTAGAAAGTGGATACTTCGTCTGTCAAACAAAATGCCATTTTCGTTTTTCTCGGCAGTTTTAAAAATAATTTTGAGGCAGCATAAAGAACAGTTACTTCGTCAAAGGTTTATGAATGTGTGGCAAGAAGTTCTTCTTGTCACTAACTGTGCTTGATTTTCTCCTCAAAAACCAAAAAAACTGCCCCTGAAATTTTTTAGGGGCAGTTTCTTATTAAAAATAACAATGTCAATTTTGTAATTATAATAATTATATTATTGCTTAATTAATGTAAATTAGGAGGATAAACTTATGTCAATATTTTCTAAAAAAGTAAGAGAAGCCGCTTTAGACAAAAAAAATAAAAAAGTCACTAATTTTATGGGTGGTAATTCTTATGAACTTTCACCAATAGAAACTTTAAAAATGGTTACAGCAAGTTCTATTTTTGGTGAACCTCAGTATTATCGTGATGGCGAGTTTGCACCTAAAACAATGCCAGATGGAATATATAAAGTTCATGAACTTTTTAAAGACTACTCAATTTTATCTGATTCATTTGAAGGTAAAACCACAACCGAAATTATGGAAACCGTAATAGACAACGCCTTAGATTATGACTTTGGTGAAGTTTTGTCATGGGCTGTTGAGTTAAGACGTGACTATTTTATGCGATTAAACCCACAAGTAATTATGGTAAGAGCCGCTATGCATGCAAAAAAGGACGAGTTTATTAAAGAAAATCCTGGTGTTTTTGATAATATTAATCAACTTGTTATGATGCGTGCCGATGAGCCAAATACTCAATTTACTTATTTTTTATATAAAAATAAATCTCATAAAAATATGCCAAATCTTTTAAAACGTGGTTGGGCTAAAAAAATTGCCGGGCTAACACCTTATACTTTTAATAAATATAAAAACGCTGGTCTTGGCATGAAAGATATAATTTGTGTTTGCCACCCAAAAAGTGCAGTTGTTGATGAATTTATGAAAACCGGCAAGGTAACAGTTGAAAAAGAGGATTTAACGTGGGAAGTTTTAAAATCTGATGGTAAAACATGGAAAGAAATTTTATCTTTAATAAAACTTAACCATATGGCACTGCTTAGAAATTTAAGAGGAATTTTTACAGAAATAGAAGATATTAAACTTTGTAAAGATCTTTTAACCGAGTTAAAAGATAGCGTTTTAACTGGAATGCAATTCCCTTTTAGATATTGGTCAGCACTAAAAGCTGTTAAAGCCGATGAAAACGTGCATCACAAAGGCATAATTATTGATGCCTTAGAAGAGTGCATTGAAATATCTTGCGATAATTTGCCAAAATTAAAAGGCAGAACTATGTGCTTGTCAGATAACTCAGGTAGCGCTTGGGGTCATTTTACAAGTGAGTTTGGCAGTGTTACAGTTGCGGAAATTGACAACTTAAGCGCTGCAATAATTGGTAAAAACTCTGACGAGGGCTATATTGGTAAATTTGGTGATAAATTAATTGAATATCCAGTTTCTAAAAAGAATGGAGTTTTGCTTCAAACTGAAATTTTAACTGGTACCAAATATTCTGATGTTGGCGGAAACACTGAAAATGGCATTTGGCTTTTCTTTGATAAAGCAATTTCTAAAAAAGAGCACTGGGACAATATTTTTGTGTTCAGTGATATGCAGGCTGGTCATGGCGGTTTATATGGAATTGACCCAAATGAATATGCTAATTATATAACTAGAGATAGATTTATTGATGTAAATAAATTGGTGCAAGAGTACAGAAATAAAGTCAATCCAAAAGTTAATGTTTTTATGGTTCAAACTGCGGGATATCCTAATGTTTTAGTACCAGAATACGGATATAGAAATAATATTTTATATGGCTGGACCGGTAAAGAATTACTATTTGCCGATGCTATGATTAAATTCTGGAATGAAAAAGATGAGGGCAAAAAGGAAAATGTGCCATGCTATCGTTAATGCAACGAGCAAGGCTCGCGCAAAAGAAAAAAGATTTAAAACTCTCATCAAAACAACTCTCAGAATTGCTTGGAATTAAATATGGAACATTAACTATGGTACTTTGCGGTAGTTACTCTAATGCCGAGGTAGAAAAAATATTATTGAACTGGCTAAAATCTAAATAAACTAAAAAACTTGAACATAAACGTTCAAGTTTTTTAATTGTTTTAATTATTTTATTTGTTCTTCTTGCACTTGCGCCACCTCAGCCGTTGCTGCTGTAGGCATAGCCCCTTTGATTTGCGTTGGTGGAAGAGTTGTTTGTTTGCCTTTAATATATTTTGTCCATTTAATATAACCGTAGGTGGTATTAGTTAGGTAACCTGCTTTTAAAACAAGCAATATCCATTGGCCAGCCATAATATTTAAAACTATTTCCAAGAATGTAACCAAATACCAACATATCCATTGTTCACGATATCTTAATAAAATAAATACACCGTTTGCAATTCCTATTGCACTTGCACAGGCATCTAAATAACCACCTAAATCTTGAATTACTTCGTTATATGACAATATACCTTCGTATTCAATAAGAGAAAGTAAATATCCAACCACAACAGTCCATACAGCAATACCCAAAATTAAAATTAAATCTTGCCACCAAGTTAGTTTGCGAACTTCGGTAATATTTTCTTCTTTTTTATCTTTGTGTTTTTGCCAAGCAAAAAAACTAATAATATCGATTGGAATCCAGAAGAAAATTGTAACTGCCATTGTGGCAAAACGATATGCACATACAATGCAAATTGCAATTTCAGTAAGTTCAACAATTAAAGATACAATAAAATTCCACTTACTTTGTTTAGAAATTAACAATTCACACAAAATATTGGAAAGTATATCTACAAGATACAATATCATTATTATTGTGCCATTAACACCGCCAACATCTTCCTCTGGGAATACAAATGCAAATACAACAGCAAGCACTGCAATACTAATAAACCATAATTTTTCGTAAGTAGAAAAATAATTCCATAATTTTTTAATTTTATTTTCTTTTTTATCTTTTGCTAAATCCATAAATCACCTTTTAGTCCGAAAGATATGATATTCTTTTGCTCTAAAAAAAGCAAGCATATATATATTTTTCACACATTTTTTTTCAAAAACATATTATGCTTTGATAGATAAAAGGAGGAAAAACAAATGCCATTTAACAATAATTGTTGCAACAGAAATTGTTGCAGGCAAGCAAACTGTGGGGATGTGCCAAACACATTTTTTATTGAATCTACCAATGTTGTAGGGCAACGAGGTCCTCAAGGTCCAACTGGTCCGACCGGTCCTACAGGCCCTACCGGTCCAAGCACTGGAGTTACAGGTCCAACTGGCCCTACTGGTTTAACTGGTGCCACCGGTGCTACAGGCGCAACTGGGCCAACTGGTCCTACCGGGGTTACAGGACCTACCGGAGCTGATGGTTTAGACGGCGCAGTTGGTGCAACTGGCCCTACTGGACCTACTGGGCCAACTGGTCCTACCGGGGCAACAGGGGCTGACGGTGCTATAGGGGCTACCGGTCCAACTGGGGCTGATGGTGCAACTGGCCCTACTGGACCTACTGGAGCCGATGCAGAAGCCGTTACTCTTACAATTGGCACAGTGACAACAGGCGAGCCAGGAACCGAGGCGGCTGCCTCTATTACAGGAACAGCGCCAAACTTTGTGCTTAACTTAACAATTCCACAAGGTCCTACAGGCGCCACCGGCGCTACGGGTGCTACCGGCGCTACGGGCGCTACGGGCGCTACGGGTGCTACCGGCGCAACTGGTCCAACTGGGGCAACTGGTCCTACCGGCCCAACTGGTGCCGATGCCGGTGCGTAAATAATAGCAGTCACAAAAAAAGAAACTTTTTTAAAAGTTTCTTTTTTATATAATACTGGCGTTATATAAATTATTTTCCTGCACTTTTAATTCGTTCTTTATCTGCTTTTATTACGCCAACATTAATTTGATGAATTAAGTCAGTGCCGGTTTTTTTATTTAAAATTTTGTTTTCATACCACTCAGTAATATCATTCACATATTTCATTTCTCTTGAAAAGGCATTATTATGAGTTAAAACATATTTAACTAAAGCAGTTTTGCTATCTAGCATTTCACCTACTTGAGCATTATAATGAACAACATAACTTGCAATTATATTTTCTTTTGTAACTCGTCCTTTATAATCAGTTGCCCACTCAGAGGTTAAGTCTACTAACATTTGATAACCTTTAATAGTATCGTTGCTAATTACATAAGGAGTTGCTGAAACTAATTTCTTTTTACCATTTTCAACCCTGTAACCAATAATCCATGTAATATCTTTAAGTTTAACATTGTTTCTATCCATATAAACTCCTTTAATATAACAATTATATCACACTTAATTATTAATTGCAATATGGTTATTAAATAGTAAAACAGGAATAAATTAATACTTTTAAATATTAAACTTTGTCTTGACAAATAAATATAAGTTATGTTAAATTACTTAGTGTTTATGGTGGAATTAGTTCAGTTGGTTAGAATGCCAGATTGTGACTCTGGAGGTCGCAGGTTCAAGTCCCGTATTCCACCCCATAAAAACCTTGAAATTATTCAAGGTTTTTTTATATTTATTAAAAATAAGAAAAAATAAATATAAAAAATATAATAAAATTTAAAAAATAAAAAATTCCTATATTCTTTATAGGATTTTTTTAATATTTTTAACAATTAATCTTTTTTATCTGATATTACACATGAACTTTTTAAAAATTTATCTTCACTATAAACATACTCTAACTTACCAGTCTTTTCATTAATATCAACTTTGCAGTTTGCAACAAAACCATAAGTTTTTACAATATTTGTTTCAGTAATTTTTTCTTCTTTAGATAAAGTTTTACAAATACAAATTCCTTTTGTGCTTATGCCATCATTAAACGATTTCTTTCCACAAACGTGTTCATTTTCTGTTTTATTAACAAAGTCCATTTTTATATCTTCGTAATTTTTTGTTACAATGCTTAGTTCTTCAAATGCGTTATTAATTTTAGGAGTAAGTTTTTCTATATATTTTACAAGTAGATTATATTTCTTAGCCATTTCTGTAATATATTTCTCATATTTATTTACTTTTTCATTTAAATCTTTTATTTCTTTTAAAACATTTTCTTCTTTGGTATTTTCTTCAATTAAAATTTTTTCTTTTTTCATAATATAATCTCCCATAAAATTAAATTTAATTTCTTTATTTATGATTAAAGAGAAATAAGGCAAACCCTATTTCTCTAAAAATAATTTCTATAATTAATTCTACTTAAAATTAAGCATGAATATTTATTGCATAAGCTTCTTCAAATATAGAAACATCATTTACCGGAATAAATCCTTGTGTGGCGTCACCAAATGAAACCGCTAAAAATTTTTTTGTGCTTGTAACATTGTCTTTTGTTATAACATATTCTTTATAACCATAAGCAATTGCTACATGCCCATTTGTGCTATGTATGCCTACCATTACAATGCTGCTATCCATGTCTTCAACTCCAGCAATAGTAAAGTAATAGTATGAATTCATAAATAGTGCAATTGGTTGTTGTGCGTTTAAATATGAAATAGCAGTTGTTACATCTAATCTTGTTCCACATTTTGTATAAGTAATATTTAAACCACAATCTTCTACATACTCTTGCAAACCACTTTTAAATTGCGCAACCGAAGTACCTGCTGCTTGAGTATTTGTACCCATTAAACTATATAACTGAGTATTTACAGCATCTACGGCTGGATATGTGCCTCTATATCTATATGTATTATTATAAATATAACAAGCAACAAAGTTTGGTATTAAATCTTCATATAAATAATCATAATAACCTATAATATGAGTGCCAGCAGTTGGTGCGCAAGAATTTGTTAAATCCGGATTATAACAATAATTTGGACACGCCCTTGTTAGATATGTCATATTGGTAGTATAAGTATCATATGGAAATGTTTGTGTATAAGATGTTGCCGATGATGTACTTTCGTTATATGATGTATCACAAAAATACTTAGTTTCACCTCCTTTAAATATTGGTATGCTGCCAAGTAGTGCATAAGCAAAAACAAGTAGACAGCCAATTAATTTTTTTAACATAATAAAACCCCCTTACAATAACTAATGTATTGAAAAGAGGTTTTTTTTCAACTTTTGACAAAAAATTTTAAAAATTTACAAAAAATTACAAAAACTTATTAAAACTATCGTAGTCTTCATAGTTTACTAATACATATACGCAATAGTCGCTATATTCCATAATGCCATATAATAGAATATCTTCTAAATCACTCATTTTTTCTTTATAATAATAAACATAGTTATCTCTTACTTCCTTTTCAGAATTAACTAAGTAATCTTCTTTTTCTTTAGGTGTGAAATTTTTATTGATTACCAAACATAGGTTTAATGTTGAAAATGGAGATTCGTATTTTTCACCAAGTAACCTAATACCCAACAATTCATTTTTGTCATTGCTATAAATACCAAATACTTCCAATAAATAATAATCCTCAAAAACGAACGAGTATTTTGAATAATTCTCTTGCACAAGTGATTGAGCATATTCTTGCGTTATAGTTTGTTGATTAGTTTCTGTATCTGAATAATAAAGAGGTTTTTGTAACATAATTGGCAAAAGTACAGCAGTGCAAATTAATATTACGCATGCTGCTGCAAGTGCAAATCTTTTAAACATTACTAAATTCTTTTTAGGTTTTGCATTCTTTGTTTGATTTTTAAGACGCTCAACAGTGGCTTGGTTTATTGGTGGAATTTCTGGTTCTTTAAAATATTCTTCCAATTCTTTTTTAAATTCGCTCATCTTCTACCCCCAAAGTTTTTATAATTTCTTTTTCTCTTCTACGAATTGTAGAATCAGACATATGTAAAATTTTTGAAACTTCTTTATAATCGCAATTTTTTAAATGAAGTAAATACAAAATATGTTTTTCTTCTGCAGACAACATATCAAGTCTTTTTTGAATATCTAATTTTTCACAAATATCTTCTTCTGTAACATAACTATCTTGTTTTGTTAAAAAACTTTTCCGCTTTGATTCTCTTTTCATTACATTTCTTAACTGGTTTTTACCTATTGTTAAAATCCAACTATAACAATTTACATACACAATTCTATTAGATTTTTGTATTATAGTATCAAAAGTTTTATCTACTGCTTCTGAAATATAATCTACATTATAACTATATCTAAATAAAAATGAAAAAACTACCTTATACATTTTTTGATAAAGTATTCCCATTGCCTCCGAATTATTATTTGCAACTTGTTTAACCAAATAGTTAATTTCTATTTTCTCTTCTTTTGTCATAACTCTCTATTCTTTAAATGATTTTATAAGATACTTAATAGTATTTTTTTGATTTTCAGTCAAACAAATATAGTCATTTATCAAATCTTTTTGTTCTTTTGTTAAATAAATCTTCTCCTCATTTGAACAAAAAAGATAAGCAAGTGAAATATCTAATGCCTTGGCAACCTTTTCTAATGAATCTATGCTTGGAACATATTTTCTGCCGCCATACCAGTTACTTATGCATGCCAAAGTTAAGCCACTTAACTCTGCGAGTTTTTCCATTGATATTTGCCTTTGTTGTAATATTTGAGAAATTTTATTTTTTGCTAATTCTACTAAGTTCTCGTCCATTTGTAACCTCTTTATAATATTTTACATAAAAAGACTACATAATGACATTAGTTATCGTTTTAAACCTACTTAGTTATGCCTAACCTGTGTTTAGTTTTAGTTGAGTAAATGTTTTATTAAAACATTTAACCATTCTTGTTTTGTTGTATGCCCACGTTGTGCCAAATATAAATAATTAGGTTTAATATTTAAAATTTCGCAAATTTGTAAATAACCAAACTCGGCAAGTCTGCTATTACAAATAACAAGTGCATTTTTAGGAACAGAAGCAAATCCATTAATATCTAACGAATAATATTTAATATCGTTATCATAGGCACTCCCTTTTTTTCTAATAACACTTTTCATAATATCTAAAAATGCAATATTCTTATTTACCAATTCATTTTTAATTTTATTTACAACCTCTTGCTTATTTTTAGAAACAAAAAGTTCTTTTTTTAAATTTTTTAATGTGGTTTGCTTTAATGCTTCATCAATGTAACCATAAATTTTATTTGCCGGTGAAGTATAAAAATAGCCACAACCGGCAGGTGGAGTAATTGTTCCTACAATAACTATTTTTGTTTGTGCATTCACACAGTGCTCTGAATTAAAATTAAATGCAATTTCATAATTATCATTCATTTTTATATTCATCAATTCATCATTTTTTATTAACTTTGGCATTGTTTAATCCTTTTTATTTATTTTACCAAATTGTAAATATAAATCAAAATTTTATTATACATACAAAAAAATTAAGATTAATAAAATCTTAATTTTTTAACTAATTATCTTTCCAACGCTTGTTTATTTTCTAATGCCAAGCCACATTCTTTTACTTGTAAACATATAGCCTTGTAAACCCATATTGCCTCTTCATTTTTATTAATAGTTGAATCATCAAAAGTGCGCATTTCTGTTAATTCTTCTTTTGTAGCGTTTGCTATTTTAGAGGCTAAATTAACACAAAACTCATCTAATTTGGCTTGTTCTTCTTGGGTTAAACATTTTTTTGCTTCTTCTAATCTTTTTGAAATTAGATATTTAAAATTATCTATATCTTTTTGACTACGAACTTTGCCACAGAAAACTTTTGCATATTTTTTTGCGTTTTCAAGTTTATCGCTTAAATTTTGAAAAGCTTCAACTTTATCAAAATAATTTATCAACTTTTGTTTTTGTTCTTTTGTAAGAGATGCGTAAAACTCGGCTAATTTTCTATATTTTTCCTCTATATTACATTTCCTTTCAACCGATTCTATTGTATAACTCAAGTGTTCTAATCTTTCACGCTTTTTCTTACTAATTTTTAACAAAAATTTCTTTTTTGAAAGTTCATCATACTCTTTTTTAGCAGTTTCTAATTTCTCTTTTAAACCAGGATTTCGTAAAATATAATCATCTAATTTTTCTTGGTAAATATTTATACCTTGTAAAACCTGTTCTTTAGTTAAACCACGGCCATTAAAAGTATCAACTACAGACACATATTCAAATTTAAACCCAACTGAATTATCAACTTTTTTTATAGATAATTTTTGATTAAATTCTGAATCAAGAACAAACCCCATATCAGATAGTTCTTGGACGCAAGCATCTAGGTCTTTTTGTGCTTGTTCAAATTGTGGACAAAAATCTAAAAATTTTTCTTGCAATTGTTTTTCATCAGCAAGTTTTAAATCTTTTGTTTTATCTACATATTTTTCAACAATTTCTTTAATTTCATCATTTTTTTGTATTTCACCTAAACACTGCGCAACAAATTTATCCCTTAATGCTAAATTTGTTTCTGTTGAATAATCTAAAACATTCTTTTTTACAATCGCATTTTGCCTAGAAGAATTCACATATGAAGATTTTCTAGAACGATTATTTTTAATATGTTGTTGCATTGCTAAATTATTAAGGTTTACCATATTTGCAGTATGCAAAATAAGAAATGGTACTAAAGACATAAATACCTCCTATTAATTTATATAAATTATATATCTTTTTTAATTGACTGTCAATATTTATAAATTTAGTAATATTTCACATACCAGATAAAAACAAAGTATGACATAAGCAAACGCAAAAAAGGGCCACCCTGATGCAACGTTAAAACTTTGCGTGTTGCGTTGCAACACAATGTAGAGATGGTGGTTTTCGAATCATAACCAACAAAAAAGCACCCTTAGGGGTGCAATTTCTTGGTTGGATTGAGTGGACTCGGTGCAGGGCGAAGCCCAAACCTGCCAGTTTCAACTTCGAAGGATAGGGCCGACACCGCCCCCACCTTATATCAAATTTTTAGAGAAATTTGATACGAAAATGCAAGCATTTTCTAACAGGGACACCCTGATGTTTTGTTTTTAAAAACAAAACGCACCACATTTGTGGTGCAAAGGTGGTGGGGCTGGTGTAATTCGAGACATCATCCAACAAAAAAGCACCCTTAGGGGTGCAATTTCTTGGTTGGAATGAGTGGACTCGAACCACCGACCCCCACCTTATCAGGGTGGTGCTCTAACCAGCTGAGCTACATTCCATCATTTATTAACTTGGTCATTATACACAAAGTTAAAAACATTGTCAATAAAAAAATTAAAATAATTTTAAAGTATTACCATGAAGCAATTTTTGGTGTAACGACAAATCTCTTAAAAAATTTTTTTATATTTTATTTGTACAAAGATTGTTTAGTGTGCTAAAATTATTGTGTAAAGAGGGGAGTATGGATATTTTAGCAATCTCTAAAACACTTGCCACAGTGGCAAAAGTAAAAAAAATTAGTGACAATGAATATGAAATTTTAACAGAAGCAAAAATTAATAGCAAAACTCCAATAAAAATGTACCTATATGAAGGACATAATGGTGTCATGCTTGGCGATAGAAAGCACACTTTAAAATATATGAATCAATTATATGAACTTAAATCGCCAGATGTTAAAGGTTGTATTGCTTCGGTTATTAAAATTTATGGGTTTTCTATAGTTTCGGGCGAACTTGTTGCTTCTATAGTTAGCGATAAATTTGCTTTAGAAACTTTCTATAACTACATAATTTGCGTAGGTCAACTTGCAAATATGTACGCATTCTTTGATAAACCATAATTTGTTTGTAACAAACATTCACTTTTTCTTGTTTGGCTTTGGCAAGAAAAAGTGTTTTTTGTTGTAATAATTAAAATTGACAAAATTTAAACAAAGTTTTAAAATACATTAAATTATTAGGAGTATAATATGAAAAATATATTTATTGGCGGAGCATGGCCTTATGCAAACAATTCACTTCATATTGGACACTTTGCGGCTCTTTTGCCAGGTGATGTTCTTGCTCGTTTTTTTAGAAAAAACGGAAATCAAGTTTTATATGTATCTGGTTCAGATTGCCATGGAACACCAATCACAGTTAGGGCAAACAAGTTAGGTGTTAATGCAAAAGATATTGCCTCACATTATGACAATGAGTTTAGAAAGAATTTCGAAGATTTAGAATTTAGTTACGACCTTTATACTAACACAATGACAAAAGAACACGAAAATGTTGTAAAAAACAATTTAAAAATCATTAACAATAAAGGTTTATTTTATACCAAAACCGAAAAAGAAGATTATTGTGAAAACTGTGGCAAGTTTATTTCTGATCGTGAAATTAAAGGCATTTGTCCAATTTGCGGAGCAGAAGCAGACGGTGACCAATGCGATAAATGCTTAACAACTTTAACACCAAGCGAACTTAAAGATAAAACTTGCAAACTATGCGGTCACAAAACTGTTTTAAAAGATAATACTCACTTATATTTTAAACTTTCGGGTTGTGAACAAAAAGTTACAGATCTTTTTGAAAAATACAAAAAATATTGGCGTCCTACAACTGTTAACGAAACTGCAAAGTATTTAAAAGAAGGGCTTAGAGATAGAGCAATTACCCGTAGTTTAAATTGGGGAATTGAACTTCCTTTTGATGGGTTTGATGACAAGCGTGTGTATGTTTGGATAGAAGCCGTAATGGGTTATCTTTCTGCAGGCGAGCAGGCAGCAAAAAATTTAGGCATTAATTTTGAAGATTTTATGCATGATAAAAACACTACATCTTATTATGTACATGGAAAAGATAATATTGTTTTTCATACGATAATTCTTCCAGCATTGCTTGGAGCAATAGATGAAAATATTTCTATGCCAGAACGTATTATTGCTAGTGAATATGTTAATATGGGTGGCGACAAAATGAGCAAAAGTAAAGGTAATTTAATTACCGTAAATACTCTTCTTGCCAACTTTGACCCAGATTCTATTAGATATTATTTCTGCCTAAACAATCCAGAAAAACGTGATATGAATTTTGACCTTGCTGATTATATTTCAATCCACAACAAACATTTAGTTGGTGGTTATGGTAATTTTGTAAACAGAAACTTATCGTTCCTTGCTAAAAAATTTGAAGGCAAACTTCCAGCACTAAATTTAGATGCCGAAGTAAAAACTGTCGTTGAAAAAACATATAAAGAAATTAAAGAGTTATTTATTAATGGTGAAATTAAAGAAGCCACAACAAAACTTTATGATTATGTTCAATATGCAAACAAATACTACGACACTAATGAGCCTTGGGTGCTTGCTAAAACTGATTTAGAAAAGTTTAATAAAGTAACATCAAATTGCTTATATTTAATTGCCAATATGGCAAATTTATACGAACCAATTATGCCAAAGCGCACAAAAATAGTAAGTGAACTACTTGGTTTTAACTCAAATAACTTTGAGCCAGTTGTTTACGATGCAAATAAAACAGTTTGCAATGTTCCTCTTTTATTTCAAAGAATAGAAGAAGATAAAGTTGATATGACCAAAGGCGCAGAAGCAACTTTTCAATCTTAAAATTTATACTTGACAAATTTATTAAAAAGAACTAACATTTAAAAAGAAGGAAATGTTATGAAAAATATAAGTTTTTTACATCATCATATCAAATAACTTGCAAATTTTTGCAAGGTTTTTGGTATGCCTTGATATTTAAAAAGACTTTTAGCATCAATGGCATATTAAAACCATTGGTGCTTTTTTAAAAACTCCAGCGCGAAGTTGCTTTGCCTAAATGGCAAAGCAGAAAATGCATGAATGCATTTGCTTGGGCTGTGTAGCCCAAGCCTTCGCGCTTAAGTAACAATTAATAAACTTTAAAAGAAGGAAATAGATATGGAAATAGAATTAAAAAATTTAAAAGGAACTTGCGATTTTTTGCCAAACGAACAAATTGTCCGCAATAAAATTATGGCAGTACTTAGAAATAATTTTGAAAAATATGGATACTTACCTGTGGAAACACCAATCTTAAACTCATACGACTTGCTTGCATATAAATATGAAGAAGGTGCCGAAATATTAAGCGAAATTTATACACTTAAAGACCAAGGCAAACGTAAATTAGGTTTAAGATATGATTTAACTGTTCCATTTTGCAAAGTTATAGGTTTAAACAAAGATTTAACTTTACCATTTAGGCGCTACGAAATAGGCAAAGTATTTCGCGATGGTCCCGTAAAACTTGGTAGAGCACGTGAATTTTATCAATGCGACATAGATGTTGTTGGCATAGATGGCAGACTAATTGAAGTTGAACAAATGCTAATGGTAAAAAATGTATTTGATGAACTAAATATACCTGTAGAAATTAAGTGGAATAACCGCAAAGTAATGAGCGGGCTTTTAAAATTGGCCAATATTTCAGAAAGTTTAATTTCTAATATAATAGGCTTGATTGATAGATTAGAAAAAATATCATATAAAGAGTTACTTGAAGAATTTGAAAAACTTGAAATTAAAGAAGAAAAAGTACAAGAAATTTTACAACTTTTCTCTTACGATTTACCAACTTATGTTTCTAAATTTCAAAATGCTGAAATAGAAGTTTTAAAAGAGGGGATACAAGAATGTGTTGAACTTCAAAATTTAATTAACCAACTAGGGCTTGAAAATGTTTGTATCTTTTCACCACGTCTTGCCCGCGGGCTTAGCATTTATACAGGAACAGTTTTTGAATTTTTTGATAAACAAAAACGCATTGCCTCATCACTTGGTGGCGGCGGAAGATATAATAAAATTATCACAGAATTTATGGATAATGGTCAACAGTATCCTGCCGTTGGTTTATGCTTTGGCTTAGAACCAATTTATGTAATATTATCTAACCAACAACAAATAGCACCTGTTGATGTTTTTATTGTTCCAATGGGAACCGAAGTAGAATGTTTAACACTTGCAAGTACTCTTAGAGCAAATGGCGTTAGAGTTTTGGTAGAAATGAAAAACAAAAAGGTTAAAAAATCTTTTGAATATGCAAATAAAACCGGCATAAAATATGTAATTGTTGTAGGAAGCAACGAAATAGAAAGCCAAACATTTGCTTTAAAAAATATGTTTACCGGTGAACAAATTTCGGTATCTTTAAGCGAAATGCTAAATATTTTAAAAAATTAATCACCATATTGGTGATTTTTTTATATATTTTATGTTAATATATTTTTATGAACTTTATATTATTTATGTTGTTTACAATAATAATATTTATGCTTGCTTTAATAGGTTATAAAAAATTCCACTCCAGCACATTATATGCTCTTGCAATTGGAGGAATTGTTAATGCAAATTTTTTTCATGCAGGCCTTTACCCAATAAATTGCTTTGGCTTGCCATTTGGTATAGATAGCATAATTTATACATTATTTGTTTTCTGTGTAATTTTAATGTTTTTTCAGCAAGGTAAAAAATCTGCTTATACACTTGCAATATCTAGCGTTGTTGCAATATTATTTTCTGCCATAATGCAATTAATTGCTGAACTATTTACAACAGGTTCGCAAAGCACAACATGGTTTACATTTTTAACATTTTTTGTTAGCGCCGCAGCAAGTATAATTGCAATTGTTATAACACTTGAAATTTTAGATAAAATTAAAGATAAAACAAATAATTATATTAAATTAATTGTGGGGCTTTTATTACATACATTAATAAATACTGCAATTTATTATCCATTATCTATGCTTATTAATGGCACACCTTCCAACATTGGCTTACTTGTGCTTGCATCATTTATTGGTAAATTAATTGCCACAATTTGCGCAATTTTTACATTATTTTTACTTCATAAACTAAATAAAAGGAGTTATTAAATGGAATATAATTTAAACTTAAACGAATTAGATGTAGAAAAATTAAAAAAACTATCACCTGGTGAATTAACTGATTTAGGAATTTGCCCTACGTGTTTTGATAGAGCAACAAACAAAAGTCTTTATGGCGATGATAGCCAACTTAAAACATATGAAGATGATGATATTGAGTGTTTATTTGTACCTAATCCACGAGCAAAAGGTCATATGATGATTTCCACAAAAACCCACTATCATGATATGGCAGAAGCACCAGACTATATTAATGAAAAAATTGTTCGCTTTGCTAAAGCCTATATGAATATTATTAAACAAGTTTATGGTTGCGTAAGAGTATATTTATGTACTATGGCAGATGGTCCTATGAACCATTATCACGTTCAACTTATTCCACGTTATGACCACGAAGAGCGAGGTTCTAAAAACTTTGTAAAACCAAGACAAAAATATGTTTACCAAGAAGAATCTTTTAACCAAGTTTGCAAACTAATAAACGAATATGCAAAAAAACAAATCTAATAACATTACTAATAAATAAAAACTATTTGTTTTTATTTATTTTTATTTAGTAATTTTTCAATAGAATGTAAATATTGTTCATATTTTTCCTTATTAAATTATTTTTGTACAAATATAAAAAATATTTGACAAAAAATTACAAAGCATTATAAAATTATGGTTAAAGGGTGATAAATTGATGGAAATTAATTCAAATGTTCGTAATACAATGATATTATACGGCTTTGACTTTTTGCTCAAAGGCACTTCATATATTTACGAAATGGTATTAGAAATGGCAAACAACTTTTCATTTAGAACAGGTAGCAAACTAATGCAATATATTTCCGATAAACATGACATTAAACTAAAATCTATGAACAGAGCAGTTAGGTGGGCAATATTTAATGCAACAAAACGCGGTGAAACGTTTAATACTGCCATTCCAACAAAAATATTAATTAAAAAAATATATAATGCTGCCCTTATTAATTGTTAAATCTTAATGCTAAATTTTTAATTGCCTCTAAAACCGGTAGGTTTGTTTGCACCATAATTTCATCTGTATTTAAACATAATATAATATCACTACTATTTAATGTAGCATTTAACTTTTTAAAAATGTATTGCGCTTGCTTTATAGGTAAATCTTGATTATTTTCACCTTGTAAAACTTTACATGCACCACCGCCTCCAACTAAAATTAACCCAGACTGTTTGTTTTTAAAATTATTTATAATATTTAATTTTACTTTGTTATTGTAAGTAAAATTAAACCTGTTAATTAAATTAAACATTGGTCCGGGTAAATTAGATTGATATATTGGAGATGCTATAATAATTTGCTCATAGTCATCGGCAATAATTTTTTTAAAACCATCATTTAAACAACAATATTGATTTATGCTACAACCACCGCAATCTATGCAACTGCTTATACCTTTATCATTTGCAATAGGAAAAACATTTACAATTTCAACACTATGAGCATAGTGTTTTTTAAACTCGTTAATTAAAAAATATGTATTGCCATTTAATTTAGGACTACCATTAATAATTAAACATTTTTTATTCATTAATTGCACTCCTTTTTTTTAATTATACATCTAATCTTTTTATATCGCTTAAATTTATGTAATCTTTTAACTCTTTCATATCAATGCTTTGTTTTTTATAAAGATTAAAAAGTTTTTTATACGCTTTGTTTTCAAACTCCTTGTCAATTGAAGCTTTATGATAAACGCCATTTATATAAATACTAAATGCCGAAAGCAAATTTTTTAAATAATCTTGCACTTTTCCTGCAAAAAGACATTCCTGCATAATTTCATATTTGCGACTATTTACATAAGCATTTTCAATACGATTTTTAAATTCTGAAGTAAATTCTATTTCGTTTACAAGTTCAATAATTTCAGAAAAATTATGTTTTTTGTTATTAATGTTTAAGCCCGCCTCTAAATACCCAACAATATACCATAAATCGCAGGTGAATTTGTAAATTTCAAATCGCTTATCAAACAACTGAATACTTGCGTTTATGTTTTGACTTTTTGTTTGTTGCCTGATTGATACAATAGAAACAACAATTGCCACAACCGAAGTTAAACAACTAAGCACAATACTAACAATTTCAACAACCATAAAATCCCCTTTAATCTTCCAAACCTAGTAAATAATCGGTTGTAACCTTAAAATATTTGGCTAGAATAATAAGCCTTTGTAATTTCCTAATTTTTGTTTTGCCTTTTTCCCAACATATCAAAGTTGAAACTGGAATATCAATCTCTTTTGATAAGGCTATCACCGATAAGTTTTTGGCTTCTCTTAATTTTTTTAATCTTTTTGCAAATTTTTCCATTATATTCCCTTTATGAAAATTATACTACCTTAAATAAATTAAAAATAATTTAATTATTCTAAACGGTATCATAAGTACAATAATATAAATGAGGATAAAGTCTGGAACATTTCATAAATAGAACACTTAGTTCTCTAACCCTAATAAATAGTCAGAAGTTTCACCTAATGCTTTGCATATTAAAATTAAAACATCTAAAGTTGGCTCTCGTTTTCCAGTGCAGTAATTATTAACAACACCTTGTGACATTCCTATTGCTTTTGCAAGCGCAACCTGTGACATTGCGTTTTCTTTTAAACTTTGCTTTAATCTTTCACTAAATTTATTCATAATTTATATTATACTGCAATTAGCCGTAAATTTGTTGACATACGGCTATTAGCAGTATATACTAATGTAAGGTCAATAGCAGTACAGGAGGTAATATGAGAAAATTTCTAAAAACTGAAATATTTGAAGAGTATATAAAACAAAATTGTCAGTGGCAAAAACTTTAAATTGCGAGCACTTTTAAACATTGCAAATACATTAACATAGAAATATACAAATTAATAATATAACACAATTAATACATAACACATTTTAAGCCATTTTGAACTAACGAATATAGACATTTTATCATTGATTAGATAAGGTGTCTTTTTCGTATAAAAACTTCCGCTATCGGAAATAAATGTTATATAAACGATTGATAAATTTCCGATAATGGAATATAATAGTAAAAAATAGAGGTAATATAAATGGATTTTATATCAGTTGCAGAAATTGCAAAGAAATGGAATGTATCAGATAGAATGGTTAGAAATTATTGTGCAAAGAAAAGAATACCAGGCGCTTTTTTGACTGGTAAAACTTGGAATATACCAGCAAATGCAGTAAAACCTAAAAGAGAAAGTAAAAAAAACTTTAGTAATAATAAATTATTAAATATTTTAAAAGAACAAAAAAATATTAAACTGGGCGGTGGCATTTATCACAAAACACAAATTGAATTAACCTACAACTCAAATCATATCGAAGGCAGTACTTTAACTCACGACCAAACAAGATATATCTTTGAAACAAATACCATTGGTATAGAAAAAGAAACAATTAACATTGATGACATTGTTGAAACAGCAAACCACTTCAAATGTGTTGATTATATAATTGATAATGCATTAAAACCGCTTAGTGAAGCAATGATTAAAGAATTACACTTTATACTTAAAAACGGAACAAGTGATAGCAGAAAAGATTGGTTTAATGTTGGAGATTATAAAAAATTCCCAAATGAAGTTGGTGGTGAAGAAACTTGTTCGCCTGAGAATGTAAAAGAAGAAATGAAAAAACTTTTATCTTTTTATAACAACATAAAACAAAAATCTTTTGAGCAAATTCTAGAGTTTCATAAAACCTTTGAAGTTATTCACCCATTTCAAGATGGAAATGGTCGTGTTGGAAGGCTCTTAATGTTTAAAGAGTGTTTAGCAAATAACATTGTTCCATTTATCATTGATGAAAACCATAAATTATTTTACTATCGTGGACTTAAAGAATGGAAAAATGAAAAAGGCTATTTAATTGACACTTGCCTATCTTGCCAGGATAAATATAAATCATGGTTAGATTATTTCAAAATTGAATATTAAAAAATTGCCGTATTAATTTACGGCAATTTTTAATATAGTTATTCTACCTCGTCACAGCAAAAGAAGTCGTTATCTATATAGTGGCAGATAAATCTTGCTTTTAAGTTTCTGCTTGGGCAAATTGAGTCAGTTACATCAATTGTGCTTAAATCTTCTGGTAATACAAATTTAATGCATCTAACTAAAACGTCTTGACAGGTTTCTCTAGTATGGGCTGGAATTGTCATTGTTTTTAAACCACGTTTATGCTCTATGCCGTTGTCATCTACTTCGTTTAAAATTACGGCAAGTGCAACACGTTTATTTGGGCAAATATTTTTTAAAGTTACATCTAGTTGCACAATTCTTCCAAGTGACTCCATTACAAGGTCGCCTGCATCAAAAACTATTGAATCTGAGCAAGTATCAACGGCTATGTCTACAGGTGTAGGACATTCTTCAGGGTTAACAATAATGTCGCAGTCAACATTAAGTGTTGGAGAAGGGAAGTTTACAACATTGCCTTCGGTATCGGTATAGGTTATAGATTCATTAATCTCAACTTCGCCAGAGCAAGTACCAATGTGTTGAACAGTAAATTCTAACACAGCACCCTCGCTTGCTGTTACGCCAAGTTCATCAATTCTCCATTCAATTGTGTTCATATCAAGTAAAGTTGCTGTGCCTTTTGTTGGAGAGGTTATTGAAGTAATGCGGAAACAATCGATAACTGTGTCGGTTATAACAATATTAGTTGCACCAGGATTAACGATGTTTTCGGCAAGGTCCTCAAATAAATCGGCAAGTTCGGCATCATCTGGAGTTATTGCAACATAAGAAGATGCAGGACTAGATGCCCAGCCCTCTAGCACAGGAACATCAACGCCGCCGTTGCCAGATAGTCCAATAACATAAATTATAACGCCCTGAGATTTTGCAAGTGTAGTAATGGCGTTTGCATCGCCTCCTGTTGTAGTAAAGCCATCTGTAAACATAACCATAACTTTTGCGTTTGTAGATACATCATCAAACAAGTCTAGCGCTTTTGTAAAAGCATCTTCGTGGTTAGTAGAGCCACCTGCGCTTAAAGCGTCGATAGCAGTTTTTAAGTCAGAAGATGAAGTAATTAATTGAGTATCTTGCACACCAATGTCGGCAAAACTTACAACGCCAATACGGCTTCCGCCTTGAATTTCGCCGTCAATTGTTCCACCCGTTGCTTGTGTAATTATATCAACAAATGCTTTTGCACCTTCTTTTAAATTGGTTATTGCGCTACCCGCCATACTTCCCGAACGGTCTAAAATTAACACTATATCGGTTGGGTTAGAAGTAATATCAGGCTCGGCAGTAAGTGACAACCTAACATTAAAAGACTGACCACAATTTATTTGTGTGGCAGTTAACTCTTTATTAAAATTGGTAACACCCATTTTACTAAGTCCTTTTACATGCCAACAATGCCTTATGTTGACAAATTGTAAAGCATGTGATATTATATTTATAAAGAGGTGTAATATGAGTATATATACATTACAAAAAAAACTTTTTAGCAAAAATCTTGTAGATAATTATGGAAGAAAACTTGAGTTAAAAAACACTGCCTTTAAATTAAAAGAAGCAGAGGGCGGTTTTGTATTAAGCGCTTCATTTGTAAAAACACCTGTTTTGAAATCGGTTGAGGTAGAAAGCGGTAATCGTTGTATATGTGAAACTGCTGATGGCAAAAAAATTATTCTTGATTTAGAAACTGCCAAAATGTCTGTGCCTTTTACACATTCATCATACGACAGATATGGCTCTAGAATTCTTGTTGGCGAAAACAATGCTTTAACTCTTTTGGATGCTGGTCTAAATTGTAAAGATTTAGGCTACTTTGGTGTTCTTGAAACAAATTCATTTAATAAATTAGCACTTAAACAAGCATCAACATATAATTATTGTTGGCTTACTTATGCAAAAGATAAAAATGGAAAATATGGCATATTAAATCAAAATGGGAATGTAATTGTTCCTTTTGAATTTGAAATACCAGATATTACTTTAGAAAAAACAATTATCTCTAATGTTACCCACAGAACTGAACTTTTTATATTCAAGTGTGGCGATAGGCAAATTGTTGTAAATACTTCTGGCCAAGTTTTAAGAGATGGCAACAAAACAGAATGCACCGAACTTTATAATGATGAAAAAACTGGTTATTCATTTTACGATGCAAAAACTGACACTAGTGCCATTTATGAATTTAATCATGAAACCCTTGCATTTGATCAAGTTACCACTTTAGATGGTAACGCAAAATATCTTAATGCAAAAACTAGTAATGGTTCTAGATTATACGCTACTAAAAAAGATGGAAAGTTTGCAGTAGTAGACGCTAATGGTAACACTATTATACCTAGAGAATTTGATTATATTAAAAAAGTTGATGTAAAAGGAAATAGTTCAAAAAGAGATATTTTGTTTGCCACCCAAATTGGCACAGGCAAAAAAGATGCTTGGGGCAATGAAATAATGAAATCCGGAGTTTATTCTTATAACAACCAAAAACAATTACTTCCAGCCAAATATGAAATTGCATTTGATCTTTCTTATTGGGGCAAAAACGACAATTATAGATTTTTAGCTTCTGATGGCGAATATTGGGGCGTTGTAGATGACAAAGGTGAAGTAATTGTTGATTTTGAATATAAATTGCCTACAACAAAATTCCATGTAAGCGATGGCAGAAATTCATATTTAAAACTTAAAGACAAAAATGACAATGAAGTTTATATAAAAGATGGCTCTTTAACTCTTGCAACCGCTGAGGATATAAAAAATATAGAAGAACATGGTCGACATCTACAAGCCTCCGCAGAGCAAGACAAACAAAGAAAACTTGCACAACAACAAAGAGAAGAAGCAGAAAGAACTAGAGCAGCACAAGCCGCAGCAAAAGAAGAAAAAGCAACTAACGCAGCAATTGTTGCAGGCATTTTAACCGAAAGCCCTATTGTTGGAATGATGGTTTATGACCACATTATGGAAAATGAAGATTTACAAAAATAATTTATAAAACAAAAAACACCTTAAATTTAGGTGTTTTTTTATTTTAATTATTAAAATATATATTATTTTAAATCAAAATATTTATTTTATTTTTCTTTTGATATGCCATTTTTATTAATTATATAATTATTTTTTTTGCCTAAATATTCTAAGATATTTAACATATATCCTTTATATAATTTTGTATTACCTTCTTGGTATAAATTGGTTTCATAAACTCCTGTAGAAAAATGAAAAGAATAATTTATATTATATTCATTTAAGGCTTCACAAAAAATTTCAATCATTCTTTCAGTTATAATAGAACCATTTATTACGAAATATGTGCAGTTATCGCCTAAAATCATTGGATTATAATTATTACCATTAAATATATGGTTACCTAATTCATATTTTTTATTATATTTATCATTTAGTAAAATTTGTTTGTTTTTTAATTTTTCTTCTAATTTTAAAAGTGAATATACATAGCATACAAACTGATAATGTTTTTGATTATTATTATATTGAGTTTGATTTCTAGAATCAACAACATCAAAACAAAATGCTCTAAACGGGCATTTCTTTTTTTGCACATCAAAAAATAAATCTAAATATTCATTCCAAGCCATTTTGTTTACCTTTAATTTTTATTAAATTTCAATTTGTTTTAATTTAAATTCTATTTTAATTTTTCTTGCTTTATAAAGATTATTTAATATCTGATTAAATTTAACAAAATAATAATCTGAATTTATATTATTAAATAGAGAAATATCGGTTGTATATACTTCAAAGTTATAACCACCATCAATTTGTTTAAGTTCAGTTTTTTCAATTGACATAAACATTTTAATTGCCACATGATTATCATCTTCACGATACCTTGTTTTATCAAAGTCAAACTTATCTGCAAGAATTAAACACATAGATACGTTATTATAATAATCTTCTAACCTTTTTCCACCATGGCATGCAATAGCATTGCATATAATATTAATCTCATCTTCACATAATTTGCCTTGCAAAAACATTTTAGCGGCATGTGCACCATTAACAGCATGTTCATCTCTGCCATTTAAATAACCAATATCGTGCAATGCACAAGCTATTAACAACAATTGTTTTTCTTTTTCACTAAGTTTAAAAATCTCCGCAAGATTTTTTGCATGTTTTATAACATGCCATATATGAACAAACCCATGATTTACTGGGTAGTTTCTTTTTAAAAACTCTATTTTTGAATAAGTTTCAAAAAAATAATCTGTCTGTAAAATATCTTTATATGTCATAAATTCACCTCGTAATTTAATATTATATAAATTATATTATAATTTTTAATTAATTTTAAATCTATATATTTAAAATTATTTTCTTTTTAACATATAATAGGCTGAAAATATCATTAAAATAGCAAGCGCAACTCCTAAATATATTAAATAAGATAAATCTTTAATTAATAAAAATGGTACAATTATTAAAGGTCTAAAAGCATGAACACAAATTTCTCTTATAACCATTGCTTTATGAGAAAACTCTTGTGTATTCTCAGCATAAGAATTGCAATCTGATATAAAAAATAAGGGGAATGAAATGCTTATAATAACCGATAAAACATATATAAATGTACTATCTGTTATGTTAGGCAAAATTACGCACGCTATTGCAAAAATTACGCTTCCTAAAATAACCATTAAAAAAGATTTACTATTTTTATACATTTTGTTTGCCAACATTGTCATAAAAATTTTTATAACATTAACAATTGCAACCACAAAGGTAATTGTTTGAATTGATATATTGTTTATTGCTAAATAAATCGGTATAATAAAGCCTGTCTTTATGTATCTAAAAGTTCATATAGTCACCACTATTGTCTCCAAATGTTCATATAGCCACCACTTTTTTTATAGTTTTCAATGTGTCTAAATCCACGGTATTTCCTAGGTTTTAGACATTTTT
>SVIS01000006.1 GCA_015069385.1 Clostridiales bacterium
TGCACAGCATGTGCGTGATTACCTTATCAAACCGTTTCTACTCCACACACCATTTTTATTTTACGGCTCAAGGTACCCTATTATACTATTACGAGTTTGAAAGCCGCACGCACACCGTACTCGTGGATAACGCCGTTGTTGCTGAGGTAGCCGATAGGGTCGACATACCTCGCGTACGCTCCGGAGACCTTAGCGCTGTAATCGTAAGGTGAACGGAGCCACCAGAGACACGAAGCGCCCATTGTACCATAGCCCGTGCTCTCATATTGATTGCTTGATGTTGTATCTACGTTATAACTGTATTTTACGCTTAACATATTAAATTCATCATCTGATATTGCCCATAGGGTTGAATTTAATGTTGATTTTGTTATTGGTGTTGGTGTTACACTATTTCCATCTTTATCATAATAATAATTTAATGATTCTCCTGGTAGTGTTCTTTTTGCTATTTGGTTATATATTTCTGAATCTTTCATTGTACATGTTGTTGCTAGGTTTTCTATTGCTGTGTTTAATAATGAATCACCATAGTTTAAGTCTGTTAATACTTGCGAACCATAGGCATTATTTGATATTTTTGATTCACCTATTGAATATTCTGATATAAAGTAATATGTTCCTGCACCAATTGCTTCTTTGTTTGCAAATGTTGTTACTGCTTGCATGCCTTCTTCACTTCCGTTTGCATTGTATGCAAATGCATACCAGCGAATTGGTTTGTTCGCAAAATCACCATATGTAGTTGAGTTGTTTGGATATGTTCCCATTTCTACATACATTGTGCCAGTTGTTATATAGTCTGATGCATTATCTGCTGTTGCTATATTTAACATATCACGTGTTAGTGTGTATTTTTTAAACTCTAGGTTTGCATCAAATATTGCTGATATTTCTGATGCTGTTTCTATGTCGGTTAGAGTGAATTTTATTGTTATATCTTTATACTCACCTTTTGTTGATAATACAAATGATTGGTGTGAGGTTACTCCTTGTACTGCTGTTATTTGGGTTGTTGTACTATTTGAATCATATGCTACTGGGTTTGGTATGTTACACAGTACTGGAAAGTCTGAGTCGCTTGTTATTTTTAAGTTTATTGTTATTATATTTCCTTTTTCTTCTAAATCACTAAAGTACATTGCTGGAAGGGATAGTTCTTCTCCTTCTTCGTCTACTAGTGTTTCTGCTATTGTTGCGTCTGTTCCTGTTAGTTTTTCGCTTCCACCTTCGATGTATGCATCTATTGTTCCTGATACCTTTACTTTACAGCCATGGGCTGTAAAGCCTATTGTTCCGGTGGCGGTTAGTGAGGCTTGCTTTGCTGCATACACGCCTATGGCTAAAGCACATACGCATAGTACTAGGGTGGCTAGGTTTATTAGCCATTTAAAATTCTTTTTCATTTTTTTCTTCTCCTTTATATATTTTTTTGCACCGAATTTTAAAAGTGCTTTTTCCTAAAAAAAGAAATATTTTTTCCTTTTCGTTTCTAGTATACCGCCCCCCCCCAGCCAATTGTCAAACCTTTTAGTTCAAATAAATATGCGGATATTTCATATTTGAAAAAATGTTGCCCTTTTGACTTCGGTTTGCTATTGCAAACCTTCATTTATTGGGCACATTTTTTCATTTTACCGACCAAACGCACTTTTTATAGGGACCCCAAAAAAAAGTTTTTTTGGGGAGAGGCGCAACCGCATATAAAGCGGCGGTTTTGTTATAACAAAACCAAGCCCAAAATGCGAGTTGCAACGAGGTCGGTACTCTCTTGCGAAGTTTTCTTCGAAGATATTATGTTTTTTTATATGTTCACTTTTAAGCATGCTGCGAGGAAATATATTTATGAAGTGTTACTTTTAAAAGTAAATACAAAAACATTTTTTACTTTGCGTTAATAATAGCAATCTTCACAAAAACTATATAACTGGTTCTAAAAGTTATTTTCAAAGTGCAATATAAAACCCTACCAACATTTTTTTGACAGGGTCTTATAAATTTTACATATCTTCCATACAAAAAGTATGCAAGATAATGTGTAAGATAATATGCAAGATGATTGACTTTTTTATAATAATTTTATAAAATTTAACTGAGGTATTTTATGGATAAATATATTCCCCCTTATAATATTACAGATGAAATGTTAGATTTAGTTTCTGAAATTATGGAAAATTTGGGAAAGTTAAACAATATAAATAATTTAGAAAAATTACCAAAATTACGAAAAATAAGCAGAATTAAATCTATACACTCTTCTTTGGCAATAGAAAACAATACATTATCTATGCAACAAGTAACAGATGTTATAAATGGAAAAAGAATTTTGGGTCCTGAGGAAGATATTATTGCCGTTAAAAATGCAAACAATGCATATAAATGGTTAGAAGAAATTAATCCCTACAATTTAAATGATTTGCTAAAAATTCATGGTATCATGATGAAAGATTTAGTTAGTGAAGCCGGCAAATTACGAACAAATCAGGTAGGCGTATATAACCAACTGGGTAAAGTTGTTCATTTAGCGCCTCCAGCCGAATTTGTACCTAAACAATTAGACAATCTTTTTGATTGGTTAAAAAATAGTTCTACTAATATGTTAATTAAATCTAGTATTTTTCATTATGAATTTGAATTTATTCATCCATTTAGAGATGGCAATGGTCGCTGTGGCAGACTTTGGCAAACCGCACTACTTGCCTCTTGGAAGCCAATTTTTGCATGGATTCCTATTGAAAGCATTATTAAAGATAATCAAGAAGAATATTATAAATCGATTTCATTATCTACAAGCCAAGGCAAATCTGACATATTTATACTATTTATGTTAAATGTTATAAACAAGGCTATAAAAAATATTGTTAAAGATACTCGTAAACACAATAATCATATTAGCAATCAAATTTCGGCTTTACTTGAAGTTATTGACGCCTACCCACAATCCGCCATTGAATTAATGAAAAAATTAAATCTTAAATCAAGAGATGGTTTTAGAAAAAATTATCTTATTCCTGCAATTAACGCAGGCTTAATAGAAATGACTGAACCAACAAAGCCAACAAGTAAAAACCAAAAATATTTTAAAAATTAAAAAAATGCTGCCACAATTGGCAACATTTTTTTGGCTGGGGTGGCAGGATTCGGACCTACGCATGCGAGAGTCAAAGTCTCGTGCCTTACCGCTTGGCTACACCCCATTAACAAATATTACTTTGCTAATATATAACAAATTTTAAATTTTGTAAAGTATTTTTTTAAAATTATTTTATATAACCCGACAAATTTTTGCAGTTTTTACCCATACACAAATTTTTTATGCTTCTTCTTGCTGCTGTTCTTTAGCCTGCTTAAGTTCTTGAGCACAAAAAGCCATAACAACATCTTCTACCGAACACTTTAAAACTTCGGCTATTTCTGGAATGCTATTTATAGATGGTTGACAAACGCCGTTTTCCCACTTGCTTATTAATGATTGATGACAATGCAAAGCATCAGAAATTTGCCTTTGTCCAACTTTTTTTGATTTACGCAATTTTTTAAATGACATATTTATTCCCCTATGAATATTTATTTACATTATTGTACACAATATTTTATGAATGGTGGGAATATTTTAGTCTTATTTAAATATGAATGTCAAGCATATTTGGGAATAAATTGTCGTATTTTGTTGAAATATGTTGAAAATATTTCATATTTTTATAAACTATTTGTGATATTTATATAACAAATATACAAGGTAATATATGAATAAATTTAAAGAACTAAGATTAAACAAAAATTTAACGCAAGAGCAACTTTCAAAAATTTTAAAAATTGGGCAATCTGCAATTAGCAAGTGGGAAAAAGGTAGAACAATACCAGATGTTCCTACATTAAAAATAATAGCAGAGTTTTATGATGTTAGCATTGAGGAACTATTAAAAAATTCCGAAAAAACCAATATTAACAGAATAAAAAACAAAGACAATAATCAACTTACACCACTACAACGTAAATGCATGAATTATGTTATAAATTTAAATGAACTATACTTAGAAAAAGCCGAAGCATACTTAAGCGCATTATATCATATACAAAATTAAAAATCAGACTAAGTCTGATTTTTTATTAGGATACAATAAACACAAAAAAATGCATACAAAATGCTTGCAAATTGTATACACTAAACTTAAAAAGTTAAATTTTACCCTTTCTACTCTGTCTATCAATATTAAGCACAACACCTATCATTGACATAAACACCATAAGAGCAGACGAGCCGGCAGAAATGAACGGAAGTGGAATTCCAGTTGGTGGAATTGAGCCTGTTACTACTGCAATATTTATTGCAACTTGTACAGCTATTAAAATTGCTATTCCGGTTGTAAGATAAGCACCAAATCTATCTTTTGCATTTAGTGCTATTTTTATTAAGCAAAATATTAGTGCCACAAATGCCACAATAACAATTATTGCTCCAAACAGACCTAGTTCTTCCCCTATTATAGAAAATATAAAATCAGACTCACTAAATGGCAAAAATAAATATTTTTGGCGACTATTAAACAAACCTACTCCAAAAAGCCCGCCATTGCCCAACGCATAAAGCGATTGAATTAACTGAAACCCCTCGCCCTGAGGGCTTGCCCATGGATCAATAAATGCCATTAAGCGTTTTAATCTGTAAGGCTCGGCTATAATTAGTGCCGGAACTGCTAAAGCCGCAGGAGCAGCAAGACAAGCAAAATGCTTTTTAGATATTCCACCAATAATTAACATTCCAACAAGAGTTATACCTAAACACATCGTCACACTCATGTTTGGCTCTAAAATAACTAAACCACAAAATGTTAAACCCACCAAAAGTACAGGAATTAAAGTTTTAAAATTTTTTACCTTTTGATAATTATCTGACAAATGGCAAGCACAAAATAAAACCAAAGAAAATTTAGCGAGTTCACTAGGTTGAAAAGATATTCCTAAAATACGAATCCAACGTTGAGCACCATAATTAGAAATACCAATACCTGGTATAAAAACTAATATTAATAATATTGTAGAAATACCAAATAATATCCATTTAAACTTTTTTAATTTATTAAAATCAAAAAAGTAAAAAAATAACATTCCTAAAATTCCAACAACAACCCCAGCAATTTGTTTCGTTAAAAAAAAGTATTCATTTCCATAATGTTTTAATGCGTTATAACTACTTGCACTATAAACCATTACACAGCCAAATATACATAAAAATAATGTAATAAAAATTACAATTAAACTTGTTTTACTTGGCAAGGTTTTTGTTGTAGTAAAATAAGATTTTAAATTAATTTTTTTCATAAACCCTTAATTTAATTATAGATTATTACTGATAATTTTAATTTAATATAATATTTTTAAATTTATTTTGAATTATTTTAATAATTAAATTATTTAATAGAATTAAAATAATTATTAAAAAACTCTCCCCTTTCTACATAATTATTAAACTCATCATAACTAGCACAGGCAGGCGAAAATAAAACAATATCCCCACGTTTAACAAACCTATATAAATAGTTTAAAGCATCTTTTAAATTTTCATATTTGCTTGTGTTTTTATAACCCATAAATAGTGCATCATTTTCTAAAACTGGTGCTGTTTCGCCATATATTAACGCCAATTTAATTTTATTTTTTAATGCGAAAATTTGATTAAAGTTATTACCTTTATCGCTACCACCAAGCAACAATACAACTGGTTTTTTCATAGATAGCAATGCCTTTACGCAAGAATCTGGGTTAGTTGATTTGCTATCGTTTATGTAAACTACTCCATGTTTTTTTCCTACTTTTTGCAAACGAAATTTTATTGGGTTAAATGTTTTAAGTGCAATTTTATATTGTTTGCTCGAAATGCCAAAAAGGGCACAAACTGCTTCACAAAAGGTTAAATTTAAATTATTAAAATCACCTATTAAATTACTTTTATATTTTTTTGGCAAAATAACATACTTTTGTGCTTTTGTTACTGTATTTTCAAGTTCTTTTGGCACAAATAAAAAATCATTTTCTGTTTGATAATTAGTTATATTTAACTTTGCTTTATAATAAGCATCAAAAGTTTTATGTCTAGAAATATGGTCAGGTGTAACGTTTAATATTATCGAAACATCTGGTTTAAAGTTCGGTGACACCGCCTCTAGCATAAAACTAGACACCTCGCACACAACAACCGAGTTTTCATCGGTATAATCTGCAATACTTGTTATTGGCGTACCCACATTTCCACACAAAAATGTTTTATAGTTATTTTTATTTAGCACATGGTTTATTAAATTTACGCATGTTGTTTTGCCATTTGTTCCTGTAACTGCAATAAACCTGCCTTTGCAAAAAAGATAGCCAAGTTCTAGTTCTGTTATAAGCATTGCTCCACTCTTTTTTAATTTGCTTATATTTTTATTACCTATAATGCTAACTCCGGGGCTTAACACAACATAGTCAAAGTTTTGCTCTATTGCTTTTGTTATATTATTTGTAACATTATATTCATCTGGCACGGCAGAACCTTTTGGAGCATATAACAAAACACTTGCTCCTTTTTTTTGCAAAAAATCATATGCCGAAATTCCACTAACACCAGCACCATAAACTAAAAATTTTTTATTTGTTATTTGCATAATTCTCTCCACCGCGCGACGCCTCTTTGTAAAAGAGCGCGCTGCTTTTAAGCAGCGCAAAATTTGAATTTTATTCAAATTTACTTCGCGCGCCCTATATTATATAGAATGCAACAACAATTAAATTTAGAATAAAAGAAAACAAAAAGTATGAAAAAGTCACCTTATTTTCATGTACACCACTCATTTGAAAATGATGATGCAATGGTGCCATTTTAAATATTCTTTTTTTAGTACGCTTAAAATGTAATACCTGAATAATATCACTAAGAGAAGTAATTACAAAAACAAGCCCTAAAATAGGAATAAGCAAAATATTTTTTGTAAGTATGCTTACGCTTGCAATATATCCACCAAGCCCAAGCGAACCAGTATCACCCATAAAAATTTTTGCAGGATAACTATTAAAAAACAAAAATGCAAATAACGCTCCAAGTATAGAAAAGTTACTAATTATAATATTTTGCGTTTCTAACATATCTATACCATTTAAGCCAGCAGAAGTAACCATTAAAATAATTGAAAAGAAAAACAAATAATTTATACTACTTACACTGCAAAGTCCATCTAAACCATCTATTAAATTAACGCTATTTACAGTAGCAATATAGGTTATTATTACAAGTGGTATAATCCAAAATCCAAGGTCAACAGATATATTTGAAAATGGAATATTAATTTCTGTGCCAACCGAATTATATACAAAAATTGCAATAATTAAAGAAATTGCAAGTTGCCCCAAAACTTTTTGATATGCTCTAAGCCCCAAGTTTTGTTTAAAACGCACTTTTATAAAATCATCTAAAAAACCAAGAAGTGCGTAACCAAAAAACACAGCAAGAGTAATAATTGCCAACATGTAGTCAGTAGTAAAAAATAATAAAGAAACAATAATTGCCGGCAATATAAAAATTATTCCTCCCATAGTGGGTGTTCCCTGCTTACCTTCATGTTCTTTTACATAATGCAAAATTGTCTGTTTTGCCTTTAATTTTTTCGAAAATAAAAATACAAGCGGAGCAAACAAAAGTGCAAGTAAAAACGTTATTAAAAATGTAAAAATGTATTTTTGGAGCATACCCTTTCCTTTTTATTTTAAACTCTTTCAAAGCCAAGCGTTGTTAGCACAGAAGCATCGCTATAAAGCAATTTTTCACCCATAATTTCGATATAATCTTCAGTACCTTTTCCTGCAAGCACCAATATATCGCCGTCACACATGCAATTGCTTGCAACAAAAGCAGCCTTTTCCCTATCACAAATTATTTCATAATTATTATTTTTTATTCCACTTGCAATTTGATTTGCAATATCTTTCTCATTTTCAAAACGAGGGTTATCGTTTGTAATATAAACATAATCGCTTAAGTTAGATGCTATTTCGCCCATTAAAGCACGTTTAGATGAATCTCTATTTCCACCACAACCAAAAAGGCATAAAACCCTGCCATGTGCATATGTTTTTGCAACATTTAATATTTTTTGCAATGCATCGGGAGTATGTGCAAAATCTATTATTGCTGTTTTTTCACCTTTTTTATAAATATTTAACCTTCCATCAACCGATTTGAAAGATGCAATACCTTTAACAATATCCTCATTTTTTACACCTATTTTATTACAAATTAATGCTGCACAAAGTGCATTTTCTACGTTGTAATAGCCAATTAAATTTGTTTTAAAATAAAGTTCATTACCATTAAGCAACACATCATATTCAGAGCCCGCACCATCTAATTTTACCGCCATGCAATCAGCAGGCAATCTTTTGGAATAAGTAAATGTTTTTTTATTTTTTAAAAATTTATAAACCATTTGGTCATCTAAATTAACAACTTTAATACCCTTATATTTTTCAATAAAATCTATTTTAGTTTTTGCATAGTTTTGCATGTCTCCAAAAAAATCCAAATGGTCTTCTGTTATATTTGTTATTGCTTTCACATAAAAATTAAGGGCTTCTATTTTTTTTAAATAAATTGCATGTGCCGATACCTCCATAACGGCATATTCAATACCTTCTTCAGCCATTGCATTTAAGTGTTTAAATAATTCAAGTGGGTCGGGTGTTGTCATATGCAAGTTTATTTTCTGATTACCATAAAAAATTCCTTCAGTACCAATTAAACCTGCTTTTTTACCACTTTGATTTAAAATGTGTTGCACCATATTTGTTGTTGTAGTTTTACCATTTGTACCTGTAATACCAATAATTTTTGGCAATTTGTTTTTTGAGTAAAAGTTTTTTGCAACAATAGAAAAAGCCAGCCTTGTATCTTTTACTAATATTTGTAAGCCGTTAAAATCATAATCTAATTCTTCTACCAAAAAAGCAATAGCACCTCTTTTTTGTGCTTCTTGTTTTAAAGCATGCCCATCTGCATTCTTGCCTTTTAAACATACATATAAAGCATTCGACAAGTCATCTTGTGTATTATTACTAATATTTTCGATATTCACATTTTTTAACATTTTTGCATTTAATACTTTAATGCCATTAAGTAATTTTTTTAATTTCATATTCTCTCCTTATTAGTACAAAATGCAATAAAATTAATATTAATGACATAAACTTTTTTATACTAAATTTTAATATAAGCCGATTTTTCTTGTTGTGTTTGTTTAAAATTTATGTTAAACTAAAAAAGTTACTATAAAATTTAAGGAAATAAATTATGAACATTTTACACGACTACAAAAAAGAAATTTTTGATTTAGGAAAAATTAATGAACTATCTATTACAAATGTAAAAAAACTTATTGAGGACAGCGAAGAGTTATATCACAAACAAGTTGATGATGTTGCTGATGAAATAGTTAAAAACGGCGAATATAAAATTATTTTGCTCGCAGGTCCATCTTCTTCAGGTAAAACAACAACTAGCAATTTGTTAAGAAAAAATTTAGCAAAACATGGTTACGAATCTGTTGTTGTATCGCTAGATGATTTTTTTGTTGACCGTGAACTTACTCCTCGTTTACCAAATGGTGACTATGATTATGAAAATATTACAACTTTAGATTTAGATTATTTAAACAAATTTGCCGATGACTTATTTGCTAAAGGCAAAGCCCTTATGCCAACATTTAATTTTATTACTGGCAGACGTGAAAAAGAATATAAAAATTTAGAACTTACTAACAAGACAATTGTTATAATGGAAGGCATACATGCTTTAAATCCAATTTTATTTAAAAATCATAATAGCCAAATGTACAAAATTTATATTTGTGTAAATACAAATTTTGAAATTGACAACCAAATGCTAATGCCTGCACAAAAAGTTAGACTTATGCGCCGTTTAATACGTGATATTAATAATAGAGGTATGAGTTTGGAAGATACTTTTCATGTATGGACAAATGTTCTTGCTGGTGAAGATATTTATATTAAGCCATATAAAAACACCGCCGATTATTTAATTAACTCTACCCATGCATACGAGCCTCTTATGTACGCATATAAATTATTACCTCTTCTTAAAAAAGAAGGTATTAATAATAATACCCAACCATTAATTAATATGTTAGAAAAATGCGAAAAATTGTCACCAAAATTATTACCAGAAAATTCTTTACTTCATGAATTTTTAGATTAATTTTAATAAAACATTCTTATTACACTTTTAAATAAAAATCCCTTTATTTTAAAGGGATTTTTAATTTTTTTTAATTATTAAAAATTAAAATAATTATATACTTTATTTGCAATTATATTATCTACAACGCTAGCAAATTCTACTCTTTGTTCTAAATATCCTGCTGTTTGCATAATATCTTGTAATGCATTAAATGCTGTTTGAGTCATTGCTGGATTATTTACCCAAGCATCTGATTGAATGTAACTATTAATGCTAGTAATTATTGACTCTCTACTAACGCCTGCAAACGATGGAGATACTGCGGTATAAATTTCATCAACCGATGCAGTCAATAAAAATCTGTAGCCACGATATACTGCACGTAAAAATCTTTCACACAAATATTCATTTTCGGTATAAAAACTTTGTTTTGTTTGAAAACATGTATATGGAACTTCGCCACTTACTAAGCCCACACTTGCAACAATATAATAACCTTTGCTTGCACAAAGTTCACTAGCTGTTGGTTCAAAAAGTGTACAAAACTCTGCATCAGTTGTTTCAAAAACACTGGCAGTATTTGCAAATGCAACGCTTGTGTTCAAATTAACCTCATTTACACCTGTGCCTATTTCAAGTCCGGCATTTTTAATACAATACTCTAAAGTCATTGCAGGCACGCCACCCTGACGACCACCTATTATTTCATGCCCCACTAAGTCATTAAGTGTAAAATTAGGATAAGGGTTTTTTGCAACAATAAACGAGCCATCTCGTTTGGTTAATTGTCCAAACACAACAGGTTTATCTTTTGCTTCCCCCTCTACTACATAGATTGATGCCTCTGGACCCATTAAACCAATATCAGCATCGCCACTAAGTATTGCACTCATAGATGCATCAGCACCACCGCCATTAGTTAGTTCAATTTCAATTTTTTCATCTGCAAAATAGCCATTATTCATTGCAACATAAAATGGTGCATAAAATATGCTATGGGTTACTTCGTTTACTTTAACTGTTGTAATACCATTGTTCGATTGGCTACAGCCCGCAAATGTAATAGATACTACACCCAGCATTAAAGCAAGCAAAATACATAATTTTTTCATTTTTCCTCCTTTTTTCTAGATTAGTGTATTCTTTGTTTTATTTTTTTGTTAAAAAAGGTATTGAAAAATTAAAAATAGTATGCTAAAATGCAAATAAGATTTATTTAGGAGTTTATTTATGCTAAGTATGTTATTAATGGATTTTCAAGAATATTTACTATCACCTGCTAGAATTGCAGGTCTTGCCCTTATTATAATTGGCATTTCTATTGTTTTAATTGCAAAACGCTTAACAAGAGTTATTACAAAAAAATCTATTGTTGATAAAAACGACCGCACATATGTTATCTGTTTAACCGTAGGCCTTGTATTAATATTATCGGGCATGGTTGTTTGCTGCTTTTAATTAAAAACAAATTTTAAAGCACGAAAGGAACTTGCCTTTCGTGCTTTTTTGTTAAACAAAATAGCCTTAAAAGAATATACAAACATAATAAAATATGCTAAACTTACACTAAATTTATAGGAGTTAATTATGTCACTAAAACTATATAATACACAAACAAGAACAATTGAAGAATTTAAATCAAACATACCGGGCGAAGTTAAAATGTACACATGTGGTCCAACAGTGTATCATTTTGCCCATATTGGCAACTTAAGAACGTATGTTATGGAAGATGTTTTAGAAAAATCACTTACCTACTTAGGTTATAAAGTAAATAGGGTTATGAATATTACCGACGTTGGTCATCTTTCGGGTGATTCTGATACAGGTGAAGATAAAATGCTTGCCGGAGCAATACGTGAACACAAAAGTGTAATGGAAATTGCTGAATTTTATACTAATGCATTTAAAAAAGATTGCGAAAGGTTAAATGTTACTTGGCCCCAAACTGTTGTTCCTGCAACTTCTTGTATAGATGATTACATTAAGTTTGTACAAAGCCTATTAGAAAAAGGCTTTGCGTATATTGCTGGCGGAAATGTATATTTTGATGTTAGCAAATTAAAAGATTATTATACATTAACCAATCATCAAGCCGATGAAATGGTTGTTGGTGCACGTGAAGGCGTTGAAGAAGATTTTAACAAAAGAAATCAAAACGATTTTGCTCTTTGGTTTACAAAATCTAAATTTGAAAGTCAAGAACTCAAATGGCAAAGCCCATGGGGACTTGGTTACCCTGGTTGGCATATAGAGTGTTCGGCTATTAGTTTAAAATATTTAGGTGAATATTTAGATATTCATTGCGGTGGCGTTGATAACATTTTTCCTCACCATACAAACGAAATTGCACAAACAGAAAGTTATTTAGGGCATAAATGGTGCAATTATTGGTTTCATATTCAACACTTAAATACCGAGGGCGGAAAAATGAGCAAAAGCAAAGGTGAATTTACTACAATTGATTTACTCATAGAAAAAGGCTATAATCCTCTTGCTTACAGAATGTTCTGCTTGCAATCACACTATCGTAATCCTTTAGTTTTTAGTTATGAACGTTTAGATGGTGCTGCAAGTGCCTATAAAAAATTAACAAACAAAATTGAAAATTTACAAAAAAGTGCAACTGGCGAATTAAATAAAGATTTAATTTTAAAATATCAAACAAAATTTAAAGATGCACTAGAAAACGATATAAACACCTCACTTGCACTAACCTGCGTTTATGATGTTTTAAAAGATGAAAATTTAAACTCTAACACTGCCCTTTATTTAATTCAAGATTTTGATAAGGTGCTTAGTTTAAATTTACTACAACAAAATACAGCAAAAGTTAATGATGACTTACATGAATATATTTTACAAAAAATAGAATTAAGAAAACAGGCAAAAGCACAAAAAAATTATGCCTTGGCAGATGAAATTAGAAACGAACTTACCAAACAAGGTGTTACATTAATTGATACTAAAGAAGGCACCAGTTATAAAATAAACTAAATAAAACAGAAGGCTATAAACCTTCTGTTTTTAATTATTGTTCTCCAAACGCTCTTTTTTTGCTTTTTTACGTTTAAATTCATTAATAACATAAAATAAATTTACATACACAAGCAAAAATATAGAATACAATACTAAATAAAGCGAATGATTTACACCAATTATATCCATAACATCATTACCTGGCATAAAATATAATGGGTCAGCCTCAATTTTTAGTACATAAATTTCTAAGAAAGCATAAGCAAAAATAACAACAAAACAAAGTACAACTTTCCAAACTTTTTTATATCTGAAGTTAGTAAAGCCTAAAGTAATTAAACTTATACTTGTAATTAAAAGAAGCGCATGCGTTACTACTGAATATAAATCATCAAACCCAAAGAATGGTGACTTAAAACCAACACCCGGATATGCAAAGAATATTATTGCACAAAGAAGTGCCGAAATACTTGCAAAATTGTATAAGAATTTTTTTCTAAAGCAAGCGGCAATAATTAATGCCCAGCAAGATATAGCACACCAAGGACGAGGCAATAAAGTGCCCAACACGCCTGTTAAAGTAAATTCAGAAGTTTTAACAAGGTTAATTACCCTTCTTGCAATTTCAAAAAATAAAATTAAACCCACCAAAACCCACAATACTTTATATTTAGTACTTTTATCTTTGTTTTTAAATATAAGAGCAAGCACAACTATTAAGGCAATACAGCCAAGCAATGTTAAAATATGTGCTATTCCCCACGGCTGAACTTTTGTTGCACCTGGGTATGTAGTAAAAATCCAATCTATAAAACTCATATTTACATTATTATCAAACTTATGATAAAATTGCAAGCAAAATATTGCATTCTTCAACTTTATTTGATAAAATTCTTTTATCTTTTTGTTTAAAAGGTTTTTTATGAATATTCAAATGTTCAATTTATGGTATTGGTTTTGGCTAATACTTTCTATAGGTTCAGTTATTGGTTTATATTTCTTATTAAGAAAAAAATCACCAACAACACAAAAGGCAGTATTGTTTATTATTTTAATAATAGGTTTATTGGCACATTTTTTAAAATGCTTATATCCTCCCTATTCAATTAACACTGCCCGCAGAATGAGCGATGTTTGGTTTATAAACATATGTGGTGCAAACATTGGTTTGTTTCCATTTATATTTATTAGCAAAAGCAACAAGGCAAAAGACTTTATGTTTTATATGGGTTTACTTGGTGGCTTAGTTGCTTGCCTTTATCCTATGGAACCAATGCTTAAAACTAATCAAGCGGCTGAAATGCTAGATATTATTCGTTTTTATTTCCACCATACAATGCTTTGGGGCGTTCCGCTTTTAATGGTAATATTTAAACTGCATAAATTATCATATAAAAGAGTACTATGGTGCCCAGTGTGTTTAATGGGGCTATTCTTGTTTATAATGTTAAATCAAGTACTGGCAAGCGAACTTGGTTTTATTCCTCTTAGAGGTAACGATATAACAGCAATAGGTTATAAAAATTCTTCTTACATTTGGGGTCCTGATGATGGAATTGGTAAAATACTTGCCTTTTTCTGTCCAGAAATATTTACTTATGTGCCGGTAGGCGCTAGCGAAGGTGCTGTTAAATATTGGCCTTGGTTTTGGCTAATTGTTCCTGTATTTCTTTTATTAACCCCTATAACTTTTGGTTTATGTATGATTTTTGATCATAAAAATTTTAAAACCGATTTTAAAACTTTTAAAGAAAAAATTAAGTTAAACATAATTTTAAAACGGCATGCAAAAGATGATAAAAATGTTAAATATATAAAAACTACATTTAATGAAGAAAACTCCGATAATCAAGTAAAAACCAATTAAAAAATTCCATTTTAAATGGAATTTTTTATTATTTTAAATAAATTTCGGCTATACCATCACCAATTTCATGAATAGTAGTTTTTAAATCTTGCCTTGTTTCTATTTCTGATAAAAATTTTCTAAGTTTAGTAACCATTGCTCTTTTTTTGTGTCCAACATCTTCATTTGAACGCACTAATCCTTTAAATAGCACATTGTCTACCAACAAACAACCACCCGGCAACAACATTTTTAGCAAAACAGGATAATAATAAATATATTGTCCTTTAGGCCCATCTAAAAATATTAAATCATATTTTTTATTCTCAACTTTTAATTTATTAATTTGCTCTAAGCCATCACCCAAAACTTGCGTAACCCTATTATTTAAGCCAAGGCTATGAAATGTATTTATTGCCTTATTAAAACTTTCTTCGTTTTTCTCAATAGTTGTAAGATAAGCATTTTTGCTTGCAAGAAGCATAATGCTACCAGAGTAACCTACCGCTGTTCCAATTTCTAAAATATCTAAAAACTGTTTTTTTTCTACAAAATTTGCCAAAAACTTTGCACTATCATCTAAAAGAACAGGAATATTATTTTGTCTTGCATATTTTTCAAGCACTTGTAAAACTTGTTCCATTTTTTCACCTTTAGTCAAAGAGTATAATTGTTAAAACCATTGGTCTACGTGCTGTACGTTTATTAATAAAGTTTTGCAAATGACGTCTTACATTTTGTTTAATTAAGTTAGGATCCATATCTCTAACATCTTGTTCTTTTAAATAATTAATTAAAAGTTCTTTAGCATCTTGCATAAATTGTTCTTGTTCGCCACTATAAACAACACCACGAGTAATTAAGAACGGATCAGAAGTCATTTCGCCGCTAAGTGCACTTAAGTTTAATACTACAACACAAATACCATCTTCAGACAACTGCTTTCTATCTCTAAGTACACTAGAATCCATATCTCCAATACCAAGACCATCTACAAGCCTTTGTCCTGCATTTACTCTTCCACTTTCCTTTATGTGACCTTGAGTCATTTCAACTTGCATGCCAAGGTCAGGAAGTATAACATTTTTAGATTCACAACCAAGAGCAACCGCTATTTCTTTATGGGTTTTTAAGTGTCTATATTCGCCATGAACAGGCATAAAACATTTTGGTTTTACAAGCGAATGCATAAGTTTAATTTCTTCTTGACAAGCATGTCCAGATGCATGAACATCGGCTAGTTCATCATAAATAACGTCTGCACCCTTTTTGTATAATTTATTTATTACATTATACACAGGTTTTTCATTACCCGGAATTGGTGATGCTGAAATAATAATGCAATCGTTTTCACCAAGTTGTATCTTTTTAAATTCGTTTGCAGCCATTCTTGTTAATGCACTCATTGGCTCGCCCTGACTACCAGTAGTAATTATTAATAATTCCTTGTCGCTGAATTTATCAACCTTATCTATATCTATTACATTTTCTTTATTATACTTTAATTCACCAAGTTTCATAGCAACTTCAGAAACATTAATCATGCTTCTACCTGTAAAAGCAATTTTTCTACCATATTTTTCGGCTAAATCCATTATTTGTTGAAGTCTATGAATATTTGATGCAAAAGTTGCAACAAATAACCTATTTTCTTTATGTTCGGCAAAAAGCCTATCTAAGGTTTCGCCAACACGACGCTCACTCATAGAATAACCTTTTCGGCAAACGTTGGTAGATTCACACATTAAAAGATTAACACCTTTTTTACCAAGTTCACCAAAGCGTTCTAAATCTGTTGGCATACCATTTATTGCTTCAAAGTCTACCTTAAAGTCACCTGTATGAACAATATTCCCGCAAGGGGTTGAAATGCAAAGGGCAAGTGCACCTGCAATGCTATGATTAACATGAATAAACTCTATTGCAAATGAACCTATTTTAAGCACGTTTCTTGGTTTTACCGAAACAAGTTTAGCCTTAATTTTTGGGTACTCTTTTAATTTGTTTTCTACAAGTCCAAGAGTAAGCCTGCTACCATAAACAGGCACATTTATTTCTGGCAATAAAAAAGGTAATCCGCCGATATGATCTTCGTGGCCATGAGTTAAAATAACCGCTTTTATTTTTTGTTTATTGGCGAGTAAATATGAAATATCTGGCACAACAATATCTACACCCGGCAAATCGCCATCAGGAAAAGTTAAACCAGCATCAACTATAATCATTTCATCGCCATATTCAAATGCGGTCATATTTTTGCCTATTTCGCCCACACCACCTAAAAATGTAATTTTTACTTTTTCTTTATTTGTCATAATTTCTCCTTTATTTCATTAAAAATTCAAGCAAACGATTTTGCTTTTTAATTTTTCTTTTGTTTTATAAAAATTTTTTAATTTAAAACTTAAATAATCATTTTAACTTTTTTAATACTGTCGGCATTTTCTAATTTTCTTGGAGTAATAATTTTGTCAGGGCTTAAATAGTAATCCATGCCTTGACTTTCAAAGAATAATACCTGACCGAACACTGCCACAATAAGTGCCATAAATGGAAGAGCAAAAATTAGTGCATAAATACCAAATAAATACACTAACGATATAACAATAGTAACTACAACAGCAAAACTTGAAAGCACTGATAAAAAGTTACGGCTAACAGCCTTTATGCCTTTTTTTAAGGCTTTAGAGGCACAACAATTAAACACAACTACACTAGGTGCCCAACCATTAAAAATTGTTATATTTAAATCTAACATTATTATTAAGAAAACAAATAATAAGAATGGTGAAAAAATTAACCAAAGTTCACCTTGTAAACTTAAAGTTAAAATACCATAAATACCACCCATTAAAGCAAACCAAAAAGGAATTTCAAGTAGTGTTCTTAAAATTGAATAGCCCATAGATTTGTCTAGCATGCTAATAAAATTAACAGTGAATGAATTTTTATTTAAACTAGACATGTAACTATAAGAGCTTTCACTTGCTGGAACATCACTAAGTTTTAATAAAAAAGGTAAAACAATAAAAAGTATTATTGCCAAATAAATTAAACTAAATAAGTTTTGACTTGCCATAATATTAATTGCAGAAAAAATAGAATTAACAAGACCTAAAAGTTGTGCCATAAAACTAGGCATGCTTTGAAATGCTGCACTAGAAAACAAATTATTAACCACTGTATCAAGCCCAGAAGCCATAACACACTCTTTAAGCACACCAAAAACTGGTAATACAAAAAGTATGCCTATTACAATAGCAATAAATTTATATAATAAAATTTTCCAAAACAAAGAAAAATTAGCAATTGCCAACTTGATTGAATTATTTAATTTCATACAAAACCTTAATTTATACTTTTTTTACTATTGTACAGTATTTTATTCAAAATTTCAAACATTTTATACTAATATAAAAAAAGCAAACAAAAAAACGATTGCTTGCCTTTTTTAAACAAAATTATTCTTCGCTAGATACTACTTTGCCAGAATATAATTCATCTGCTGCTGCAGAAATACATTTTTTGTTTTCATAGTTTGGGTCGTTTTCAATGTGACGTTTTTCAAGTTCTTTAGCACGTTTTGCCATAAGAATAGAAAGTTTATATTTATTATTATCTGTTTTTTTAGCCAATTCATCAATTGGTGGTCTGTTCATCATATAAAATTTTACCTCTTTCAAAAAAATCATTACTATTTTAGCACATATTTTTAAAAATGTATATACTTTTTTATTTTTTTTCTATTAATTGTAAAAATTCTTCTTCAGATATTATTACAACACCTAAATTTTGTGCTTTTATTAGTTTGCTTCCAGCACTTTCACCTGCCAACACATAAGACGTTTTTTTAGAAACACTAGAAGAAACCTGACCTCCATTTTTTTCAATTAAAACCGTGGCTTCATCACGTGAATAGGTTGGTAAGGTTCCAGTTAATACAAAGGTTTTGCCTTCTAAACACCCTCCTAGCACTTTTTCAGATTCTTCAACCTGTATACCACAATCAAGCAAGTTATCTATCATTTTGCTATTATATTCATTTGCAAAAAAGTTAACAACCGAGGCTGCAACAATATCGCCAATATCTCTTATACTAGCAAGTTCTTCTAAGTTAGCATGCCTTAAATTATTTAATGTACCAAAATATTTTGCCAAATCTTTTGCAGTTTTTGTTCCAACATTAGGAACTCCTAGTGCATAAATTAAATTATTCAACTGCACTTTTTTTGATTTTTGTAGTGAATTTATTATATTTTGTGCTTTTTTATCTTTAAAATTATCTAATTTTAATAATTCATCTTTTGTTAATTTATAAAGGTCAGATGGTTGAGTGACATTTAATTTGCTATATAATTGTTCGCTTATTTGGTCACGTATTCCCTCAATATTCATTGCATTACGACTTGCAAAATGTGTCAATCTGTCAACAACCTGTTCTTTGCAACCGGTTCTGTTTGGACAAAATAGTAAAGCACCAATTTCTTGTAAGGTAGCACCACAACAAGGACACACTATTGGTTTTTCAATTTCATGACTATTTGGCAAAAGTTCAGCAAGGCCCAAAATTTCAGGAATAACTTCGTTACTTCTTCTTACAAAAACTCTTGATGGTTTTTGAATTTGTTTGCGTTCTATGTCGCCATAATTATTTAATGTTGCTCTTTTAACCATTGCCCCTGCAAGTTCAACCGGTTCAATTTCGGCAATAGGAGTTATTTTACCAGTTCTTCCGACTTGCCAAACAATGTCGTTTAAAATGCTTGTAACTTCTTGTGCTTCAAATTTATATGCCATTGCCCATTTAGGAAATTTGCTTGTATAACCAAATTCCTCACGTTTATCAATTTCATTCAATTTAATAACCATACCATCAATTAAAAAACCAATATCGGTTTTAATTTTATCTACTTTGGTAATTTCTTTACAAAGTTCTTCTGAAGTAGTACAAACTTTTTGATATGGCTCTGTTAAAAAATTGTTATCTTTAATAAATTTATTCATTTCGGCTTGCGTTTTAAAATTTTTATTTTCAGCATAAACAACATTATAACAAAAGAAGTCTAAATTGCGCTTGGCTGTTTCTTTTGGATCTAAGTTTCTTATTGCCCCACTAACAGCATTACGTGCATTTTTTAATGGTTCATTAGACATTTTATTATATTTTTCTAAATTTGCATTTGTAATCATGCCTTCGCCAGAAACAATTAATTCACCCTTAAACTTTATTTTTAAAGGAACGCTTTTTATTGTGCGAACTTGCTGTGTTACATCTTCACCAATAATTCCATTGCCACGAGTGGTTGCATTTTCATAAAAACCATTTTTATAAGTTATTACAATAGTTAATCCATCAAACTTATATCCTAGAGTAAATGTTGAATTTGGTTCCTGTTTTTTAATGTCTTCAACAAAACTTTCAACTTGCTCCAAGGTTCTACATTTGTCTAAACTATACATTCTGAATTTGTGTTGTCTTTTAACAAAACCATCTAGTGCTTCACCGCCAACACGTTTTGTTGGTGAATTTTCTAGCACTATGCCCGTTTGTTGTTCAAGTGCTAAAAGTTCATCATATAACTTGTCAAAATCAGCATCAGATATAGTAGGATTATCTAGTACATAATAGTTATAACAATGCTTGTTTAACTCTTCAACAAGCCACTCCATTCTTTCCATTTTTAATCTCCAAATTTACCCTTACATTGTAACATATTTTATATAAATTTAAAACTACTATAGCCAAATATTTAATTATTTTTGTTACTAAAATTTTGCAAAATTACCCCAAAAAACCACAAAAAATTGTATTTTTTGTGGTTTTTTGTTATTTTTTAACCTTTTATTATTTTTAACGGAGCAATTTCTAACATTAAAGTCTTTTTACCCAAAGCCCCAAAATCTATATCAGCCATTTTTCCGTCCGCTGTTATTGAATTTATAGTCCCCACACCAAACTTTGGATGCCCTACTATTTGCCCAACACTATAGTTATTAGTTGCCTTAGATGCTGCTATTGCCTCTTGCAGTGTGCTAGAAATCTCTTTTTTAGGTTTAGGCATAAATGAATTAAAGGTGTTTGTTTTTGTGTTAAAGCCCCCGCCAAATGAAGTGCTTTTTGGAGCAAATGTTTGTTTGTTTAAATATTCGTTGTCTTCATCATCAAACATAAATGCTTTTTTAGGTTTGACTGGCTTTAACCCCGCCTCTTCAATAAAACGACTGTCTGTTTCATAATTTCTTCTGCCATATAAATATCTTGTTTGACAAGAGGAAACATATAATTTTTCGCCAGCACGAGTAAATGCAACATAAGCCAAACGTCTTTCCTCTTGCAATTCTTTTGGATCATCTTTGCATCTAGATAAAGGAAAAATTCCATCTTCCATTCCAACAACAAAAACAACTTTAAATTCTAAGCCCTTAACTGCATGCACAGTAGATACTATAACATTGTCTGTGTCGCCCATAGTATCGATATCACTTTGAAGCGTAACACTCTCTAAATATTCTGCCAAACCGCTGTCAGGATTATTTTCAACAAAACCCTTAACCGAGCCAACAAATTGGTCTATATTCATTAATTTTTCTAAACTTTCATCACCATCTTTAGGATATGCATCTTTAATATTAAATTCATTAATTACTGCCTTTACAAAATCATCAAGCGGCATATTTTCAAGGTCAGACTTTAATTTGTTATACACCTCGGCAAAAATTTGAAGTTTAGTTACATATTTTTTTGCCTGTGGATAATTTTCTAAATTTAAAACCACATTTAATATAGTTGTTTTATTTTCATTAGCAATTTCTTTTAATGTAGAAAGTGCACCATCACCAATACCTCGTTTAGGGAAATTAATGATTCTAAAAAGAGAAACTTCATCTTTAGGATTAATAAAAAGCCTAAGATATGCCAATATATTTTTTATTTCCACACGTTCAAAAAATTTAAACCCACCATAAATTTTATGTGGAATATTATATGCAAGTAGTTTTTCTTCAAAAGGAAGAGTTAAGGCATTTAGTCTAACTAAAATTGCAATATCGTTGTAATTATAACCTTGCTTTTGAGTAAGATTATAAATTATTCCGGCAATACTATTTGCTTCTTCTTGCTCGTCGTAATACCTTTTAAAACTCACCTTTTCATCGTTTGTTTTATCTGTCCAAAGTTTTTTATCAAAACGGTCATCATTAAGTGCAATTAAAGTGTTGGCTGCTTGTAAAATATCTTTGGTACATCGGTAATTTTGTTGAAGTTTAAAAATATGTGTATTAGCAAAATCTTTAGATATGTTAAATATATTAGTAAAATCGGCACCACGCCAAGAATAAATAGATTGGTCTTCATCACCCACAACAAACAAGTTGTTATGTACAGATGCTAACATTTTAGTTAAATCATATTGAATTTTATTAGTATCTTGAAATTCATCAACCAAAACATATTCAAAACGTCTTGCATAAAACTCTAAAATATCAGGATTTTTTGCAAAAAGTTGATAAGTTTTAGTCAACAAGTCATCAAAGTCTAGGGCATTGTTTTCGTATAACCTTTTTTCGTACTCTGCAAAAACTCGAATAATATCATCAATTTCACGCAAATACTCATTTTGTTTTCTATATTGAATTATATCTAAATTTTTATTTTTACAATTAGAAATATGAAACAAATATTTTTTTGCGTCATCATCTATAGAAAACTCTTTTAAAATTGTTTTGATAAGTTTTTCAGTATCGGTATCTGAATAAATAGTAAAATTACGCGTGTAATTAGACCCCAATTTTTCAATATCGGCACGCAAAATACGAACACACATACTATGAAAAGTTGATATCCAAACTTTATTTCCGCCATCAACCAAACTTAAAACTCTTTCTTTCATTTCGTTTGCCGCTTTATTTGTAAATGTTATAGCTAAAATATTATATGGGTCAACGCCAAGTTCTTGAATTAAATATGCTATTCTATGAGTAAGCAAACGTGTTTTTCCGGTGCCTGCCCCAGCAGACACTAAATTGGCGCCCTGAATACTCAGGAGCGCCTGTTTTTGTTCTTCATTAAGTGCATCTAAAATTTTCATGAATTTATTTTATCACAACAATGCTTTGCTTTCAAGCAAACATTCAATTTTTTTATTGTTTATACACTTCAATTTTTAGTGCTGATTTTACACCATCTTCCACTTTAACTTTTTCAGATATTTCTACGCCCGCCACAGCAAAAATCTCATTTCCAAAAGCAAGCACAGGTAAAATATCACGTTCTCGCTGAGGAATTTTTTTATCTATTAAAAAACTTTTTAACTTTTTAGTACCGCCGCCAAATTTTTCAATAAAGTCACTCTCTTTTCTAAAACGCCACATTGCACCTTTTGGCAATTTTTTTGCATCTATATATAACACTCCTGATTTTTGAATGTAATCTTTTACACGTTTAACAATTATTTTACCAAAATGAGGGACAATTGTTTCACCACATTTTAATTCTGCATAAAAGGTTTCATTTGTGAATTTTTTGCGTGTTAAGGTTAAATATTCATACTCTTTATGGGCTATTACACCTAATGGTAAATTTATTTTTTTGCCATTTTCTTTACATGCTAAATCTTTTATTGCTTCTACATGCTTACGTTCTATATCCACTCCGACACCTATTGCATGAAACGCTTTAAATATTATTCTATTTATAACGGCATTACTATACATAAAATAACTTAATGGTATTTGAGCCGTGTTTTCATTTATTAATAAAGCACTATCATTTAAATTATCATTTATGTAATCATCATCTTCTGTAACAGATTTGCTAAAATTAATTAATGCATTTGTAACATTTGGCCATTTTTTTGTAAGTAACGGAAAAATTTCATTTCTTAGAAAGTTTCTTGTATAAATATTTTCAGCATTAGTTTCATCTTCTACATATTCTAAATTATTATCTTTTAAATAGTTAAATATTTCTTTTTTAGTAGTATTTAAAAGTGGACGAATATAATGTTCATCTTTTTTAAATTCCATACCACGAACCCCACTAAGTCCTGCTCCTCTAAATAAATGTAATAAAATGGTTTCGGCTTGGTCTTGTTCATGATGGGCAATCGCAATACGATTTGCAACACCCTTTTTTAATAAAGCATCAAAAATACCATATCTTGCCTCTCTGCCAGCGCTCTCAAGTGAAATTGCTTTTGCCATTGCAAGTTTAGGAACATCAACTTTAAATTTATAGCACCTTATTTTATTTTGTTTACAAAAATCTTCAACAAAAGTGGCATCAGTGGCTCCAGCCTGTCTAATAGAATGATCAATTGTAACTGCAATAATTTCCGCCCCAAGGTCTGCCTCTAAACTTTTTAATTTATGTAAAAGTGCCATTGAATCAGCCCCACCACTACAAGCAACAGCCACAATTTCACCTTTTTTTATTAAATGTTTTTCTTCAATTGTTTTTAAAATATTTTCCATAAATTTATCCCTTTAATATTTTTTTAGTATACAATTTATTTTATAAATTTCAATATAATTTACATAAATTTTAAGCAAATTTACAAAAAAAGACAATATTTTGCATATTTTTAAAATAATTTAAAAAAACAGATATAAAAATATATCTGTTTTATAATTAATTTGTTTTAATATCTAAATCACTATCAGCAAGTTTTGATACATCTGGTAAATTTAAATCTAATTCTTTTGACTTTGATTTTTGAGTAGATTTGATTTTTTTAACACCTTTAGAACTAACTACCAAAGTAACATTTAAGCATTGATTTTCTACAATATATGCAGCAACTACGTTTATAAATTCAGATTGAATTGTCTTTTTTAAATCACGAGCCCCAAGAAGTTTTGTATTTGATTTATTACTTATTTCGTCTAAAAGGTCATCTGTGTATCTTAGTTTAATATTATATGTATTATTTTGTTCAAACGATTTAATAATTTTATTTAAAAAGGCTTTTGCTATTTTTTTACAATCATCTTTTTCCAAAGACTTATATTCTATTACATCACTAAACCTACCAACAATTTCTTTTTTAAAACCGCCATCTTTGGTTACATTTTCCTCAGTATTGTTTTCCGAACCAAAGCCTATTGTTGAAACAGTATTTTGAGTTAAGTTTGTAGTGCAAAAGATTACTGTGTTTTCAAATGAAATTACTTCACCCTTTGCATTAATAAACTGCCCTTCATCTAAAATGCGCATAACTAAATCTAGGCAGCCACGATGTGCTTTTTCTGCTTCATCAAATAAAACTACACAATTAGGATTTTCTTTAATAAAATCACAGAAGGTATTTTTATCTGAGTAACCAACATAGTTTGGTGAACCACCAGTGAGTCTAGATACATCAATTTCACTTTTAAAAGTAGACATATCTACAACATATAATTTGCCATCAAAGCAAGCATCAGCTACCGCTTTTGCTGTTTCTGTTTTACCTACACCAGTAGGACCTGTTAAAAGAAAACTTGCAATTGGTTGTTTTTCTTGTTTAAAGCCAAGGTTTGCTGCAAGCAATCTGCTTTTAATTTTTTTAATGGCGTTTTCCTGCCCAACAACTTTGTTATCTAAACTATTTAATTTTTCAAGAGAAAAAACATTTTCATTAACGCTTGAATCAAAAGTAAGTTCTATTTTTAATTCTCCCTTTAAAGCCTCTTCAAGCATAAAGGTTCTATCTTCATCCATGGTTAAAATAAGTTCTTTTCTTGCATCTCTAACTTTATCAATAGTAATACCTAACTTCTTAACCCATTTATCAATAAAGTCTTTATATTTAACTTTATTTTTACAACTATACCAAGCATCATCTATAAAAGTTTGTAATGTTTTAGCACAATTTTCTGGAATTTTACCTTCTCGCAAATTATAGAAAGAATCAGCCACTTTATAATACATTTCTCTATCAGCAGCAAACATTAAAAGTTCTTGCAATTGATATGAGAAAAAATGAACACTTTCACCCGAACCATAGTCTGCTTTTTCTAGCCCAATTTTTTCAAGTAAATATTCTGGCATTTTTTTAAATGCCTTTCTTGTTTTATCAAAAAGTATATCGCTGCAATATGTTTTGTAAAGAGCAATATCAAATGACTTATATGATTCTGGAAGCATTAGTTCTTCTGCGCAATATTCTAAATCTACTAAATCTAAACAATTATCATAAAGTAAATAAGCATATATATCTAAAGCGCCAATTTCATTATTCTCTTCCATTTCTCTGCGCAATAAATAAGCAAGCATGTTTGTTACAGTAAAAGTACCTGTATTTTTATAATTTACAAAAGGCTCATGTGTGCCATATGCAGCCTCATATAATTGTTTTAATGTTATTTCGTTTACTTTTTTCATGCTTTTAGTTTAGCACACTTTATTTTTATATGCAATAGGCATTTTTTCAAAAATACAAGGCAAAAAAGCCTTGTATTTTAATTTTAATTTGATTTATTTTCTTCATTTTTAATTTGTTCAACCACCAAACTCTCAGCAGTTACCGGTGCTATTTCCTCTTCTTCATGATCCCCTACGGCAACCGAAACAATTTTATTTCCCTCTTTAAGGCGCATTACCTTAACACCTTGAGTGCTACGAGAAATAAGTGGAATATCTTTAACAGGAGTTCTAATAACAACGCCATTATCTGCCATAACAAGTAAATCTTCCGTTTCTTTTGCTGGCATTAAGGCAACAAGTTTTCCTGTTTTATCATTGAATATTCCTGCCCTTACACCTTTAGAGCCACGAGATGTAAGTCTAAACTCATTAGAGTTTGTACGTTTACCATATCCATTTTCTGTTACAGAAACAAGGTCTTGTTCTTTATTTATTATGCAAAGAGAAATAACTTCTTCATCTTCAGATAAATCCATAGATTTAACACCCATGCTAGAGCGACCTGTATTTCTAAGCCCACTTTCTTTAAATCTTGCGCATTTGCCAGATGAAGATGCTACAAATATTTCATCATCGCCGTCAGAAGTTTTTGCAGAGAATAATTCATCGCCCTCATTTAATGTTATTGCAATTTTGCCATTTTTACGTATGCTTGCAAATTCTAAAAGTTTAGTCTTTTTAATTAAGCCGTTTTTAGTTGCCATAACAAGGTTACCTGTTGTTTCTTCTTCAAGTGGTAAAATGGTAGTAACTTTTTCGCCGGCATCTAGTGGAAGCAAGTTAACAATGGCCCTACCTTTTGCTTGACGTTGAGCCTCCGGCACATCATATGCCTTCATAGTATGAACTTTACCATTTGTTGTAAAGAACAATACATCGTTATGAGAACAAGTAATAAACAATTGGTCAACAACATCTTCTTCTTTTGCTTTATGACCTGTAACACCAACACCGCCTCTATGTTGTGCCTTATACTCTGCAAGAGACATGCGTTTAATGTATCCTGCTTTTGTCATAGAAATAACAACATCTTCTTTTTTAATTAAATCTGCAATATTAATTTCACCAAGTCCTAAACTTATGTCTGTTTTTCTTTCTGTTCCAAAGCGAGATTTAACATCTTCCATTTGTTCATCAATAATTTTTGCAACACGCTCTGGTTTTGCTAATATATCTTCTAAATCGGCAATTGTTTTTTCAAGTTCGGCAAGTTCATTTTTTAAATTGCCAACTTCTAAACCTGTAAGTTTAGCAAGACGCATGTCAAGTATTGCGTTTGTTTGAATTTCATCAAGATCAAAACGACTAATAAGTTTGCTTTGGGCATCTTGCCTATCTTTAGATTCTTTAATAATTTTTACTACTTCATCAATATTAGTAACTGCAATAACTAAGCCCGAAACAATATGCTGCCTATCTTTTGCCTTACCTAAATCGAACTGAGTTTTTCTTGTAACAACCTCTTTTTGATGTGCAATATAGTAACCAATAATTTCTTTCAATGAGCAAATTTTTGGTCTATTTTCAACCAAAGCAAGCATAATTATGCCATCGCTTGATTGAAGCATTGTATATTTATATAATAAATTTAATACTACATTTGCGTTATGGTCTTTTTTAACATCAACAACAACCCTTATACCATCACGGTCAGATTCATCTTTTATATCAGAAATACCTTCAATTTTTTTGTTTTTAACAAGGTCCGCCATTTGAATTATTAATTTAGATTTATTAACTTGATAAGGAATTTCTGAAATAATAATTCTATATTTACCTGATGGCGTTTCTTCAATTTCGGCTCTACCACGAACAACAATATTACCTCTACCTGTTTTATATGCATTAATAATGCCATTTCTACCCATAATAATGCCGCCAGTTGGAAAATCTGGTGCTTTAATTATTTCAATAAGTTCATCATCAGACATTTCAGGATTAGCAAGCATTGCTTGCACACCTGAGCATACTTCACTTAAATTGTGAGGAGGAATGTTTGTTGCCATACCAACAGCAATACCATCGGCACCATTTACAAGTAGGTTTGGAAACTTTGCAGGAAGCACTCTTGGTTGCATGCGTGTATCATCATAGTTTGGATACATATCAACCGTGTTTTTGTCAATATCTTCCAATAAAAGCCCAGCAATTTTGGTTAATTTTGCCTCAGTATAACGATAAGCCGCTGCGCCATCGCCGTCAATTGAGCCAAAGTTACCATGACCATCTACAAGAGGGTGGTTTATGCTAAAATCTTGTGCTAAACGAACTAAAGCATCATAAACAGATGAGTCACCATGTGGATGGTAATGACCAAGCACATCACCGACAATAGTTGCCGATTTAACATACTTGTGAGTATGGAACAAGTTTTGTTCTGCCATATCAAAAAGTATGCGCCTGTGAACAGGTTTTAAACCATCTCTAACATCAGGAATAGCACGAGATACATTAACTGCCATTGCATACGAAATAAATGATTTTTCTAATTCACTTTTAACTTCAACCTTTTGAACCTTACTATTTTTTAAAAGTTCTCTTAAATCTTTTTTATCTTCACTCATTTTCTATTCCCCTATACTAAATATCCAAATCTGTAACTAAGGTTGCATTTTCTTCAATAAATTTACGTCTAAGTTCAACATCTTCACCCATAAGTTCGTTAAACATTCTATCGGCCTCAACCGCATCTTCCATTGAAACTTGAAGAAGTATTCTATTTTCTGGGTTTAGGGTTGTATCCCAAAGTTGTTCTGGGTCCATTTCACCAAGACCTTTATAACGTTGAATATCACCCGTTCCGGTTCCGTTTTGCTTATAGAACTCATTTAATTCATCATCATTATAGAAATAATATTCTTTTTTGCCTTTTTCCAACTTATAAAGCGGTGGTTGTGCTATATATACATGACCATTTTCTATTAATGGACGCATAAAACGGAAAAAGAATGTTAAAAGAAGTATTCTAATATGAGAACCATCAACATCGGCATCGGTCATGATTACTATTTTGTTGTAACGAAGTTTAGTATCATCAAAATCTTCTTTAATACCAGCACCAAAAGCAGTAATCATGCTTTTTATTTCATTATTTTCTAAAATATGGTTAATTCTTGCTTTTTCAACATTCAAAATTTTACCACGAAGAGGTAAAATTGCCTGAAAACGCCTATCTCTACCCATTTTTGCAGAGCCACCAGCCGAATCACCCTCTACAATGTAAATTTCACAATGTTCAGGGTCTTTTTCAGAGCAATCAGCAAGTTTACCAGGAAGAGTTGTACTCTCTAATACACCCTTACGTCTGGTTAATTCTCTTGCATTTCTTGCAGCCTCACGAGCACGTTGAGCTGTTATACTTTTCATTATAAGTTCACGGGCTTCTTTTGGATTTTCTTCCAAATAGTTTCCGAAACACTCCACCATTGCTTTTTCAACTTCATAACGCATTTCCGAGTTACCAAGTTTGGTTTTTGTTTGACCCTCGAACTGAGGATTCATAAGTTTAACAGAAATAACAGCAGTTAAACCTTCACGGCAATCCTCACCAGAAAGTTTTTCTGTATCCTTAATTATTTTATTCCTAACACCATACTCGTTAATAACTTTAGTTAAAGCATTTTTAAAACCAACCAAGTGCGTTCCGCCTTCAGTGGTATTAATGTTGTTAGCATATGCATGAATTAATTCTTGATACCCATCGTTATACTGAAAAGCGACCTCAACTTCACTTTTGTCAGATATTTTATTAAAGTAAATAGGATGAGGAAATATTGCGTTTTTGTTTACATTTAAGTATTCAACAAATTCAATAATTCCACCTTTAAACTCAAACCTGTCTGCCTGTTCTTTGCCTTCACGTTTATCAGTTAAAGTAATTACAATTCCTTTATTTAAAAAAGCAATTTCTCTAAAGCGATTTTTAATTGTTTCATAATTAAAATCTACTGTTTCAAAAATTTCAGAGTCTGGTTTAAAAGATACAACCGTACCACGCCTATCACTTTTTTCCATTTTTTTAAGTGGAGCATCTGCTCTGCCACGAGTAAATTGAACATAATGATGATAACCATTTTGATAAACATCAACTTTAAGCCAAATAGAAAGTGCATTAACGCACGAAACGCCAACACCGTGAAGACCGCCAGAAATTTTGTAGCCAGACCCACCAAACTTGCCACCTGCGTGCAGTTTTGTTAAAACAACTTCTACAGCACTTCTGCCTTCTTTTTCTATAATGCCGGTTGGAATACCACGTCCGTTATCTGCCACTGTGCAAGAGCCATCGGCATTTAGTGTTACATCTATTTGAGTACAATAGCCAGCAAGTGCCTCATCTATACTATTATCTATAACCTCAGTTACAAGGTGATGAAGACCACGTTCATCAGTAGAGCCAATGTACATGCCAGGACGTTTTCTTACAGGCTCTAACCCTTCTAAAACTTGAATATCGGATTGGTCATACTTTTCACTTTTACTAAGGTCTAATTCGTTAGTTTCCATTTTATTCCCCTTTGATTAATTTGCAAAAAAAGATTGGTAAAATTTGCAATTTAATTATACCACATTAATATTAAAATTAAAAGCATTTTTTTATTTTTAATATATATATAAATATATATATTAATTAAGAAAGTTTTAATAAAAAAATGCCAAACAAATTGGCATTTTTTATTATTTAATATCGTTTGGAGTAAAAGCATGTGGCAACAAATCGTTAATTTTTAAAACCTCATAATTGTTTTCATCTTTAGCACAAATAATTTCTATGTTAGGTGCAAGTTCAACAATAACTTGCCTACAAACACCACATGGATATGCAATGCCATTACTACTTCCAACAATGGCTATTTTTTCAAAATCCCTCTCTCCATTTGAAATGGCTGAAAACAAGGCGCTTCGCTCTGCGCAATTGCAAGGCGAATAACCACAATTTTCTACATTTGTACCCAAATAAACTTTTCCAGGCTTTGTTAACAATGCAGCGCCAACTTTATAATTTGAATAAGGCGAATAAGAATTTTCTCTTGCAATAAGTGCCTGTTTAATTAATTCTTCATTTTGCATATTAATCTCCCAAAATATTAATAAGGGCAATAATTCCGCCAATTATTGCAATAATCATTAATACAAAGAAAGTAATTTTTACACCGCTTTTTGGATAACCACCACCAACTTTACCAGTTTGCCCATTCATTAGTGTTGTATAATTTTTGTTTTTATATTTATAATCACATTTATATACAGGAAGTAAATAATGCGCAAATTTAACATTTCTTTGCTCTGTGTGCATATTAAACCTTACAACTTCATCATAATGATATTTTGACAAAATTTCACGTTTAATATTTTCTGTCATAATACTATCTGCAATTTTTTTACATTCTTCTAATGTATTTTCAAAAACCTCAACAGTATACCCCATAATAAAACCCTGTTCAAAATTAACAGATTTAGACACATTAAATGGTAAAATTTTGTTAAATTGTAATTGATTTAACTTTGTGCTTGTTTCAACCAAAATATCATATTGTTGACTTTTATGTTCACCTGCAATATTTTTGTATGTAACTGTAGTTCGTGTATTCCCCTTTGAATCTCTGTGGGTGTGATGCTCTGCCAACGTTCCACTATATTTACTTGTTGTATCGGCATCATAACCAAATGTTGGAATATAAATACCTTTAATATTATCTACCGGAGGTGCTTTTTTAAATGCATTTGGCAAAAACCATTTCTTTTTTAATCCTTTAACATAAAGCACGCTCGCCTCTTCATTACTCAGTGAAAAGGGAATAATTGCATCAGGTGCCATATTTTCTATAATTTGTTCATTACTTACTAAATTACTATTACAATAAGGGCAGTTTTTGCTGTACTCTAATTTGTTTAAAACAACATTTGCCCCACATGATGGACATTTTAATGATGTTGTTTCTTTAGCCCAATCTTCTTTTTTTAATTTGCCTCTTTCAGACCAAGGACTTTTTTCTGTAAAAGAAACAGAATTAATATTTTTACAAGTTTGGCAATTATTACAAAACAAACTCTTTTTTTTAGGCGCATAACGCATTGGTGCCCCACACGATGGACACGCACAATTGTTGGCTTTTATATTATTATTCATAAATTTCCTTTTGTTTTATAAATGGGAAAACCCCGTTTACTAGTTTAGAGTTTTCCCATTCCTTTTGTTTAAATTAGATTATACAATTTTATTACCACATTCTGGGCAAAATTTTGCTTTGCCAGAAACTTCAGCACCACATTCAGAACAGAATTTTTTATCCAAAACTATTTTATTTCCACATTCTGAACAAAACTTTGCTTTTGCTTTTACTTCTGCACCACAAGATGGACAAGCGACAGTTTTTTCTTTCTTTTCACGTGGTTTATTTTCAGTTGATAAAGCTTGGTTAAACACACCACTCATTGCAGCACCTGCACCAAGACCAACCCCAAGGCCAGCCATATTATTGCCATTTGGATTTTCTGCTGCACTTAGCATTGCATCTGCTGCTTTCTTTTGAGTGTATGTACCCATTTTATCTTCAAGCACACCAAGTTTAGTACGCTCATCAAGAGTTTTTTCAACTTCTTCTGGAAGAGAAATATTTTCAATTATAAATTTTGTAATTTCTAAACCATATTCTGTAAATTCTTTACCGCAAGTTTCTAATACTGTGGTAGAAAACTCTTTATAGTTTGCAGCAAGGTCAAGTGCAGAAATTTTAGCCTCTGCAATTGCATCAGTAATGCTTTGAATTAAAATTGGTTTAATTTGCTCGGCAACATCACTAGTTTTATAAACTGCACTTGTGCCAAAAACTTGACGCATAAAAGTTTTAGGATCAGATACTTTAAAAGAGTAAACACCAAACCCTCTAATTCTTACATTGCCAAACTCTTCATCTCTAAGCATAATAGGATTTTGTGTTCCCCATTTTTGCCCAATGAATTGTTTAGTATTAACATAATATATTTCTGCCTTAATTCTGCTTTCAAAACCTGCAGGAAGTGATAATAATTTTGTTAAAAATGGAATATTTTCGGTGCTAAGTTTATATGTGCCAGGACCAAAAACATCGGCAATTTCGCCTTTGTGCATAAAAATTGCACATTGTGACTCTCTTACAACAAGCGTTGAACTAGTCATAAGTTCATCTCTATCATTTAATGGATATCTATAAACAATAGTATCTTTAGAATCATCTTCCCATTCTACAACTTTTAAAAGTTGACGTTTAAATTTATCAAAAAGCCCCATAATTTTTCTCCTTAAAATATAAATATATTTTATCATTTTTTTTACAATGTAGCAAGCGTTTTAAAGTGAAAATATACATAACAACAAATCATTATCTTTGTATTATATGCTTTTAATTACACAAATGTGGCAATAAGTAAAAAAACAACCCATATGAAAAGGGTTGTTTTTAAAAAATAATTATCTTTTAGAGAATTGACTTGCTTTACGTGCTTTTTTAAGACCGTATTTTTTACGCTCTTTCATTCTTGAATCTCTTGTTAAGAAACCTGCTTTTTTAAGTTCGGCTCTATAAGATTCATCTGCTTCGCATAAAGCTCTTGCAATACCATGGTTGATTGCGCCAGCTTGACCAGAAAGACCACCGCCATATACATTAACTGCAACATCAAATTTTGTGTTAGCGCCAACAAGTTCAAATGCTTGAGTAGCAACTAATTTGTAAGTATCTAAACCGAAATACTCGTCCATAGATTGTTTATTAACAACAATATTACCGTTGCCGTTAGGAATAAGTCTAACTCTGGCAACAGAAGTTTTACGTCTACCAGTTCCAAGGCTGCTTGGAACAACTTTTTTAACTGCTTTTGCCATTATTTTCTTGCTCCTTTTAATTCAACTTTAATAGGTTGTTGAGCGGCTTGAGTATGCTCAGCACCTTTATAAATTTTGCAACGAGTTGCTTGTTTTCTGCCAAGAACTGTTTTTGGAAGCATACCTTTAACTGCTTTTAAAACAACTTCATCGGATTTTGTAGCCATCATTGTGCCATAATTTGTTTCTTTTAAACCGCCAATGTAGCCAGAATGTGTTCTAAACATTTTTTGAGTAGCTTTTTTACCTGTTAAAACTACTTTGTCTGTATTAATAATTATAACATAGTCACCAGTGTCAACATGTGGGGTAAAGTCAGGTTTATTTTTGCCAGATAAAATATCTGCAACTTGTGAAGCCAAGCGACCAAGAGGCATATCTGTAGCATCAACTAAATACCATTTTCTTTCCACATTTGCTGGGTTTGCCATAAATGTATTCATTGATATTTCTCCTAATTTATTTTCATAATTTGCTAATACCAAAAAGCAAGATAAGTTTACATTTTTAGCATTAAGCCAATCTAATTTAAAGACAAGTTTTAATGCAAGGGGCTAATTCGCAAAAAAAATGCGCCCTTAAATAAAGACGCATTAATCTTAACATACAACAAGTTTGTTGTCAAGCATATTTCAAACATTTTATTCTAAACAATTGTTTAAATCTTTTATAATTTGATGTTTATTCATATGTTTACCAATAAACACAAGTTTGATTATACGGTCACCCACATCATCACGCCAGTCAGCACGAATATCTGCATTTTCGAGCAAAATAATTTCTTGTTCCTGTTTAGGAAGACTTGCTACCCAAGGGCCAACATTCATTGCATTTTTTTGTTTACCTGCTTGTTCAAACATATACATATTTTCTTCATCAGCACTAACCCAAATTACGCCTTTTGCCCTAATTACAGACTTTGGAAAATTTTCCATAAAGTTAATAAACTTTTGTTTATTAAATGGTTGACGTTTTGTGTACACAAAAGTATCTATTCCATATTCTAAACATTCACCCTCGCCATGATGATGGTGACAATGGCAATGCCCCTTATGGTTATGTTCTTCATGATTATGTTCATGGCAATGGCACTCATTATGTTGTTTTTTACAATCTGCGTCGTGGTCGTGGCAATGGCATTCATGACCTTCCTCGTGACAATGACATTCATCTTCATCATTGTGGTTATGCTCACATTCTTCTTCGTGCTCATGTGTTGGTTCATTAAGTTGTTTAATCCAAGCCGCCGACATTGATGCTTTTTCAAAATTAAATGAACTTGTATTTAAAATTTTATCTAAAGCAACCTTACCATAATCTGCCTCTAAAATTTCGGCCTCAGGTTGAATTGCACGCACTACTGCTTTTACTTCCTCCATTTGTTCTTTAGAAACTTCGCTTGCTTTGTTAATAATAATCTTATTACAAAATTCAATTTGCTGAATAATTAAGTTTTCAATATCTTCTTCGTCTAATTCCTCTTTTAATAATTCTCTACCGGATCCAAATTCATCTACAAGCCTAAGAGCATCAACAACCGAAACCACATTATCCAACCTAATTTCACAAGGTAAATTATATCTTTTTGTTGCTTGACTCAAAACCTCAATTGTTTGCACAATAGGCACTGGCTCACATATTCCACTTGCTTCAATTAAAATATAATCAAATTTATCAGATGCCGCAAGGTCTGCAATTTGTTTCATTAAGTCTTCTTTTAAAGTGCAACAAATACACCCATTTTGTAGTGGAACCAAACTGCCTTCGGTATCGTTTACAATTCCACCCTTTGCAATTAAACTTGCATCAACATTTACTTCACCAATATCGTTTACAATAACTGCCACCTTATAGCCCTGTTGATTGGTTAATACATAATTAAGCAATGTGGTTTTACCAGAACCCAAATAGCCTGTTAAAAGTGTAATTGGAATAACTTTTTTCATATAATTCTCCTTAAAAAAAACTTAATTATTTTAACATAAATTATAATAAAAACAACAATTTTTTATTATTTTATTTAAATAAAATTTTTAACATATATTTATAAAATTAAAACACCAAATTATGGTGGCATAAGTAGTTTTTCTTACTACATAAAAAAATTGGCATAACGCCAATTTTAACATGATTAACTTAAAAGTAATACTTTATACATATCAAAAGCAACTGAATCTGCAAAGTTTAGGTCTTTTAAAATATTCATAGAAACATCAGCATCCAAATTGGCAAAAGGTTTTTTGGTTGCCAAAATAGACTTAATAACAAAATGCAAATTTATTTTTTTACTATCATCAACTTCTATATAGTAGGCCAAAAGTTCTTCATTCCGCTCTTTTAACACTGCTATTGTTTCATCATATTTCATATTATTTCCCTTTTTAGTGCTCTAAGCCATCGCACACGCCATCAAACATATAATCTTCGAAACTTTCTTCAACAGAAATAAAGTCGCAATCATAATCTGCTACTTGTTCTTCTACTTCATTAGCATCATTAAGTTCTAAGTTTTCTAATTTTTGACCTTCTTCAACTAATTCATACGCACCAGATGAGAAATATTTTTTAACACTTTCTGGACTAACCCTATCAATTGTATGGTCTTTTAAAGACAATTCAAACATATATAATTTATCGCTTGCAAAAGATTCGCCCTTTTTAAAACCTTCAGGATTAACAACAACTATATATTTTATTTCTTTACCATATTTATCTGCCACTTTAAAAGTGCCAAAATAATTTTCAACTTTGCCAAGCCCCAACCTTTCAAAAGTTTGATTATTAAAGAACAACTCTTTAATTTCATCAACCCTAGCAAGACCCGCTTTAGAATATTCTGCATCTTTAGTAATATTTAAAAAAGTTTTTGTGCGCTCGCAAAGAGTCATTACATAATAACCTTTTTCATCTTTTAAAGCCAAATATTCATTTGCAAGTTGATCTAATTCATTAATTACTTCTTCCATTTTACTTTCCTCTTTATCATGTTTATTATAACTAACATACACATATTTGTCAATTATCATTTTATTAAATATAGACACATTGAAATTTTAAATAAGTAAAAATTTTAATTAATTCAGTATCCTTTAGTACATTTTGTGCACTACATAAAAAAAGCATGCTAAAAACATGCAAACTGGAGCGAAAGACGGGGCTCGAACCCGCAACCGCAAGCTTGGGAAGCTTGTGCCATACCATTAGGCCACTTTCGCATATATTAAAAATATTAACATATTTTACATTTTTTATCAACTTATAATTGACTATTGAAATTTTTTAATCATTATGCTATGATTTACACATATATTTTATCGGAGAAAACTATGTATATTATAAAAGAAAACGAAATATTAATAATAAGCACAAAAACGGAAACTTTTACTTTTTATAAAAGCAACAAAGGCATTTGTAATATTTGTATTGAAAGATACAACAAACCATTTCCAAAATTAGACAAAGATGAAAAAAAAGCCGTTTGTTTTTCTTCAGAAAGCGGTTATTTAACACCTTCTATACAAGAGCAACCAAATAATTGTTTTTCATTAGAATTACAAGCACAAAACCAAAAAAAATATTTAAAAGTTCAATTAAATGAAGGACAATTAGTTGCGTTTCCGGTATTTAATGAATTGGAATGCTCTAAATAATAACTATTAATTAGTTGAAGATTTATTTTATCAATATTTCAAAAAAATCACGAAAAATTCGTGATTTTTTTGTTTATTTTTAACCTTTTAATTAGTTTTCAGAATTATTTAATTCATCTAGCCTTGCTTGTTGATCGGCTGTTTGAAGCGCTTTTACAAGTTCATCCATATCTCCATCTAAAAATGGTTCAATATTAAAAATTGAATAATTTATTCTGTGGTCAGTGATTCTGCCCTGAGGATAGTTATATGTACGAATACGCTCACTTCTATCACCTGTTCCTACTTGGCTTTTACGATTTGCTGCATATTTACTATCTGCCTGTTCTTTATAAAAAGAATAAAGTTTAGATTTTAAAATGCTCATGGCACGCTCACGGTTTTTTATTTGTGAACGTTCATCTTGACATGTAACAACAATACCTGTAGGGAAATGGGTAATTCTTATAGCACTTTCAGTTTTATTTACGTGTTGACCGCCAGCACCACTTGAACGATATGTGTCTACTTTAATATCTTTATCTAAAATTTCAACGTCTACATCTTCTACTTCTGGTAAAACGGCAACTGTTGAAGTAGAAGTGTGCACTCTGCCTTGGCTTTCGGTCTCTGGCACGCGCTGAACTCTATGCACACCGCTTTCGTATTTCATTTTACTAAACACATCTTTACCTCTAATTGTAAGTGAACATTCTTTAACACCACCAAGTTCGGTTTCAGAAACATCATTTACTTCATATTTCCAATGTTGACGTTCGGCATATCTAATGTACATATTCATAAGGACACCAGCAAACAATGCACTTTCTTCACCACCGGCAGCACCACGAATTTCAATAATACAATCCTTATCATCATCTTCATCTTTAGGAAGAAGTAAAATTTGAAGGGCATTTTCTAGTTCTTCTTTTTGTTTTTTTAATTCATGATTTTCTTCTTTATATAAAGCAAGCATTTCATGGTCAGTTTCTGTTTGTATACTTTGTTCATTTAATGCAAGTTCATTAATAACTTTTTCTAAATTATTTCTTGTTTCAACCAACTCTTCTAGCCCACTACGTTCTTTAACAAGTTTTTTCCATTCTTTATTATCTGCAATAATTTCAGGCTTTACGATTAATTCTGTAAGTTCATCAAAACGTTCTTTAAATTTTAAAGATTTTTGTAACATAAAAACTCCTAGTCTTTAATAGTGGCTACAACCACCCTATCTATTTTATTATAGTCTTTCACTATTCTAATATCTTTAAAGTTTTTTTGCAATAGTTTTTTTACATGTTGTGCCTGCCCAATACCAACCTCAAAATATATCTTACCACCATGCTTTAGTCTATTTGGAGCCTCATCAATTATTTGTTCATAAAAATTTAGCCCAGAAGAACCACCATCGAGAGCAAGTATTGGATCATAATTTTTAACTTCTTCATCAAGATTTTGAATATCTTTTGTTGGAATGTATGGTGGATTAGATACGATAGCATCGAATTTGGCAAAATGTTTTAAACTAGCAAACAAATCACTTTTTATAAAATTCACTTTTACTGAATGTTTTTTTGCATTATTTTTTGCCACAAGCAATGCTTTATCAGATATGTCTACTCCTGTTACATTACAACCAACTAGTTTTGAAATAGTAACCGACAAAGCGCCTGAACCAACACCAATTTCTAATACATTACTCTTTTTATTTAAGTCTTTAATGACTGTTTCTACAAGCCTTTCGGTATCCATTCTAGGTGATAAAACATCTTTAGTAACAATAAAATCTAAACCATAAAATTCAGCATGTCCAAAAATTTTGCTAACTGGTTCACCAAGCGCCCTTCTTGTAACCGCCTTTTCAATTTGTTTATATGCATTTTTAGAAAGTGTTTTGGTAAGCCTAAGTTCTCCACGTTTTTTACCTAAAACTTCACAAAAAATATAATCTAGGTCACTTTTTTCATATTTATTTGCCTTTTCTAATTTTTCTTTTAATGTAACATAAGCCTCACTAAAAGATATTTCCTCTTCATTAATAACCTCTTGCATTTTATTCCTTTTGTTATTACATAGTTCAACTTCAACTAATGCTATTTTAACACATTTTTTTTCTAAATGCGAAGGGTTTTTATATATTAAATAATTAATCGGTGCTAAAATAAATTTTAGCCATTTATTTTTTTCTATTTCTTTAAAAACTTCATAATTTGCGGTAAAAATTAATATTGTTGTAAAAATGTTAACTAATATAAAATACCACTCATTTGTTGTAATTCCTATTAACGATAGCACAATTGTACATACAAACACACTAGAAATAAAGTACTCTAAAAAATTCACCCCACCATTTTCTTTTTGCTGCTGAGCACAAGCAGTATTTAAAGATAAATAAGTTTTAAAGCCTGGCATATATTTTAAAATCAAAAATATAGCATAAATAATTAAACATTTAACTAAAGCAATAATAAGTCTTTTAGCAAGCATATTAAAATCTTTAGGAGCCAAATAAAAACTGAGTTTTATTGGTAAATATCCAAGCAACAATAACGAAAATATTAATGAAAGAACTAAAATTAAAAATACTACAACATTTACAGCCGAAACATTTAAACTTTTACTCGCCTTTTCGATTGTAGAAATTTTTTGTTTTTTTGTGCTGTTTGTTGTAAAAATTCCATAAAAAGTATAATATAAGCCACAAACAAAAAAAGTAAAACCTCTTAACAAAAAATGATTAAAATTAATCAATTTTTCATTATTTTTTGTATTTTTTATTTCAATTTTGCCATTTCTTGAAATAGTTGTTGTTATTTTATTTTTATCATATATTGCTAAAATTCCATACACGCATGGATATAAAAAACACTTTTTCATATTGTTATTATTGCCATATATTCAAAAAATAAATCTTTTATTAGAATACAAAAAAACTTGGAATACTCCAAGTTCTTCTGTTTTATTTACTTGTAATTTTTTTAATAAACGCATCAAGTTCTTCTTTAGAAGAATTACTATTTGTTGCCCCTGAAGTTTTTGTATCAAAACCTTTTAAAAATTGTTGCATTTTTTCTTCTTCAGTAAGTTCTTTTGGCTCTTCGACCTTTTCTGTTGTTGTTTGCTCAACAACACGAGTTACTTCTGCTTTTGGATTAAGTATTGCTTGAATTTCCGCAACAATATCTTGTGCCGATTTTAACTCCTCTGTTACAGGTACTTCTACACCATCAGATTTTTCCCATTTTGCATATAAGGTTACACCTTTACTCTTTCTAAAGTTGCCTCTAAATGGTCTTGTTAATTCCGAGTCTGTAAACCAACCCATAAACTTATAGCCTGAACGTACAGGAATTTCTAAGTCAACATCTTTAATGCTTGTTGTGTCTATTGGGCTAACAGGCTCGCCGCCATTGGTTTCAAATTCGTATTGATATCTTCTTCGACTAGCCGCTCTTAATGCAAGCCAAACCAAAAGAATAATTAAGCCAATACCGATATAATATGGCCAACCAGTAACCGAATATTCTCCTTCAAATACTGCTATCCTATAATTTTTATTAGAGGCAGTAACAGAAATTGCATAACGGCCAATTTTAGATGTATCAGCATCGGTGTAAAGTTCAATGGCTAAATCATCACCTTTGTAAATTTCGCCCTCTATTACAGAATATGTAAGTTTTTGCCTGTTTGTAAACAAAATACTTGTTATGTCATCAGCCCTAACATATATATTAGCCGGATTTACAGTAATATGAACAGTTGCAGTAACCTCTTTATAATTTTGAGATTCTAAAGCTGTTAAAGTAACATCATATTCACCAACATTAATTGGTAATCCTACAAGTGAAATTTGTTGATCACTGGTTAAAGTATATTCTGGAACTATTGTATGCCCACAGTAACTAAAGAATTGGAATGGTTTGTTTATATCTATTTGAGCAGTTGCTTTTTTAATAACTATTATAACTTCAACTTTTTTAGCAGCATAATTGGCATTGCCTTGAGTAGAAACAACTAAAGTTAAAAAACCATCTGTTGGAACATCAATAAACGAGTTAAGGTCTGTACGTTTTTCCGGCTCTTTAATTTCATAAGCAATTTCTACATCAGAAAGTTCTTCTCCATTTTGTTTGTAAAGTTTTGCACCTGTAGATATTGTTCTTATTGTTTTGTTATAAGTATATTCGGTTTTTATATCATTGGTGTTAATAACAATTGGTGCTTTTAAAATGTTTACAGTAATTGCACTAGAGTTGTTTATAACACTAAAACCATTACTATCTGTTAAAGATATTTCACAATAATATTTACCAGAATCTATAACATTTTCTACAATGAATTGATTTGTATTATTGTTTAGTTCTTGCCATTCTGTTTCAGAAGTTGGCATATAATACCAATTATATTCAAAGTTTAAAAGATTACTTTCGTGTGTTGCGGATAAAACTAATGTTTCAGGAGATTCATTATATGTTTTAATTAAATTATTAGGTACTTGAATGTTAATATCATTCATTGTCCAATTTGCATAAAGTACAACTTCGTTTGCACTACCACTTAAATAAGTATTTTCTACAAACTGGTTCTCTCTTTTAGAATCTGAGCACCAATAAGCAAATGTGTATCCAGTTTTGCTTGAAGGATTAGAATTAACAACAGCGGTTGCAGCATCAACAAAAATGCTATTCAATCCAGTTGTATATGTAACATAAGAAACTTGATATATAGTAATTTTGGTTGATACTTTTTGCTCGGTATTATAGTTGCTTCCTTCATAATTAACAAGTGCATTTACTTTTATATAATAGTCACCATATGAAGTAACATTTTGTAATAAATTGAAACTAGTATCTGTTACAGTAGTGGTTTTTGTGCATATATCACCTGTCCCAGAGACATTTACTTTGTATAGTTCCACCTTATAACTTGTTGCATTTTCAACCATGTCCCAGGCAAACGCCCCATTTAAATAAGTAATAGATGAAATATTAGTCAACACAACAACTGTTAATATGTCTGTTGTTATATCTGAAGACCTACCTTGATACTCTACGGTTAAAGTTGCATAGTATTCATAACTACCCGCTTCATTTATAATTTGTGTAAGTTCCGTACTAGTGTAACCACTAAGTTCTACTGAGTCTTTATACCAAACTATATTAGAAACTGTCATTCTGTTAGCATATTGATGTTCAATATTAATGCTTATTTGAAATTGTTCTCCTACAGTTTTTGTACCATCACTAATTTTTAAACTAGCAGATGCAGGCATTTCAACTGTCCATTTTGCATATAGTGGTAAAATATTCGAATTTGTTAAACCAAGCCCAGTAAAAGAGCCAGATTCAGAAACATAATTTGTTGGCGATGAACCTATTTGAATAACATAAGTAGAAAAATCTATAATATTATTTGTAACTGGCAAAGTAAAATCAGCGTCGTAATACCAAGCATCAAAGAAAAATCCTGTTCTAGTTGGCTCTGAAAGTGTTGTTGTATTGTTTGTACTTACAACCATTCTATCATAATTTTCCGCAGCATTAACACCGCCATCTAAATAATATTCAATATTTACTAATTTTTGAGTTTCGGCATCTGCAACAAATAAAACTTTTATATGAATTTGTTTAGTGGCACCTGAAGATGAAAGTGTTACAACTTCTTCATATATAGCATTATTTGCATTTAAATTAGAATAGTTTATAGACGATTTTGATAATGAAACACTTCCGCTATATGTTGCATCCGACTTGGAAAGAGTTACACTTCCCGATGTTTTAGTTGTTGCCACAGTAACATTAAAAGTACCTTTATTGTATGAGTTGTAAGAAAATATTTTACCATTGTTATCTATTTCGGAAGAATTTACTGTTGCAGAAAATTTGATTACTTCTGTACCATTATTTACATAAATAACATTAACATATTGTTCTGAGGTGGTTTCGTTTGAATAATCTATTAATACTTTATAAGGACCAACAGGCAAATTGCTTGCTTGCAAGGTTATTTCTTTTGTTCCTTTATTAATACTTATATCAAACTTATTAGATACATTTTCACCATTATAAAGAACAAAAACATCATCAATTTGAGCACCAGAAGAAATATCATATGAATAGGTTATATCTACATCATCATTAAAGTAAATGTTTCTTTGTTTGGTTACATTTGTTGAACCTGTAAAGTTTGTAGATGAATAATAGTCACCTTTAAAAGGTGTTGTGCATTCATAACCTGTACTTTCTTTAATTGTGTTATTAAAATATAAGTTAGTTGTACTAGGAGTGTATTTATATCCATTAAATGGGCTGTTTGGATAAAGGTCTGTATCTTCATAAAACACATAAAACATGCCATCTTCGCCAGAATAGTCGCCCCATGAGTTTAAACACAACCAAGCACCAGTATATGTAAGATTGTTATATGTTACTTCAATATTATCGTCCCAACCAACAATGCTTACAGCATGTCCACCACTATTTGCAGTCGCCGAACTTGGACGTTTATAATAAAAGCCATTGTCGCTAGCAATGCTCGCCCAAGATGTTCCTAAATAAAGCGACCCATTGTTATAAATATGATTTTTTATATTGGCATAATCTGTTTTTAAATAAGATGCCGTTGATACATTATTCACTATTTCAGTATTTGCATAATTAGAATAATATTTATATAATTGTTCATAATTTTCTTTACTTATTAAATATGAATCTTCATACCCATAATCAGACTCTAAAACCACGCCATGATTTTTAATAGTCTGATTAAACATATAAAAATTTCCACCATCGCCAGGAGTATAATATGTAGAAGCATATTTTGTGCATGCCAAAGCTATCCAAGCTTCTGAAAAATCATAAAATTGATTTGTTGCAATCATTAAGGTTGTGCCAAGTGCCATACTAGAAGCAAAAGACCAACATAGACCATTTCTATCTTGGTCTTGAGTATAAATAATATAATCATCTCTTAAACAATACTGCTCTAAGTCTGACACATCGGTAGCAAAATCAGCCCCATCAATATTAACACCGCCAAGTTCATCTATTTGTTCTTGTGTCATTGGGCCGGTATCACCAAGTGAACCTTGAAAATCATATACTACTGGATTTTCAGCCGAAACGGCGTTAGAAGTTGAAAGCACAAAAAACGATGCCCCAACACAAAGGGTTAAAATAAAACAAAGAATTTTAAAAATGGTATTATGTTTCATTTATTTCTCCATCTTTAGCAAAAAATAATCAAATTAATTTAATTAATTTAAACAAATATTTTTACATGATTAGTATTATTCTTAATAATTATATAATATAAACTAAAATATTTCAACCAATTTTATATTCAAAATTAATTATTTTAATTTAATTAAAATATCTAATTTTAAATAATTAATTAATTAATATTTTTTAATATATTTTCTGCGCATTTAATTCCATCCACAGCACTGCTAACAATTCCTCCTGCATAGCCCGCACCCTCGCCACAAGCAAAAAGCCCTTTAATTGTACATATAAAATGCTCGTCTCTTATAACTTGCACAGGGCAACTAGACCTCGTTTCAGGAGCAATTAATAGTGCACTTTCATCATCAAAACCTTTAATTTTTTTACCAAAAAGTGGCAATGCCTGTTTTAAACTTGTTGAAATAAACTCTGGAAAAAGTTGAGTTAAATCACACATTGTTATTCCAGGTTTGTATGAAGAGTTAATGTTGTTACTTAAAATGTTTCCACTTAAAAAACTGCCAACATTCTGCGCCGGAGCAAAATAGTTGCTGCCAGCAATTTTAAAAGCCTCCTGCTCAATTTTATGCTGAAATTTAAATCCTTCAAGTATATCTTCGCCTTCAAAATCATTGGGTGTTACATTAACAAGCAGTGCCGAGTTTGCATTTTGTTCATTTCGTGCAAAATTACTCATGCCATTGGTAACTATGCTATTCTTTTGGCTACTAGATGCAACAACCTTTCCCCCTGGACACATACAAAAAGTAAACACACTTCTTCCATTTGGCAAGTGCACTGCAAGTTTATAGTCGGCACTAGGCAAAAATTGATTGTTTGTACCATATTGGGCAATGTTTATTAATTCTTGCTTATGCTCAATTCTTACTCCCACAGCAAAAGGTTTTTTACGCATAGCAACTTTATGATCTTTTAACACTGTAAATGTTGAATAAGCACTATGACCAACAGCCAAAATTAAATTATTTGTGCAAATATTATATAATTTATTGTCTAACAAATTTAAGTACTGCACACTATTAATTTGTGCATTTTGTATATCAAAATTCATAAATTTTGCATTAAATATTATTTTTCCACCATTTTTTATTATTTTTTGCCGAATATTTTTAACAATTTTACGAAGGTTATCGGTGCCAATATGTGCTTTATTTTTATAATAAATTTCTTTTGGAGCACCATTTAAAATAAATTCATTAATCACCCTTTTACAATATTCGTTGTTAAGCGTTGTGTTAAGTTTTCCATCGCTAAATGTACCCGCACCACCTTCGCCAAATTGAACATTAGAAAATTCGTTTAGCACGCCATGTTGCCAAAATTTTTCTACATCTTGCATGCGCTCTTCTACACATTTACCTTGCTCTAAAACAATTGGTTTAAACCCAGCCAAAGAAAGCACTAAGGCAGCAAACATTCCACTTGGGCCAAAACCAACAATAACCGGAGATAAACCATTAAAATTTATTTTTTTATACTCAAGCCCCGCATGATCAGGTATAACATCTTCAAAACCGACTAAGTTTTTGTTTGTTTCAATAGCCACATTTAAAACGTAAAAAATATTAGGTTTTTTACGTGCGTCTAACCCCATTTTTAAAATTTCATATTTTTCTATATCGTTTTTGCTTAATTTTGTTTTTTTGCAAATAGCAAAAATTAAGTCCTTTTCTTCAAAATTTGGCTTTAATTTTATTTCTTTAATTAATTTCATACTTTTTTCTATTTATTATTTAAATTTTGTGCAACAACATAACCGCTTGTCCATGCCCATTGCAGATTATAACCTCCACACATACCATCAACATCGATTACTTCACCCATAAAATATAAGTTTTGAATATTTTTTGCTTGCAAATTAAAATCTAACTCACTAAGTAAAACACCACCACATGCTACTTGGTTATTAGTATGTGCTCCAATGGTTGTAATTTTAAAGTTTTTAATAAGATTTGTAATTGTTTTTAATTGCTGAATTGTTAAACTTTGAACATTATTTTGCAAATTTAAATTTGCTCTTTTAAGTATTTCATAATTTATTGCCTTATGAAAAAAACCTGTTAAAAATTCATCAATTACATAGTTTTTTAATTTTTTTTGTCTAGTTATTAAAAGTTCAAACAAATCTTCTTCAGAAATAGTTGGCATATAATCCAAAATAACTTCAGTAGCATACTCATTTTGCCTTGCCATAAATGCTGATAAATTAAAAATAACTATACCACTTATACCATCATCTCTAAAAAGAACTTCACCAATCTCTTCAAAATTTTGATTATTTAATTTACAACTAACCTTAACATTACTTACCCTAACACCGGCTAAGTTTTTTTGTTTTGCAGTTTTTAACGCACATAAACTTGGCAAAAAGGGTTTAAATTTTATGTCAAAAGAGGAAAATAGTTGCTCTGTTGCTAAATTTCCGCTACCAATAATTACAGAATCAAAAATTTCTTGTGTACCATTTGAATATACAACATTAAAGTAGTTATTATTTTTTTCAATTTTTACAACTTGTGTTTCTGTTTTTAAAATAACATTTGGTTTTAGTGATATATAGTTTTTTAATACATCTAAAACACTAATAGCACTATTTGAAAGTGGATATACCCTTCCTTGTTCATCTGCATAAACCTCTAAACCAATTTGCCTAAAAAAACTTAAAACATCTTTACCGTTAAACCTATTTAAAAACCTATCCACATTTTGATTATATGAACATTTATACATATTTAAATTAGTTAAATTACACCTACCATTACCCGTTGCAAGGATTTTTTTGCCAACTTTTTCGTTTTTCTCAATTATAACTAATTCATTTTTTGGCTCAACAAAACAAGCACACATAAGTGCACTTGCCCCACCGCCTATACAAGCAACTCTCATTTTTTATCGTTCCTTGCTTTCATTTCGGCAATTTCTTCTTGCAACTTTTGCATTTTTAAATCAAAAATTTTCGCAACCTTTTCTTGCCCCATATAGTTTTCAAGTTGCTCTAAACACATTTTTACATCGGCTATTTCTTCTGCTAAATTATCTTCTACTTTAGGGTTATGAGCAAATTCTCCATACAAACATTTACGTTTATATTTATTTATGGCCACTATTAATTCACCCATTTCTTCAATTGCTTGGTCATACTGAGCAATAAGCCCCCATTCCTTTTCTGCTTCATCATAAATTTTAAATCTTTCTTCACGAGTCATGTTATTTCTCCTAATTAAATTCATACTTATTTTATCACATTTATTCAAAAACAGCAAAATAAAACAAGAGACTATAAAATAACCTCTTGTTTGTATATTATTTACCACAACTGCAAGTTTTCCAATCGTTTAAAACTTCTGGCTTGTCATCATCGTTTCGTACAACAATTTTACCAGTTTTTAAAGTTTCTTTAACTAATATAACTCTTTGATTACTACTGCCCTTCCATTTTAGTTTAAGTTGTCGCATTGCAGGAATATATGGACCGTCTACCAAAACATCAATATATTTTATATATGGCAAATCTTGAATTTGTTCAAATGTATAACCAGTATAGCACCAAATTGTTTTGTTAGGATATTTTTTATGAATTTCCTGCATTAACTCGCCAACAACATCTCTGTTGCTAGGAAATAATGGGTCCCCACCGCTAAAAGTTACACCTGAAACATAATCCTTGTCAAGTTCTGCAAAAATTTCATCTTTTGCAGCATCGTCAAAATGTAAGCCGCTGCATGAATCCCAAGTTTCAGGATTTTGGCAATCTTTACATTGATGATTACAGCCAGCCACCCACAAAACAACCCTTAAACCATCTCCGTTTTTTAAATCTGCTTTTGTAATATTATGATAATTCATTCTTTGCAACCTCACATAGATTTTCTATCTTTTATTTCCGCCAATTTGCCATCATTCATAAAACTTCTGCCATTAACACGAGAGTAGCCTAAATAGCCACAAACACGATCAACTTCAGTTATATTTTCACTGCCACATTTTGGACATTTTTGCATTTCTAGTTGTTCATAACCACAATCTTCACAATAGCATTTTTCCATATTAATGCCTTGATAAAATCCTTTTGCCATACCACGGCGCACAACGGTTTTAAATGCTTCTAAATTATAATCAATTGGATAACGAGTATATGTTATTTTACCACCATTTGAAAGTTCCCAAAAACGTTCTTCAAAGTCTTGTTTTTCAATAGGAGAAATGTCTTCACTAACATGACAATGAAAACTATTAGTAAAGTATTCTTTATCTGATACTCCTTCAATAATGCCGTATTTATCTCTAAATTGTTGCACTTGAAGCGAAATTAAACTTTCTGCTGGAGTACCATAAATTGCATATAAAATATGGTCCTCTTCTTTAATTCTTGCAACATAATCATTTAAATATTGCATTACCTCCATGGCAAACGCACCATCTTCTATAATAGATTTACCATTATATAAGCGTTGAAGTTCATTAAGTGCAGTATAGCCAAAACTAAATGTTACATAATCTAGCAGTGGTTTAATTGTTTCATCTGGTTTTAAGTGCCCTCTATATAAACCACCCTCCATAAACGCTAGAGGAGACTTAGATGCCTTAATTTTTGCCAAATAATCACGAGTTTTAATATGTAAGTGACGAATCATTTCAAGGTAATGTTTATATACTTCATAAAAATCTTTACCTTCGGTTTTTGCTTTCATAAAAATCATAGGTAAGTTAAGTGAAATAGCACCGCCATTAAACCTGCCAACAAATACAGGCACATCGTTTTCATCAGCTTTATGTTGCCCACCACGTTCCCAATATGGTGACAAAAACGCCCTACAGCCCATTGGGGAAATTGGTTTGCCATATTCTTTATACATAGAAGCAATGTAACCCTTTCCACTCATGCTTAAATAGTCTGGATATTGAGCAACCGATGAACAATCTATTGCTGCATCAAATAAATCTTCGCAGCATTTGCCTTTGCCATGAATGCTTTCATCATATAGGAAAACAAGTTTAGGAAAAAGCACGGCTTTTTTAAAGCCCGGTGCACCTTGACCACCCTTTCTTACTTTAAGCATTGCAAGTGTTGCCATCTTTTCAAACTTGCCTTGCCCAAGACCAAAAGTAAACGTAACAAAAGGATAATCACCACGTGATGAACCTACCGTATTTAGTTTATACTCTAAGGCCTGGAAGCCTTGTTCAAAATCACGTTGAACTTTATGAGTTGCATAGTCATCGGCACGGCGAGCAAATTCTTCTGGCGAAAGTTTTACTTCGCCCAAAGACTTAACAATTTCTTCATATTCTTTAACAAATTTTTTATAACTTTTTTGTGCGTAAGGCTCCAAGATTTTATCCATTTCAGGCGCTGTCCAGCCACCATATTGTTGGCTGGCACTAGCCATAACAACATCGCCCAAAACGTTAAAAGCAATTGCTAGTGTTGTTGGCTCTGTATATTTAATATTACCAAGTTCAAAGCCACCTTTAAATACTGTTGCAACATCAAATAAGCAACAGTTGTATGTATCTAATCTTGCACTGCGGTCATGAATGTAAATATAGCCTTCCTTCATGGCTTGGCGTTCTTCTGCATTAATAAAGAATTTTTTATAAAATTCGCCATTAAGTTCGTTCCACCCCAAACACCTTTTAGTAGAAACAAGAGTGCTATCGGTGTTAGCATTGCTGCGGTCACCAATAAAATCAATAGATTGAACTTTTTTATAAACATTATCAATCATTTTATAGAAGTCTTGTTTATAATTGCGGTAGTCTCTATAACTTTTTGCAACTTCAGCGTTAATAGTATCTAACACACTTTCTACAATAAAATGCATTGTTGGAATATCAATAATTTTGATATCACCATCATTTACTGGTGTAGCCATAAGTTCGGCTTTTTCTTTAACATATTTTTTTACTTTTTGAATTTCGTAATCAGACAAAATTACAAGTGCTCTGCCTGCACTTTTTTGAATGGCAACAACTACCTTATTAACATTAAAATCTTCTTGTGTTCCATCTTTTTTAATAATTTTAATCATTGTTTTCTCCTAAATTAAACATACAATATGTTGTGCTATAAACAAACCAACTCCACAACATTTGAGTATATGATAACAAATAATATAACTAAAACAAAGAAAAAACAACAAAAAATAAAAATATTTTTGCATATTTTATTTGACACAATTAATAACGTTATGCTATGGCACAAAAAAATTTAAATTAAAAACCTTAAGAAATAATCTTAAGGTTTTTAATGCTAAATTGTTCCCTCAGCAATTGTATATTGAAATGCAGTACGTAAACCATACATACAAGTTAAATTATTCCAATTAAGACTGCCAGATGTGTCTACATATTTATAAGTACTAGAAGATAATTGTCCTTGACTACGTAGCCACCAGTAACCAGTACTAACAGCTTTTGGATAAGTTGTGCCCCTAGTTCCTCCAGTAGATGCCGCTAAATTTCCCTCTGGAAGAAAATATGATTCTGTTTCACTCAAAATCCACATTTTTGAAGTGCAGTTTTCCATAATAGTTACACTATCATACATGCCTGATGCACTATTATACATATAACCGGCTTCTGACTCCAATACTCTTTGAGTTGCATATACATCAACGATATTTTTCATGCTAAATTTAGTTAACATATCTCCATCTATATATTTTCTTATTTCAGAATATTGATAATCGTTTGCTGGTGCCAACGCATTTCCTTCACCATCACCATCTTTATCTATTGTATTGTAATTATCGCCCATTGCGCTTTGCATAAGAACAAATTCCGATATAAAATAATAATTACCAGATATATTATCTAAATTTAAAACATCACAAGTGTCAGTGCTAGCACTGCCTTTTTTGCCACTTAATGTTTCTAAAACTTCTGTTTTTGTAAAAATTCCTGTACTTTCATCTACTGTACCATTCACCTTTGCAAATGCAAACCAGCGAATTGGTTTACCTTTATAGTCGCCATATATATCAGTTTCACCCTCTGCCACTTCTGTTGGATATGTTCCAGCCTCGAGCCATAGTAAACCATCTTCTTTATATAATTCCATTTCAAGATGTTCTGTACTTTTATCAAATTTAATGTTTAAATCTGACAATTCTGATAAATTTATTTCTACATTTTCCTCTAAATTTACTAGTGTAAATGTAATTACTACTGTAGAACGTCCTGTTTCAGCAGCCATATTAACTTTATCTGTATTTTTTTCAATTTTTATATTTCCGTTTGCAATTGTGTCTGGTACAGTAACAATGCCAGATACTACAAATTTAGAATTATTTTTAATATTTAAAGTCATTACAATTTGTGGTTCTTCTGCTGCAAATTCAGAAAAGTATACCTCTCCTATATCAACTGCGCCTGTGTAACTATTTGCTTCTTCAAGTGTTACTTTTGAAAGTTCTTTACTAGAGGTTGTTGTAGCATATATATCTGTTGCATAGCCAGATAATGTGCCTGTAATTTCCAAATCACAACCAACTGCAGTAAATGTAATAGTTCCTTTTGTGCTCAAACTAGCCTGCTTAGCTGCATATACGCCTATTGCCATTGCACATATACAAAGACAAATTGCTGCTATATTTATTAACCATTTTATATTTTTTTTCATATATTTTTCTCCTTTTCAACAATTTATCTGTATTATATCCCCAAAAAATTAATTATATTTACAATAAAAAAATTCTAAAATATAAATTTAAGAATTTTTTTATTACAATGCTAAAGACTTTTTGTTCTGTTTAATATAACTGTTAAAGCATCTTTATCATTTATTTCATAAGCAAGTTGGTCCAAAAGTTCTAATTTAATCTTTTTAATTTGTTGTTCTTTTAATTTAATAGCGTCAACATTTAGTGCATTACCACATATTGGACAAAAGTTATAAAGTTTTTCGTTTACCTTTGCATTGCAATACACACAATGTTCACCATCTACAAATGTTTTAATTCCGTTAACCATTTTCTCTACCTCCGTTTTCGTTAATAATTACTTTTTCAACTGCATCTTTGGTAACACTCTTTTTGCCCTTTGCTGCCTTACGTTCTTTTTTCTCTTGTTCACCATAAAATTTATCTAAAATTACTTCGGTATTTTGTTTATTAATTTCATCAATCTTTTGTGATATAAGTTCAATTAAGGCATCTTTTGTAAGAGTATTTTCAGCATTTAAGCCAGCAATTTCTTCACAAAGATCAAAGTCTAAGTGGCTAGAAGTTGAAGTGCCAAAATTAATAAACTCTTGACAAACTTTATATTGAGGCTCACTTAAATAATCGTGACCATGAATATTATTACGATCAGGATTAAGAGCAACAAACACCCTAATTAAACCATTATTTGTGCTAGTTGGTGCAACATTACGATTAGATGTAAGCCTGTTAGGGAAATCTCTGTAACCACCAACTGATACAAAATAGCATGGTTTTTTAACCATATGTGCATCATTATCAGCCTGAAGAGTTGCTGTTTTTTCTATAAATAATTTATTATAGTGGCTTGTAAAATAGAAGTCTTTACCATTAATTTTGCTTTGTAAACCTTCTAATTTTTTTGCAACCGTTTGCATAACATTTGCAACCAAAAAGCCATGGTCAAAAAGCATATGAACACGCTTTGGAGTTCCGTTTGTGTAACTATTTTTAAACTCAAAATCTATTTCTGCCATTTGCCCAAAATATCTATCAGACAAACCAAGTTTATCCATAAGCATTTGAGTTAAATTTAAACCATCTTTTTCAAAAATTTTTATTTCATCGGTGCCATCATAAGCCCCAATAATTTTATTTTTAATAGGAGCCAAAAGTTCAACAAGCATATCAACTTGTTCTTCATAAGATGGAGAATAAAGTTCTCTATATTTCTTTCCACCATTAGGATAATAAAATAAATCGCCACCAAGCATTATACGTGCATTTGGGTCTTTTGCAAGTTCAACAACGTGTGCTTTAAATTTATTTATTCTAAAAGGTTTATCTTCTTTTGCTGTGCGAAGATGTGCACCTGTTAAACCAATATTTATGTTTGATAATATACAAATATCAATATAATTCATATTTGAATTTAATTTAACAACTGCATGCTTAGAGCGAGGAAGTTTTGCCTTGTTTGATGTGTAACCTTGAATGTCTTTTTCTAAATCATCTAAAGTATACATTTAGCCCTCCCTTCCTTCATCTTTTGGTTTTTGTTGTTTTATTTTTTGAGTAACTGCTTTTGCAATTCTTTCGGCTTGTTCTTCTAATTTTTCTGGAGATATTTTTTTAGCAGGTTTAATTGGTCTTTCTCCAAACTGAACAAGTTCTGGCCTATCTAAACTAATGGTATCTATATTAAATTTATAAGGTAAAACCTCAAACCCATCATTTAAATAACTATCAAGTGCATCATAATTTTTAACGGCACGAATGCTTATTATGCTATTATCTGTATTTGGAGGTGGATATGCGGCCTCCATTGCGTATTGGCTAGCCTCTTCTAATGCCGGAACATTAATAGGTGTAACACTCTTTTTTATACAAGAATTTTTGGCTTCTTGAACAATTTGGTCATCGGTTGCATAAAGGTTTTTATGAGTGTGACCTTGAATAACCATATCGTAATTACCAAAATTTTTGCAAAGGTTAAACATGCTTTCAACCACTTTGCCTGCCTGACCACCAATTCCGCTGCCATGACGCACTAAAATTTTAAAATCTGTGTATCCAGTTGAGGTATATGGACATTTCATTCTAATAACTACTTGTGCCATGTATCTTGCATAAATGTCTAAAATATCTAAAGTTGCCATTGGAGTAACTAACGAGTCAAGACCACTATCTTTTGCTCTTGCACCGCTTTCGTGGTTACCACTGGTTGAACAAATAATTTTTTCTTTAATTACTGGGTCAGAAAGTAATGTATGTATAAGTTTTTGCTCATTCATAGGTGACAAATTATTTTCAAGCGGGCTAGACTTGCCAAGGTTATTGGCATTATTCATTAAATCACCATTTAAAATTAAATAACAGTTTGGAATATTTTTTACTTGTTTTAAGTACCTAATAAATTTATCAATATTGCAACCTGCCGAGCCAATATGAACATCATTTAAAACAAGAAGCATTACTTGGCTATGTTGTGAAAAATCTTTATAAATTGTTTTAATAGGGCTAAAATCATCTGATTTTATTTGCTCTTTAAAACTTTTTAAGCGTAAATCTAAATCAGAAACAGTAAAAATGTCGGTTGGAGTTTTTATCTTGGTAACTTTTTTAGAGTTTGTTTTGCTATCAATCATTTATTGCACCCCTATAGTTTTATTCTTTCAAAGTGTAACATACAAACCCCACCTTGTCAATATTGGTATTTTGCCTTTATTATAAAATTATGTAACCAAAAACTATATACCGAATAATTTTTTAAAGATTATATAATACACTATATTTATTAAAATTTTTCAAATAAATAAAACCATTAATTTAATTGAAAAAAACAACCTTAAAACTGAATTGTTTTAAGGTTGTTAAATTTAAAAATTAAAATGCACCTTCAGGAATTGTAACTTGGAATGCTGGACGTATACCTATTTCTTCATAAACATATGATCCAGGACTTTGGAATATACTCATACCGCTAATATATTTAATGCAACTAGAAGTTACAGGAGCTGGTGTACGAGTTCCCCATCTATTATCATTTTGTGTAGCAGCATAATTAGAATCGTTCTTAGGATAACAAGTTAAACTTGTAAAAGTACCTAAATTCGTATAACTATAACGAGCGGTTAAAAAACTAACTTCAGTTTCACTTAACAACCATAATTTATTAGAGCAATTTTCCATGTTTGTTACTGTATCATAACCGCCTGTAGGATTGCTTACATTTCCTGCTTCAGGTTCTAATATTCTTTCAATTGCAAGGCCTTGAGTTATTATGTCTATTCCAAATTTTTCTATAAATTCACTCTCTAAATATGTTCTAATATCTGCATATTGATAATCGTGTGAAGGTGCCGTTTCAGTACCTGAACCATCGCCATCTTTGTCTATTAGGCTACCATCTTTATGATAAACATGACTATCTAATATAAATTCTGAAATAAAATAATAACTACCACAAAGTGAAGATGCTGGCACACCAAAGTCTAAAACATCACAAGTATCAGTGTCTGCGCTGCCTTTTTTGCCACTTAGTGTTTGTAAAACTTCTGTTTTTGTGAAAACGCCTGTGGTTTCATCTACTGTGCCATCAACTTTTGCAAACGCAAACCAACGAATTGGTTTACCTTTGTAGTCACCATATATATCAGTTTCACCTTCTGCCACTTCAGTTGGATATGTACCAAATTCTAAATATAGAATATCATCTTCTATATAAAATGGAACATCTGAATTATCTGTAAACTTTTCAAATTGTATGTTTAAATCTGTTAACTCTGATAAGTTTATTTGTGTATCTTCTTTTAAATTTGTTAACGCAAATGTTATTACTACTGTTGCTGTACCTGTTTCTGCCGACATGTTAACTTTGTCAATGTTTGTTTTTACTTCTATATTGCCATCTGCAACTGTATCTGGCACTGATACATAACCAGATACTTTAAATTTAGAATTATTTTTAATATTTAAAGTCATTACAATTTGTGGTTCTTCTGATGCAAATTCAGAAAAATATACTGCCCCAACATCAACTGCGCCTGTGTAATTGTTTGTATCATTTAATGTTACTTTTGTTAGGTCTTTAGTTGATGTTGTTGTAGCATATATATCTGTTGCATAGCCAGATAATGTGCCTGTTATTTCCAAATCACAACCAACTGCAGTAAATGTAATAGTTCCTTTTGTGCTTAAACTAGCCTGCTTTGCTGCATATACGCCTATTGCCATGGCACATACGCATAAACATATTGCTGCTATGTTTATTAGCAATTTAATGTTTTTCTTCATTTATTTTTTCTCCTTTTTAATGATATATTTGTAGTCTACCCCCCCCCAGCCAATTGTCAACTAAATTTTAGTTATTTTTTATAATTTTTTATATAATTTATTTTAAAATAAAAAAACAATAGCAGTTTTGAATGCCATTGTTTTATTTAATTTTCAGTTATTTATTTCATTAATGGGAATAATACCACATCTCTAACCGATGCTTGACCAAAAATTAGCATCATAAGCCTGTCTAAGCCGCAACCAAGACCAGAGATTGGTGGCATACCATGTTCCATTGCAAGCATAAAACTTTCATCAAGGTCCATAGTTTCATCATCACCTTGTGATTTTGCCTCTAGTTGTTCTTCAAATGCTTTGCGTTGTTCAATTGGGTCAACAAGTTCTGAATATGCCTTACAAAGTTCTGTGCCCATTACAACAATTTGGAAAGCATCAATAATACGCTTATCGGCATCGTTACGCCTTGCAAGAGGCATTAATACTGCTGGATAGTTATATAAAATTGTTGGCTGAACAATGTTTTCTCTTATTTTTTTCTTATAAATAAAGTCAACAATTTGGCTAATAGATTTATAGTCTTCCATTTCTGCCATACCAAAAAGTCCAGTTTCTACAACTTTTTCTTTTAATTCTTGTGGGTCTGTATAGGCAAGGAAATCAAAACCTAAAATTTCACGCATTTTTTCTACATAATTAATTCTATCGTATTCCTCTTTGCCAAAGTCTAAAACCACACCATCTTTTTCAATAGTTGTTTTTCCTGTAAGTTCAAGAAGTAAATTTTGAATAAAACCCTTAAAGAATTTAACATTATCTTCAAAATCCCAGTATGCAACATACCATTCAAGAAGAGAAAACTCTTGCAAGTGTTGAGTATCCATACCTTCGTTACGGAAACATTTTGCAACTTCAAAAACTCTATCAAAGCCACCAGCAACACATTGTTTTAAATAGGTTTCTGGAGCAATACGCAAATTGCAATCTTTATCTAGTGCGTTATGATGAGTATAAAAAGGTCTTGCACTTGCACCACAAACAGCAGTTTGTAAAATTGGAGTTTCAACTTCTAAAAAGCCGTTATCTGTTAAATATTTTCTAATAAAGCCTAAAAGTTTGCTTCTGCCAATAAATACCTGACGAGTTTCTTCGTTAGATACTAAATCTAAATATCTTTGGCGGTATTTAGCCTCTAGGTCAGTTAAGCCATGAAATTTTTCAGGTAATGGTCTTATTGCTTTAGATAGCAAAACAACATTATATGCTTTAACAGTAACTTCGCCTGTTTGAGTTGTATATAATTCACCTTCTACACCAACAAAATCGGCAATGTCTATCATTTTTTTATAGAAGTCATAAGCCTGTTCATCAAGTTCGTTTCTTCCAACGCTTACTTGAATTTTACTTTCTAAATCTCTAATTTGCATAAAGCCAAATTTGCCCATAACACGTCTAAAAACAATACGACCAGCGATTTTAACTTTTGTGCCCTCGGCAAGTTCTCTTGCCTCTTTAATTGTATGAGTGCGGTCAAATTTATCTTTATATACAACCTGACCTTGCGCCTCAATTGCATTTATTTTTTCTTTTCTTATATCAACCTCGTTAGAGAGTGTTTGAACATTATTGTTTTCCATTTATATTTTTCCTTTTAAGATATCTTTTTTACATATGCACGTCTGCGACGATGTTGCTCGAAATCAAAATATTCCCATATTCTATTAATTTTATCATTTGTTTCTAGGCATATGTTTGTTTCGCAGTATTTTACACCAAAATCTTCCATATTGTCCATTAAATATTTAATTGCAAGTGCACCAACGCCATCGTTTGCGTAATCTGGGCGCACGCCAATTATTGCAAAGTCAACAACCTCTGGCTTTTTTAGTGCTTTTAAAACTCTAAAAAGAGTTGGTATTGTAAGCCTTCCCTTAGATTTATACAATGCCTTGTTTAATTGCGGTATTGAAACACCAAAACTTACCACCTCTTCTTTGTCATTTGTAATAACAAACATAAACCTTAAGTCTATAAATGTTTTAAATTGTGCAAGAAGTTGCTTTTTTACTTCTTCGGTATATGGCACAACACCATATAGCGGAGTATAAGCTTGATCTAAAACATCTAATATGCCATCTTTATATTTTTTTATAAAATCTGCCTTATTTGTTTTTTCTGCAAACTTTAGTTTATAACGTTTTTGAACAATATCGGCAATTCTATTAACCCTTTCGTTTGTTTCTTTTGGTGGGTAAATTTTACGCTCAAGCCAGTCAGCCTCTTTTTCATAACCACAGTTTTCAACGAGGTCTTTATAATATTCAAAATTATACCTTTCTTCAAAAGTGCAACGCTCGTTAAAGCCTTCTACTATTAAGCCTTCGCAGTCTAAATCGTTAAAACCAAGTGGACCGTGAATAATTTCCATGCCTTTTTCTTTTGCCCAATTTTCAGTTGTTTCAAACAAGGCTTTTGCCACTTGTATGTCATTAATACAATCAAAGCGAGTAAAGCGAACACGTTTTTCGTTTACTTTTTCATTATAAAGTTTTTGAATAATGGCGGCAATTCTACCCACAACCTCGCCATCTTTATACGCCAAAAACATTGCAACTTCGCAATCTTTAAACGATACATTTTTTTTAGGATTAAACATTGCAAGTTCATCGGCTCTTAGCGGATAAGAATATTCTTTAACACCTTTATATAACTTTGTTGGAAAATCAACAAAGGTTTTTATATCTTTTTTAGAAGTTATTTGTTTAACTTGAATCATTTTTTCTTCCTTTTTGTAAAACTTAAATTAAAGTATATATTAAATAACGTTTTTTTTCAACCATTTAAAAAACTATTTTTTGACCTATAAACAAATTTTTAGTGTTTGCCGCACTCCTTACTTGTTGCTCTGATATATTCAATGCCTTTGCTACACTGCTAAATGTATCTAAGGGTTTTACAATATATTCATTTTTTAATACTAAATTTTTTTTATTACAATTAAACCAATCGCCAATTTTTAAGTTTGACTCAATGCCAAATTCTTTTTTAATAAATTCAATAGTTTTATCATCATCTATGTAAATCATTTGAGGAAAATGTGAAGAAAAAATCATAACATAAAACTCCTTTAAATAAATATATACTATGAAATCATTATTTAAAACTGTTTTTATAATTATGCTGTTTTCGGTAATCACCCGAGTTATTGGCTTTTTATTTAGAATATATATATCAAGGACTATCGGTGCAGAGGCCCTTGGACAATATCAGGTAAGTTTTTCACTTTTTATGGTACTGCTTACTATTGTATCTAGCGGACTACCTTTTGTTGTTAGTAGGTTAACTGCAAAGTTTAGAACATCTAACGATATTACATCTGAACGAAAAATGGTGACCGCAAGTGTAATTATTGGAATAGTATTAAGTTTGACATTATGTGCAATAGTAATTATTTTTATTCCTGTACTGCGTGCAATATTTGCTGATGATAAATGCATTTTGCTTCTACTCATTTTATTACCTGCATTAGTGTTTTCTTCCGTTTATGCAACCATTCGTGGAAATATTTGGGGACAAAATAGATATTTTTCACTTTGCATAACCGAACTTTTTGAACAAGTTGCTAGAGTTATTTTATTTATAGTTTTAATAAGTGGTTTACTTGGCCAGACCGATGGCGCCGTTGTTTCAGCCATCTCTATGACAGGCGCCTGCTTGTGCTCTGCCCTACTGGTATTAATTATATATATTGCTACTGGCGGAAAGTTTAAAGGCGGAAAACATAATGGCTTTTATAAAACATTAATTAAGCAATCTACCCCCATAACTGGAGTTAGGCTTGCCGGAAGTTTAGTACAACCTCTTATTGCCCTTATTGTTCCACTCCGACTTGTTGCTGCTGGATATACCTCTGCGCAAGCCTTAACCTTGTATGGAACAGCAATGGGTATGACAATTCCTTTTTTGTATATTCCATCAACTATTATTGGCTCACTTTCTACCGCTCTTGTGCCAGACTTATCTGCTGCTCTTGCCAAAAATGACACAAATTATATTAAAAATAGGGTTGTGTCAGCTATAAGATTTACTATTTTTATTTCAGTTCTTTTTATACCTCTTTACATTGGTGCTGGTAAAATTATTGGTAATTTCTTTTATGCCGAAAGTTTGGCTGGCATACTTCTTGAACAATCTGCTTGGGTAATGCTTCCTCTTGGTTTAACCAATATTACCTCTTCTCTTCTTAATTCACTTGGCTATGAAGTAAAGTCCATGAAAAATTATGTGCTTGGTGCTATACTTTTAATTTTGTCAATTTGGTTTTTACCAAAACTTCTTGGAATTAATGCATTAATTTATGGATTTGGATTATTATTCTTAACAACTTGTATTTTAAATTTAAGAATGCTTAAAAAAATAATTGGTTGCAAATTACAAATATCTAAATTTTTATGGTTATCTTGTGCCTTTGTTATTCCATCAGCAAGTATTTGTTCTTTACTTTGTAATTTATTGCTAAATTTTACAAATTGTTTTTTTGCATTAGCAATATCATGCACTGTTGGTTGTTTATTTTATATTTTACTTTGTCTTGTATTTAATTTAATAGAAATAAATTCAATTTTAGTTTGGTTAAAACAAAAGTTTAATAAAAAAATATTTAAAAAACATAAAAATAAAAAAATGGCTTAAATAGCCATTTTATTTAAAAAATATTATTTAAACTAACCCCCATAATATGTTTAAATGTTTCACAATAATAAATAACTAATTCTAGCGAAGTTGTATATTCTTCTTTAATATTATTTTTACAGTATGAAATCATTTTAATTAATTCATTTCCCATTTCATGCATATCTTTATAATTTACAAAAAAACATAAAAATTCTTGTTTTGTATTCCAAATTTCAAACAATTCTCTTGTTTTAATTAATATTTCTTCAGTATTTATATTTTCATTATTTACTGCAATTAAAAATAATTGTTCACCTTTTTGGTTTATTTCATCAAGTGTTTTTTTTGCAACAACTTCATCTAAAACACAAAGCGAAATTAAAAAAATAGAAATAATAATAATACTTAATAATCTTTTCATATTTTTCCTTTTTAAAAAAATAATAATATATTTTTTCTTGAATATTTATATAATTTAAAATGTTTAAACTTGTAATGTTTTGCAAGGTTTATCTTTCTCTTGCAAAAATATTTCTCCTTGTTTTGTAATTGTTAAAATTAATACTTTTTTTATTGATTTAATTTTTTCATCTTGAATTAATTTTTCAAAAAATGCCTTATTTTTATCACTCATTTTTAAATTCTCTTCCATGTATTGTCCATCAGAAATAATTGTTAGCGGCAAAGAGTCATCTAACTCTTTTATTTTTAAATCTTGTTTTGTTGCAGGTGCAAATTCAGGCTTTGGCATAACACTCACCTTTCCGTTAGTTTCCATTATTGCATATTGAACCTCGGTAAAACTAAAATATCCAGCGCCTCTTATTGCCTCAAAAAGATCATCTATAGTAATATTTAGTTTACATAATGCTGAATAAATTATTCCATTAGAATCAACAACTATTACAGGTTTTCCGCTAATAAAGTTTGCAAATTTTGGACTAAGTTGAGTTAATATTGTTAGTACAAAATGAAATACTACTAAAGTTAAAAGTGGAACAATTCCGTTTAAAATTGGCACACTCATTTCTGCCATTGGTATTGTTGCAAGGTCGGCAATAATTAATGTTAGCACAAGTTCAAATGGTTGCATTTGACCTAATTGTCTTTTACCCATTAATCTAAATACAAACAAAATTAAAATGTATATTATAAATACTCTACAAATAAGTGTAATCATACCTTTAATTTTTGACTTATATAATAATTTTTAAACTAAAAACTCTTACCTTTAATTAGTAAGAGTTTTGTTTATTTTTTAGTTATGCAATTACTAGTTTAAATGCTGGGCGAATGCCACATGTACTACTAACATTATTACCATTAATAAATCCAAAAGTTTGAATAGCCATTGAAGAGGCTGAATTATTATTCATATAACATAATGTGGGAGAACGAAGCCACCAACTACAAGGTGATGTATCTCCAGCAACAATTTCAATTGTTTTGTTATTTGTTAATGTACTACTGCTTCCATGAGTTTGTAATAATTGGCTTACTTCGCTATCACTTAATGCCCATAATGTTTGATTTATACTTGAATTTGTTGTTGGTATATCTGTTATACTATTACCATCTTCATCATTCATTATGTCTGGTTTTTCACCAGCCAAGGTACGTGCTGATATTTGTGAATATATGTCTGATTCATTTATTTTATATGTACTATTTGTTGCAAGTGTATTTATTGCTGTTTGTAAAGTTGAGCCATTGTATTGCACGTCATCTAACACACCTG
>SVIS01000026.1 GCA_015069385.1 Clostridiales bacterium
CGTATACGCTGACTTATTTGTTATTGTAAGATTTATTGTTATTACATCTCCTCCCTCATTTAAGTCACTAAAATGCATGCCTGCTGGGAAGTTATATGTTAAACCCTCTGATGCCACTGTTTGTTTTGCTATAGTTGCATTATCACCTGTTAGTTTTTCACTTCCGCCTTCAGCATATGCATCTATTGTGCCAGACACTTCTACTGTACAATCATGCGCTGTAAAGCCTATTGTTCCGGTGGCAGTAAGTGAGGCTTGTTTGGCTGCATATATGCCTATTGCCATGGCACATATGCATAAACATATTGCTACTATGTTTATTAGCCATTTATAGTTTTTCTTCATATATCTTTCTCCTTTTTAATGATATATTTGTATTCTACCCCCCCCCAGCCGATTGTCAAGCGATTTTTAGTTATTTTTTAAAGATTTTATTTAAAGAAAAACTATCTTATTTCATTAAAAAATTGAGAGAAAATTCTCTCAATTTAATTTTTTAAAACAAGGTTGATATTTTATATTCTAAAACAAGCATTAGCCTGTATAATATTATTCTTTGATTATATCTATAATATATTTTGGAATGTATTTACTTACATCTTTATTACGCTTTATTAATTCAAACACCATGCTTGATGATATAGCACCATATTCGCCGGCACGTATATAAACTGTATCGATATTAGAAATTTCTTGATTAATAAGGGCTAAATTTTCTTCAAAGTCATAATCTATACCATTTCTTACTCCACGAATTAAAAACTTAGCACCATATTCACAGGCAACATCTGCTGTTAATCCATCAAATGTAATAACTTCAAAATTATTTACATTTTCTGATTTTAAAAGTTGTTCTATAGCATTTTTCATTTTTAATTTATCAAACCGTCTTGTTTTTTTAGGGTTAACTCCAATACCAACTATTACCTTATCAAAAATTTCACTTGCTACTTTAACAATATGTAAATGACCAAGTGTAAATGGATCAAAACTTCCTGCGTAAAAACCTATTTTCATGTTTACTCCTATTTTATATCCTATTTTTTTTAATATTATTATATATGTTGGCAATATTTTCCTTTAATGTCAACGAATTATAGTCGTTAATAATTACGAAATCAAACTCTGTTTCATTATATTCAATACTAGCTTTATCTCTTAATTTAACATATTCAATTGTTATATTATCTCTTGCTATAAGTTTTTTTAATCTTGTAGTTTCATCTTGAGGTTTTATAAGTATTTTTAATGCGTTATTTGACCAATATTTTGTATGAGGTAATAATATCCAATCTACAACACAATTTTCAACAATTTCGTAATCAAGCAATTTCTTCATGTATTCCCAAGTTAAATCACTAAATTCTTTAACTCTGTCTGAATGTCTTTCACTAAATACTATTTGCCCTAATTTCTTTCTATTAAATTTGCCATTTTCATCATTAATAGCATTTCCAAAGAGTTGGTATGCTTTTTGCATGATATCTGGATACTCATATACTTTATGCCCTATTTTGTCAACATCAATATACTTATAATTTATTTCTTTAGCAAGTTGTTTTGAAAAAGTTGATTTACCACTGCCTGACTTTCCTGTAACATATATAATCATAAGTAGTTCTCCTAAGTATTCATATAAGGTTATGAATTATCTTTTACTTTATTTAAAATGTCATTTAAAACCTCACTTTGATTTATTGAAGTATCAAAGAAGTCTATTCCGTTTTCTTCACAAAACAGTTTATATTCTTTACTCTTTTTTATCCAATCTGTACACCAAGAAAGCAAAGTTTCATCATTTAATTTTTTTGTCCAACCACCAGTTGGAAGGTTTTTTTCATATTTTCTAATTTCATCAAAAAAATCTTTTGGACTTATTTGTGTTTTACCTAAAAATATAACTTTAGTATTGTTTAACTTATTTAACCTTAATATTGTTTCCTTTGGCAAATCTGCGCCTTCCAAAACATAATATAGGCCACAATTATTATCTTTGTATATGCAATTATTAAGATATTCTTCTACAAATTGTGTAAATTTACTTTCTTTATTTTTATAATATTCTAAATCTAAATCGCCAAAAACTTTTTTAAAAGTCATTACCAAATAATCTAAAGAAATTTTGCTATAACCAACTAAATTTTTACAAATCAAATTTGCAAGCATACTTTTACCACATCTACTTTTTCCCATTATAATAATGTTCATAAAATCTCCTTAAATATAATATAAAACAGCCAAAACATTTTTAAAGCATACTAGCACTTATTGACATTTTTACACCACAAACTCTTTGTCTAACACTTTGCTCTTTAAATATAATGTTTATATAAATTTGTTTTCCTTTAAAAATAAAAGTGACGTTTCCATATCTTCTAATTTACATTCAAGTGCCCATATGGCATCTGGAGCATATTTAATTGTTTGCTTACGCTCAGTATGGACAAAAGGTGGTCACGTCAAAATTTTTAAAAATGTCCACCAAATTCAAAAAATAAATAATTTTAATCAAATTACAAATCAATTTGAAATACATTTTTATGCGTTTCGCCATCTTCAATTCTCATAGCATTGTCAAGAGGCAACTCGAATAATCCTAAAAAATTAGCATTTATTTTTTCACAAACTCTTTTAGAGTTAGTATTATCAGGACTATTTGTTATATAAACTTCATCAAGTCCATTTTCTTTACAAACTTGTAATAGTAACTCAACAGCCATACCAGCATAACCATTTCCTCTATATTCAGAGTTTATAGCATAACCTATATGCCCATTATAAAATAAGTTGTCAGTATTACCAATTCTCGCTTCGCACTCACCTATAATTGTTTCAGTATTGTGTAAAACAACATTATAAACAAATTTAGGAACCCAACCTTTATCTGGAACTGCCTCACAATATTTTTTTAATAGCAAATCTATTTCTTTGCCTTCTACTTTATTAAGTGTTTTCATAAATTCACCTATTTTAAAACCTTACAACCCATATATGGCACTAAAACATCTGGAATAGTAATAGTTCCATCTTCATTTTGGTATTGTTCCAAAATCGCAGGGAATATTCGGCTTGTTGCTATACCACTTGCATTAAGTGTATAAACATAATCTTTTGTGCCATCTGCTTTAAGATATTTTGTATTTGTTCTTCTTGCTTGATAATTTAATGCCGTGCTAACACTACTTACTTCGGTATATCTATCCATACTTGGAATATATATTTCTATGTCATAAGTTCTTGCCATACCATGTGCATAATCTCCACCGGCAAGTTTAACCAAACGATAGTGTAATCCTAACTTTTGCACGATTCTTTCTGCCTTGCATAGTAGTTCTTCCCAAGCACGTTCGCCATCTTCTGGTGTAGTATATTCAACCATTTCTACTTTATTAAATTGATGACCTCTAATCATGCCTTTTTCGTCAGGTCTATTACTACCGGCTTCAATCCTAAAACAAGGAGTGTAGGCAAAGTATTTTTTAGGTAATTCTTCTTCCTTTAAAATTTCATTTTTATGAAGATTAACAAGTGCAGTTTCTGCGGTTGGTAGTAGGAAGTTATTTGGTAAAAATCTTTTATCTATAAAGAAATCTTCTTCTGCAAATTTTGGGAATTGTCCAGCACCAAATCCACAATCATACTTTAATATATGTGGCAATAATTTAAACTCAAACCCGTCTGTAAGATGTTCATTTATACAGAAATTTAAAATTGCCCATTCAAGTTTTGCACCAAGTCCGTTATAAATCCAATTTCCTTCGCCTGCAATTTTAATTGCTCTTTCATAATCAATAAGATTGTGTTGTTTACATAATTCGATATGTGTTTTAGGTTTGAATTCAAACTTTGGTTTTTCTTTAAATTCTTTTAATACTACATTGTTTTCTTTTCCGCCAGTTGGTGTATCATCAACAACAATGTTTGGAAGTGCCAAGAAGATTTTATTATATTCTTCTAGTGCTTCATTATATTCTTTTGTTAGTTCAGCAATCTTTTGTGTGTTTGCTCTTAGATTTGCTTGTAATTCTTCTAAATTTTCAGCATTTCTTTTTTTTGCAAATTCAAATTCTTTTGCACCTTTATTTTTTAATGCAAGTAAAGTTTCTTGCTCTTGTTTAATTTTATTTTGCTTGTCGTATAAGTTAATCAAATTATCTAAATCAACTTCATACTCTCTTTTCTTAAAACATTCATTATAATATTCTTTTCTTTTTTTAATATCTTTTATATCTAACATTTTTTTATTCTCCTTAAATTTTATATTGTTTTTATATTTTTTACACGCAAAAAAAGACTATCCCTTTCGGGAATTATTAGAACGAATAATATAAAACAATACTTTAAGTTTCATAAAAAAACCTCCAAAAACAAATCTGTTTTTGAAGGCGCTTAAAAGTGCGCGGTGCCACTTCAATTTATCACTCTTAGTTTCTACATTCTTTTGTTGTGTAGTCAACCCAACTTTCATTGGTGCCTCCAGAGTAGACACGAATAACGACTTTCATTTGCTTTCACCAACCGCAAACTCTCTTTATTAATCATTTACTCGCTAGTTCCTTCATAGGCAATTAAATTAGTAGTATTATAATCAATTCTTTTTAAAAAGTCAATAGGTTTAAATACAAGGATACCCTAATTTATTTAAAACCATTGAAAGTTCACCCGTTTCCTTTTCGGCAAACTTATAAAATCATATGTCCATTATTCATAATCACCTCGCTTATATTATACCATATAAATTTTAAATGCATCTATTATTCAAAGATTTTGAAAAATTTATAAATGATTACCGCAATAAAACAACTTACATTGGAGACAAAGCAAGAAATGCCATCTGGTATAGATTAAATTAAAAAAAACACTATATTATCATAGTGTTTTTTAATCATTAGTTTTTATGCTTTAATAACATCAATTAGAGTTGGGAAACCTGCTTCGGAATTAAAAGACCAAACTGTAGCATCAAAGCCTGCTTTGTCTTTAAATACTGAATAATTACCCTCACCACGACATTGTGCTGCTGTCGCATCAATCCAATGGTTGCTGCTTCCTGTAAAGCCTAACATTCCTGAATCTTGAACTTTTGCACCATTATTTACTAATACAATGTTGTTAATTACATCACCAAAAGCAATTTCATTAGTAAGGTTACCAAACCATTGTGCCGCATTGTTCATTCTAAATTCTGATTGTGATTCAGCATAGAATTTACCATTACCTGAGAAAGTTGCATTACTAAATATATGTTCAATATAGCAATCTGCACCAACAAAGTATGTAATACCACAAAGAACACTATCTGAATTTACAGAATTTAAATTTGATAAAATGTAACAATCAGTAACTTTACCATATGTTTGAACTGATAAACCACCAACTCTTATTCCAGTTAATTGACACTCACCAACATAAGAAGAATAAATTGTACCATGGTTAATTGCTGCTAAGCCACCTACGTTATATGCAGTAAGTTCGCTTGAATCATAGAAACTACCCTTAATGCTTACACCGCTTGCAAGGTAACCAACAATACCACCAAGATATGCTTTAGAATTGCTAGTAGTAACTTTAATATTAGCAAGTGAATAACATTTATTAATTGTGCTTGTGCCAGCTGTTGTATATCCAACTACGCCACCTGCATATATTGTGCCAGAAGCGGTTGTATCACATACAAAACTATCTACTTTACAATTTGAAATGTTTGCACTAATAATACCTGCAATACCGCCAAAATTTAAACTTCCGCCTGCATTAACAGAAAGATTAACTGCTAATTGAACACCTGAAACATAACAGCCAGAAACATAGCCTTCGTTATTACCAACAATACCACCCATGTTTACCAATTGGTCAGAAGTTTGAACCGTAATGGTTTTAACTTGTTCACACTCAACAGAGCAATTAATAATTGAGCCATTGTTATTTGTTCCACATATTAAACCAACATTTTGTGCTTGAGTTGAAATTGAAACATAATTTTTAACTTTCACATTTTCTAAAGTAGCACCATTTAATAGACCAGTTGCTACTATTGCTGAATTATTTCCAGAGCAAGATTCAACTACAATATTATTTTCAAAGGTAACACCTTTAATAATTGTATTACCAGAAATATAACCAAAGAAACTTGTGTTTGAACCTTTTAATTTAAAGTTTGTAATTTTGCAAGTAACACCATCATCTACAATTATTGATGCAAGCATTGGTTCATCTTGATTTGGAGCAACAGTTGACCAATAAGCACCATTAAGATCAACAACTGTATCTTGTGTTACCCTATAAGTAGTTGTATTTGATGCTAAATTAGATTTTACATTTGTTAAAAATTCTTGTAAAGATAATTGTTCAGAAGTAATTTCTTTACCAATTGCAATTATTTTATATGTTTCATAACTACCCTCGTAGTTAATGTTTGCTGTTTGTGAAGAAGATATTGTCCAAACATTGTCAAAATTATAACCAGAATAAGATGCTTTTTCTAAAAGTTCATCTTTAGATTTAGAAATTAAGTTTTCTGTTGCATCTGAACTAAGTAAATCTGTTCCTGCACCTACGGCATTTGCAGATACACCACTTGCTGTTGCATAAATACAGCCAACATAAGTGTTATAGAACATTTGACCTTCATAAGTTTGTTCGCTGTTTTCACCAACAATACCACCTATTGTTGCTGATTCACCGCTCAATTGATTAACTATTGCGTAAGAATTTTTAATTGCACTAGCATAATATATTTCTTCGCTAGAGTTATAAATTGATTGATTTACGCCAACAACACCACCAAATTTAGCAGTTGTAGCACCTGCAGTGAAGCCTGCAATAATTGCACGAGAGTTAAGCACAATGCTTGATTCATTATAACCAACAATACCACCTGCATTTGCGCTTGAGGTAATATTTGCATTTGCTGAACACATATTAATCATGCCTGTGGTTACGTCCATTAAGTTTGAACCAGCAATAGCACCTGTGTTACCTGTTGCAGAAGTGTTTACAATATTTGCAGAAAGCACTTCGCATTTGCCGATTGTTCCTTTATTTACACCAGCAACAACACCTACATTATCAAATGCCCCATTAATATTTGCATTTGAAAATTTAACATTTTGAACCACTGCACTAGAACTTAATTTTGAAAATAAACCTGCATCTGAACCAGTTGTAATGTTTAAGTTGTAAATTACATGTGAATTACCATCAAGTGTGCCCGCAAATTCGCCAAGTGATGTCCAAACACCATTATTGTGAGCCATAAGGTCAATATCTGCAGTTAAAACATAACTATTAGTTAAATTAAACTTAAGTTCTGGGTCGTTGCCAATTAAAGCAAGTTCTGCGGCTGTATCAATTACAAATGGATTATCTAATGTACCATCACCAACATAAACTTCGAAAATAAATGGACCAAAGTTTTGGTTAGATGGAGTTATTGTAATTGTTGTAAAACCACCTGCTAAGCAATCAAACCTTTTAGTGTTTTCATCGTAAGATACAACAGAAGTATCTGCCGATGAAATATTTAAAGTTGTATCTTTATATGGTTTTGTCCAAGTTAAAATATTATCTAGCCACAAAGATTCACCTACATTTTTATAAATAGACTCATCTTTTGAAATTGTAATATAAATGTTTTCATTGTTTTGAGTTAAATAGTAAACTGTAAAACCCAAGAATAAAAAAGTTACAATGATTACAACGTATATTAAAAACTTCTTCATACTCTACCTCTTATAATTTTAATTTTACGCCTTTTAGTATACTATAATTAACCTATGCTGTCAATACGCAAAATTTGTGAATTTTGAAAAATACGATACTTTTTTACCTATTTTTACAAATAAAAAAATAAACCACACATAAAAAAATATTCTTGCATATAAATTGTAAAATAGATATATGTTGAAGTTGACAATTTCTGCATTTAATTGTAATATATTAATCAATAAAAAGGAGTTAAATATGGCTAAAAACAATTTTGGAAAAGTAATTAATTTCATTGCATTTATTGGACTTTGCATGGTTGCTATTGTTCTTATTTTACAAAAAATATTTGCCGAAGGCGAATTGCTTGCTGCGCTTAGAACTGTTGGCGAAAGTATTGCATACACAATAACTGCAATTTCTGCATTCTTTTATGTAAAAAGCAAACGCAATGTTTGGTGGTATGTCGCATACACCATTGCATTAGTACTTGTAATTGTGTTTGTTGTTATTAGATAGTTTTATATATAAAAAAGCAAGCCTTTAATAGGCTTGCTTTTTGTATACTTTAAATTTTAAATGCAGGACGGATACCAATACTAAGATCTGTAACATAAGTGTTGTATACATCACCACCAAACATTATGTAGCGTGTCATTTTACTAGAAGATATATCGAGCGATCGGAACCACCAAGAAGCGGCATATTCAGATGAGCCCTGAACCGATGTGCGTGCTGACATAAAAATTGGAGTACCATAAATCTCTCTTGAGCCAGCTATGTAATCATCGGCAAATATAGTCTCCATTTCGGTTTGACTAAGTATCCAGAAGTTATCGGCAGTTGTATTTACAGGTGTTGAGGTTGTTGATGTTGGCACTGTTTTCATTTCGGCTACTTCGTTTGCTATTGCTTCTTCGTTATATAGGTCAGCGAGTGGTCTTGCTACTATTTTATTTGTTTCTTCGCTTGTAAAAGAATACGTATTTGCGAAGGTAACTAAAGTACCACCGCCTGAGAATACTCCGCTTGCAAGAGTTGCCTCTCTATTTACTTCTCCGCCCTTTAAATACTCACGAATTGTGCTTGTTGCGTAGTCATTGGCTTTAACACCATACTTAGTGTTTAAATAATCTCCACTATTTGTGTATGCATTTTGGAATGATAAATCAAAGTTGGTTGTGCTTTCTGTATATAGTATTTTTTCTGATAATAGGTAATACTGAGTATCTTTTAGCATATAACCTAAACCTAGTACTATTCTATCTTCATCAGTTAAGGCTTGTAGGTTTCCTACACCATCATCTGTACCAACTACTAGCCATCTTAATTTAGTGCCTGTTGATACCTCTGTTCCCATTTCTATATAATATGGATAACGTTCTGCGTAACATAAGATTGTATCCGTGTAAGAATATGTTTGCCATACATTTGTATCACCATGTGCAGTTTTTATTGCCTCTTGTTCGGTTGTTGTAAATGTCTTTAATGATATATCTGTACGCATATCAGTTGAGGCATATGCACATTTTTCTAGTGATATGTTTAGTGATATGCTTGCTGCTGTTGTTATACTTTGGTATTCTCCATTTTCATCTGGTTGCAATGATAAGGTGAATGTTATGCTTGCTGTTGCTGTTTCTCCTGTTTGGTCTAACAGCAAGGCTGTTTTATCAGCATTTATTAATATGCTCGTATTGCTACTTGTACTTAATGTTAGGTCTGCTTTTGCCAAAACATTAAATTCTGACACATTTGTAAATGTTAATACAACTTTTATATCTTGTGGTTTTCCAGAAGTTGTTAAGTCACTAAAATATTTGTCACCAAAACTTAATGATGCATCGGCTCCTCGTATTTCTAGTGGTGTAGTTGATGTTGATACTGTGGCAGAGTCTTTTATGTATGTTAAATACTCTTTATTTGCCTCTAACACCGGTTCGCCATCTTCAC
>SVIS01000007.1 GCA_015069385.1 Clostridiales bacterium
TGATAATGAATCAGTAACCGGCAACTATGGTTTTAATATTCAATTGCAAAGCACTGAGCCAGTAGTCGAAGAAGAAGTATTAGATGCTTCTACTTATACCAATCTAACATTCTCGGTTTTAGATGCAAATGCAAAAACATTAAGCGTGGCTGCAAATGGATCGCCAAGTGGTGATTTGGTTATTCCTAATAAAGTTATATTTAATGACCAACAATATATCATTACATGTATTAAAGACAATGGTTTTTATGATTGTTGGGATATTACTAGCGTATCATTACCAAATAGTTTAACAAGTATAGGAAATTATGCGTTTGGAAGTTGTATATTTACAAGTATAATTATTCCAAGCAGTGTGGTTAGTATGGGTAACGGTATTTTTGATAATAGTTCACTTAAAACTTTAATAATATCAAGTGGAGTTACAACTATAGGTGAGAGCGCTTTCTTAAATACTTATAGCCTTACAAGTGTAACAATACATAGTTCAGTAATAAGTATAGGTTCTGGTGCTTTCGCTAGTTGTAACAAATTATCAACAGTTAACTATACAGGAACAGAAGAACAGTGGGCTTCAATTACAATTGAATCAGGCAATGATCCTCTTACAAATGCTACTAAAGTATACAACTATCAAGGTTAAGAAATTTTGATTAATGCTTCTTTATTGAAAGAAGCATTTTTATTTTGATAGTTGTTTAATCAAGGGTAAAATATCTTTAATATTGACAAAAATTTATTTGTATGTTATGTTATGTTTAGGAGATATTTATGAGAGCATATTTTTATAGAAAAGAGGTTGAGGATTTTATTAAAGGAGATTTTAATTATTTAATAAAATATTTAAATAAAAAAGGTGTCTTAACAGTTGAACAATTATCCAAAAAATATGAACGTTGCAAAAAGGCACATATAAAAGCAGGCATGAATAATAAATTTTTGAATGATAAAATGCGAGCCTTATATGATAGTTTAAATCTTGCATTAGAAATTTGTGAAATGCTTAATTTAAAAGATACTTCTACAATTTCTAAAGATATGTTAAATGATAAATTTGTTGATGAAATTATTGAATTTAGAAAAAATTCAGAAATTGCTAGAAACGAAGCGGTAGAAAAAGCCGGAACAGGTTATAAAAGTTTTTTATATCAGAAACTTGATGAGCCTTATGGTTTAGAAAAATAATTAATAATTAATTGCATAAAATATCGCTCATAAGCGGTATTTTTTGTTATTTAGTATTTATTGAATTTTAAATCTATAAAATATTAATTAGTGTTGATAAATTCTTGACTATTTAAAACTATTGTTTTATACTAATAAGCGTTAATAGGAAATAATTATGGAAAAATTTTTTAGTTTAAACAATTATTATTACTACTACATTTAGAATCTTTGCTATGTGTAGATGTTTTATGTTGTTTAAATTTTCACAAACGTCTGGCATAAGCAAAGTAGCTTAAATGTCAGATTTTTTTAAATGTTTTTTACTGATATATTAGGCGAATAAAATAAGAATAACATTAATTTAAATTAAAGAGGTAAAATTTATGGAATTTAGAAACGATGCGTTTGAACAATTAGAAGCAAGAGGTTTTTTGTTTCAAACAACTCACTTAGAAGAAACTAAAAAAGTTTTAAAAAATGGACCAATCACTTTTTACATGGGTATTGACCCAACAGCAGATAATTTGCACATTGGTCACTTTTTTGGTTTGCAAATGGCAAGAATTTTGCAAGACTGTGGACACAAATGTATTATTTTAGTTGGTGGTGCAACTGCACTTATTGGTGACCCTAGTGGTAAAAAAGATATGCGTAAAATGATGAGCAAAGAAGAAGTTGCTCATAATGCAGAAGAAATTAAAAATTTATTAAAGAAATTTATTAAATTTGATGGTGATAATCCTGCAATTTTAGTAGACAATGCCGATTGGTTAAAACCAGCAACATACATTGATTTCTTGCGAGATGTTGGTGTACATTTTAATGTTAATGAAATGCTTAGAAATGACTTATACAAAAATCGTTTGCAACAAGGTGGCTTAACCTTTATGGAAATGGGTTACATGCTAATGCAAGGCTACGATTTTGTATACTTAAATGACAAATTTAATTGTATTTTAGAAATTGGTGGCTCTGACCAATGGGGTAACATTTTAGCCGGAGTTGATTTATCTAGAAAAATGAATTACCTAGATGGCAATCCAAGACCTGTTATGATGGGTTTAACTTGTCCACTTTTAACCAATGCAAATGGTGTTAAAATGGGTAAAACAGAAAAAGGCACTCTTTGGGTTTCAAGAGATAAAACATCTTCGTTTGATTTCTTCCAACATTTTGTAAATTGTTTAGATGCCGATGTTGAAAGGCTTTTACGCTTCTTTACAAAAATTGATGTTCAAGAGATTAAAAAAATGTGTGCAGAAGATATTGTAAAAGCTAAAAAACTCATGGCATTTGAAGTAACAAAACTTGTACATGGTGAAGAGGAGGCTATAAGGGCTCAAGAAACTGCTAAAAAATTATTTGAAAGTGGAAATATTAACGCAGAAAATATGCCAACACAAGAAGTTGAATTAAAAGGCGAGGTTAATATTTTAGACTTCTTGGCAAGCCTTGAAATAATATCTTCTAAATCGGAAGCAAGAAGGTTACTTGAGCAAAATGGAATAATGATTAACAATGAAAAGAAATCTGATATGAAAGAAATGTTAGATATGTCTAAAGGTGAATTTGTTGTTAAAAAAGGTAAAAAAACTTTCTTAAAGGTAATTGTTAAATAATTTTTTTAAAAAAATAATATTGACAAATTTACATTTGTATATTAATATATGAGTAATTTAGATAAGGTTTTGTATACAATGCCTTTGATAAAAAAATAATTAAAAGGAACATTTATTATGTTTAAATTAACAGTTTTAGTAGTTAATAATAACAATAATAACGCATTAAATTTAATGGGTTCCTTTTATTGTGTTGATTAACTATTAGAAAAATTTTATAAGTTAACAATGGAGTATGGGAAACCTGCTCCATTGTTTTTTATAAATTTAAGAATAACACGAACAGTGAGTATTAAAATATTAATTAAACAAAATATTGATACTTTAAAAATATTAATTATTTATTTTAAATAAACAAAGATAAATGGTAATTAAAAATAATTTAAAATTGAGGTAAAATTATGAAAATATTAAAAATTATTAATGCCGTAGCGGGCGAAATTAGCAGATAATTAGTGGTTTTTAAATAAAGCCACTAAAAATAATTAAATAAATTATTTAATTATTAAAAAACAGGAAGAACTAAAATTTAAAAGGAAATATAAATATGGAAAGAAAATATATAAAAGATGTTCAGCCTGATGAAGAAATAATAATTAGTGGCTGGATAGAAAAAATTAGAGAACAAAAAACAATAATATTTATTGTTTTAAAAGATAGCACTGGTTGTATTCAAGTTGCTATTGAAAAAGAAAAAATGCCCGATATGGCAAAGGCAATGAGCGCACTTTCTAGGCAAAGTGTTGTAAGATTTTATGGCAGTGCTGTAAAAGCCGAAAAGGTAACTTTAAAAGGACTAGAATTTGTACCAACAAGTTTTGAAATTGAAAGTGTGGCACAAGAAATTCCAATTAGTGAAACAACAAGCCAAGAATTAAAAATGGACTTTAGGTGGCTTGAATTGCGTGCAGATAAAGAACGTTTAAAATTTGAAATACGTACTTTTGTGGAGGCTAAAATAAGAGAGTTCTTTTTAAAAAAAGAATATATCGAAATTCATACACCAAAAATAACTTCTCAATGTAGTGAGGGCGGTGCCGAAGTGTTTGAACTTGATTATTACGGACAAAAAGCATATCTTACACAAAGCCCACAATTTTACAAACAAATGGCAATGGCAAGTGGTTTTGATAAAGTATTTGAAATTGGTTCATATTATAGGGCAGAGAAATCATTTACATCTAGGCATACAGCAGAGGCATTTTGTTTAGATTTTGAAGTTGCACATTTAAAATCACACGAAGAGTTGATGGATTTAGAAGAAGATTTAATTAAATTTGTTTTACGCCAAACAAAAGAAAGGTTTGGAGATGAAATTTTAAGAGTTTTTGACACAGAAATTAAAGTGCCAATAAAAATACCAAGAATAAAACTTGCAGATTGTTTTAGTATATTTAAAAAGTATTATGGAGTAGAAGTTAAAGAAAGTAAAAGACTAGACTTAGACCCAGATGGCGAAAAATTAATTTGTGATTACTCAAAGGAATATTTAGATAGCGAACTTGTTTTTATAACAGATTTTCCGGCAGAGGCTAGAGCATTTTATACTAAAAAAATTGATGGCTCATTTGACTGCATGGGGTTTGATATGTTATACCGAGGTTGGGAAGTAAGCAGTGGTGCTGTGCGTGAGCATAGATATGATATTTTAAAAGAACAAATAGAAGAACATGGTGTGGATTCGGCAAAAATGAAAGACTATTTAGAATTTTTTAAGTATGGTTGTCCTCCACATGGTGGTGTTGGACTAGGTATAGATAGACTTATTGCTAAACTATTAGATTTAGTTTCTATTAAAGAAAGCATTTTTGTATTCCGAGGCCCAAGTAGGCTAAAACCATAAGAGGTGAAATATGATTGATTTAAAACATTTAGAATATTTAAGTAAACTTAAAATAAATGAAAAAGAAAAACAAAGATTTGAGCAAGACTTTGAAAAGATATTACAATTTGTTGATGAAATAACTCTTTTAGAATTACCAGAGGAAGAAAAGTCGGTTGGCGTTACATTAGATGATTTACGCCAAGATGAAATTATAGAAAAAGAAAAATGTGATACACTTGCAAACGCTCCTGAAAAACAAGATGAGTGCTTTGTTGTGCCACTGGTGGTGGAATAATGGAATTTAAAGATTTAAAATTAAAAGACCTTGTTCAAGGTATAAAAGAAAAACAATTTACAAGTGAAAGCCTTGTTAAATATTGTATAGAACAAGCTGAAAAGTATGAGCACTTAAATGCTATAATAGAAATTTTTGATGATGTTTTATTAAAAGCAAAAGAAATTGATAAAAAGGTTGAACGTGGCGAAAAATTAGGAAAACTGGCGGGCATTCCTGTTGCAATTAAAGACAACATTTTATACAAAGGAAAAAGGGCTGGTTGTGCAAGCAAGTTTATGCAAGATTTTGTTTCTCCATATAATGCAACTTTGGTGAAAAAACTATTAGATGAAGATGCAATCATTTTTGCTAGAACAAACATGGATGAATTTGCTATGGGTGGTAGTTGCGAAAACTCTTGTTACGGAGTTTGTAAAAACGCAATAGACAGCGATTGTGTTGCTGGTGGTTCTAGTGGTGGAAGTGCTGTTTGTGTTAGTGCGGGAATATGCCCTGTTGCTATTGGGACAGATACAGGTGGGTCTATAAGGCAACCTAGTTCATTTAACGGAGTTGTTGGAATCAAACCAACCTATGGCACGGTATCTCGCTATGGAATTGTTGCATTTGCAAGTTCAACTGACCAAGCATCTCCTATTACTAAAACGGTTGAAGATAATAAATATATGCTTGAAATAATTGCAGGAAAAGATAGTTTAGATGCAACAAGTATTGAAAGTGATTTTGGTGCAAGCAAAATTAAAGATAAATATGTTATAGGCATTTGCAAACAGTTAAAAGAGGGCATAGAAAAATTAGAACAATATTCAAAGTTTAAAGAGGCTATAGATATATTAGAAAAAGCAGGGCATAAAATTGTAGAAGTTGATATTGAACATATTAAAAACTCACTCGCTTGCTATTATATAATTTCACCTGCAGAGGCAACCTCAAACCTTGCAAGATTCGATGGTGTTAAATATACAACAAGAAGCAAAGATGCAAAAACTTTAGAAGAATTGTATATAAAAAGCCGTAGCGAGGGCTTTGGTAAAGAAGTTCAAAGGCGTATAATACTTGGCAACTATGTTTTGTCTAGTGGCTATTTTGATGCTTATTACAAAAAAGCGAAAAGAGTACAAGAACTTCTTAAAAAAGAATTTGAGCGTGCTTTTGAAAAGTGTGATGTTATTATCACTCCAACAACTGCTGGTGAAGCATTTGAAATTGGAGGCAAAATATCAGATCCTGTTTCTATGTATTTAGAAGATTTATTTACCGTGCCAGCAAGCCTTGCAGGTATTCCAGCAATTTCTGTGCCATATTCTTTAGGTAAAAAAGATTTGCCACTTGGCTTACAATTTATGTCTGCAGAAAAAACAGAAGCTGTTCTTTATGATTTGGCAGATAAATTTTTAAAATTAACAAAAGGAGGAAAGTAAATATGCAATATGATGTTGTAATAGGACTTGAAATTCATGCAGAACTTGCAACTAAAACAAAAGTATTTTGTTCTTGCAAAAACGAGTTTGGTGCACAACCAAATGCTAACACTTGTCCCGTTTGCACAGGTATGCCGGGCGCATTGCCAGTTATAAACAAACGTGCAGTTGAGTTATGTATTAAAGCAGGCCTTTGTTTTGATTGTAAAATTTCTTCATATGCGGTTATGGAGCGAAAAAACTACTTTTATCCTGATTTATCTAAAGCATATCAAATTAGTCAAATGGTTCATCCTCTTTGTGTTGGTGGAAAAATTGAACTTTCTTCTGGTAAAACAATTAGATTAAACAGAATACATTTAGAAGAAGATGCTGGAAAACTTACACATATTAGCAAAAGTGTAGGCTCACTTGTAGACTACAACAGAGGGGGAACTCCATTAATTGAAATTGTTACTGAGCCTGATTTTTGTTCAAGTGAAGAAGTAGATGAGTTTTTAAAAAGAGTAAGAGAGGCTTTAGTATTTGCCGGTATTGCCGAATGTAAAATGCAAGAAGGAGGAATGAGATGTGATGTAAACCTTTCATTAAAACCAAAAGGAAGTAAAACTTTTGGCACAAGAACAGAAATGAAAAACTTAAACTCCTTTAAAAGTGTTTCAAGGGCTATAGAATATGAAATTAAAAGACAAACAGCAGTTTTAAATGACGGAGATAAAGTAATTCAAGAAACCCGCAAATGGGACGATGCAAAAGGCAAAAACCTTAGTATGCGTACAAAAGAAGAAGCGCAAGATTATAGATATTTTCCTGACCCAGATATTTTACCTATAACTATTAGAGAGGAAGATATTGTAAGAATAAAGCAAGAAATGCCAATGCTTCCTAAAGAAAGGCGAAAACTATATGAAGAACAATATTTGCTATCTGCACAAGATAGTAAACAATTAACAACAAACAAATATATTTCTGATTATTTTGAAACTTGTGTAAAATTATATAATGTGCCTAAAAAAATAAGCAACTGGATTTTAACTGATTTACTTCGTTTAGTAAAAGACCAAGAAGAATATGTTTTCCCAATTTCGGAAGAATCTTTGGTTGAAATTATAAAAATAGTTGAAGATAAAAAAATAACGAAAGTAATAGGTCTTGAACTTTTAGATAAAGTTATAACTTGCAAACAAAGTCCATTAAAACTCGCTAAAGAATTAAACCTTTTAACAATAATTACTGATGAGCAAATTGAACAAATATTGCTACAGTTTAAAGAAGAAAATCCAAAAGCAGTAGAACAAGTTAAAACTGACCCTAAAGTTATAAGTTTTATTATAGGTTATGTTATGAAACATACTCAAGGCAAAGCAAATGGTGCTGTTGTAAAAGAGTTAGTAGGTAAAATGTTTGTTAATAAATAAATTAATTAGACTATCTTGTTAAAGGATAGTCTAATTTTTTTAAATATCAACTAATAATAATGCAATTCAACTAATAGTTGAGATAAAAAATATTTTTTTTAAAATACTTATGATATAATAAAGCATAACAAGGAGGAAACTTTACTTGAAAAAATATGGGCATATTATTGCCGATTTAAGAAAACAAAAAGGTTTAACTCAAGAGCAATTAGGTAAACAATTAAATGTTTCTTATCAGGCTGTGTCAAAGTGGGAAAATAACTTATCACAGCCAGATTTGCAAACACTTGAAAAATTATGTGATATATTAGGTGTGACTATATCACAGTTTTTTGAACTGGCAAATGAAAACAAGCAGCCAATAAATATTATTCAAGAAGATAAAAGTAAACCAAAAATAAAACCACGGCATATTGTTATGGGCTTAGGCTTAGCAATTATAATAAGCATTATTTTTGCAGTCTGTTCTTTTTTAGTTCCAGTAAAATTATCAAGTAATCAAGTTTTAATTAAATATAATTTATCTGTTTTTTATATTTCTGCAAGCAATCCACATTCTCCAAAATCAGGAACTGGTTTTTTTATAAATAATACAGGTTTAGCCGTAACAGTTTATAGCAACATAACAGATTGTAAACAGGCAACAGTATTACTAAATAACGGAGAAGAATATGAGGTAGAAAAAATAGTAGGTTTTGATGAAGAAAACAATATAGCAATAATACAAGTAGATATACCTAAATCTATTCCTGTAAAAATTGGCAACAGTAATAATGTTAAAATGGGTAATAATGTTTATGCAATTACATATTTAAATAATGATACATTGCAAGAAGCACAAAGCAAAATTGCCGAGGGTATGATATATAAAGTAGAATCTAATTCTGATGGTACTATGGTTATTCAAACAAATGCCACTATTTCCGATTCTAATAAGGGCGGGGTATTAATCGATACAGCCGGTAATGCAATTGGAATAATTAATGGAGATTTAAATATTAGTGGCAATGTAGCGTTTGATATGGTGAATGTTTGTATTCCAATTAATAAAGTAAATAAGGTTGAACATAATTTAAATATCTCTTTGGTTGAGCATTATAATAATCATTTAACCGTAAACTATATGTTAAATAATCAAGTAGTAAAAACCAAAGAAGTTTATAAAAACGAATTATTAGAAAGTGAAGATTATTCTAAAACGGGTTATAATTTTATTGGATATTATAAAGACGAAAACTTTAATGAAATATTTAATTTTTTTCAACCAATACAACAAAGTTGTAATATTTATATTAAACTAGAACCAATTAAGTATTATATACGGTTTAATGGTGATGGATGTATTGGTGAAATGCAAATGCAAGAGTTTGTATACGACCAGCCCCAAAAACTTAATGAATGCTTATTTACTAAAGAATATTTAATGTTAAAAAATTGGAAATATGGAGAAAAAATATTTTACGATAAAGATACAATAGTTAATTTAACTGCAACGCATAATCAAGTTATTGATTTTTATGCCCAGTGGAAAGAATTAGAGTACACCATAACTTTTGATGCCAATGGCGCAAATGGTGGAATGAATAACATAGTTTATAAATGTTCACAAACTTATACATTGCCAAATAATGCTTTTTATAAAACGGGTTATACTTTTTCACATTGGGAATGCGAAGGAAAAGAATATTTAAACAAACAACAAATAGACTTATTGTCTAAAACTCAAAGCAAATTTGTGTTTAAAGCCATTTGGACACCAATTTCTTATAGCATTAATTATTGTTATGGCGATTTTAATTATAATGCTGGAGTTGCAAATTATGATGAAGAATTTACTTTAATTGATTGCTATTATCATAATCAAATAGTAGATTATTTTACATTTAATAGTCAAAAATATTATGTTGGAGATGTTGTTAAAAATTTAACAACTTATTCAACTACAATAAATTTAAACATTGTTTTCAGGGGTGTAAATTTTGATATAAAATATATACTAAGTGACACAAAAAGTGAAACATACTCATATATATGGGGAAATAATGTACATTTAAAAGATTGCACTAGTTTTGCAAAAACAGGGTATTATTTTAATAGTTATACATCAAACAAAAATAACAAAAATTATTCTGCTGGTGATTTGTTTGCAGATACATCTTTTGAAGTGCGGCAAAATGAAATATTGGAATTTATTGTTAATTGGAAGCCAATTGCTTATAATGTTCTCATTGACAATTATTCACTCAGCAATGAAACATTATCTTTAACGTATGATACTCCTTATACATTACCTCAAAATTTAGATTATAAACAAGGATATACATTTGTAAATTATTCTTTATATATTAATAATGAAATTGTAAGGTATGTGGCAGATAAAGAAACACTTATAAATTTAACAACAAGTAGTAAAGCAAACATAAAGTTAATTCCAAATTGGGAAGCCAATGACATAACAATAAATTATTATGTAGATGAACAATTATACGCAACTTACTTGACTAAGTATGATTCTACTCATGCCACGCCATCTTGCAACATACAAAAAGATGGGTTATGGTTTAATGGTTGGTTATATAACGATATTTATGTAATACCAAATACTTATATTACTATAAAAGATTTACAAAGCGAAAGAAATTGTTATGCTATATGGTCTAAAGTTTTACAAGGTGAGGGAACTCAAATAGATCCATATTTAATTCAATCATATGATGATTTGTGTTCAATAACTTATTTATGTGGAAATGCTAATTTTCATAATAAATATTTTAAATTAACAGAAGATATAGATTGTGAAAATAAAGAAATAAAGGCAATAAGTAATTTTAATAAAGGCTATTTTGATGGTAATAATAAAGTAATTAAAAATGCTAAATTAATAAGATCAACGGGTGACAACATTGGGTTGTTTGGTTATGTTTGCGATTCTACAATAATAAATTTAGGGTTAGAAAACTTTGTTATAGATTATTCAGGATATGATGCAAAAACGTTTGGTGGTTTATGCGCATTTGCATGGAATTCAACTATAGAAAATTGTTGGTCTGTTGGAAAAATTAATGCTAATGCGTATATAACTGACCCATATGAAAGTTTTACGATTGGTGGCTTTTTGGGAGTTGCTAATAGTAATTGTGTAATAAAAAATTGTTTTGCACAAACTGAAATTACAGCCAGCCATACTAATCCAGATTCAATCAATACAGCATATAACGAAAAGAATATTGCTGGTTTAATTGGTATTTCTTATGGGTTAACAATATATAATTGTTATTCTATTTGTAGTATAAATTCTAGTCACACTAATAAACCATTTATTTCAGTGCAAAACAATATAACAATAAATAATTGTTTTTATGGTTATTATAATGGAGAATTAAAAATTATTAATAATGTAGATGCTAATTTACAATTACAATACTATATTATAAAAGACTCAAATATATTAACCACAACATTTGAGCAAGTTTATGATTTAAACTATTTAAATATAGAACTTCAATTTGATTTAAATATATGGCAAAGTAACATATCTTTGCCTCTTACCTTGAAAAGTTTTAAGGGAAGTGATGAAACCAATTATTAATAATGATAAATCATAATTTTGACCAAACTTTTATCTTATTCAATTCTTTTAAATCTTTTATTATTAAATAACTTTTTCTGAATAAAAAAATTACACTAAAATAAGTGTAATTTTTTTTAAATAATTGTTGACTTTAGTCGCATGGTGTGTTAATATATCAAAGTCGCAAAAAAATGGCGACAAACATTGTATGGTTCACTAGCTCAGTTGGTAGAGCACTTGACTTTTAATCAAGGGGTCGCGGGTTCGAGCCCCGCGTGAGCCACCAAACCATATGGTTTGAGTTTAAGAATAACACGTTTAAGTGTTTTCTTTTTTTAAAAGGGGCATTGCCCAAATTTGCGGACATGGCGGAACTGGTAGACGCGCTAGACTTAGGATCTAGTACGAAAGTGTGGGGGTTCAAGTCCTCTTGTCCGCACCAAATAAGTTGTATAAAAAGTCTTATTCAAGGCTTTTTATTTTTTTGTTTCTAAATTGATACAAAGTCAAAGGTTATATGATATAATAAAATTTAAGGAGAAATTTATGGATAAAGTTGCAGACAAAGAAGAATTATTACAACTGCTTACTCCATCCGGTGAACAAACTGGGGTATTTGAATATAGAAGCGTAGTTCACCAAAAAGGATTATATCATCAAGAAATTGGAGTTATACCTGTCAACAATAAAGGGGAAGTCTTATTACAAAGAAGAAGCAAAAATAAAAAATCATACCCTAATTGTTGGGGGTTATGTGCTGGACATGTTGTTGAAAAACAATCTACAACAGAAGCCGCAGTAATGGAAGTGAATGAAGAACTAGGACTGAGTATAAATGAAAACGACTTAAAAATTTTAGTAAACAAAACAAAAAATGAAAGAAATGATAATAAATGTTTTGCAACTTGCTTTTATGTGCTAACTGACAAATTATTAGATTTTTTCAAAAAACAAGATGAAGAAGTAGAAGAATTAAAATGGTTTTCGATAGATGAATTTGAGGATTTGATAATTTCGGAAAATAATTGTATTTTTAAAAACAATAAATATTATAGATTGATTATTAAAAATTTAAAACAAATAGTCGATACTTTTTGATTTTCGCAAAATCAAAAACTTATCTCAAAATCAAACGGAAATAATCAAAAAAGTTCATTTTGTAGTGTTAACACAAAAAAAAGACTCAGGTGAACGTATAGGCCTAGAGTTCTTTTTTATTTTAGGAGTTTGTATGAAAAATATTATTATAGTTGATATGCAAAAAGGTTTTATGAAAGAAACAAATTGCTATTTGATAGAAAAAATAAATAAATATTTAAGGGAATATAATTTCGATAATATCTTTTTTACAAAATGTGTAAATAATAGCGAAAGCCCTTACACAAAAATATTAAATTGGAATGGAATTACAAATGAAGATGAACAAGAAATTGTTTGCGATGTATCCAAAGAAGCGAAAATTTTAACTAAAAATTGCTATGGCCTTTCAAGTGAAAATATTAAATTGTTTAAAAATTTAGGCATTACAGAAATGGAAATTTGTGGAACAGACACCGATGCTTGTTGTCTAGCAATTGCATTTAATTTGTTTGATAACAATATAAAACCAATAGTTTTGTCTGACCTGTGTGCTAGTTCATCAAGGAATAAAAATATTCACAACAATGCATTAGAAATAATGAAAAGACAGTTTGGGAGTGATAATATAAAATAGGGTTAAACTGAGAAACAACACTTCGCATCAAACAAGTTGTGTAAAAAGTCTTATTTTTATGCTGGCAAGATTTTGATTTTCTTGCCATTTTTGATTATTTTAAGAAAAATTAAAATGTCGCAAAATTATTTTGCGATAAGTTTTGATATTGCGATATCAAAATATTTGATAAAATGATACAATATTTTACTTCATGTGATATAATCAGAGTATAGGAGAATAAAATGAAAGATTTTATATTTTTGATTGGTCCTAGTGCAGTTGGTAAGACAACATTGGCTAAAGAATTATATCAACATTATAGTGGAGTTTACATTGAACAAAATATGGTTCCAGAATTTATAATTCCAAATGATGTTGGAGATGTTGGAATTTATGAAGAAGATTTGTGTTTTCAAAACACATTAATGCAAATAAAATGGTTTTATGAAAAAGGATATAGAAACATTGTTGCTTTGGATTTTGATGATTTAAGAGTGAGAAGTTTTCCTATATTGTTTAAAGGTTATGACTATATTATTTTAAGATTAATATCTTCAAATTTTCAACAAATTAAAGATCAAATGGAAGAAAGGCATAGAACAGGTCAAGGGTTATATATTCCAAATAATAGAGGAAAGTCTAATGAAATAATAAAGAACAGACCTCTAATGCCAAATGAAGTTGTTATTGATGTGGCAGGAAAAACCAAAGAACAAGTTTTAAAAGAAGCGATAGAACTAATTAATAATACAAAAATATTGTTGGATTATGATTATGAACCATTAGATACAAAATATTTTAGATCTTGGATTCAATCTTATGGATTAAATAAAGAATAAATTTATAATGCAATAACTGATGTTAATGGGTTAATTTCACGCAATAAATAAAATGCTATATTATAAGTATAGCAAATATATAATAATTGAGTTTTTCATGTTTTTATGATATATAATATAATATTTTTAACATTTAATTTGGGAGGCGTTATGATAGATTATGCTAATAATATAATAAATGTAGAAGGGTGCTATGGATGTGCATATGCAAATCACGAATTTTCTTTGCCTTGTGGAATGGTTTATGAAGATGATATGATAACATTATCACAAGATTGGGAATTGCCAATAAATGGGTTTATGGTAATTTGTCCTAAAAGACATGTGGAATATTTTTCAGAGTTAACTCAAAATGAAATAAATTATATTTTTGAATATGTACATAAAACTGAAGTTTATTTAAAAGAAATGAATATTTGTCAAGTTTTTGATATTGTAATAAGAGAAAAAAAAGGTGTTCATTTGCATGTTTGGATAAGTCCTAGACACAAATGGATTGAAGAAGAGTTTAATGGTGGAACAGGCTATATTAAAGAATATTTTGATTACGCAAAAAAGAATTTAAAAAATAAAGAAAATTTAGAATTAATTAATAATACAGTAGAAAAATTACGCCAAAAATTCCAACAAGAAATAACATTGTAATTTAATTTTAGAAAGTTTTATTTGTTGTTTATTTTATATTTATTTAGAATAAATTATTATAAATTAATTTTAAAAGATTAAAAGCACCAGCAGAGAATAAAATATTTTATTAAAGGTTTGGACATATAAAAGGTAAAAATAGTTATATATTAATAAATGAATTAATAATAAGTACGATATCATTATTTTTAGCGAGAGCAATTGGGAGTTATTATGGAAAAGGTTATTATTGGGGAAAAGTTACAAAATACAGAATATGACTTTCGCGAAACTTGTTTTGGTATTTGTGTAAAAGAAGATAAAATGTTATTGGTAAAAAAGTATGAACAATATTCTTTTATCGGCGGTGGCATAGAAAAAGGTGAAACACACGAAGAGTGTTTAAAAAGAGAATTCATTGAAGAGTCCGGATATGACTTGTTGCATATAAAGCCGTTTGTTACAGTGGACTGTTTTTGGTTGGCTGCAGGTAAATATCCATTAGAATCTCTTGCCCATTTTTATATTGTCAAAGTTGGTGAAAAAATTTGTGAGCCAACAGAAGATGGGCATGTTGCAGAAGAAGTAAATGTGGAAGATGTTGAGAATCTTTTACCTTTACCTTATCATAAAAAAGCATTAGAGTTATTTTTAAAAAATCTAAACTATAATTGAGCATTAACAAATATACAATTTACAGTATTAGAAAAAACTCAAATTAATATTTGACAGGATTGATATAAATTTTGTTTTGAATAAAACTAAAAGCAAGAAAATTTTTATCTTCAATCATAATCTATAAAATACAATTAATTGACAACTTTTTTAATTAAATATATAATTAAATACATTATTTTAAGGAATAAATTATGAGTAGTATTAAAGATATTGAAAAGTTAAAAGAAAAAATTAAAAATTCATCAACAGAAAAAGAGCAAATATCACAAGAAGCTTTTCTTAAAGCCCAACTCAATATTGGTGCGATGTGTATAAATAATCCAGAAGATGCTTTTTTATATTATTCATCTTTAAATCTTTTGAATACATATGTTAAACAAAATAAAGATGCTTCATATAGTTTTAAGGGAGAAGTTACAACAGCTTTTGACTCAATAATTATGAGTAGAATTCCAGGTGTAACTTATTCATACGACTCTAAAGAACGAGTATTGATTGTAAATGTTAAAGGAATGCAATTTTCATTTCATAATGTTAAACCTAGTCCAAAAATGCTATTTGCAAGAAGTTATGAAAAACATATTGGACAGCAATATCATAAAGAAGAGGAGTGGGATCAATTAAGATTACAGCCAGTAGCCGAAACAGTATTTAACTATGCAAATAATCTTGATGGTTTATCTAATGAATCTATCGGTGGTGACTTAAAGCAACTACAATCTGAGTTTATTAAAAACAAATTCAAAGTAAAAACAGAAAGTGTAAAAGAAAATTAAACATAAAAATGGATAGCAACTATTTGGTTTGAATTAGTTATTATAAAAAGTCTTTTTTAAGGCTTTTTATTTTTTGTTATTAGATTGTTACAAAATTTAGAATATGTTATATTATATTTAGGAGTTTTAGATGAAAAAGATTAAACCATATTGTGGAAATGAGGGAAGGCTTGTTTTGGTGACAGCCATGACATCAAATAAAACCGGAATTGGAAAAACTACAATTTCTATTGGGCTTGCAGATGCTTTGAATATGATTGGGCAAAAAACAGTTTTAGCCTTGCGTGAGCCATCTATGGGGCCTGTGTTTGGAATTAAGGGTGGTGCTACTGGTGGAGGATTATCTAGAATAGAGCCAAGTGATGAAATTAATCTTCATTTCACTGGAGATTTTCATGCTATTGCTCAGGCTAATAATTTGCTTGCATCTATTATTGACAATCATATTTTTCATGGTAACGAGCTTGGAATTGATACTGAAAATATTTTTTTCAAAAGATGCCTAGACATTAATGATAGAAGTCTACGTGAGGTTGAATATGAAATTTGTGGACATAAAATAAAGACAGGGTTTAATATTACAGCAGCTAGTGAAGTTATGGCAATTTTAAGTTTAAGCAAAAATATAGCAGACTTGAAACAAAATTTAGGTAATATCTTAGTTGCTCTTAATAACAAAAATGAGCCACTTTTTGCAAAGGATTTACACGCCGAAGAAGCAATGACTATTTTATTAAAAGATGCTATAAAACCCACTTTAGTACACACATTAGGTGGAACTGATGCACTGATTCATCTTGGGCCATTTGCAAATATCGCTCATGGTTGTAATAGCGTGATTGCCACGCAAAGTGCATTGTCGCTAGGAGATTATTGTGTAACTGAGGCTGGTTTTGGAAGTGATTTGGGTGCGGAAAAGTTTTTAAATATTAAGTCGCGAGTACTGAAAAAGGTTCCTGATGTCGTGGTGCTTGTTGTCGTTGTAAAAGTTACAAAAGAGCATGGTAACGGAAACCTAATTTTTGGATTTGAAAATATTAAAAAGCATATTAATAATATAAAAGATGTTTTTGGACTTAATGTAATAGTGGCAATCAACCAACATGCTGATGACAGTAAGGAGGATTTGGAGTTATTATATAATCTTTGCCACAATGAAGGAGTTGATGCGTGTTTTGTTCAGGCATTTGCACAAGGTGGGAAAGGTTGTTTAAAACTTGCCGAAAAGGTTATAGCACTTTCAAATAAAGAAAACCAATTTAAATACACATATAATATGTCAGATCCAATAAAAACAAAAATTGAAAAAATTGCTAAAAACATATATGGTGCACATGAAGTTAAATATAGCAAACAGGCAAATGATAAGATTGAACTAGCTGAACGTTTAGGCATGGAAAAGTTTTTTGTTAATATTGCTAAAACTCAATTTTCATTTTCAGATAACAAAAACATGGTTGGTGCACCTAAAGATTTTGTGTTTAATGTTACTGATATGGAAATTCGTAGTGGTGCAAAAATGGTTGTTGCTATTGCTGGAAATATGCTTCTTATGCCAGGGCTTGCAAAAAACTCGAATTATTTGAATATGAAAATTGATGAAAGCGGCAAAATTGAGGGATTATTCTAAAAAAATTGATAAATAAAGTGTTCAGTTTTAATTTTTAATAATATAATAAATGATAGGAGAAAATTATGAATGAAACAATGAATACAATTTTAACGAGAAGAAGTATTAGAAAATTTACAGATAAGCCTATTTCAGAAGAAATATTAAAAGATATTGCAAATGCCGCTATGCATGCTCCCAGTGCTTTATGCAAAAAGACTTGGCAATTTACAGTTATATCAAATCGTGAAATTATAAATAAGTTAGCAAAGGTCATAGCAAAGGTAATTAAAAGAGAAGATTATAATATGTATAATCCTGTGGCTATAGTAATTCCGTCTAATGAGCGAGATAATATTTTTGGTAGAGATGACAATGCTTGTGCACTTCAAAATATTTTTCTAGCAGCAAAATCTTACGGGGTGGGTTCAGTATGGCTAAATCAACTTACAAATATTTGTGATGAACTTGAAATTCGTACTATTTTAAATGAGGTTGGCATTCCTGATAACCACATAGTTTATGGTTTTGCAGCACTTGGATATGCAGATTCCACTTTATCTGAACCAATGTATAGGCAAATAGGAAAGGTAAAATTTATAAAATAACAATTTGCTGTTTAAAAAACTTTTATAAAATAAAAACACCGAAAGGTGTTTTTTACTTTTTATTAGCACTAAACATGAATATTTGTTTTAAACTTTTTGCATATGTGATACAATGTATAAAAATGAGGAAATAATTATGAACAAATATTCAAAAGCGTTGAGGCATATGTGGAGAATTCCTTATGGGATTTTTTGTATTTTGTTTGGAATAGCGTTTTTCGGGGTTTCAATTTGGGTTTCAACCTTTTCTGATATTGCCAGCATGATATTTATTGTTTCACTTCTTGGTGGTGGTTTTATAATTAATTATGGTATTGGTTATGCTTTTTTAGGTGATGAATACAAGCTTTCAAACTATGTTCGTGATGGTAATTCTACCTTCGAGGTTATTGAAACTCCAAAATTTTTAAAAAGACGACTTTGGGTAACATTTATTGCTTCAATTGCTTATTTTTTACTTGCTATTTATTATATTGTTAGAATTATTTTTAATATTAAAAATTCGGCTTATTATGAACACATTGGTTACAACTTTAATAATGGAGCCTTAATTGCTTTTGTTGTTGTTTCTCTTATAATTGCTGTTGTATTTTTTCTTATTGCAGCTAAAACTAAAGTTGAAAATTTTAAAAAGAAATAAAAATATAAAGGCACATTATGAATTTGTATATAATTAGACATGGAATGACTGTTTGGAATAGACAAAAAAAAACTCAAGGCAGAGTTAATAATAGGCTTTGTGATATTGGAATTGAACAAAGTAGTGAAGCGGCAATTAATTTAAAAAATATTTGTTTTGATTATATATTTTGTTCGCCGCTATTAAGGGCTGTACAAACTGCAAATATAATTAACAAATATCACAATTTAAAAATAATAAGAGACGAAAGATTAACAGATATTGACCAAGGCTATTTTACTGGTAAGTACTTTAATAAATTAACTCAAGAAGAATTAAAAATCAAAAAGAGACGAGATAAAAATTATGGAATGGAAAACTTAAAAGAGGCATTTAAAAGAGTTAAAAATTTTTATAATTATTTAATTAAAAATTATTCTAATAAAACAATTTTAATAGTAACTCATAGTGGTGTGGCAAAGTTTATTGAATATATATTAAATAATAATAAATTTATAAAAAAAGAGTTTAATAAATTAATTCCATATTGCAATTGTGAAATAAGAGTTTTTACTAATTTATAACTAAACATTTTATAAAAAGGAAATTATATGAAATTTTTTGATGATAAAAATAAAAAACTAACATGGTGGACAAGAAACTATTTTTATTTAGGAACAGTTTTATTTATTAGCACTTGTATTTTAATTTATGTTTTTTGTGGAAATGCTACTCCTGACGTTGCTACCAATGAGCATGTTTGGGATAAATTATGTTTTAGTAATTTATTTCAGGCTTTTTTGAATAATGTTTTTCATTCTAATTGGCAACATGTTTTATTAAATATGCTTGCATTTACAACTTGTGGAGTATATGTTGAGCGTAAAACGGGCACCTTTAATTTTATATTATTGACTTTGGCTGTTATTATTTTTGACGCAGCATTTACAGCAGGAAATAATTTGAGTGTAGCATGGATAGGCGCATCTGGAGTGCAGTATTGTTTTTATGGTTACATAATTATTGATTATATATTTTCTTTTCAAAAAGCCAAAAGAAACAAAACTAATACAATTTTAGGAGCCATTATTTTAGGTGTAATTTATATATCTATGTGCTTTAATGGTGGAACTTCATCTTTTGGTTTTGAAATATATCCTAATGATTTGTTAACTAATCTTGGTCATTATACTCCGTTTTTTGCAGGGCTTTTAATTGGATTAATAGTGCAAATTGCTCAAAAGAAAGTACTGGCCGCTGCAACAGTAAATTATATTAATGAAGTTGATGTAAAACATAAGAAAATTTATAAAATAGTAAATATTTGTGCTATTGTGTTAATTTGTTGTTTAGTTGGACTAACAAGCACATGTGGCATTATTGCATCAACAAGAACAAACTATAGTGTAAATATTTATTGTGATAATGAAGATTATAACGTTTCGTATAATTATAATATAAATGATAGTTATTCCAATTTGTATTTTTCTTCAATATATTATAATTGGCTTAATAATATAGACCTTGAGCAAAAGTCGGAATATGTTTGTGAAATATTTACTGATGCAAATAAAACAATTCATATGGACAATTTCCGCACAAATGGTAATTGTAATTACTTAACACTTTCAAATGAATTTGTTGCACTTTCTAGACCAACTGACTTTAATTTTTATATAACCATTTCAAAAGCATTTAAAGTGCAAAATAATACCAACTATTGTGTTTATAAATTACATGAAGAAAACTCAATAGCTGAAGATAATGCAAAAATACATAATTTAGATTATTCAATTACAAATAAAGTTAAAGCGGGAGATACCTATAAATTTAAAGTAGAATTGTATAGAAACTATGATATTAATAAATTAAAAGTTTATAATAATGGTGTGGAATTAAATTTAGATTCAAATGGTTATTATGTGGTTAATAATGTATCTGAAGATATATTGATTACTTATAATTATGTCCAATAATTACTTGACTTTGGAATAATGAAATGTTAAATCTTTTTATATAAGGTTATTATCAAAAAATTGAATAACTTTGCTGGGGGTATAATGAATAAAATTTTGTCAAAAATTATTAAAAATGCTATAAATTTTAAACTTAAAGAATCAAATAAGCAACTTAGTTTAGGCTCTTCAAAAATTGGTGGTAAACCACATTTGCCAAAAGATTTTATTTGGCCATATTTTGTTGGAACAAATTTTAATGATGAAACAAAAAATAGACCATTATCATTTATTGCTCAAATAAATTTAGAAGAAGTGCAAAAGTATGATTTAGATAATGTTTTACCGCATAATGGTATGTTATATTTCTTTTATGATTTAAATACAATGCTTTGGGGTTTTGATCCTAAAGATAAAGGGGCTGCAAAAGTATTTTTTGTAAATGAAAAAGAACTTTTAGAAAGCGATTTGCCAGAAGATTTAGAAGAACAATTTATTGTCCCAGAGATGAAGATAAAGTTTGAAAGTAAAAAAAGTTTGCCTGCTTTTGAAGAATATAGCGATGTTTATGACGAAGATGCAGATTGGGATGAATATGATGAGGTTGTAACTCAGTTTGATATTGATCCAGCTGTTGACCCAGAACAAAGTTTTAAACTTTTAGGCTATGCAGATATAATTCAAAATTCAATACTTGAAGAGTGTGAAATGGTTAGTCGTGGAATAAATTGTGGTGAACCGGTAGATTTGCCAAACAAATTAAGAAAAGATATTAAACAAAAAGCAAATGATTGGGTACTACTTGCACAATTTGGAACTATATCTGAAGAAATTATGTTTGGTGATTGTGGTTGCATATATTTCTATATTAGAAAACAAGACCTTGCAAATTTAAATTTCGAAAATATTCATTTATGTTTGCAATGTGGGTAAAAAGAAAAAATTGTTCTATTAACTAGTAGGAAGTTCTCAAGCATAAATATAATACTTATATTAGTATATTTCCAAGAAATATATTTAAACACAAATTTAAAGAAAGGGGCATTTTTCATTTAAAATAAGTGATGAAAAATTAATTAGATTTATGAAAATACTATATGAAACTGAAAGGCTTATAATTCGTGAGTGGCAAACTAAAGACTATAAAGATTTGTATGAATATGCAAGTAATCCTATTGTTTCAAAATTTTTATCTTTTAAACCTTATACAAACATTGAAGAGGCAAAAGAAAGAATAAAAAAAATGAGAAAAAATTATTCAAAAAATACATATTTAAGAGCTTACGCAATTTCTCTTAAAGAAAATGGTAAAGTAATAGGATCAATTGATATTGATGATTATTTGCCAAAAGCAGATGGTATTATAGAAATTGGTTATATTCTAAATGAAAAGTTTCAAGGTAAAGGCTATATGACAGAGGCATTGGTAAATATGTTTAAATATATTAAACATAACAATATTGCAAAAAGGATTGTTTGTAAGCACGATACTTTAAATATAAAAAGCGGAAATGTTATGAAACGAGCGGGAATGACGTTTGAAGGAATTTTAAGAAAAGCAGGAAAAACTAATAATACTCATGCAAGATATGATTTGGCTTTATATTCAATTTTATATGAAGAAATAGAGTAGATGAAATTTGTAAGTAAAATAATATTTAAGAACATTTAAAGATAGATTAACATAATAAAGATTTTGGTTAGTCTATCTTTTTTAATTTTTTTAAAAAATGTGTTAAAACGCAATACAATTAGCAATAATTTTGATATAATATAAGGACCAAAAGGAGGTAATTATGGAAAACGTTAAACAATGGAATGGTTTTAAAGGTAAAAAATGGCAAAAAGACATTGATGTTGCATCGTTTATTGCCGATAATTATACGGAATATTTGGGAGATGATAAGTTTTTAGAATCTAAAACAAAGAAAACAGAAAAGGTTTGGAGTAAATGTGAAAACCTTTTAAAAGAAGAAATGGAAAAAGGGCTTTTAGATGTTGAATTAAAAAGAATTTCTGGCATTAATAGTTTTAAACCGGGATATATTGATAAAGCAAATGAAGTGGTTGTTGGTCTTCAAACCGATAAACCATTAAAAAGAATTGTAAACGTTTATGGTGGTTTAAGAACAGCAAAAGGTGCTTTGCTGGCATACAACAAAGAATTAGACAAGCGTATTGACGAGTTTTTTACATCAGGTATGAGGAAAACACATAACGATGGTGTTTTTGACGCATATACTCCAGAAATTAGACGAGCAAGAAGTGCTGGCTTAATAACTGGTCTTCCAGATGCGTATGGAAGAGGAAGAATAATTGGCGACTATAGAAGAGTTGCTCTTTATGGTATTGATAGATTAATTGCAGAAAAGCAAGCAGATATGTTAAAGCCAGAGCTTTTAAATATTTGTGATGATGAAGTTATTAGACTAAGAGAAGAAGTTAACGAGCAAATTAGAGCGTTAAATGCTATGAAAGAAATGGCGAAAGGTTATGGTTTTGATATATCAGTACCAGCACAAGATGCAAAAGAGGCTTTTCAGTGGACATATTTTGGTTATCTTGCAAGTGTTAAAGAAAATAATGGCGCAGCGATGAGTTTGGGTAGAGTGTCTACTTTCTTAGATATTTATGTACAAAGAGATTTAATGACGGGTGTAATAACTGAACAGTTAGCGCAAGAACTTGTAGACCAGTTTATTATTAAACTTCGTTTAGTTCGTCATTTGCGCACTCCTGAATATGATGAAGTTTTTGCTGGTGACCCTACTTGGGTAACAGAAAGCATTGGTGGTATGCTTAATGAGAAAAAAAGTTTGGTTACAAAAAATTCATTTAGGTTTTTACATTCATTAATTAATTTAGACCCAAGTCCAGAACCAAACTTAACAATATTATGGTCTAATGGTTTACCAGAAAACTTTAAAAAATATTGTGCTAAAATTTCAATTTTAACAGATAGTATTCAATATGAAAGTGATGACATAATGCGCCCACTTTATGGCAGTGACTATGCTATTGCATGTTGTGTTAGTGCAATGAGAATTGGTAAACAAATGCAATTTTTTGGCGCTAGATGTAACTTGGTTAAATCACTTCTTTATGCTATTAATGGTGGCATTGATGAAAAAAGTGAAAAACTTGTTGTAGAAGGCTATAAACCAATTACTGATGAAGTTTTAGATTATAGCAAAGTTAAAAAAGCATACTTTAAAATACTTGAAAAAATCGCCAGCACTTATGTAGATGCAATGAACATTATTCACTACATGCATGATAAATATGCATACGAGGCTGGTCAAATGGCAATGCACGACACAAAAGTTGATAGATTAATGGCTTTTGGTGTGGCAGGACTATCGGTTGCAACTGATAGTTTATCGGCAATTAAATATGCAAAAGTTAGCCCAGTAAGAAATGAAAAAGGTATTGCTGTTGACTTTAAAGTAGACGGCGATTTTCCAAAATATGGCAATGATGATGACAGGGTTGATAATATAGCAGTTGAAATTGTTGAACATTTTATAAAATGCTTAAAAGCAAAAAAATTATATAGAAATGCAAAACATACACTTTCAGTTTTAACTATTACTTCTAATGTTATGTATGGTAAAAAAACAGGCTCAACCCCAGATGGAAGAAAAGCAGGCGAGCCATTTGCACCGGGAGCCAACCCAATGCACGGAAGAGATTGCTCAGGTGCACTTGCAAGCTTAAACAGTGTTGCAAAAATTCCATATTGCGATGTTTGTCAAGATGGTGTAAGTAATACTTTCTCAATTGTTCCAAACGCTTTGGGTAAAGATGAAGATTCTAAAGTTAATAATTTAGTTAATATTTTAGATGGATACTTTAAACAAGGTGCACAACATATTAATGTTAATGTTTTAAATAGGGAAAAATTGATTGATGCAATGAATAATCCTTATAAATATCCAAACTTAACAATTCGTGTTTCTGGTTATGCTGTTAACTTTAACAAGTTAAGCAGAGCACATCAGGAAGAAGTTATTGCTCGTACATTCCATGAAAGTGTTTAGTTAAATTTAGGAGATATAATGGCACAAATAGAAGTTGCTTTTAAAATAGAGCAAAGTAAAGAAGAGGCGGAAAAACTCCTTTTAGATAATGGCTTTGTAAATGCTTTTAAAACTTATACAAGAGATATATATTTTGGTAAAAATGTAAATTTTGATGGCTTGACTGAAGAGGAAATAAAAAGGCAGTTAATCAGATGCCGTAACTTTGAAAGGTTGGAAAACTTAAAAGTATTAGATGAAAAATTGCCAGATAAACATTTAATAAATTTAAAACTGTTGCAAAGGCTTTTTAAAGAAGGCTATGAGGTTATTTTTGAAACTCAAAAATCAGATTGGGTTTATAAAAAAGGCGGTTATTGGCATCAACTTCAAGATATTAAAGATATTGGTTTATTAGATTATGTTTATACTGATGAATTTTTAGATGAAACTATAACACAAGATGAAATGTTTGAAATAGTAAAACAACATATACATGATTTAGGGTTTAAACTTGAATATGAATTGGGTGTGGATAAATTAAGAAGTTTATACTATAAAGAATTAAAATTTTCTAAAAATCAAATTGGGTTATATAAATATCAAGAAAAGTAATTATGATTAAAGGCAGAATTAGCAGTGTTGAATCATTAGGCACATTGGACGGCCCGGGTATTAGGTTTGTCGTGTTTTTTCAAGGCTGCAAGCTTAGATGTTTATATTGTCATAACCCTGAAACATGGGATTTGGTAGGAAACTCGGTTGAAATTTCTCCAAATGAACTTATAAAAAAAATTGAAAAGTATAAAAACTATTATGGAACAAGTGGAGGTGTAACTTTTTCTGGTGGTGAACCACTTCTTCAACCTGAGTTTTTGTTAGAATGTTTAAAACTTTGCAAGCAAAAAAACATTCATACCTGTATAGATACTGCAGGTTTTGGTTTTGGTAATTATGAAGAAATTTTAAACTATGTCGACCTTGTAATTTTAGATGTAAAAGCAGTTGAGGCGGAAGAATACACAACTATAACTGGTCAAAAAATTGATGAGTTTTATAATTTTTTGAATACCTGCCAAAAATTAAATAAAAAAATGTGGTTAAGGCAAGTTATTGTACCAAACATAAATGATGATAAAGAGCATATTTTAAAATTAAAAGAATGTGCAGGTAGTTTAAAAAATATAGAAAAGGTAGAACTTTTGCCATATAAAACACTTGGTTTACACAAATATAAAACACTAAACTTAAAATACAGGTTACAAGGCACCGAGCCTTTAAGTGAAGAAAAATTATATGAATTAAGTGAATATTTAAATTGAATTTCTTTAAAGAAGAGGTTATATAAGCCTCTTTTTTAATTTGAGTATTGAAAAATAAATAATTGTTTGTTATAATACAAAAACTTAAAGGAGAAAATATGGTTTCAGCAGAATTAAAATATAGGACATATGTACCAAGTGATTACATTGCTGTAGAGTTCGCAGATTTAATTTTTAATGGTAATCCAAAAATATATAATTTATTAGATGACTTGGCAGCCTTAATTAAATATGAAAAATATAAAATAAATCATATGGCAATTGAACATTTAACACAAAAAAAACAAGTTATCGAAGAAAGAATCGAAAAATTAAAAAGTAATATTACGGCTATTAGAAAAAAATATAAGATTTTATTTCTAAATAAAGAAGCAAATTTGCAAGTTAAACAAATACAAAATGAAATTCAAGGTTTGTGCTCTGTAAGATGTAGTTTATGCAATAAAATAGAAGAATTAGATAACGATTTATGGTTTTCAGCGAGTAAATTAAAATATAAATTTAAAGATTTGTTGGCACAATTAGACTTTACTTGTAAATCTTCTCACAAAATTGGAGATATTACCAATGCTGAAATTTATGAATTTGCTGGCGATGAAGAAGTTTTGGCAGTAAAGGCTAGAATAATGACAGATGCATTGAAGAACGAAATTAATAAAAAAGCAGAAGAAATGAAAAAAAGATTGGAAACAACAGAAAAAACTAGTTCGGTTAAAGAAAGGTAAAATTAAAAAACTTTGTCTGCTTAGACAAAGTTTTTTAACGTTTTTAAATAGTATTACAATTAAAATTAATTTCATATGTTAAATTTATCTCTTTTTGGAGAGAAGATAATAGTGCCAAAAAATGTTTTGCTTGGTATATAATGCATGTTGTGCGTGAAAATAAGTGATACAAAATGAAATTAGTGTGTTATAATGAATTTATCAGTATTTTGAACATCCGACCCCTCGAAAAGTCCCTATAATGCGGGACTTTTGATTTTTAAAATGTTGTCCACCGACCACTTTTGTCCACCTGGTGTCCACCCTCGCCAGAGCCGGTGGACAAAAAAGGTAGTTTTCAGAAAGTTTTTCGCACCAGACGGAACTTCTTGTCCGCTGTCCCCATCTATTTTAAAACCTATTACACTATATTTAAAACTTTTTATATAATTTTATAAAAATTAATACAAAATAAAAAAAGTGTGCTATACTGAAAGTAGCTTAATAAAGGAGAAATATGAAAAAGAAATTTTTAACATTTATATTGTGCATTTGCTTTATTATTCCATGCATATTTTGGTTTAGTGCTTGTAATAATGATAATGACAAATTTTATTACATTACGATTGACAATGTTAGTTATATAGATATTGAAGCGTCATCAGAACAGGCTAAGGCAAATGAAAAAATAACTATTAGTTATGAATTGACTACTGGGTATGAATTGGAATATTTTTTAGTTAATGGTGAAGAAATTTCTGGGAATGAATTTAATATGCCAGAGGAAGATGTCGTGATTTCAGCTTCTGTTAAAAAATCTTTATACACAGTAAATATAAAACTAAACAATGATAGTTTTGGTGAATTAGAAATAAGCAATGTTAACGATATCGAAGATGAATATCATTATGGTAAAAACGATTATGAATATGGAGATAGAATTTTAATTGAAATTACACCAAATGATGGATACTATTTGAGAAGATATTCCGATAATACAGTGATTAATCTTAGAAGATATATCACAATAACTGAAAATATTAATATTGAAATCATTTTAGAGCAAGGTGAGGCTTGTAATTATTATGGATACAATATTGCAGTACACGGAGAAAGTGAAAATAATTTTTATCATAAAGAAGGGAATGTAACAAGTAATATCAAGTTTTTCCCAAACAAAACATATAATTCTGGAACATTAGAATTTGAAATCAGCAACAAAGATTTGTTCTCTTACTTTGAATTTAATTATAATACTAACAAAAAGCTATTGTTTGAAGATAAAATAAACAAAGAACAATTAGATTATCTATATGCCGAAGATTATGATGGTAGTTGGATTGATGTTTATGAAAAAGATACAAGATCTGGAACTATATATTCAACCTACCAAGAAAGTTATTCAATTGAAGATTCAATTCCAGAGACAGGCGAATTTGAGTTTGCGGTATTCAACGAACATAATCCAGCTTGGTTATTTTGTCATGAACATGAAATATTGGGCTTATCAGAAATGAAATCGTCTAACTTTAAATCCAATGGAACCAATGCTTATATTTTTAATGTAACAGACTTAGATTTAGATGATAGTATTAATATTGAAGAATACATTATATTTAGTGTTGGAGATGATTTGTATTATAGATATAACCAAGAGAAAAGAATAGTAAAAAATCCAAATATGTTTTACTCTAATTCAGTAGATTTCACTAGTGTAGTTAATGGAATTTTATATACATTAACATTTAATTATGCTGAATAGAAAATAAAAACCACTCAAACAAAGAAAAGGTTGAGTGGTTTTATATCAGTCGGTGGACAAAACCCAAAAAAATTTGTTGTCCACCGTTTGTCCACCTTGGGGTTGCGTCTGTGGGTGTGGGCAGGTGCCACCTAGTGCCAAAAATGTTTCTGTTGGTATATAACATACGCAAAATGGGGGGGGGAATGCCATCTAGTGCCAATAAGCTTTGAAAAATGTTGTTAGTGTGTTATAATGGTTTTAAATGGAGAGGAAGTATGAAAATAATTTATGTTCATCACGCAATGCGTGATAAGGGGTGTCCACCTTCGCAACAAGATGGTATTACTAATTTAGGAAGGCAAGATGCAAAAATTGTTTCCGAAATTTTACTTGATGCAAAAAATAGGGGTATGAATATAAAAGGAATATATTCGTCTGAGTTTTATAGATGTATGGAAACTGCAAGGTTAATTAATGAGCATATAAATGTTGAAATCTATAATGAACCAAGATTTAATGAATATAGAAGTGTTCCAAACGAAACATGGACTGCGCTGCAAAACAGAATTAGAAATGCTTTACATGATATCATAAATAAATATGAAAAAGATGATGCAGTTATTTGTGTTACTAGTGGAGTAAATGTTGTGGCATTTACATCTTTGGCATACAAACTCAAGCCAAGCGAAGATGCTCCATTTATTGGCATTCCTAGTTGCAGTCCACTTGTATTTGATATAGCAGAAAAAAACTTTGTTTAATTTTATGGCTTGTTTTTAAGAATCAGTTGCACTAGCAATTTGAGTTATATTTGAAAACAAAGAGTTTGACGATTGGCAAACATATAGCGAAGAATATAAACATTACGATAACTACTATCATAACAACGGCAAATTTTATGCAAAGTTTCCACAAGGAGAAAGTCCATTTGATGTAGCGTTAAGAACAAGGCAATTTATAAATACTCTTTTTAGAGATGTTCAGGACGGCAAAGAAAACTTTTTTATTGTATCGCATGGAACAACTATTAGAGCATTTTTATTATCATATTTTCATTATTCTCCAGAATGGTTTAATGCAGAGCCAAATATGCAAAACTGTTCAGTTCGTTTAATAGAAAAAATTGACAGAAAAAATTTTGATAGAGATTATATTCACGGCGGCAGAAAATAACATAAGGTATATAATAATGAGAAAAATACAAATTGTATCGAAAGCAAAAATGGAAGAAATGAGAAATTTCTTATATGATTATTTAATAGAACTTTCCGAATTTGACCCTGATATAAAATTTGATGAGAAAGGTTTGCCAATTTATAATTGGTTTGATTGCTATTGGGTTGATAAAGATAGATATCCATTATTTCTAGTTATAGATGAAAAGATTGCTGGTATGGCAATGATTAGAGAATTGAGAAGTCAATTATATGACTTTGCTGAATTTTATGTTTGTCCAGAATTTAGAAAAGATGGTAATGCTTTGTGGTTTGCAAGCGAACTAACAAAACTTTTTGATGGACAATTTACCTTTTCTACAAGATTTACAAACCCTAGGGCAATAAAATTTTGGGGTAAGTTTGCAAAAACGTTTGAATCTAATAGTTACAATGATGATAGTATTTGGCGTAATTGGACAATTAGAAAAATATAAATATATTGTTAATTAAATAATTGACTAAAAAAAAATAATATGATAAAACAAAACTATCCATAAAGAGTGTGTGAGGGACTTGCCCCTGCGACCACACAGCAACCTATCTTTAAAGATAAGGTGCTAAAGGCAGACCGATGGCTTATATTATTCTAGATTTATTTAACCCATCGGTATCGATGGGTTTTCTTTACCTTTTTATGGAATAATTAAAGAGGAGAAAAGTATGAAAAAAATAATTACAAGCGAATCGGTAAATATAGGTCACCCAGACAAAACCTGTGATTATATTTCCGATTGTTTTTTAGATGAGGCTTTAACACAAGATCCAAATAGTCAAATGGCGGTTGAATGTGCAATTAAAAACAATAAACTATTTATTTATGGTGAGGCAACAACTAAGGCAAAAATAAATTACGAGGCAATTGCTAAACAAGCACTCAAATTTATTGGCTATGAAAACGAATTTAAAATTATAAAAGAAATAAGCGAGCAAAGTCCTGATATTAATCAAGCCGTTGTAAAAACTGAACTATGTGCAAATGACCAAGGAATGATGTATGGCTATGCAACAAACGAAACAAAAGAATATATGCCGCTGCCAATTGTGGTGGCACATAAACTCATGAAAAAATACGATGACTTTAGGCGGACTAGCCAAAATTTTTATGCTGATGCTAAAAGTCAGGTTTCTGTTGAGTACGAAAACAACAAACCAATTTGCATTAAAACTATACTTTTAAGCGTTTCACACGCAGAAAGTATAACTAATGCACAAATACAAGAAATATTAAAAAAGCAAGTCGTTGAGCCCGTTTTAAAGGAATACAAAGACTTTGTTAATGAAGAATTAAATTTAATTATTAATCCAAGTGGCAAATTTACAATTTGGGGAAGTTTTAGCGATAGCGGTTGCACTGGAAGAAAAATTGTTGTAGATACTTATGGCGGTGTTGGTAGAGTAGGCGGTGGCTGCTTTTCTAGCAAAAATGCAACAAAGGTAGATAGGTCGGGGGCATATTATGCAAGGTATGTTGCTAAAAATATTGTCGCACATAATTTGGCGGATATTTGTGAAATTCAAGTAAGTTATGCAATTGGTAAAAGTGAGCCGGTATCAATTTATATAGATTGCTTTGGTACAAATAAACAGAGTATGACAACAATTAAAGACTATGTTAATAATAAATTTAATTTTAAACCAAGTAATATAATAAAAGAACTTAATTTGCTCGCTCCTATTTATAAAAATACGGCTTGTTTTGGGCATTTTGGTAGACCTGAGTTCGCTTGGGAAAAAATTAAAGACTAAAATACTTTATAAATATTTTAAATTATGCTAAACTTAAAATAAAAATAATCGGAGATTTTATGAAAAAAACTAAATTGCTAATTTTACCATTATTTTTATTTATAGTATGTTTGGTATGTTTGTGTGGTTGTCAGCATTCACATTCTCATACTCCAAATGTTGTTAATCCTACCACAACATCACTTGGCTATACTGAATATTCTTGTTCTTGTGGTGATTTTTACAGGCAAGATTATACTTGTTTACTATCTTTTACAAGTATAACAGAAAATAATAATATTCAATCAAATTTATTGCCAGTTATACAAAGCCAAATTGTTGCTTTAAATGAAAATTTTATTGGTGTGAATAACACCAATTCATTTAGGGCAGTTGAGTATAGAGTTTATAGCAATAATTCCTATACTAATTTGTATATAGGGCAAAATATTTCTACAAGTTTAAATATAACTATTGTTTGGGAGCAAATAACTACACTTACAGAAACAGAAATTGCTTTTAATGATTTACTGGCAAAAATTAAAAAATTAGAGCAAATTTCAGAACAATATAACATAGAAAAAAATATAGCCAATATTGACCCTAATTTAAGAGCAATGCACTATATTAGGTATACACGGTATAACACAACGCAATGGAACATGCTTGCTGGTACACTAGAATCAGATTTTGTTGATTATGTAGAACAAAACATGGGGCAATATGATTTGGCATCATTGCAGAGTATGTCGAATTTTATAGTGCCTAAAACGAATGAGGAAATTGATTTTGTGCATATGATTGCCGTTATGAATGTTGCATGCAATGCAGGGGTAAAAAATCATAATTATAATGACTTACCCGGCTGGCTTGGTGATTTATGTCAACTTGCGGGTCAAATTAAAAAATTAGAACTGGCGGAAAGTGATATTTATACCAAAGCTCAAGAGTTATTTGCAGCCACAACAAATAGTTCATTTAGTATATATGATTTAATTGCTGATCTAGATGCTATTAATATCATGCAAATTTATGAAAATTTAGAAGAAAAATCGATTTCTAGCATAATGGAACAATATTATAACGCAGTAAAAATGCGCAATAGAAAAGATTCTTTTATAATTACAGCACTTGATGGCGAAACAAATGTGCAAACATTAAAAAGCAATATAAGATCAAGAATAACGGATAGCACTTTAATGGCAGTTTGGTGCTATACCGAAGGGCTTAATTTAACGGCTTCTTACGATAATATAATAATTGATAGTTTAATAGATTTATTTATAAACTATATTTTAAATTAAACTAAAAGTTCTAGATTTTTCTAGAACTTTTTATAAGTGCTTGAATATTGACAAAATAGGTATTATGGCTTAAAATATTTATAATATTTTTTGTGAGAGTAATATGAGAGAAGGAATAGTTTTAACATCTATGCAATCTGAACAATTTTCAGTGCTAAGGCAAAATCCGCTGGTGTTTTGGAATGGCGTAAAGGAAATAGGAAAAGAGTGTTTTATAGATAAGCAAATTAAGGAAATTATTATAACTCCGCCGGTTAAGGTTTTGGGCGAGGGCTGTTTTACTAATTGTACAAATTTACAAACAGTTGAGTTACCACAAACTTTAAAAGTAATCAGCAAATCAACATTTAAGCATTGCACTCAATTAAAAAGCATTGTTATACCAAATTCTGTAAAAAGAATTGAAGAGCATGCTTTTGATGGCTGTGTAAATTTGCAAGAAATTGTTTTATCTAACAAAATAAAAGAGTTAAATTACGATACTTTTTCTGGTTGCGTTAGTCTAAAAAAAATTATAATTCCAAAATCTGTTAAAAAAATTGCAGTAGGTTGTTTTTACTATTGTACAAATTTATCATATATTAGTATTCCAAGCAAAACATTAATAGATACAAGGGCATTTTGTAATAATAAATTTAATTATTATTATATTAATAAAAAAGAAAAACGTGTTTATTTTTCTGAAAATTTGCCTGAGGCAACACAAAATATTTCTAATATTTTAAATCTACAAGTTTGCAGGCAAGCATTTTATGATTTTAATCAAAATTTAGTAAATTTTGTTCAAGATGAATATGCTCATCAAATTATAGAAGCGGCTAATAAACTAAATAAAGTAGGTATGGCTTTGCCATATGTGCTTGTGCGTGATATGGTTCATGATGGTAAATTTGATGAATTTTTTGAAAATTCACATTTTACATTTTTTAATAAAGAAATGCCAAAAGAATTATTGCAGAAAATTAATACATATTCAGAAAATTTTTTAAATGATTTCTATTCTTTTGCAATTAGTCTTGGTTGTTTTAGTAAGGAAAAAATGTTAGATTCTCAAGGCAAGCAAACAAATACATTTGTTTATCAAAAAGCAAGCACAATTTTTGTTCAATTAAATAAACTTGGAGCATTTGATGAAATGTTTGACCATACACAAGCAATTTGTGGTTGCGATATGTATTCTGAGCCTAATCAAGATTTTTTAAATTTTTGCTCTTTTAAACAGGGTAAAGATGAATATGTTAATTTAAAATTATTAATGGAAATGAATGAGGTTGCAAGGAACATTTTTGCAAGAATAATGCCTGAATTTAATAATGTGTCAAAATTTAGAACTTATGTTAACTCAGATGGCAAACCTAAAACAAGGTCTTGGAAAGAAACATTAGAAAAATATTTAACACAATCTAGTTTTAGAAATGTTAATTCACAAAATGAGGATATCGCAGAATTATTTGCAACAAAAGATTTACAGCAAACGCATTTTGACCAAGCCATAAAAATTAGAAAAGTTGCAAAAGCGGCAAATGTTTCTGCGCATATTTTAGGTAAAGAATTAAAAGAAGAAACAATTTTAGATAGTATAACTAAAATAAAGAACAATACAGAGAAGTTATTACAAGATAGTAAAGTGCTTATTGATGAATTATATGAAAAACAATTTACTTATGAAATGTTAAACAAATATGATGCTAACAATTTTGTTTTAGGTACTTATTGCAGTTGTTGTGCAACAATAAACAGTGTTCATTATGGTAAAGATATTACTATTGCCAGTGTATGTGCAGAAGATGTCCAAAACATGGTAGTGCGAGATGTAAAAGGAAGTATTATAGCAAAATGTACATTGTATGTTAATAAAAAATATGGATATGTAGTAATAAACGACTTTGAAATTAATAGTAAATACAAAAAAAATGAACTTCACGATGAAGATGATTGTATTATAAGTGGATATTATAGCGATGAAATCGATAGCCCACAAAGGCATGAGCGAGATTTAATTTTTAATACTTTTATGCGGGGCATAAAGGCTTTTGTATCTGAGTACGATAAGCAAAACCCAAACAATCCTATACGTCAAGTAAATGTAGGGCTTGGGCATAACCGCTTGCAAGAGCAATGTGAACAATTTAAAGTGGCAACTAGTCTTTTAAAAGTACCATCGGCATATTGTTTTCAAGATGCTCAGCAAATGCAATGTATACTATATAAAAAAGAGGAAATAGGTGAAATTAATAACACAGTGGAGAATATTAAATGACAGAAAAACAGAAAGAAATTCTTGCTCTTACAATGCAATTAGAATTAAAAACAAAAGAATTTAATATTTTAAATAAAAAATTCGAAAATTTATTAGCGAAAAATACCAACACAAATTCTTCAGAATATTTAGAACTAAGAAAAGAATATGCGCAAAACTATTTAGATATTAAACAAATAAATAAACGACTAAACGAATTAAACGACTAGAGGAATATATGTTTTTAAATGATCAAACCTTAGAGCAAATTAAAGATTATGATATTGTAAATAACACATTTCAAAATTGGCAAAACGCACATCATTTGGCAGTTAATTGTTTTGCACACAATTTAAAAATAGAACATGTTATAATTCCTAATACCATTAACCAAATTGGAAACGGTTGTTTTATGAAGTGTACTAATTTAAAAAAGGTTGTTTTGCCAAATACAATATCTTCACTGCCATCATCATGCTTTTTAGGTTGTTCTAAACTAGAGGATATTTCAATTCCAAATACTGTACAAAGTTTAGAAGCACAAAGTTTTGAAGGTTGTTATAGATTAAAAACCATACAATTGCCAAACAGTGTTACGTCTTTAGGGCATAGATGTTTTGCAAACTGTATTTCGTTAAAAGAATTAATATTGCCAGATAATATTGAGACTATAGGTACCAATGCGTTGTTTGACTGCGAATCATTAAAATATGTTAGTGCTCCTAAAAGTACGGGTAGTGTTGGTAATTTAATAGCCGGCACCAATTTTAATTATTATTATGAAAATACAAAAGAAAATCGCATATATTTTTCTCAAAATTTACCTACAAACACACAAGATGTAACAAATATTTTTGATATCTCTAAATGTAAAAATGCCTATTATAGTTTTGATAATTATGTTACATTATTTGTTAGGACTCCAAATAAAGAAGATATTTTTGCACTTGCTAAAATTTTAGAAGAAAGAAAGTTTAAATTACCCTATACACTTATTGATGCCATAAATGATAAGGGGTTGCTTAAAAACTTTATTAAAAACTCACATTTTAAATTTTTCCAAAAAGAAACAGAATTTTTTAAAGATGAATTAGAATCTTTAGATGATTATTTTATTCGTTGTTTTTATACTTTTGCATTAGTATTGGGTTGTTTTAATTCAGAAAAAATGCACAACAAATTTGGCAATGAAACAGATGTGTTTGTATATCAAAAAGCAACTAATATTTTGGTTGAAATGTACAAAAAAAATATGTTTAAAGATATGTCAATTTTAAACAATATTACGAAGAAAAATTTACATATAAGTCAAGATTTCATAAATTTTTTATCATATAAAGAGGGGAAAAATGGCTATGTTAATTTAGATCTAATGAACGAACTTGAAAATTTTGCTCCAGGTAATTTTTTAAGAATCATGGAAAATTTTGAAAAAGTTAAAGAATATAAGGTATATATAGATGAAAAAGGTTTGCCAAAAAAAAGAACTTGGAAAGATGCTATACAAAAATTTTTAACACAAAAACAATATAAGCACGTTCAGGAAAAAGATAAGAGTTTAGCCGAACTTTTTAGCATAATTAATATGGGGCAAATAGATTTTGAACAAGCAGTTAAAATAAGAGAAGATGCAAAAAAGTCAGAAGTTAAAGCACATATATTAAACAAAGAGTTAAAGGAAGATACTATTCTTGAAAGTATTCAAAAAATTAAAAATCAAACTCAAGAATTATTAATAAATAGTAAACAGATAATAGATGAACTATATTCAAAGCAGTTCACATACGAAATGCTAGATAAATTTGATGATAAAAACTTTGTTTTAGGTGCTTATACTAATTGCTGTGCAAATATAAATAGTATTTTCTATGGTTCCGAAATTACTCGTTTTAGTGTAATTGACAAGAATGTGCAAACCATGATTGTTAAAAATTATAAAGGTGACATAATTGCAAAAGGTACAATTTATGTGAATGAAAACCAAGGTTATGCTGTAATTAATGATTTTGAAATTAATTATAAATACAAGCAAAATGAAAAATTTGGCATACCGGGTTATTATAAAGATAACAAAGAAAGTTCACAAAGGCATGAAAGAGATTTAATTTTTAGTGCATTTATGAGAGGAATTAAAGCATTTGTTGAAGAGTATGATAAGCAACATATAAATAATCCAATTCGCCAAGTTAATGTTGGCAGAGGTAATAATAAATTGCAAGAGCAGTTAGATAATTTTGAAAATTCCGAAAATATTTTATTTATTCCAGATAATTATAAATTTATGGATGCAAGAGAAAGTCAAGTAGTACTATATAAGCGCCCACCAGAACATGAAGAACTAAACAAGTAAGTATAAATTTGCACAATTTTTGCTAAAATATATATATGTCAGTAAATGTAAGAAGTTATGCAAAATATATCATATATGTATTAGGTGCCATTTGTTTATTAGTTATAATTGCTTTTAATTTTATTTTATACCCAATAAAATATAAAAATGAAATTACAATTTATAGTAACAAATTTGGTGTTGAGCGTGCACTTGTAGCAAGTGTAATTGCTGCCGAAAGTTCATTCAACACTCAAGCCAAAAGTAGCAAAGGAGCAATTGGTCTTATGCAAATTATGCCAACAACAGCAAAGTGGTTATGTGGTTTAAGTGGAGATGATTATAATCAAAATAGATTATTTGAAGCAGAATATAATATAAAACTTGGCACATATTATTTAATGTATTTAACAAATAAGTTTACTAATATAAATGTAGTTATTGCTGCATATAATGCAGGCGAGGGCGTTGTTAGTAACTGGTTGAAAAGTGAAGAATATTCAACCGATGGTAAAACATTAATTAAAATTCCATACAAAGAAACTGCAAATTATTTAAATAAAGTTACTAGAGGTATTAATATTTACAAAGATAGATTTTAAAAAAACACCGAATTTAATTCGGTGTTTTTTAATTATTTAGACTTTTTAGTTGTTTTTTTAGTTTCTTTTTTAAAAGCCTTTTCTTTTGCAGCACGTTCATCTTTTGCTTTTTCAAGCATAATTTTGTGTTGAAGAGAAAGCAAGTATTCGGCAGTATTCATATTGTCTATTTTTTTATTTAAGTTAGCAATTCTGTTTTCTACTGCTGTATGCATTTTAGCATATTGTTTAAATTCACGCTCGGTTGTTTTAGAAACACCTTTTGCTCTATTTGTTCTAGATGCTTTTAATTGTTGTTGGTGAATTTCTTCGATACGAACTTTTTCTGCTTCAAGTTCTTCAACTTGAACTTTAATTTCTTTAATGCTTGCATCTCTGCGTTTTTCTGCTTCGACTCTAATTACATCTCTGTAAACAGTTTTATCACGGTCATACTCATTAATTTTGCGTTTTTCCCATTTTTTAATGTTTAACTTTTTCATAAAGTAAGCAACGATTGCAAGAATAAGAGCAACAGCAAGAATTAAAGTAGGAATAACATACCAAATATAATCTAAATTTATGTTAGAAGAAGAGTCATCGTTGTCATCACTGGCTGTTGTATCACCAATGAAAAGTTCTGTGCCATCGTTTGCAGAGTTAAGTTCTGCTAGATTGTATGTGTCGCTGTCAATTACTTCGTAAGAGTAGTTATCAAAGTAAGCAATACCACTTGTTGAATTATCTAAACTCACTAAAGCAAATTTAATATTAACTGTTACGCTAGAAGTACATGCAACATAAATTGTATATGTTGTCCAATCGGCTGATACAACGCCTTCAAGTTTTTTATCAATTCCAGAAAGTATAAAACTTGCACCAAAAGTACTGTCATAGTCATCAGCATTTGCCGATAAGCCTTGAGTTTTAATATCGATTGTAAATTTGTAATACGAGTCAGCGGTTAAAGATAAACTATCTTTTGCTGTAAGTGAATAAGTTGCCTTATCCATTGTTTGTAACATTATTATATAATCAAGTGCACTTGTGGAATTTGGTGATTTTTCAATATTATATGCATCATCTGTATTAGAAGCATCAATAATACCACCAAAACCTGCTGCAAGAGCAGAGCCTGTTTCCTCGTTGTTTTCTAGGTTAGAAGTATAACGTAGAGGAGTGTAGATACCATCTTTATCATATTTAACTAAATTAAAGTTACCTTGTTCAAAATCTAAAACTTTGTTATTTTCAGCTAAAACTTCGTAGTTTTCTTCGGTCATGTTTTTATCTTGTACTAAAATAACGTTATCAAGATAAGCAACACCACAAGCAGGGGAACTTTCTGTTCCAAGATTAATAATTAATTTAAGAGTGTTTGAATATGCTTCAGTGTTAATATAAACAACATAATTTAACCATTCGCCATTTGTTTGGCTTATGTTTTCGTCAGCATATAAAACATTATTATCATCATCTTGAATATAAACCTTTAAAATATTTGATGTAGAAGTAGTTTCTAAAAGTTTATAGTCAAATGATAGTTTATAGTAAGAATTGCTTGAAATATCAAAATCACTAGATGTAATGCTTTGATAAGTTTCATTTACATTATGCATAATTAAAATGTTATTTGTATCAGTTGCAGTAGATCCAAAACCTTGTGGATTGCCAGGGTTCGCAAATGAGCCAAATTCTGACATGTGTGCATTATATACGCTGTCGTTAGTATTAATTACGCCAAAGTAAATATCGTTTTCATCTTCTGCGTTATGTTTCCAATCAGAAGGTGTAAGTGGATAGGTAAGTTCTTTTTCTTCTTTTTCAACTTTATTAAAAGCTGAGTTGGCAATTGTGTAAGTAGCAGGGTCGGAGTCTAGTTCTAATTTAGCAACATAACTACCTGCAGTTGCATTGTTATAGTCTGTGTAAGAAATATTTTCAATTTTAATATTATCAAAAGCAACTAAGCCGCTTGCTGGGCTAGAAGAAGAACCAAGCCATAATTCTAAATTGAATGAAGTATTATATAAACTTCTACCCTTAATATAAAAAGTATAAGTAGTGTAATTATTTTGGTATTTATTTGTAGCATTAGCACTTGCTGTAAGTGTGCTATTGGCAGGTGTAATTGCAGATATTATTTCGTTTTTGCTGTTTTTTATATCATTTTCTGCAACTTTAATATAAGCTGCACCATCAATATTGTTACCTAATTTAACATTTACAGAAACTTTAATTACATCGTACATAGCAAGAGTAATATTTTTACTTTTATAGCCAATATAAGATTTAACATCATTTTTAGTATAAAGAACAAGTGCATGTGTGTTGTTAGCAGAGTAGTCTGTTCCAACATAGTCTATTTCTTTAGAATCACTTTCGTTGCTGTTAGAAAGATTAATTATTTCTGCATATGTGTCGGTTGCCATTTCGTTAATTCTTGTCCAGTCAGAAAGTGAAGTAGTTTCAAAGTCTGCATTTATATCAGAAATTAAAGTGCTTTTATCTAAGTTAATGTATTTTGTATTAGATTTTGTAGTATTAATATCTTTATTTGAAATTTGAGTTATTTCAATATTATCAAAAAATACAGCGCCATTTGATACATAGTTTGGTTTGCTACCAAGCCAAAGTTCTAACTTTATATTTTGCGCTTCAAAGCCAGTAGTAATATAAAATGTATATGCTGTCCACTCACGGGCTTGTTGATAATCAATGCCTTCAAATGCAAGTTCATCTTCAAGACCTGTAACATAAATAGAAGCACTAGCACCACTTGTTACTTGAGAATACACTTTAATTTGATAGTTTGAATAAGCGTCTAAATCAAAACTAGAAGTGTTTGTATAATACTGAACTTTTGGTGTAGCGTCGCTTGAACTTTTTGAATTAATCATTAAAACATGATCATCAGCGCCTTGAATTTTGGTTGGAAGTTCATCTTTAGTAAGATTAAATGAATCGTTATAATAATTTAAATTAACAACACCAGAAGTAGCATTACTTTCATTAATGCCTTTAGACCAGCCAGTTGGGCTAGAATAAAGAGTTGAAGTATTATTGTTATATGCAAAATTTAGGTTATGGCTTGAATTAACCGAAAGTGCATAAACGGGTGTTGCTGAAATTAAAACCCCTAATATTAATGCAAAGCAACATGTTGCTGCAGCAATAAAAACATAAGGTAATTTTCTTGAAAGTTTTTGTTTTTTTGTCATAGTTCTCCCTCACGTAAAATTTAACTTTTTAAGTATATACTAAATTTATTATAAAATCAAATATTTTTCAAAACATAGCAAACAATATTTATATGGAAAAACATAAAAAATTCAAAAACTTTTTTATTAAAAATATTTTTGCTGTAATGGTGGGTTTTGTTAATGGCTTTTTTGGTGGCGGCGGAGGATTAATTTGTGTACCTACACTAGAAAAGGTTTATAAATTAGATACAAAAACTGCTCATGCTACTACCGTTAGCATAATGTTGCCACTTAGTATAATTAGTTCAATAATTTATATAGTTCACAGCAAAATGAACATTTTTAACACGCTCGCAGTTACTATAGGAAGTGTTATTGGTGGACTTATTGGTGCTTTTGCATTAAAAAAGAGTAATTCTAAATTTATTAAGTGGCTGTTTATTGCGATATTATTTGCTGCCGGTGTAAGGATGGTGGTGTAATGAACTACGTGTTATTGGCTTTATGCGGAATTTTATCTGGGGTGCTTGGTGGAATGGGAATGGGTGGTGGGACACTGCTTATTCCATTATTGACACTTATATTTGGTTTTAACCAAAAAGTAGCACAAGGGGTAAATTTAATTGCTTTTGCCATTATGGCAGCAATTGTATTGTTTGTGCACATTAAAAATAAATTAGTAAATTTAAAAGTAACATTACAATTTGGTTTAATAGCTATTGTATTTTCTTGTTTGGGTGCTTATTTGGCAAACATTATAAAAGCAAGTTATCTTAAAATTGGTTTTGGATTATTACTAATTGCTGTTGCAATTTTTGAAACCATTATGGAAATAAAAAAAACAAAAAAAAGTCGGAAAAAACAATAAAAAAATAGACACAAATTGGCTTTAAGTGTTAATATAAAAATAAATGGTATGCATTTATTGTAAACATTAGGAGGCATTATGTCGAATAAGGAAAAAACAAACGAAAGAAGTCTTTTTAATAAAATATGCTCAATTTTAATTGATGTTTTAGTTATTCCAATTATTATAATTGGCTTCTTATGTTCAATAATAATGATGTCTGCAAAGGCAAATAATCAAGTGCCATCAATACTTGGCAACTCAGTTATGGTTATTCAAACATCTAGTATGGATACTGGAACTAATGAAAGTTATAAAGTGGGTGACGTAATTGTTGTTGACCAAAATGTTAATTTAGATACACTAAAAGTTGGAGATTGCATTGCATTTTATGCTCCTAAAGCAAGTGGCTTTGTAACTGATGATGGCAATTCTTTACCAATTTTTCATCGCATTATTAGAATAATTTACGAAATTGATGCCCAAACAGAAGTTGTAAAACGTTATTTTGTTTGCCATGGTGATAGTGCTACCGGTTATGATCTTGAACCAGCACAGCCAGAATATGATGACCTTGGTAACGCCCTTCCTGTTGGCGACTATGATGAAAATGGCAACCTAGAACCAGGTGGGGGCTATGTTGCTAAACTTATAAGTAATCAAGCCGTTATGCAATATGTTACAGATGATTTTGTTATTGGAAAATTAAAAGATAGGGCAGGTGGATTGTTTGGTGGTTTGGTTACATTCTGTTCGTCTAGCATTGGTGTTATATTGCTTGTAATTATTCCTTCTGCCTTAATGATTGGTTTAATTGTAGTAAACTTAATTCAAGAAACTAAAATTGCAAAAAAGGAAAGAGAAGAAGATCAACTTATTCTTGCTCAAAATATGAGCACAATGAGTGGTGTTTCTGGTGATATTCAAATTGAAAACAATACTGAAATAAAAAAAGAAGAAGTAAAAGAACCTCAGCCGCAAGCAAAGGTTGAACAAAAACCTACTGCACCACAAAAACCTGAAATTGCAAAAGATACATCTGTAAAAAAAGCACCTAAAGCACCAAAACAAACATCTGAAAAACTAGACTCAAAAGTTGCTCCAAAAGCAACTGCTAAAACGGCTCCAAAGGCGGCACCTGAAAAAGCAGAGGCAAAACCTATTGTGGCTAAAGCTCCTGCTAAGCCACAAGCAAAGGCAACAGAAACTAAATCGGCACAGCCAAAAGCAGTGCCTGCAAAGTCAGCTCCAGTGGCAAAACCTGAAGTATCTGCGGCTCCTAAAAAGGCTCCCGCAGCCACAAAATCAGCACCAGAAACAAAAGTTCCACCTAAAAAGGGGTAATAAAAAAAGCATGTTAATTTACATGCTTTTTTTAGGAGCACGAACAAGTGAGTTTTTGTATTTATAATATTTGAAGTATGTTTACTTATTAAAAACAAACTAATTTGCCTTGCTTGCAAAATAGCATTAGTTGTGCTACAATTTTTTATATGGAAGATATTGAATTAAGTGTACATGCAAATGGAATGAATGGCGAAGGTATTGCAAGGTATAATGGTAAAGTTGTTTTTGTTGATGGTGCTTTAGCAGGTGAAATAGTCATAGCAAAAGTTATTAAAGAAAATAAAAATTTTATAAATGCAAAACTTGTTAAAATATTAAAGCAAAGTGAATATAGATGCACACCAAAATGTCAATATTTTAATAATTGTGGTGGGTGTGATTTACAGCATTTAGAGTATAAAAAACAATTAGAACTTAAAGCACAAAATGTGCAAAATTTATTTGATAAAACCACTTTAAATTTTAAGGTTCAAACATGTCAAGCAAGTGATAATTTTTATGAATACAGAAATAAATTAACACTTTATTTAAATGAAAATAATAATTTATGTTTTTATAAAAAAAATAGCAAACAATTAATTGAAATTAATAATTGTAGTTTAGTTAACGAAGAATTTAATTTTTTAATTAATAAATTAAATTATTTTTTGCAGACAAATAAACAGTTTAATCGCTTTATTTTAAAGGGAATTTCAATAAGGCAAATAAATGATATTTTTATTATTGATTTAATTTTAACAAAAAAAATAATTTTAACTCAATTACAAAATTATTTAAATTTAAACAAAATAAATTATTCGTTATATTATTGTATAAATAATGAAAAAAACTCAAATATTCCATTAGAGCCTTGCTATTTTGTTGCCGGTCAACAAAAAATAATTTTGCAAGAAAATGGAATTAAATATCCGGTTTTTCCACTTTCGTTTTTGCAAGTTAATTCATATATTAAAAATTTAATATATAATCAAATTTTAGAATTTACATGTGGGCAAAATATAATTTTAGATGCCTATAGTGGTGCAGGGTTACTTTCGGCACTTGTTGCTAAAAATAGTAAAAAAGTTTATGCTGTTGAAATATCTAAAAGTGCCATTAAAGCATGCCAAGAACTATGTAAAAATAATAAGATAAATAATGTTGAAAGCATATGTGGAGATTGTGCAATAGAAGTACCAAAGTTGTTACAATCAACAAAAATAGATTGTGTTATATTAGACCCAGCACGAAAAGGTGTAGAACAATCAGTTCTAAAGAGCATTATTGATGCAAAACCAAACCATATAATATATCTTTCTTGTAATCCAGCAACACTTGCTCGTGATTTAAAAATTTTAACGTGCGAATATAACATAGTTTTTGCAAAAGTTTATGATATGTTTCCTCAAACGGCTAATGTAGAAACATTAGTAAAACTAGAAAGAATAAGCGAGGTTGATTATGAATAAACAGCAATTTGAAAGAACAATTAACTTGATAGGTGAAGATGCGTTTAATAAAATAATAAGCAAAAAAGTAATGGTTTTAGGTATAGGTGGTGTTGGTGGTTTTGTTTGTGAGGCACTTGCAAGGGTAGGTGTTAATAATTTTGTACTAATTGATAACGATGTTGTTTCAGTTTCAAATTTAAATAGGCAAATAATTGCGTTAAATAGTACGCTTGGAATGAAAAAAGTAGATGTTATGAAACAAAGAATTTTAGATATAAATTCAAAAGCACAAGTTGAAGCACTTTGCCAGTTTGTAACTCCTGAATATCTAAAAAAATTAAATTATAATGTTGATTATGTAATTGATTGTATAGACAATGTTACAGCCAAAATTGAACTTGCTGTTCTAAGCCAAGAAAAAGGATTTAAACTTGTTTCTTGTATGGGCACAGGAAATAAACTTTATCCTGAACTTTTTGAAATTACTGATATATATAAAACTAGTGTTTGTCCACTTGCAAAAGTGATGAGAAAAGAATTAAAGGCTCGTGGAGTACAAAAATTGCAAGTATTATATTCTAAAGAAGAACCAATAAAAACAAACAAGCGTATTCCTGCTAGCATTAGTTTTACACCAAGCATTGCTGGGCTTAGAATTGCCGAATTTGTAATAAAAAAATTTATAGAGGAATAATGGAAGATTTAAAAATTGAACAAAGCCTTACAAAACGCTTTAAAACCGATATATGGACACCGTTTGTTAAGGGAATAAATAAATATGAGATGATTCAACCACACGATAAAATTGCTGTGTGTATTTCTGGTGGCAAAGATAGTATGCTTATGGCGCTCTGCTTTAAACATTTGCATAAATATTCAAAATTTGAATTTGATGTTGAGTATATTGTTATGAACCCCGGATATAAAGAGGAAAATTTAGAACTAATAAAAAGCAATGCAGAAAAAATTGGCATAAACATAAAAATATTTAACTCTGATATTTTTAAAGTTGTAGATGAGGCTGGAGGCTCTCCTTGCTATTTGTGTGCACGCATGCGTAGAGGTTATTTATATGAATATGCTCAAAGCCTTGGTTGTAATAAAATAGCACTTGGGCATCATTTTAATGATATGGTTGAAACAATTCTGCTTAGCATGTTCTATGGCTCAGAATATAAAACAATGATGCCAAAACTTAAGAGTTCTAATCATGAGGGTATGGAACTTATTCGTCCCCTTTATCTTGTTCATGAAGATAACATTATTAGATGGCGAGAGTATAATAATTTAAAATTTTTGGCTTGTGCTTGTAGGTTAACTGAGGCGATTGAAAATGGAGATGCTCAAATTGCAGCAAAACGCCAAGAAATTAAAAATTTGTTAAAAGATTTAAAAAAGATTAATCCAAATATTGAAAAAAATATTTTTAGTTCAATACACATGGTTAATTTATCTACAGTAATAGGCTATAAATTAGATGGTAAAGAAATTAGTTTTTTAGATAATTATTAATGTATGTTTATGCAAGTTTATGTATAAATATATAAAATGATTATAAAATCAATATATGTCAAAAAAAGACTCAGTTATTTCCATATTTTTACGGGTTCAACTGAGTCTTTTTGGCTGGGGTGGCAGGATTCGAACCTACGCATGCTGGAGTCAGAATCCAGAGCCTTACCGCTTGGCGACACCCCAATATATGCAAAATTTACCACTTTTTTATTAGTTTGTCAAACTATCTTAATTAATAGATTATTAGTATTGAATTTTGAAAATTTCTATGTTACACTTATCAAGTTTTAGGAGGTCAAAATAATGTTTGATTATTTTTGTTTTTCTGTACCAAATTTAAATGAAACAGATTTTTCTCCAAGCGAAAAAGATAATGAAAATGTTGCTTGGATAAAGGCAGAAGATTTAAAACTTTTTAAAGGCGTCGCTAAAGCCAATAGACTAATTGTTTTTAATAGAGAAGATAAAAAGTTTTATAAAAACGGCAAAGAGATTAATGTAAAAGGGTTAAAAATTTTCCCAAAATGTTTTATTCCATATGCAAAAGAACTTTTAATGCATTTAGATAAGGCTCAAGCAAATAGTATAATGAAATTAAAAGATTATTTTGTTACAGAGCATTGGTGCGAATATTTTCAACCAGACCATCGCCCCGTTGTTAAAACTACATATGGAGAGTTTAAGAAGAATTATAAATATTATGAAAAAAACATCCCAAAATTGTTTTTTAAAACTGTTGTAAAAGGTGAAAGAATTTTAAATTTACGCTATGGCTCAATTAATTTGGGTGGGCATGAACTTTTTTGGACAAAGCCTCCAATTTTTAATATGGACGATGAAACTGAAATTATGCTTTCGCCAATGTTTGAGGCTATAGAAGACCCGGAAAACAAGGCTGACGATAGAGAATATAGGGCATTTATAGTTAATGGTAAAGTATATTCACTTTCTCGTTCGTATGTAGATTGGCCAACAGAAGTTCCTTTTGAAGTTAAAGAGTATGTAGAAAACAAAGTTAAACAAATATCAAAAACCAATTTTTGTAAAAGTTATGTTTTAGATGTTACAGAGTGCATAACAAATGGCAAAAGGGTAATAGATGTTATTGAAGCAAATGCAATTTGTAGTTCAGGTTTAGAGGTTTGTAATGACTTGCTTTCCCCACTTTTGGCGGATAAGAGTAATATGCAAAGACCTAGAGACATGAGTGCTTTAAAAAAGTAATTACAAAATTATTGCAATTTTATTTTGAATATGTTAAATTAATATTGTACAAAGTACTTCAATAATTTCATGCTAACAATTCTCGGAGGTTATTGAATAAAGAATAATTAAGGCTAGGTTAAAATCTCCTTAACGAATTGAATTTCGTTAGGAGATTTTTTATGATCAATTTTAAAAATATAATCAAAAAAAATATTATTTATGAAGATAAGTATGATGAAATGCTTAACGTAAATTATAAATTTATATTTATTAAAAGAAATATAAACAATGAATATAAAATAAATGCAAAGTTAGAATTTACAAATAAAAATTTTTCTAAATCAACATCATTGTTAACTTATATGAGAAAAAATAATTATTTGCTAGGTATTAATGGTGGACTTTTTAACACATCTACAAATGTACCTGAATGTGTTCTTATTAAAGACTACAATATCTTAATTGATAAAGATGAAACATACGAACATAAAAGCGAAGAAGACGGCGAAAACAAAAGAAATGTTTTATATTCTCTTGGTATAAAAACAAATGGGCAATTAAAATGTTATGGTCCTAAATTTTCGGCAAAGCAATTAATTAAATTTGGTTGCAAAGATGTTGTGTTTGGGTTTGGCCCATTGGTTTTAAATTCTAAGCCTTTTAAAGAGTTGGACAAAGTTGTTCCATATGGTGCATTCAAAAAGAAGGCTAGACAAATTTTATGTTTGACAAAAAGTAATGACTATGTTGTTATTACAATAGATGCTCCTGGTGCAACTTATGAAGAGTGTCGTAACCTTGTTATGAAATATAAATTTCCGTTTGCTTTTGCATTAGATGGAGGATCTTCAACGCAAACTGTTATAGGCAAAAAATCTATTACACCAATATATAGAGAAAAAACAGGACGAAAAATACCTACAGTTATTATATTTGAAGTAAAGAAGGATATTATGAAAATAAATAAGGAATTAAAAAAATATATTGAAGAAAACATAATAAAAGAATATGAAAATTTTGATAAAGGACACGATGTTTATCATGTTAAAGCAGTAATTAAACGTAGTTTAGAATACTATAAAGAATTACAACAAGAAACAAAACTTAATATTAATATGGTTTACACAATTGCTGCTTACCATGACTATGGTATTAAACTACAAAGAGAAGGGCATGCACAACATTCAAAAAATTTATTGCTTAAAGATGACAAATTAAAAACATGGTTTGATCAAAATGAAATTTTAACAATGGCAGAGGCTTGCAATGACCATTCAACTTCTAATAACAAAACACCTACAACAATTTATGGAAAAATTGTGTCTGATGCTGATAAAGACACAAATGTAAATATTGGATTAATGCGAGGTTGGGAATTTTCTCTTAAATATAGACCAAATTTAAGTTTTGAGGAAAGAATAAATGAAGTTCATAACGAAGTTGTAAAACGTTTTGGGGACTCTGATATTGGAGGAAAAGCATTAGTAAAATTTTATATATCAAATGCTAGAAATAAAAAGTTTATGGACAAGATGATTTATTTTGCATATAATAAAGACGCATTTGTAAAAAAAATGAAAGCAATGTTAAAACAAAAAGCACTAAAAGAAGGGGATTAATAACGTTGTTATATGAAATAGAAAAACTTATAAAAGAAAAACTTGGTGAAAATGCGAAAATAGTTAAAAAACTAGGGCCCACTAATAATCAAGCATACATTATAGAAGATGGTATTAAACAATATATTTTTAAAACATACGCAAGCAAAAATTGGCCCGAAGATGGTAAATTGTTATACGTTAATTCATTACTAACCAAAATGGGTGTTAGGTATGCTAAAGAAATTGCTTACGATAGGCAATATCAAGCATTTAAAGGCGGTTATGTAATAGAGCAAAAAATTGAAGGTGTTCCTGGAACAGACAAATCTTTAAATGAAGAACAAGTTAAAGATGTCTATAAAAAAATGGCAAAATATATTAAAGAGGTTCATAAATATCAATTTAGTAGTTATGGCTATTTAAATTTTGGCAAGCCAGACTATAGCACACTTGGCGATTATGTTGAAGATGTTATGTATGAAAATTATGAAGTCTTAAAAATATATGATGAATTTAAAATTGAAAATTTTGATTCATTAGTAAAAAAACTGTGTAAAAAGCTTGATTCATTCAATAAAAAGCCTGTACTTTGTCACGGTGACTTTTCTATAAGAAATGTAATATATAACGACGGCGAGGTTGTATTAATTGATTGGGATGATGCAATGGCACTCCCTGCCTATTGCGATATTGCTAGAATGACATATGATTTATTGTGGCTTGACGGAAATAATAAAGATAAATTTAAAGATGTTTTTTTAAAAGAATATTTTAAAGATGGAAGCATTGAGGAATATAAAGAGTTTGAAAAGTGTTATCATATTTTTTCTTCATTTGATTTTCTTGCCCATTCAATAAATAAAAAAGAGGATAAAAGTTTAAAAAACAAAATAGATTACTTAAATACTTTAATAATTAATTTGAGTAATAGTTAAACAAAAAAGAAATAGTCATAAAACTATTTCTTTTTTATTTTTATTCTAAGCCAAGTATATAGTCTCCTGAAATATTTAAAGAAATACAAATTAATTTTAAAATTTGATAACTTGGTTGGCTTTTTCCATTAACCCATTTACTTATTTGACTTTGTCTGACATAAATTAATTCGGCTAATTGTTTTTGTGTCAAATTATATTCAATTAAAATTTCTTTTAAAGTATCTTCAAAATCCATTTTTCCTCCTTTGTAACCATTTTAAATTAATTTTTTAATAATTGCTTGAAGTATAGGAAATTCTATACTTATTTTAATTCTTGACAAACTTTTAAAATTGCTGTACCATAAAAACATGAGGTATCATACAGTTTTATCAAATGATTAATAAATTTTAGTGTTGCACCTATTATTTGGTCGCAACACAAATTTGTTGTGTCAATTTAGATTAAAATGGGTATGATTTTTTTATGCAATCATACCAAAATAAGAGAGGTATGTATGATTATATTAGATGTAAATAAAATAACCAAAACTTTTGGTTTTGGAAAAATATTAGATCAAGTATCTTTTTCGCTAAACGAAGGGGAAAGAGTCGCTATTGTAGGTAATAATGGTTGTGGAAAATCAACATTACTTAAAATTATTGCTAAAATAGAAAAAGAAGACTCAGGCATTGTTAGTTTAAAAAAAGATGCTGTTTTAGAGTATTTAGAGCAAGGTGATGTGGCTGATAGTAAAGAAGGTATTGTAATTGACATTTTAAAAAGTGCCTTTGAAAAACTTTATAACATGGAACAAAAACTTCATGACTATGAAAAGCAATTGCAAGAAATATCAGATGAACACGAATTAAATGTAGTAATAAAAAAATATTCTAACCTTTTAGAGCAATATTCGCTTTGGGGTGGTTATGATATTGATGTTCAAATTGATACAGTTGTTAATGGTTTAAAAATTGATAAAAACATTTTAAATAGAGAATTTAAATCGTTATCTGGTGGAGAAAGAACGCTTGTAAATTTGGCAAAGATATTATTGTCTAAGCCAGATATAATTTTACTAGATGAGCCTACAAACCATTTAGATATTTCTAGGTTAGAGTGGCTTGAAGGGTATATAAAAGATTATAGAGGTACAATTGTTGTTGTATCACATGATAGATGTTTCTTAGATAAGGTTGCTAAAAAAATAATAGAGTTAAACAATGGGCAAGTTAAAACTTATGTTGGAAACTATACTTCTTATTTAAAGCAGAAAGAAGATGAAGAAGTTAAAGAGTTTCAGGCATTTAAGCAGCAAGAAAAAAAGTTTGAAGAAATGGAAAAGGCAATAAAAAGGCTTAAAGAATGGGGCAAAATGGCAGATAACCCAACATTTTTTAGGAGAGCAAAAGCCATTCAAAGTAATTTAAACAGACTAAAAGAAAATGCTATAGAAAAACCACAAGAATCAAAAAAACTACCAATAAATTTTATATCGTCTGCTCGGGGTTCGCAAGAGGTTGTAAATGTTAAAAATTTAAATTTATTTATTGGTGATAAACAATTATTAAAAAACTCAAATTGTTTAATTCCGCATAGTAGCAAAGTGGCAATTGTGGGTGATAACGGAACAGGAAAATCAACATTAATTAAAGCAATAATTAATGGGCATGAAGCAATAAAACTTGGTAATAATTTAAATATTGGTTATCTTGCTCAAATAATTGAATTTGACAACAAAAATCAATCAGTATTAGAATATTTTAATAATGAAACAGGGCTTGGCGAAGAACGCTCAAGAAGCACTTTATTTAATTTTCAATTTTTTAAAAAAGATATGTTAAAACGTGTAGGTTCGCTTTCTGGTGGTGAAAAATTAAGATTAAAATTAGCCGTTATGCTACAAAGTTCTGTAAATTTTATAATATTAGATGAGCCAACTAATCATATAGATATAGAAACTAGAGAAGTTTTAGAAGAAACATTAAAAATTTTTAAAGGCACATTGCTTTTTGTAAGTCATGATAGGTATTTTATTAACAAAGTAGCAACTTATGTGGTAGAATTTTGTAATCAAAAATTATATACCTATAATGGTAACTATGATTATTATTTAGAAAACAAACAAATAATGCACGATAACTATTAGTTTTGTTAACAAAAAATATGTTTAAATTAATTGTGTTATTTTTAAAAAAATATTACAATTAATATAATTAATTGTTTTGAGGAGAAGTATGAAAAATTTTTTTAATTATTTACTTGTAATTGTTTTTTCACTATTGGTTGTAATTGTTTATAATTCCTTTTTAGACCCTAGCATTGTGGGTATAGAAAAAAGTTCTGTAGATGGTGTTTACGACACCTACATTATAACCTATAGCAATGGTAAAACAGATTCTTTAACTATAAAAAATGGTGAAGATGCACAAGACATTACTATAAACGATTTATATCTTGCTACTAAAACTGCTCTTGGCAAAGGTGATGAATATACTATGCTTGATTTTATTAATGATTATTTATCATTTACAGTTCAAGAAAAAGATGAAGCAAAGGCATATGTGGGGGCTCTTTCTACTGTAGAAGTTTATAGCGAGTTTCCTATGCATCTAGATTATATTTCTCATAAAACAAGCAACGAAATGGCTGCGGGCGCTGGGGTAATTTATAAACCAGAAGGCTCGGCTGAAAATGAGTATTATATAATTACAAATTATCATGTTGTTTGTGATGGAAATAGTTTAACAGAAAACAATTTGGCTACAAAAGTTACTTGCTTTTTATATGGCTCCAATGTAGAAATTTATGAAACATCGGTAAGTTTTGGCGGTTACTCTTACACATATGGTGCAGATGCAATAAATTGTCAACTTGTTGGTGGCTCCATTAATTATGATATTGCTGTTTTAAAAGTATCTAACCCAGAAAAAATAACCAACTCAAATGCTAAACCGGTAACTTTTTTTGAAGGAGATGCCGTTGTGGGCGAAACTATTGTGGCAGTAGGCAATCCTGGTGGAATAGGTGCAAGCGTTACTAAAGGTATTGTCAGTTTAGATAGAGAAGAACGAACTGCTACTGCAAGTGATGGAATAACAGAAATCACATTTAGTGCAATTAGAATAGACGCTCCAATTAATAGTGGTAATTCTGGTGGTGGTTTATTTAATGTTAATGGTGAACTTTTGGGTATAGTTAATTCTAAAATTGTAGATGAAAGTGTAGAGGGCATTGCCCATGCGCTTCCTGCAGTTATGGTAAAAAGGCTTGCTGATAATGTAATTGAAAATGCAAGCACAACTTTTGTTAATCCTAAAAAGGTCGATTTAGAAATTGTTTTAGGAATTGAAAGTAGCAAGGCAGAATACGATGCCCAAAATTTAAGTATAAAAATTGTAGAAGAAGTATATGTAAAAACAATAAAAACTACTTCAGTTTGTAAACAACTATTATATGTTGGTGATGTTTTACAAACAATTACAATTGGTGAAAAAACATATAATTTAGATCGTGACTTTAGGTTAGATGATTTAACTTGGTTAATTCAAGAAAATGAAGTAATAGTTTTTGAGGTTTTGCGTTCTAATAATGTTGTTAGTGTGCCTGTTGTTATTACTGCAGATTATATAAAATCTGTAGCATAAAAAAATGTTGCAATATATGTAAAACATGTGTTAAAATTGCTAAAATTGGAGAATTATATATGATTTCAAACAAAGGATTAGTAAGCATAAGTGCTTTTATGAGCAGTTGCGATGATTTAATTAATGGCAAATTTATTTTTGCTGGCAATAAGGTTGCCAATATTTTAAAGGCAATTAGCGAATCACCAGAACTATATGAGGTTATTTCTGAGTGTTTAAAAGATTTTAATTATGAAAAAGAATTTGGCAGAGCAAAAGTCAAACTTCCAACTAAAAAAGGTACTTTTAAAGTGCCGGAAGATAGAATGGTATTAATTCCAATGGTTTTTTGTATGCTTGTTGAAATTCAAGAAAACAAAATAGATTTTAAACAATTTTTGGCAGACTATTTTGAATCTGAAGATGAAGAAGTTTCTCAATTTGAAAACTTTGCAAACAATGTTATTGTTCCATTTAAAAATGCAATTGCTTATGTGTTTGATATAGAAGGTGAGAATAAATTTAAACCTCAAGAAGAAAAAAAGGTTGAAGTTAAAAAGCCAGAAGTTAAAGTTAGTTCTAAGCAAGAAGATTATTTTGAAGAAATTAACGAAATTTGCCAAGATATTTTAGAAGAATTAGAACTGATTAAAGTTAAACCAGTTGTAGCTGAAGATTTAAAATATTTAGTTGAAACTTTAAAATCTGCCGTAGAAAATAAACAAACAAAATATGTTAATGCATATGTAATTGGTGTAATATATGTGCTAAAGCAAATTCGTAAACTTCGCAAGTATGAACACGATTTCAGAGAGGCTATGGAAGATTTGTATCTTTAATTTTTAACATATTATTAATAAATATTGCTTAAAATATCACTAAGAGGATTTTTTATAGTGATATTTTTTGTTATTATTTTAGCAATAGTTCAAGGTTTAACAGAATTTTTACCTGTGTCTAGTAGCGGACACTTGGTTTTATTAAATAAATTTTTTGGTATAGAAAATGACTTTTTATTACTCTCAGTAATTTTGCATGTGGCAACTCTTTTTTCTGTACTATTTGTGTTAAGAAAAGAAGTTGTAGAAGTTATTAAACATCCATTTGGTAAACTTTCTAGAAAGATTATTTTTGCGACAATTCCAACAGTAATAATAGTTTTATGTTTTAAGGGCTTTTTTGATAGTGCTTTCGATGGTAGATTCTTACCAATTTGTTTTATCTTAACAGCAGTATTAATAGTTGTTAGTGAGTTTTTAAGCAATAAATTTAAAAATAAATATAAACCAATAAATAATCGAATGGCAATAATTATGGGTTTAGCACAGGGTATAGCTGTTTTGCCAGGTATTTCACGTAGCGGTGCGACAATTTGTGCGGGATTAATTCAGGGCGCCAAAAGAGATGAATTGGCACACTTTTCATTTTTAATGAGTATTCCAATAATACTTGCCAGTTTAGTGGTAGAAATATATGAATATATATCTGTGGGACAAGCATTAACTCTTATGTGGTATGAACTTTTAATAGGTTTTATTGTTGCTTTTTTTACCGGAATATTTGCAGTAAAATTTATGCTAAAAATTATAGAAAAACACTCGCTTTTATGGTTTGCTGTTTATTTAGTTGGTATTTCAATTTTAAGTTTTTTTGTTATATAATTTATAAAAAAAGTTGTAAATGAGGTATTGCAAGTTAAAAAAGCCACTTGTATAGTTTTTGATAGTTAAGGAGGTTTGCAAAAAAACAAAAAATGTGACAACAAGAAAATAGACTTTTAATGTAAATAAGTGATAAAATAAAAGTAGGAGTTTAATATGAATATAAAACCATTATTTGATAGAGTTATTTTAAAAATAGAAAAAGAACAAGCGCCTAATGTTGGTGGTATTTTTTTGCCTGATATTAGTAAAGAAAAATCTCAAATTGCTACAGTTGTGGCAGTTGGACAGGGGCTTAGTCAAGATGGCAATGAAATAGAAATGCAAGTAAAGGTAGGCGATAGGGTATTATTTTCTAAATTTGCAGGTACAGAATTTAAATATGAAAGTGAAGATTTGTTAATTATCAAACAAACCGATATTCTAGCAATAATTAATAAGGAGAATAATTAATGGCAAAAAAGTTAAAATATGGAAAAGAAGCAAGGCTTGCTCTTGAGCAAGGCGTAAATAAACTTGTAGATGCTGTTAAAATAACACTAGGACCTAAAGGTCGTAATGTGGTGTTAGACAAAAAGTATGCATCTCCACTGATCACTAATGATGGTGTAACAATTGCAAAAGAGATTGAGTTAGAAGATGCTTTTGAAAACATGGGTGCACAACTAATAAAAGAAGTAAGCATAAAAACTAACGATGTTGCAGGAGATGGTACAACAACAGCAAGTGTTTTAGCACAAGCAATAATACGTGAGGGCATGAAATATTTTGATAGTGGTGCAAACCCTATAATGTTAAAAAAGGGTATAGATATTGCAATTTCGGCGATTTGTGAAGGAATAAAAGAAATATCTATTCCTGTTAGTAGCAGTAAAGAAATTGCACAAGTTGCGAGTATTTCTGCTGGTGATGAAAACATAGGCGAGCTTATAGCTTCGGCTATGGAAAAAGTTGGCAAAGATGGCATTATTACACTTGAAGAGGGTAAAACTATGCAAACCGAATTATCGGTGGTTGAAGGTTTAGAATTTGATAGGGGCTATCTTTCGGCATATATGTGCACAAATACCGAGAAAATGCTTGCAGAACTTGAAAATCCTTATATATTAATTACAGACAAAAAAATATCAACAATTCAAGATATTTTGCCTATTTTAGAGCAAATTGTTAAAAGTGGAGATAAATTATTAATAATTGCTGATGATGTAGAAGGGGAGGCTCTTGCTACACTAGTAATCAATAAAATAAAGGGAGTGTTTACTTGCGTTGCGGTAAAAGCACCAAGTTTTGGTGATAAACGCAAAGCGCTTTTAGAAGATATAGCCATTTTAACGGGTGGACAATATATTCATGAAGAAACAGGTATCAATTTAACTTCTGTTACTTTAGATATGCTAGGCAGAGCAAAACGTGTTAAGGTGGATAAAGATACAACAACAATTGTAGAGGGTTTTGGTGATAAAGAACAATTGTCGACACGAATTAACTCAATAAAAACTCAACTTTTGTTTGAAAATAGCGATTACGAAAAAGAAAAATTAGAAGAAAGATTGGCTAAACTTGCCGGTGGTGTTGCTGTAATAAAAGTGGGTGCTCCAACAGAGGTAGAAATGAAAGAGAAAAAACTTCGAATAGAAGATGCTCTTTCTGCAACTAAAGCAGCAAGTAGTCAAGGCGTTGTAGTTGGTGGTGGTGTGGCTTTATTAAAAGTTGGTAAAAGTGAAAAAGTTAATGAGCAACTGGCAAAATTAACTGGGGACCAAAAAATTGGCGCTAATATTGTTGTTATGGCAACAGAAGAACCAATTAGGCAAATTGCTCGTAATTGTGGTGTAAAAGAAGATGAAGTTGTTGAAAAAGTATTGCAACAACAAGATATAAACTATGGTTATGATGCATTAAATAATCAATATGTTAATATGCAACAAAGTGGAATTATTGACCCAACTAAAGTTACAATAAGTGCATTAATTAATGCTGGTAGTGTGGCAGGCACTTTACTTACTACTGAATGTTTAGTTGCAGATATAGAAGAAAAAACTAATAATGTGCCAACAGAAATGCCAATGTATTAATCTTAACATAATAAAATTGCAGGCAATATAAAGTGCTCGCAATTTTTTATGCTTATTTTATAAAGTTAGTTTTTAATATATAATAAATATTTTTATTAAAAAGTGAACAATTTACCATTATTTGTCATATTATACGGCGAATAATAGAACATATGTTTTGTATCAATAGGGCACATTTTTGATTTTTTTACAAAATTAAATATATTTGTACAAAATTGTCGAAATATGTTGACTTTTGTCAAAAAATGCAAATACAATATATTCATGCCTAAAATTTAAGTGAATATGCGCAAATGATATAAAGAGAAAACCGGTTAATTTTTATATAATATTTGATACAAAGCATAAGGGGAGGAAAATTTAATAATGACAACAAATCAAAAAATATGGGGAAAAACAATTCTGTCCTCATATAACTATTTGCAGCACCTTTGTAATTCTATAGATAAACTTGTAAAAATGGTTGCTGTTAATTCATACTATTCTTATACTTTTAAAAATACACAAAATTCAATATCAAACATTTCTGATAAAATTATAAATTTAACAAATAGAAAAATTGATTATATAAATTTAAAAATTCTTATTGAAAAAGCATTAAAAGATATACCAACTCTTTATGCAAAACTTTTAATATTAAAATATATACATAAATTGCCAATACTTAAAGCATGTGAAATATTAAATATTTCTAAGCGTTCATCATATAAAAAACTAGAACAGGCGTTATCGTCATTTATGGCAAAACTGGCAACCTTTGGTTATAATACCGAAAAAATAGAAGTTGAGTTTTTTGGTGATCCATTTATTAATTCAATATTTAAATTAATAGAACGAAACAACTTTGTTTTAGATGAAAAAGCAGATGTAATTTCTAACGATTCTGTATTTAAAAAATATATCAGTGAACTTATGACTGCTACCATTTAAAAGTCGTCATCTAGTTCAAAATAATCTGAATTTTTTAATCGATGTATTTTCTTTTTTTGTCTATGCTTTTTAGTAGTTGTGTTTTCAGATGCGCTTTCTTCTGCTAATTTGGTTGGTTTAAAAAGAAGATATATGAAAAGTAAACAAGGTAAACTAACAACTATTACAATTATAGTTGTTGTAGTACTAGATAACCCTTCAAAAACTTCACCAGATGTGTTTGTAGTTTCATCATCAAATGTTGGTGCAACATCTAAATATTCAACCTGTTCAATATTTGTAGGAATTGTTGTTAAACAATCGCAAAGTGGTGAATATATATAACCAAAATAAGATAGATTACCGGTTAAATATTTGCAATAATACCAAATAGTGCCTTTTTTACTTATGGCTTCTTCGCCGTTTATTATTCCATAATATACAAAATTAGAATCTAAAAATGGTATACTATAAACTAAATTTATGCTTCCATTATTATTTGGTGATGAACGCAAATTTCCACCGCTAGGTACAAAAATTCTAAAAGTAATATTTTCTAAAAAAGGTGTTATAGGTACATTTTTAACAGGTTTAACGCTATCTTTTAAAACATAACCATAAAGGTCGGCATATCTAGCCGAGTAAAATGTGTCGTTTGCGCTTTGCAATAGTTCTACAAAATAACTTTGAGTTATAATAAACATTTTTGCTTCATCACTTTCTGTTGGAGAAGAGTAAAAATATGTAGATGGAGTGGTGACTTGTGCATAATATGTTGTTTCGGCACGAGTCAAAAAAATTGGCATATAGCAAAAACTAATGCAAACAAAAAATAGTACAAAAATTAATATTTTAGAAAATAGTTTCACGTGTTTAATTATAAAACAAATGTGAACTATTTTCTTTTATACATTTTTGCAAGAATTACACAAAAAAAAGGAAATTATTACGAAAATGAACAAACAAAACTTATTACAATGTATTGATGGCTTAAAAAACTACAAAAATAATAATAAATTAAACGATAAATTAAAGCGATATAATACTGGAAAAATAAAACATTTAAAGCAACTTGCATTTCATATGTGTAATAAGAAAAACAGATGGGTTTTTGGTGGTAATAGAAGTGGAAAAACAGAATGTGGTGCAGTAGAAACAGTTTGGCTTGCAAGGGGCATTCATCCATTTAAACAAAATAAAAAAGATGTGCAAATTTGGGTTGTTTCACTTTCTACTCAAGTTCAAAGAGATGTTGCACAAAGTAAAGTTCTTTCATATTTAAATAAAAATTGGATTAAAGAGATTGTTATGCTTTCGGGAAGAAAAGATAGCCCAGAAAATGGTATAATTGATTATATTACTATTTATAACGTTTTTGGTGGTATTAGTAAAATTGGTTTTAAAAGTTGTGACCAAGGCAGAGAAAAATTTCAAGGTACATCACTTGACTATGTTTGGTTTGATGAGGAGCCACCAGAAGATATATATAAAGAATGCAAAATGCGTATTTTAGATAAATGTGGGGAAGTATATGGAACAATGACACCACTTAAAGGCTTAACGTGGGTTTATAATGTTATATATTTAAATGATGCTCAAGATAATGAAGTTTGGTGTGAGTTTATGGAATGGGCAGATAACCCATATTTAAGCGAAAAAGAAATAAAAAGTTTAACCGCAACTTTATCTGAAAGTGAGTTGCAGGCAAGAAGATATGGAAAATTTATGTCAAATGGCGGTCAAGTCTATTCTGAGTTTGATGAAAGTATAAATGTTATTGAGCCTTTTTATATACCTATTGAGTGGTATGATAATATTTCAATTGACCCAGGGCTTAATAACCCTCTTTCGGCACATTGGTATGCGGTTGATTATGATAATAATGTATATGTAATTGCAGAGATTTATGAAGCTAAACAAACAGTTGAATATCATGCAAATAAAATAAGACAAATATGTGAAAGATTAAATTGGCATAAAGCCTCAAATGGTATGTATTCGGCAATTATAGATAGTGCTGCTAACCAAAAAACTTTGGCGAGTTCCAAAAGCGTGAGTGAATTATTTTATGATAATGGAATTTTGGTTAATCCAAAAGTAAATAAAGATTTATATTCAGGAATCAATAGAGTTAAGTCGTATTTAAAAAATGCACAAGGTGTTGCAAAACTCTTTATTTTTAAAAATTGTGTAAATATGATTCGTGAAATAAAGGGATATTTTTGGGGTAATAATGATGCACCTATTAAACGTGACGACCATGCCATGGACGACCTTAGATATTATATTATGAATAGACCCGAAAATGTTGCCCCTAAACCTCATAAAACTGCCATACAAAAAGATAAGGAAAGGCTTATTAAAAAATTAAAATATAATAAATGAATGCATAATTACTCGTTAATATGTATAAATATACAAAAAATCTTCCCTAAACAAAGGGAAGATTTTTTTAGACTGAAAACTTTTTGTTTTACTTAGAAGAAGTTTTAGAACTATTAGAGCCGCGAGATCTTCTTGAAGAGCAATCTTTTGTTCTGCTAGTTGTTTTACCTGAACAATTTTTTGCACTTGTTTTGTTTTCGGCTTTATTTGTTCTTTTATTTCTACCGAACATAGTTTTCACCTCCTATATATACGCAAAGTTTTTCTTTGCAAAATTATAGTGTGTAATAATATGTTAAAATATACATTTTATAATAGAAAATATTAATATTATTTTTTTTGAAAAAATTTAAAAAAGTTGTTGACACCATATGTTAAATATGTTATTATAACCGAGTCAGTTAAGTGATGTGGGAGTTTAGCTCAGTTGGCTAGAGCATCTGCCTTACAAGCAGAGGGTCATTGGTTCGAGTCCATTAACTCCCACCATATTGTGTGTTGGAATACGAGAGGTGCTATATCTTGTATTCCTTTTTTTTGTTTTTATCAAAATTTTTTAATTTTTTTGGGTCAAGTTTGGGTCAAAATTAGTAGGTATAATATTTGTAAACTTATACAAATTGTGATAGATGACATATTATTTATTTATATTGTTGACATACTCTTAATTTGTATGTATAATAAGTTTTGTACTGATATTATTATAGGTTTTTAGAGAGAGGATTAAATGAGAACACGTTTTATACAAACATTAAAAGAATATATTGAAAAAGAGGGCTTAACAAATCATAAATTTGCTGACATGGTTGGAATTAAATTATCAACATTTTATGATTTTTTAAGAAGTGATGATATTATGCTTAGAAATGTATTAAAGATTGTTGATTATCTTGGTGCATCTTTAGATTATTTTGAAGGCAAAACAAAAAATTTCTATTGTGATTATAAAAAAGATTATAAAGTAGACTTGCAAGCACAAGTAAAAAAATATTTAAAAGAAAAAAATATTCCGTTATATCGTATGTGTGATGAAATAGGCATGTCTCGTACAAATTATTTCCGTTGGAGAGATGGTGATTGTCCAAAATATTATTCTATAGTTCAAATGGCAAACTATTTTGGCGTTTCAATTGATGAATTTATAGGTAGAGTATAATTACATAATTTAAGTTTTTAAAAGCAGGCATAAGCCTGCTTTTTTATTATGCAAAAATAATCAAGAACTACAAGATTAAACTAAAATTTTTTAAAATTATCTTTAATTTGCTTGACAATCGGCTGGGGGGGGGTAGAATACAAATATATCATTAAAAAGGAGAAAGATATATGAAGAAAAACTATAAATGGCTAATAAACATTGCGGCAATATGTTTATGCATATGCGCTATGGCAATAGGCATATATGCAGCCAAACAAGCCTCACTTACTGCCACCGGAACAATAGGCTTTACAGCCCATGATTGTACAGTAGAAGTGTCTGGCACAATAGATGCATATGCCGAAGGCGGAAGTGAAAAACTAACAGGTGATAATGCAACTATAGAAAAACAAACAGTGGCATCAGAGGGTTTAACATATAACTTCCCAGCAGGCATGCATTTTAGTGACTTAAATGAGGGAGGAGATGTAATAACAATAAATCTTACAATAACAAATAAGTCAGCGTATACG
>SVIS01000008.1 GCA_015069385.1 Clostridiales bacterium
GAATCATACGCTACTGGGTTTGGTATGTTACATAGTACTGGAAAGTCTGAGTCGCTTGTTATTTTTAAGTTTATTGTTATTGTATTTCCTTCTTCTACCAAATCACTAAAATACATTGCTGGAAGAGGTAGTTCTTCTCCTTCTTCATCTACTAGTGTTTCTGCTATTGTTGCTTCTGTTCCTGTTAGTTTTGTGGTGAAATCTTCATCATACGCATCTATTGTTCCTGACACCTTTACCTTACAACCATGGGCTGTAAACCCTATTGTGCCGGTGGCAGTCAGGCTTGCTTGTTTTGCTGCGTACACACCTATGGCTAGTGCACATACGCATAGTACTAGGGTAAATACATTTATTAGCCATTTATAGTTTTTCTTCATATATCTTTCTCCTTTTTAATGATATATTTGTATTCTACCCCCCCCCAGCCAATTGTCAACTAATTTTTAGTGTTTTTTTAAAATAAATATCAATGTTTACTAATTTTTATATCTTTTAATTCTTTCAATTTGTAATTAAAAATTATTTATATAAAAAACACCTAATTTAGCAATTATTGCTAACTTTGTCGATTTATGTTTTACTTTTACTAGAGGATAATATATAATCATGCTATAATAAAATTAAAGGATAAATAAAAATGAATGTTTCTTTTCCAATATTGTGTTTAATTGTATGTTTTGGTCGAATTGTTGATGTATCACTTGGCACAACAAGAACAGTTTTTACAGTTAAAGGCAAACCATATATTGCAGCAATTATTGCTTTTATAGAAGCCGTGCTTTGGTTTTTAATTGTGCGCGAGGCTCTTAATTACCAAGCACAAGGTATGGAAACTTATCTTATTGCAATTGCATATGCTCTTGGTTTTTCACTTGGAACTTTTTGCGGCGGTTTAGTAACATCTAAACTTATCAAAACAAAAATTAATGTTCAAATAATTGCAACAAATAAAAATGATGAACTTATAAATTCTTTATCAGCCGCCGGTTTTGGTGCAACTATTCTTATTGCAACAGGTGCTTCTAAAAAAGAAGAAAGATATATGCTTTTAATAGAAACCGATAACAAAAAATTAAAAATTTTAAAATCTATTATTGCCGAAAAAGACCCAAATGCTTTTATAACAATTTCAGATTTAAAATCAACTCAAAATGGTTATTTTGGAAACAAAAAATAACTTTATATAAAAAAAGATGGTAAAAAATTACCATCTTTTTATTAATCACTATTTTTTGCCTCTTAACTTTTTCCACTCTTTTTTAGTAATTGCGTGATATTGTGCCAAATAAGTTAAATTATCTTTTTTTCTTGTAAATTCTTTTGAAAAAGCAAATTTCATTCCACAAGATAGTTGTAATTTTTTAGATGGAATATTATCTGTATGGCAAGAACAAATTATTTTTTGTGCATTCATATCAGTAAATAAATAATCAATGAAACAATTTAAAATTTGTTTTCCATAACCCATGCCAACAAATTTTTCACCCATACCAATACCAATATCTTCCCAAATACCTTTTTCTATCTCCATCATTCCCGCTTGTCCAATTGCCTCACCAGAATTTTTATCATAAATGAAAAAAGCAAAATGTTCTTTTTGAAAAATAATTGTTTTATTTAATCTTTCTTGTGCTTCTTCTAAATTTTTTTGTGGTTCCCACAACATATATTTAGCACTAATTACACTACACCAATAGTTATTAAATATTGAATGCAAATCTTCTAGTTTTGCTTTACCTAAAATTAAATCTTTTGTTTGCAATTCTTTTATATAATTCATAAACTTTACTCCTTTGTTTTTTCTTTTGCTTTTAAAACCATTTTAAAGTGATATGGCATTTCTTCAATCATTTCAAAGCCAAGTCTTTTATATAATTTTGCAACAGGATTCTGCTTAAAATATCTTAAATATATATCTTTATTTTTATGTGTTTCTAATATATCTTTAAGTATTTTGGTCCCAATTCCTCTACCTTGAAATTCTGGAATTATACAAATGTTACCTATTTCACAGTCACCATTTTCTAATTCTTCAACATGATAAAAACCAATTTTTTTATCTGCTTCCATAATAATTTTAATGTCTTTGCCATATGTATCTATAAATTGTACAAACATTTTTCTTTGTTGTTCTTCATTCCACTTTCCCCAATTTGCTTCAACATATATTTTATATGCCTCTTTTTTTGTATAATATACAAATTCATAATCTTGTTTTGTATATGCCCTTAATGTGTATTTAAAATTATTCATAATACTCTCCTTTTTATATGCTAGTGTTGCATTCTTAAATAAAAAGATACCAATTCTTAGCATTGGTATCCTTTATTTTTCTAAAAATTAATCAATAAAAGTTATTTTAAGACACAATCAAAGAAAATTACCAATGCAAAATAATAGCCTATCAGATTGTGTAGACAAAACTAAACCATTATTAAGAACTGGTAAAACTTTAATCACTATTTATTCTCCCTAAATATATTTTTTAAGGTAACATATAAATATTAAAATTGCAATACTATTTTTAATTAAAGTTAGTAAAAATAAAAACGAAAGGCAAAGTTTAATTCCTTTCGTTCTTATTTAACTAAATTTTTACATTACCTTCGCCTTTAGAATAAGCGCCAAGTGAAACCATTGTAATTAAGTATAAAACAATTACAATAAAGCCCAAAATGCCTGCAATGTAAACGCCTGCAACTGGAATCATGCAAATTGCACGAAGAATAAGTGGGAAAAGTGATAAGAAAATTGAAAAGAAAAGTTGCATTGCACCAACACCTTTATCACCTTTAAATAACATAGAGATTGCAAAAATTACAACCATTAAGGTAATAATGCCTTTTGCTACCCAATAAATAATTGTTGTTGCTTGGTCAACCGTCCAAAACAAATTCCAAATAAAGCCCATGCCCACCATTAAGCCTACATATAAAAGTAATGCTAAACTGGTAAAGAGTATTTTTCTACCATTACTCATAAAACCCCTCCTAAATTTATATATGAAAATTATACTATATTATTTTATATTTTTGCAAATAATTATTAAACATTAAATCTAAAAAGCATAATGTCGCCGTCTTGAACAACATATTCTTTGCCTTCAATACGTACCTTGCCTTTTTCTTTTGCTCCTAAATATGAGCCAGCAGCCATTAAATCATTAAAGGAAACAACCTCTGCTTTAATAAAGCCTTTTTCAAAGTCAGTATGAATTTTTCCTGCCGCCTGTGGGGCTTTTGTGCCCTTTTTAATTGTCCATGCTCTAACTTCTGGCTCGCCGGCAGTTAAATAACTCATAAGCCCAAGCAAACTATAGCCAGCCACAACAAGTTTTTCAAGTCCGCTTTCTTTAATGCCAAGTTCTTCTTTAAACATTTCACGCTCATCAGGCTCTAGTTTGGTTAGTTCCTCTTCTATTTTTGCACATAATGATATAACTTCACTGCCCTCTTGTTTAGCAAATTCAGTAACTGCCAAAACATGTTTATTGTCTGCTTTACCAATTTCGCTTTCCCCAATATTAGCACAATAAATTACTGGCTTTGTTGTAATTAAGAAAAACTCTTTAACAACTTTTTGCTCTTCTTCGTTAAAGTTTAAAATTCTTGCAGGTTTGCCATCTTCTAGTGTTTTTTTAATTTTAGTTAAAAGTTCAACCTCTAGTGCTGCAGTTTTATCACCAACTTTTAAAAGTTTACTGCCTTTTTCTAGCCTTTTATTTACACTTTCGAGGTCAGATAAAATTAACTCTAGATTAATAATTTCTATATCTCTTATAGGGTCAACCGAATTGTTTACATTAATAATGTTAGAATCTTCAAAACACCTAACAACATGAACAATTGCATCAACCTCACGTATATGGCTTAAGAATTTATTACCAAGCCCTTCACCTTTGCTGGCTCCAGCAACTAAACCCGCAATATCAACAAACTCAATAACTGCTGGAGTTACCTTTTTTGTATTATATAGTTTTGCCAAAGCATCTAGCCTTTCATCTTTAACAGCAACCACCCCAACGTTTGGTTCGATAGTACAAAATGGATAATTTGCGCTTTCGGCCCCAGCCTCGGTTATTGCATTAAAAAGTGTACTTTTGCCAACATTAGGAAGCCCTACTACACCAATCTTCATATTTAATTTTCCTCTTAAATTAGTTTTACCATGCGCCAAGGCTTAAATAATATTTAAGAAAATGCATTAGCATTTTGTTTGCTTTTTTTAAGCAAACCCTTGGCGCACACCTTTACCATAACATGATAAAATTTTAACAATAAAAAGTCAAATTATTTAAAAACCTTATGAAAATATGCTATGTTGTGATATAATAAATAAGATATGAATTTAATTTACTTACCAAAAGTATTAAAATCAAAAAAATAGGAGAAATTATGAAAAAAGTAGTAAAATTTAAAAAATTAAACCCCGATGCAATAATACCAGACTACGCCCACGAAGGCGATGCCGGCATGGACTTATATAGCGTAATAGATGCTACAATAGAGCCACTTACTTGGAAACTTATTCCAACAGGTCTTGCGTGCGAACTTCCTGAGGGCACTGAAGGCCAAGTGCGTTCTAAAAGCGGCATTGCTCTTAAAAATGGTGTCTTTGTATTAAATACTCCTGGCACTGTTGATGAAAACTATCGTGGTGAAATTGGTGTTATTTTATACAACCTTAACACTAAAGAGCCTTTTGTTATTAAAAAGGGTCAAAAAATTGCTCAGTATGTAATTAACGCTGTTGAATATGTTGACACTGTTGAAATACAAGAACTCTCCTCTACCGACCGTGGCGAAGGTGGATTTGGCTCAACTGGGTTAGGAAAAAATAAATAAATTAAAAATAGTAATATCTTACCATTTTTGTTTTGTGATTAAGTAAAACAATGTTATACTATTTATACAAATTAATAAAGGGGGATATTAATTATGTTTGTAAAATTTTTTGTTTCAATTGTTGTATACAGTGTTGGCTTTATGTTCTTTCACTGGTAATACATTTAGTTAATTATGAAAAAACTGTAAAGAAGTTATTAAATAGTTCTTTACAGTTTTTTTATCTTTGATTTACTTATTTATAATAAAAAAGGCCTTATTAACATAATAAAGCCTTTTTTTATTTAAAAACTTATTTATTACTATTAAAATTATTTAACCTGCATAATTAAATGTAATTGTTGCATTGGTTAGGTTCGTATTGGTTAAACCAATTGTAATTGCATTCCATTGCACTTCGGTACCAGTAAAATATACATTGGTTAAACTAGTACAATTATGAAATGCTTGTGCGCCAATATTTGTAACAGTACTTGGAATTATTATGCTAGTCAAGTTACTACATGAAACAAAGGCTGAAAATCCTATACTTGTAACGCCAGATGGAATGGTTATGCTAGTTAACCCACTACAGCCATTGAAAGCATTTTCCCCAATTGCTGAAATATTGTTAGGTATTGTTGTGTTTTTGCAGCCTGCCACTAAAGTATTTGTTGCTGTTTCTATTACTGCATTACAGTTATTTCTACTATCATATACTACATTACCTGATTCTACAGTTATATTAGTCAACTTAGAATAACTCAAAGCACCTTCACTAATCCATTTTACACTAGCCGGAATAGTTAGGCTGGTTAATGACAAACATGAAATAAAAATGGAATTACCAATACATGTAACACTATTTGGTATTGTTACGCTCGTTAAATTACCACACTGCCCAAATGCTTGATCATATATAATTTTACAACTATCAGCAATAGTAAAACTAGCAACATCTGTACTTACTACATCCATTAAAATTATATATTTACCTGTTATACTTTTTAAATATTTTCCATTATTATAACTAACTGTAGATAATACATCACAGTTCAAGAATACGGAATTACCCAACATTGTAAGAGTGTCTGGCAACTCTATATCAGTTAAAGATGTACAACCACTAAATGCACCATTTCCAATAGAAGTTACTCCGTTTGGTATTGTTATTTCAGTTAAAGATGTACAATCACTAAATGCAAATTTACCAATGCTTATAACACTACTTGGTAAAGTTACATTTATTAACGAAGAACACCAAGCAAAAGTATATTCTTCAATAGAGGTTATGCCATCTAAAATAGTTATACTTGTTAAACTACTACAATTAGCAAAAGCCCTATTAGATAAACTTGTTGCATTTGTAACTGCCACTGTTGTTAGCGTTGAAGGAACATATGTTGAATTTGAACTAGAAGAACTTCCACCCCAAAATTTACTTAAATAACCATCTATAAATGGAGTTGTTAATGATTGTAAGTTTGTACAACCATATAATGCGCTACCACCAATTGTTGTCACGGTTTCAGGAATAACCAAACTAGTAATTGCGGTATTGTTATAAAAAGCACGCAACTTAACCGAGGTAACTGTATATTCAAAACCATCGCTTGAAGTTACGGTTGATGGAATTACAATATCGCCTGTTGTTGCCGTTGTGCTTACTTGTGAAACTGTGGCTGTTGAGCCTGAATATTCGTAGAGTAAATTACCCATAGTATCACTTGCAACTTTTGGTATAAAGCATTTATATTCCACACCATTAAAGGTTATATTTTCTTGGGTTGTATTTTCATACAAGAATGCTCCTACTGTAAAACCATTTGTAAATAATGAAGCCTTTACATACACATTTGTAGCATGTTGAACTAAACATCCCATTGAAGTAGCAGCCTCAAGCCCACTAGCAACAACAGCGCTATCTATATATACTGTTTTTAAGGCAGTACAATTAAAAGCAGAGTTTTCTATGCTAGTTACATTACTTGGAATTGTTATGCTTTTTAAGCCAGAACCGCTAAAAACGCCGTTGTCAATGTTTTCTAAACTTTCTGGAAGTGTAATTTGTGTTAAATTAGTACTATAATCGTAATTGTAATCACCAAGTTGTGTCATACCATTTGGTAAATTTACTTCGCTCAAATTTTCACAAGAATTAAAAATACATCCAGAAGTCATATCAGTTAATGCCGATGCTATGGTAACTTTAGTTAAATTAGCACAATTAGCAAAAGCACATTCCCCAATACTTTTTACACTGATTGGAATATATATTTGTGTTAAGTTTGGGCAACCAATACCATCGTCTGCACCAAAAGAATAACAGCCAATATATGTTATGCTATTTGGAAGGGTCAAACTTGTTAAACTAGGACAACCCTCATAAGTGTCTGGTGAATCAAAAAATCCACCATCATCTGCTATTGATGTAACAACATAGTCTGTTGTGCCATCGGTTATTACTGCTGGTATAACAACATTGGTTGGTTCGTTTCTATAAAAAGCAACCTCGGCTGTTTCTGAATCAGCATCTAGCGTATATTTAATATCTTGATAATAATAAGCATCTTCATTTGCATCATACTCAAGAGTTTTTGGCTTTATGTCCTTTAAAAAAATGTTTAAATTATATTTTGTTCCATCAGGAACACTCATTTCATTATTAGCAACTTTAAAGGTAAGTGTAAAATTTACTTTTTCATCTTTTGCTATAATATAGTCATTATTTTCGCTAGGAATGGCATATGCATTATATTTAGTTACAGAAGAATCTGAATTAGTAAATGTTAATGAATAGTCCATTTCTATATATTGAATATCATTAGATGCTGTATTTTGAATGTCAAACGAAAAAGTTATGTCATTTCCGTTAGCATCAAATTCTAATGGCAATGCCAACCAATCTGCAAATTTTGAACTTATCATTTCTTGTGTTTCATCTGCTTCAATTACATATGAACTCTCAAATGTATGATTCACTGTTGAGCCCGACAAAGTAACATTTGTAATGGTTGCGCTAACACCTGTTGTTTTAAAGCCTATAGTGCCTGTTCCTGTTAAAGTAACATACTTTATTGCGTACACGCTTATTGCTATTGCACATACACAAAGACATATTGTTACTGCATTTAATATCCACTTAAACTTATTTTTCATATTATCTCCTTTTAAGAAATATATTTATATATTACCCCCCCCTGAACAATTGTCAACCAAAATTAAGTGGACTTTTAAATTTTTTTTGAAAGAATTTTATCTTAACTTAACTGATATTTTTTAAAAATTTTCAAGCAAATATTTTTTTAATATTATTTGTCAACAGTTTTAAAAACGTGTACAATAATTTTATATAACATAACAAAAGGGGAACTATGAGAAATATTTTAATAATAGGTGCAGGTCCTGCTGGCATATTTACTGCACTTGAATTAGTTAAGCAAAAAAGTAATGATAAAATAACAATAATTGAACAAGGTAAATTAATTGAAAATCGTGTTTGCCCAAAATCTAAAACACAAAAATGCATTCATTGTAAACCTTACTGCAATATAACTTCTGGTTTTAGTGGTGCTGGTGCGTTTAGTGATGGCAAACTATCACTTAATCATGAAGTGGGCGGAGATTTTCCAAACTTAGTTGGTGCTGATGTTGCTCAAAAGTTTATTGATTATGCCGATAAAGTTTATTTAGAATTTGGTGCCGATACAAAAGTTGAGGGTGCTGTTGAAACCGAAGAAATTAAAGAAATTCGTAAATCGGCAACTATTGCAGGTTTAAAACTTGTTGATTGCCCTATTAGGCACTTAGGCACAGAAAAAGCACATAAGTTATATTACGATATAGAACAATATTTAATTAAAAATGGTGTAACAATTATTGCAAACAAAACTTGCAATAACCTTATTATTGAAGACAACGTTTGCAAAGGCGCAATTGTAGAGGGTGAAACAATATTAGCCGATAAAGTTATTGTAGCAACTGGCAGAAAAGGTGCCGATTGGCTAGATGATATGTGCCGCACTCATGGCATTGGTCGTGAAGCCGGCATTGTTGATATTGGTGTTAGGGTTGAAGTAAGAAACGAAGTTATGGAAAAAGTAAACACTGCACTTTATGAATCTAAATTAATTGGTTACCCAAAACCATTTTGCAACAAAGTGCGCACATTCTGTCAAAATCCGGGAGGTTTTGTTAGTCAAGAAAATTACGACAACAATTTAGCAGTAGTAAATGGTCATAGTTATAAAGATTTAAAATCTGATAATACAAATTTGGCAATACTCTGCTCTCATCACTTCACCTACCCATTTGACGATCCTATTGCATACGCACAAAAAGTTGGCGAAATGGTAAACATGCTTGGCGATAAACACATAATGGTACAACGTCTTGGCGATATAAAAGCAGGCAAACGCACTTGGCAAAAAGAACTTTCTCAAACAAATATTAAACATACATTAGTTGACGCCGTTGCTGGTGACATTACCGCAGCAATGCCATATAGAACCATGGTTTGCATTTTAAACTTTATTGAACAATTAGATAAAGTTGTTCCAGGCTTTGCAAGTGATGAAACACTTTTATACGCACCAGAAATTAAATTTTATTCAAATCGTGTAAAAATGGACGAAAAACTAAACACAAATGTTAAAAACTTACACTGTCTTGGCGATGCCAGCGGTTGGACTCGTGGCCTTATGATGAGTAGCGCAATGGGTGTTTATATGGCAAGGCAACTTTTAGAACAATAAAATAAAACAGGGCAATAATTTTGCCTTGTTTTTTTAAAAATCAAATATTGACTTTTATTATTATTAACTATATAATTTAAGCATGGATAATATGAAAATAAATTTAGTTAATACATTAAAAAATTTTAATAATCTTAATGATGAAGAAAAAATTCGTGTTAGAAAAAAAGTTTCCGCTATACTGGATAATATGTATGAAGATTTTTTTGCTTTATGTAAACAAGACAAGCAATTAAATGAATTGTTAGATAAATTAGATAACATTAATAATATTTTAGAGTTTGATTTTTCTGCAGAGTTTTATTCTGGTTCATATAATTATGATGTAAAATATAGCAATAAATTATATAATTATGAAAAAAAATTGGCTGAAAACTATGAAAAAATTGTAGCCGAAATTAAATCAAAAATAGAAAAATTAGAAAATAGTAAAACAGGTTTATTTAAACAAAAACGTATTCAAAAATTAGAAGAACAACTTAAACAAATTAATGCAAGTGTAAAACATTATAAAAATGCTTTAGAAAAGAAAAAATTACAAGAATATTATTTAGAAAACGTAAGCACATTATTTACTCCTCTTGAACAAAAAGCACAAGAAATTATTAAAAAATATGCAGATAAAACTTTTGATAAATATTTAAGTAAATATCCAATTATTATTGCTTGCCCAAAATCTATTATGCATTTAAGCCATAGAAATTATATAAATTCTGATTATTTAAATAATGTTTTGCAAAACAATCATGATGAAATATTAGACATTATGATAAACGAAACTTTGGATGAAAAAGTAATGTAATTTAAAACCACTAATTATTTAGTGGTTTTTTTATAAAAAATATGCCCTATAAAAGGACATATTTTTAATATACAAACTTTTTAAATTTTTAAAATTACTTAAGTTCTACTGTAGCGCCAGCTTCTTTAAGTTTAGCTTCCATTTCTTTAGCTTGTTCTGTTGGAACGTTTTCTTTAATGTTTGATGGAGCGCCATCAACCAAAGCTTTAGCTTCTGAAAGGCCAAGACCAGTGATTTCTCTAACTGCTTTAATAACAGCAATTTTGTTTGCTCCAACTTCTTTTAAAGCAACTGTAAATTCCGTTTTTTCTTCTGCAGCGGCAGCACCACCTGCAACTGCTGGGCCAGCAACTACTGCAGCAGCAGCGCTAACGCCAAATTCTTCTTCTAACATTTTAACAAGTTCGTTGATTTCAACAACTGTTTTTGTTTTGATTTCTTCAACAATTTCTCTTAATTCCATTTTAATATTCTCCTATTAATATTTTTTATTTTAATTTAAGCACCTTGCTTTTCTGCAATTGCATTAAGCGCAATAGCAACTGAGCGAACAGGGCTTTGAAGTAAGTATAAAAGTTTTGATATAAGCACTTCTTTTGATGGGATTTTTGCAAGTTGTTCAACCATTGCAGCGTCAATTCTTTCACCATTTAAAATGCCACATTTAACTTGCATTTTTTTAGTTTTTTCTGATGTTTCAACAATAATTTTAGGACCACTAACTTCATCTTTCATTCCAAAAGCAACAGCAGTTGTACCTTCTAAAACATCTTCATAACCAGTCATGCCAAGTTCTTGTAATGCCTTTAATATAAGTCTATTTTTATAAACTTTATATTCAACATTAGCATTTCTAAGTTCTGCACGCATTTTAGTGTCTTCTTCAACAGTTAAACCGCGGTAATCAACAAAAGTAAGTGATACGGCATTGCTGATTTTGTTTTTGATTTCTTCAACAATAACCTTTTTTGCTTCTAAATTAGCACTCACGTTTTTTGCCTCCTATTTAATATTAAAGTTTGTATATGCAAATTAAAAAATGCCTTTTGCAGACCAAGGAAAGCTGCATAAAGGCACAATAACCACATACACAAAACTTTAACCTCGGCAAGTACTAATGTTTACGGGCTAAATGCCCACTTGCTGTCTTTGGAAAAAGACAAATATTTAATTTACTTTGCAGAGTATAACACACAAAAAACATAAAATCAAGTGTATTTTTAATATTTTTTAAATTAATTATGTTCACAAAGAACACTATTACTTAAGCAACTCAAGTAAAATTTGTTTTACAGCAAGTTTTTTCTTTTCATCGGCTTGTTTTAATAAGGTTAATAACTCTTTATCTGTTTTGTAAGAATCAATATTTTCATAATAAAATTCTTCAGCGGTAATTCCACATGCTTCGCATATGTCTAAGATAACTCTTGCCGATGGCTCATATTCGCCATGCTCCATTTTTGTTATATATGCAGAACTTTTATCTATGCTTAAACTTAATGCTTTTGCACTCAAGTTCGCCTTATTCCTAAAGTAACCTATTCTGTTGATAATATCTTTTACATTCATAACTAAATCCTCTACTAAAAATTATAAAATGCTTTCAATTTTTAGTATGTGATATAGCAAGTATAAAATTCCTATAGTATAAATAATAAATTTACATGGTATAAATTTATATTAAAAATTTGACCTTAAAATATATTTTATGTAATATGTATATATGAATTTATATAATATGACCAAACCAGAAATTGAAAATTACTTCTTCCCAAACAAAGAAATAAAAAATATAAAAGATAAATATTTTGTGACACTTAAACAAATAGTTGGTGTTAATAATTTTTTTGGTTACGAAAAATTGTCTGATGATGACAGGGTGCAGTTGCAGCATAATTTTTCTAAACAAATTGCTAACTATTTGGGTAAAAATAAAAATATGCTTTTAGAATTTACAAAAGCATATAAATTAGACAATATTCAAAAACTAGGTGAAGTTTTATTGCATAGTATTGTAATTGACGAAGTTTTAAAAATAAAAGATGAAAAATATGATATTTATTTTGATAAAAACTCTATATTATATTTTGATAATGAATATCCACCACTTGCAACAAAAACAAACAAAATAAATAATATAATTAATTATTGCAAACAATTAAATAATATTTTATTAGAAATAAAAAAATATTTTAAAATGCATTAACAAAAAAAGTTGCCATTATAAAGGCAACTTTTTTAATGGTTGCAGGGAGCGGATTTGAACCACTGACCTCCGGGTTATGAGCCCGGCGAGCTTCCGAACTGCTCTACCCTGCGATATATTAACGATGGTAGTATAACGCATTAAATTATTTTTGTCAACACCTATTTTTTATAATGTTTAAATAAAAATGACTTAAAATATAATAAATTGTAAAAATATATACTTAACTTGCAATAAAAATTAAATTATTATATATTATTTATAAAAGGAAAAATTATGAAACCTATTTTTGGTATTGATATTACAACAGATAAAAAAAATACAAAAATGAATGCAGAAGAATTTATTATTCGCACAACATCTAATGCTTGCCAGCAAAATATTAAAACTGCAGAAAAAAATTATGAAGTGGCTGAAAAACTAGAAAAACTTCCTACTTTTTTAAATATTATAAAATATGCATGCGGCATTTTAGGGTTAATATCAGTTACTGCAATTTTTGAAAGTGGTATTGATATAGGTTTTGCTCAAGCATATAAAAATGCATCATATATTATTTGGATAAGTTTTGCTTTAATAATAATATGGCTTATACTCTGCTTTATTTCACATAAAAAGAAAAAATTGCATAAAAGCGAAACAAATCATGCTATATCTGTATTAGACCAAAATATTAAAAATTCATATGAAGATTTAAATATTCCTGAAACAGCAAGCAATTTAGATATTTTAGGTTTTTGTTATAAAATAAAAAATGATGAGCCTGTTGTTAAAAGTGTTGGGTTGTCAATAACACCATATATTAATTTAAACTCAAAAATTTTTATAGAAAATAATAATTTATGCATAGCAGATGCAGAAAACGTTTATGCTTTTTCATTAGAGAAATTAAAAAGTATTAAAACAATTAAAAAATCAATTACTCTTCCATTTTGGAATAAAGAAGAATTACCAAATGATGATAAATATAAAGAATATAAAATAGTTGTTAACATGGGGTTTGTTTTAGTAAAGTTTTATTACATTCTTGAATTAGAACATAATAATCAAACCTATGGCATTTATTTTCCTAATTACGAACTACCTACAATAGAAAAAATTACTGGAATAATTGCTGAAAATAATAATCAAAAATAATATATTTAAAAACAAACTTTTGCATTATTTTAGCCTAATCTTAATTGACATAACTTTTAAAATTATTATAAAATACACTCAATAATAAATAAAGGGAGATTATTATGAAAAAGAAAATTTTTGGTGTTTTACTAACCTTGGTTTTAGCAGTAACTTGTGCTTTTGGCCTTAGCGCTTGTGGTGGTAATCCTGCATTAACTAAAGCGGACTATTTAAAAGTATTTAATAGTGTTATAACAACAGTAAATAACTATGGCACAGACTCTCAACTTGCAAGAACAGCAGTTTCGGATACTGACTTTGTTACAATAGAAAATGTAACTCAAGCAAAAAATATGTTAAAAGGAAATGTGGCAATGCTATACTTCCTTAAAAATCTTTGCAATACAGAAAATTTTGAAGTTAAAAATGATTTTCAAGATTGTGTTGTAATAGATAATGTATCTTCATCAACTACACAAACATTTAAAATTCGCTTAAACATGTCTTATGACACACAAACTGAAAGTATTAAATCTACAGTTTATGTAAGAGATGTAACTGATGCCGAAACAAGTATATATTTTTTAGAATTTGAGTTCTTTTATGATTTTGATACAGAAACTTTAAACGGCTTTAATATTTTAGGAATTATGGGAGATGAAAGTTCATTAACAAAATCAAATGTAAACTATTTTAAATTTTATAATAATACATTAAAACAATTAAACACTACTACAACTGTTTTTGATAACTTTGCTACTGACATTTTGCAAGAAACAAATACTTATCTTTCTTACACCTTTGGCGAAAACTTACCAGACTACTCTACTCAATATATTCAAGCAATGGTAGAAGCGTTTGGTGCATAAATAAAAGTAAATTTATATTAAAAAAATCGTGATATTTTCTATCACGATTTTTTTATATTTACCAGTCTTGCTTTTTAAGTGAACTAGATTTAACATCATCATAAAAAGCAAAATAATTATCTTTAAATTTTTTGGTGGCTGGTTTTTGCGCACTTAAAATTTCATCAAGTTCTGCTGGAGTAAAATCACTTAATTTAAAATCTTCATCAAAATTTTGAACATATTTAACAAAACTTTTGGTTGTCTTTTTTTCCATATGGGCATTATATACTTTATTAATTTTTTTTGCAAGCATAAAATATTTTACTTATCTTCTTTATCTTTTAATTGCATTTTTAAAATATCTGAGCGAGTTAATTTATATTTATTAAATATTAACATTGCAATTGCTATAGAAAGTGAGCAGCCTAAAAAAACAATAACGCCTAGCGAGTTTTGAACTTTCATGGCTTGTACTGGCTCAGCAGGGTTAAATTTTATAAGGTCGAGCAAAATACCAATTATTAAAAGCGAAAGCGAATTTGCCACATTATATGCAAATGTCATATATCCGCTATAGGTGGCTGTTTTATTTTCATTGCTTTTAATTTTTTCTAATGTTACAACATCGGCAAACATAGATATTGGCAGGCTATACAGTGCACCGGTGCCAAATCCACAAAGTAGTATACTAATTAAAACCAATACAAAACATAAATTAAGTGACATTAAAGTTCTAAACCCAAAAAATATTGAAACAAAAAATATACCAATAAGCAATAACGAAAGAGCAATGTTTAATGCCGGTTTTTTATCTATACGCTTGCTTAAGTAAATCCAAAATGGCTGACTTAAAATAGCACCCGAAAATAATGCTGTCATAAGTAAACTTATTTGAGTACTAGAAAAATGAAAAGAATAAGTAAACAAATGCATACCAACACTTGTTAAAAAAGATGCAGCAATTAACGCAACGGCATAACCTAATATTAATGGGCTAAAGTTTTTATTTTTAAGTGTTTTGAAAAAGTTATAAAAAATTTTAAAAAAGGCATTGTCTTCTTTTTTTCTAGTTTTAAATTCGGGCATTTCTTTAGTTCGCTTTAGTGTGCCAAGAATACATATTACCCCTGCAATAATACACAAAATGCTTGTAACATATGAAATGTTAATATATCCACTTTGAACAAGTTGACCTGCACCATTTTTTGATGGCATAAATATAAGCATAAATAGTGTAGGCAAAACCATTCCTATAATAAAAAATACAGTTTTAAAACCTTGCAAACTGCTTTGGTCGTTATAGTCGGGTGCAATATCTATACCAAGTGCAACATAAGGTGTTGCAAAAAAAGTATTAAAAGTTTCCATAACAAGCAAGCATACAAGCAACCATATAAATTTAAATGCCATACTTAAACTTTGAGGAATACTCCAAAGCAACAAATTAAAAATAGCCATACCAAAAGTTGCAACAAGCATAAAACCTAAACGTCGACCAAAAGTTTTACTTTTGTATCTATCAGAAATATATCCAACAATCGGATCAGAAAGACCGTCCCAAAAAGCCGAAAAAGCAACTGCCAAACCAACTAATGTGCCAGATATTCCAAGCACACTTGTGCCAAAAAACATAATAAAATTGGACATGGTCTGAGATATAGTTCCATACCCTAAGTTACCAACTCCATATGCCATTTTTGTTTTAAACGATAACTTTTTCAAAATTATTAAAACCCTTAAAACATTTTACGCAATATTTATAAATTTTATTAGTTTTAGACAAAATTTTTAAAATATATTAATAAATTCAACTAAAGTTAAAATTAGTTTATTTAATATAAAAATTAAACTTTTACAAAACTTTTACATTTTTTTATAGATATTTAATAACAATATTTGTTAAAATTAAATTGGAGAAATATTATGGATTTATCAAAAGAAAATGATAATTTACAAATTTTTGTTAAAAAAGATAAAAAAGATTTAATTGAAAATTGCTATAACAGTTTAGGCTGGACAAAAACTAAAGAACAAGATAACGAAAAATATGAAGACACAATTAATTTAACATACACTCGCCCTCATAAAATAAAAAATAAAGATGCTCTTCAACTTTTGCAAGTTCATGTAGAACATAATTTAAACGAACTTGGCAAACTAGAAAAAAATAAACATGCAAAAACTACCGCCCTTGGCTTTTCACTTGGTGCTTTAGCTATTGTATTATGTGTTATTGGCAGTATATATTTATTTTATGTAAAAGATATTTCTAGTATTGTGTTATGTTGTGGAATTATTGCGTTAGGATTTTTTTTGGGAATTAACACAATTATTAGTTGTGTAAAAATATTTAAAAAAGAAAAAATATATTTTGAAAATAAAAGTAATGAATTAAATACTTCAATTAAAAACATTTGCAAAAATGCAGAAGAGTTTTTAAATAATTAATTTAGGAGAAAATATGGCAAAAACACAAACGAAAATTGCTAAAAATTTACAATTAGATGTTGTAAAAATAAGAACAGAATTTAATGGTTTTGGTATTTTAAAAAACATTATTGTTATTAGTTTAATTGCTCTTCAATTTATTTTTTTAACTTTGTCTTATTTATATTTGTTTAATTTTTTTAGATGGCTTGCGATTTTTTCTTTTATTATGAGTTTATCTACTTGTATTTATGTTTTATCAACAAATAAAAATGGTCAAGTTAAAGGAACATGGATTTTATTTTTACTTCTTTGCTTTACCTTTGGTTATATTATATATTTTATGTCTAATGAAAGGTTTTTATTTAAAAATTCACGCAAAAAATATTCTGAACTTTATTCTAAAACTAATGAGTTTAAATCAAATCAACTAGATTTATCTAATATTAAGAATGAAATAAAAACCGATTGCAATTATTTATATTCAGCAGGAACATTTCCTGCGTATAAAAATTGTAATTTAAAATATTTTTCAAGTGGGGCTACACTTTTTGATGACATTTTAGAAGAAATGCAAAAAGCCACAGACTTTATTTTTATAGAATACTTTATTGTTTCAAATGGTGTACTTCTTGATAGAATGTTACAAATTTTAAAAGAAAAATCAAAACAAGGTGTTGATATAAGAATAATTTATGACGACATGGGTAGTCATGGAACTTTAAAACGCAAAACAAAAAAACAAATAATTAAATCTGGAATAAAACTTCATGCATATAACAAACTTGTTCCTGTTTTTAATATTGCATTAAATTTTAGAGATCACCGAAAAATTGTTGTTATAGATGGCAAAGTTGCTTTTACTGGTGGTGCAAACTTAGCCGATGAATACACCAACGAAAAACGTATGCACGGCTATTGGAAAGATACAGGCATTAAACTAAAAGGACTATGCGTTGATACTTTTACACTTGCTTTTTTAAGGCAGTGGGAGTTTATTAATAAAAAGCAAATAAATTATTCAAACCTTTTAAATAAGTCTTTAAATTATAATAACAACAGCATAGTAGTTCCTTTTGTTGATGGTTTAGATTATACTGCATCTATTGGTAAAGATGCATATATAAATTTAATTTCAAATGCAAAAGAAAAAATATATATAATGACACCCTACTTTATTCCAGATGATTCTATTATTGAACTATTAAAAAATAAAGCACAATCTGGTGTAGATGTTTGTTTAATTTTACCAGACGTTGCAGATAAAAAATTTGTTTATTATGTTACTCGAGATAACGCAGAAAGATTAATTCCTTTTGGAATAAAAGTTTATACAATGACACATAGTTTTGTTCATAGTAAAGTTTGTTTAACCGAAAACGCTGCTATAGTAGGTTCTATTAATTTTGACCAACGTAGTTTTTACCAACAATTCGAAAGCGCAGTTTATACCAACGACAACCAAATTTTGTTAGATGTTGAATCTGACTTTAATAACACAATAAAAGCATGTAAACAAATAACTATAAAAAATCAAAAACGAAACAAATTAAAAAATAAACTAATTGCCGGCATTTTTAGAATTTTATCACCATTTATGTAAAGTATTAAAAACTTCGCTTTTTATATAGCGAAGTTTTTATTTTTAAAATTACAATTTTACTTTGAAAAAAATTGAATGTATAATATAATTTTTGTATGATACAAATTACAAAAAACTGGTACGAAATTTTAAAACCAGAGTTTGAAAAAGAATATTTCAAAAAACTTCAAGCATGGCTTAATGAAGAATATTCTAACCATACTATTTTTCCACCTTATAACCAAATATTTAATGCTTTAAATCAAGTTAAATATTCTGATGTAAAAGTGGTAATAATTGGGCAAGACCCATATCACGAAATAGGTCAAGCAATGGGTATGAGTTTTTCTGTACCACAAGGCATACCTCTTCCTCCAAGCCTTAAAAATATTTATAAAGAAATAGAAAATGAGTTTGGTATCACATGCGAAAAAACTGGTGATTTAACCCGTTGGGCAAAACAAGGTGTATTACTTTTAAACGCTGTTTTAACTGTTAGGCAAGGTCAAGCAAATTCTCATAAAGGCAAAGGGTGGGAAAATATTACTAGCCAAATTATCAAAAAACTAAATGAGCGAACTGAACCAGTAATTTTTATGCTTTGGGGTTCTAACGCAAAAGCCTTTGAAGAATATATTACAAACAAACACCATTATGTTTTAAAATCGGCACACCCAAGCCCACTTTCGGCATATAACGGCTTTTTTGGAAATAATCATTTTAAACAATGTAATATTATTCTACAAAATTTAAACAAGCACCCTATAATGTGGCAATAAAAAGGAAATCATATGAACATAGCAATTATTGGCAGCGGTGGCGATGGCGCTGGAATGAACGAGTGTTTATACACTCTTTATAGTAAATTAAAAAAACACAATATTATGCTTTTTTGTCATGGGTTACAAGGCATAATTAATAACGAAATAGTTAATTATTCTATTAATGATTTAAAACAAGAACGCACAAAAGGCGGAATAATTATTAAAAGTTCTCGCTCTAGTGAATTTATGACCGATAAAGGTTTTAATAAATGCATTTCTAACCTTAAAAAAAATAAAATTGACATTTTAATTATTATGGGTGGCAATGGTTCTTATCAAGCAACAAAAAAAATAATCCAAGCAGGCATACCTTGTGTTTTTATTCCAACAACAATTGATAACGATATTAAACAAAGTGATTACTGCATTGGTTTTTCTACTGCAGTTACAAATGCAATAGATTTTATTCAAAAAGTAAATACTTCTATGCAAGCATTTGACAGAACTTGTATTTATGAAGTTATGGGTAGGCACTGCCCAGATATTGCAAATAGTGTTTCAAAAGCAGTTAATGCATGTTTTTGCTTTGTTGGAACAAGCAAAAAAACTGAACTTTTAAAGGCAGTTAAAAATGAATTAAAAACAAATACAGCGCCAATAATAATATTACAAGAAAACACAATAAATATTGATGAACTAAAACAATACTTGCAAAATAATATTAAAAATATAGATGCTAAGTCTGCTGTTGTTGGTTATGTACAACGTGGTGGCTTTGCTACAAAAAAAGAACTTAAAATGGCAAATGGCTTTGCTACTCTTGCCTCTACCCTTATAAATAAAGGTGAAAAAAATTTTATGGTTGCATATGATAATAGTTTAAATAATTTTGTTAGTAAAAATTTATAAGGAGATAAAAGTTGTACGATATAATAATAATAGGTGCAGGTCCTGCCGGACTAACCTCAGCAATATATGCTCGCATGGCTAATAAAAAAACTTTAGTGCTTGAAAAAAATTACATTGGTGGTCAAACAGCCAATATATATGATATAAAAAACTATCCTGGTTTTGAAAATATATCTGGTTTTGAACTTGCTGAAAAAATGAAACTACAATCAAAAAATTTAGGGGCTGAGTTTAAAACTGCCGAAGTAAAAAGCGTAAATTTTACAGAAGAAATTAAACAAGTACAAACATTTACCGAAACACTTGAAAGCAAATGCGTAATTATTGCAACAGGTGCTTATGCTAAACCTTTAGATGTTAAAAACGAAAAGCAATTTTATGGCAAAGGTCTTTCATATTGTGCAACTTGTGATGGTAACTTTTTTAAAAACAAAATAGTTGCTGTTGTTGGCGGTGGTAATACATCTATGGACGATTGCTTATATTTATCTAACCTTGCTCAAAAAATATATTTAATTCATAGGCGTGATGAATTTACTTGCCTAGATACAAAATTAGATGCCGTAAAACAAATATCTACTCAAGATTCTAAAATAGAAATATTAACAAATACAGTAGTAACTGCTTTAAACGGAAACGAATTATTACAAAGTATTAATATTTTAAATAAACAAACTAATAAAACAAATACATTAAAAGTTGATGGTCTTTTTGTAGCCATTGGAAGAATGCCCGATACAGAAATATTTAAACAACAATTAAAACTTACAACCAATGGGTTTATAGAAACAAATATTAATATGGAAACAAATATTAAAAATGTTTATGCCGTGGGCGATGTTCGCAACACTCCACTTCGCCAAATTGTAACAGCATGTGCCGATGGTGCCGTGGCTGTTAATCATTTTATTAAACAAAAATAGACAATAAAATTGTCTATTTTTTTACTATACTATATTTTGTTTTACCAGAAGTTTCAGTTATTTCCACTTTATAAATAGGGTTATCTTCTGCAATTTCTATTATCCATGGTTGTAAATTTATATATGTAATTGTTGATTCATTTATATTTAATACAGAAGCAGGAATATATAATTTATCATAAATTTTTAAATGGTTTTGTGAATCTAAATTGTTAACTGGAGCATAATTACCTTTATAAGTAGTATCACAACCTAATGAACCGTAATGTATTTCCGTTACTCCATCTTTTATATTTAATGTGGCTTGCTCTTGACTATCCTTTAATAATCCACTTAACAATGGAGCATAATACAAAGTTTTACCGTCTTTACTATAAACTGCACCATTATATGACATGTATCTTTGGTTGGTATCTTTGCATGTAATTTTGGTAACTCCACTATATATGTAAATAAATATTGCTAAATTATTTCCCCAAAAAGTATTATTTAAATTTTCGTATGTAGAATTATAAATTACAAAATTATCACTTAAAACAATTTCTTTTAAATAGAAAGGACGTGATAACCCCAATTCAAATGCATCAACAACAGTATCTGGCATTTCATATTTTGAATCTCTTTTATCGGCAGGATAAGCAATAATGGTTTTAGGATTTCCTAAATTATCTTTTCTATATAAAACACCATCTTGAACCATATAATAGTCATTTTCTTCAATATCAAATGCTTGTAAATGATTTGTAGCCATATCATAAAAAACGTGTGTTCCTATTACATCTGGATTTGGATTATTAGGATTATATTCATCTCCTCCTATTTGCTTTATTGTAGAAGGAATTGTTAAAGTTTTATTGGTTGCATTATTACAATGATTTAGTGCATAATCTCCAATATATTCTAACCCGCTTGGCAAAGAAACATCTGTCATAGAATTACAATTTTGAAACGCACATTTATGTAATTCTTTTAAACATTTTGGTAATTTTACATCAATTAAAATACAATCACTAAAAGCAAATTTTCCAATATACTCTACAGAATCAGGCAAATTTATGTTAACTAACTTTTTACATTTGAAAAATGCTGACCCACCTATATATTTTACATTATCAGGAATAATAACTTCTTGTAATAAATCACAATTATAAAAGGTTACATCTGGTATTTTATTTAAATTTAATGGTAACTTAACATATTTCAATGAAGTACAAGAATAAAAGGTTTGAATGCCAATATATTCAACAGAATCAGGAAAAGTTATAGACTCTAAACTTGTAGCAAAACCAAATACACCATTATCTAAATATGTAATACTATTAGGAAGTATAAGTTCTGTTAAACTTGTACAATATACTAACGACTGATAGCCTAAAACTTTAATACCATTTGGTAAAGTTAAATTTGTAAGATTTTTACAATTGTGAAATGCTCTTGCTCCTAATGCCTTACAATTTTGGTTTATATTTATTTCTTCAATATCTTTTGATTCAGTTCCTGTTAAAACTAAATATGGATTTGTTTTACTTCCTAAATATAACCCTTCGTTTTCTTTATTATAATTTAAACTTGTACAATTTAAAAATGCTTTATTTTTTATATTTAACAAAGTATCAGGCAAAATAATATCTGTTAACTCAGTACAATTCTCAAATGCATTTTCCTCTATATCTGTTACTAAATACTCTTTACCATTTGCAGCAATTATTTTATCAATTAACTCTAAATTTCCACAAATAACAGCATCTTGTGCTTTTTTTACACCTGCAGTTTGCATATCTTCATTAATAACATAAGTTAATAACTCTTTAGCCATATTAATTGTAAAATTAAATTTTACATTATTATCTATAAATTCTGTTTGATTTATTATATTTATAACAATTTTAACTTCAACTGATAATAGTTCATCAGTTTTTTCTGGCAAAAATACTAAACCATTAGTATATGTTTCATTACCAATTTTAATTGTTGTTTTAAAATTAGAGTTTAATGACGTTTCTTTTACTGTAATTCCAATTGGACTTGTTGTTGATAAATTATTAATTTTAAAAGATATTATTATATCTTTTGATAAATCTTTAAACTGTAAAAATTTATTATTCCAACCAGATGATTTTGAAACATCATTAAATGTTAAATTATCTAAAACTGGATTTTCCACTGCTCCATCAATTTTTCCCTCTACAGCAGCATTTACTAAATTTGTTTCAAAATTTAAATTTGCTTGTATATTTACTTTTGGAGTAGTTTTAATAAAAAATAAACATAAAGCAATACCTATTAAAAATATTACAAATGAAACCTCTATAAATATTTTAGATTTAAATCTCATAATACCTACCTTATTTATATTTTAATATAAAAATATAATAATGTAAATATATTTATATTTAATATGTTATACACAAATTGTTAATAAAGTTATTCACATTCATGTTAATTTGTGGATAACTTTTTTTTATAAATTTGCTTAAAAAATTTGACATGTTTATTTTAAACACATTGCAATTTTTGAATTATTTTAAAAACATTTTTTAATAAAATTAAAAATAACTAAAAATTACAAAAAATGTAGAAATGTGTATAACTCTGCTAAACTTATACACATAGTTATGCACATTAAAAAACACAATATATATGTATTTTTTACTTTTATATAAAACAATATATTGTGTAATTTAAAACTTATGCACTTTTCAACAGCCTATAATATTAATAATAATACTTAAATAATAATTATTATATATATATTACAAATTCCATTAATTTTATTATTAACCAAAAAAATGTAAATATACATTACTTGAAAATGAATACATTTTAAAATTAGCCTGTACAAAATATTATTAATTTGATATACTATAAATACATTAAAAAATTGGAGATTTATTATGGCATTAGTTCCTGCAAAATGTACTCAATGTGGAGCAAGCGTTGAAGTAGATAATGAAAAAGAAGCAGCAATTTGCTCTCATTGTGGCACCGCCTTTATTGTTGAAAAGGCTATTAATAATTATAACATTACAAACAATATTACAAATCATATTCATGCAGATGTGGTTAATGTTGTTAGTGAAAATATTGATGATTACATTCGTAATGCTCATGCTGCATATAAGTTTGAGGATTATAAAACCTTAGAAGAAAATACTGACAAAATTTTAAAATTAGACCCAACAAATTTAGATGGCATGTTTTATAAAGTTGTTATTCTTTTAAAAAATATATTAGATAATAACAATGGTAAAGATATGAATGCTATATCATCTGTTTTAAATTATGCAGATGCTGTTTTTGAAAAAAATTATAAAACAGAAGATTTAAAATGTTCTCTTGCTCATATATTTTATGTTTATGTAAATTATGAAAATTTAGATTATGCCAAAAAAAATTTATATCCTAAATTAAAAAATATTATTGATGAATATAGTTTTGACCCTTTTGCTTATTTATCTAAACTTAATAATGGCCCTATTCTTAAAAAAGAAAGAATTAACGTTTTCTTAAAAATGTATATTGATAAAATTCAAAATTTATTAAATTTAGATGGTTTTTATTTTACTAATGAATATGTTTCTTATGGTTACTTAGATGATTGTAATATATATTATAAACAAGATTTTAATTTTAGATTGTTTATAAACAATAAAGGAAATGTTGCTTTATTTTTAACAAATAAATATGATGAAAAATTTTTTAAAACATGTAAGTTAGGAGAAATTACTCTATTTAATAATTGTAGTAAATTTATTAAAGAAAAATACGATATACTTATTAATGCAGGTTATGTTATTAACTTAGATGCCGAAAGCGAAAAAGCATTAAAAAAATTAAAAAAATGTTTAAATATTATTTAATTTTAAAAAAATGTATATGTTTAGTTTATATACATTTTTTATTTAACTTTATTTGTTATTAATAGTTTTATTTTAAATTTTTTAATAAGTCAATTATAGTTTGTTTATTTTTAGGTGATAGTTTGCTATACATGTCTAAAATATATTTATCATCTTTGTTATAATCTTTTCCAAGATAAAAAAAGTCATATAAGGTTATGCCCACAACCTCACAAAATTCCATTAAGGTTTTAACTTTTAATTCAACACCTTCATTTAGTATTCGTTTTATATATGCTTCACTATTACCAAGTTTTAAACTAGTTGCTCTAGCAGAAAGGTTTGCTTTATCCATAAAAAAGAACATACGATTTAAAATTTCAGTATAAGATAATTCGTTATTTTCCACTTTATTCTCCAATACTAATATTTTAACCTTTTAATTATTTAAACTACCGTATATTTTGTACCCATTTATTTAAAAAATACCTATTATCAGACATAAAATGATTGACTTTTATAAAAATAGTACATAAAATGATGGTATGAAACTATTTTAAATTTGATAATAGTTCTTTAATTGTATTTTTATTATCTTCTGACAACTTTTCATATTTTTCTATTAAAAGTTTATGTTCATGATATTTAGACATATCATAATAGAAAAATTCTGATGGTGTTGAATTACATATTTGTATTGCGTTTAGTAAAACTTCTGTAGGTATATTAAAATCACCATTTTCAAATTTTGCTACATAAGCAATAGATTTAGATAATTGAAGAGATACTTCTCTTGCAGAAATATTTGCTCTGTTTCTTATATAGCCAAAGCGAGTTATTAAATCTTTTCTAATTTGTGTAATATCTTTTTTCATATTTATTCTCCATTACACAAATTGTATTCTTTTTTTATAATTACCCCGATAACTGACATTGGTAAAAATATAATATCATTCAACAAATTTTAAAAATATATAAGTAAATATATAAATTTAACCAATAGGAGTAAACATGAATACTAAAATAGTATGTTTTATTGGGCACAGATTTAGTTTTAGAGTTAGTGCAAAGCAAAAAAGGGTTTATAAGGCAATAGGCGATTTAATTAAAAAAGGTTACACTACTTTTTATACTGGTAATATGGGGTCGTTTGATGATGTTTGTGAGTTTTGTGTTTTGTCATATAAGTATTATTTTCCTAAAGTAAAACTTTATAAAATATCTGCTACGCCATATATTAAAGATACGGCTTCGAATTATATTTACGATGATATTATTGTTCCTGAATTAGAACATTTTCATTATAAGCAAAGAATTACAAAGCGAAACGAGTGGATGGTTGATCATTGTGATTTAGTTTTATGTAATATAACAAACGATATAAAAAGTGGCGCATTTAACACTGTTAAATACGCACGAAAAATTGGTAAGCCTATTATATATTTAGATTAATCATTTTTTAAAATTGTATGTGCTGCTGTTAGTGCATAAACTTTTTTAGCGCCAGCAATAATAAGTGTTTTTGCACATTCTTGAATTGTTGCGCCGGTTGTATAAACATCATCTATTAAAAGTATAGTTTTGCCTTTAATTTCTTTTTTATTATTTACTTTAAAAGCATCAATCATGTTTTGATTTCTTTCGTAGTGACTTAAATTTACTTGCGTTGGCGTTTGTTTTATTCTTAAAAGTATTTTATTATTCATTTCAAGATTAACTTTTTTAGAAACAACATGGGCTAAAAGTTCGGCTTGATTATAGCCTCTTTCTTTGGCTCTTTTTTCACAAAGAGGAACAGGAATTATTAAATCACATTTTATATTATGTTGTTTAAAAGTTTGTGCCATATATGTACCTAGGCAATTGGCATAATATTTTTTGCCGTTATATTTTAAACCAACAACAAAACTTTTTATAACATTTGTGTAAATAAACGGAGAAACAATTTTTTGGCAATAAAACTCTGAACCTTTACAATGTATGCAATATTTTCCATCACTAACAAGTGGCTCGCCACAATGCTCACATAATTTTCCAGTTAGGTATGGCAAAGTATTTTTACACATGTCGCATATATTATATTCATCATCAAAAATATCTCTATTGCAACAAAGGCAACTAAGTCCAGTTGGAAATATTGAATTTATTATTGTTTTAAATTTCATAATTTAATTTTAGCATATTTTAGAATAAGAGCAAATAAATTAAAGTAAAAGCAAATTTTAAGGCATTTAAAAGGCAAAAAATGTTAATAGGGTAAATATATTAAACATTTGTAATTAAAGGAGATTTTATGACAGAAAATAGCAAAAAACAAATAGTTTATTTAGAAGATAAAAACTATTTAAAAGTAACTTGTGTAGAGAATGTTATCAGTTTAACTGAAACCGAAGCAGGAGTTATGGTAAATGGTGAAGTTTTAGTGATTAAAGGTAACAATATTAAAGCAGAAAAATTATTAGTAGAAACAGGTGAACTTGTATTAGTTGGTAATTTTAACCAAATTAAATTTGAAGAAAAAAAGCAAAAGCAAAGTCTGCTTAAAAGGATTTTTAAATAGTGTTATATGAAACATTAAACCAACCCAGGCTGTTTGTAATATTTATATGTTTTGGCATAATTTGTGGGCTTATTTTTGATATTGGTAATTTTATTAAATTTTTATGCGCCAATAAAAAATTTGCCTGTGTTTTTATTGATTTAATTCAAACATCATTAAGTCTTGGTATAATTTTTTATGTAAATTTAAAGTATAACTATGGTTTATTTAGGCTTTACCCTTATATTATTTATGGGGTGGCTTTTGCTATTGAACGATTTACTCTAGGAAAAGTTATTGCCAAAATTTATTTAGTGTGTTACAATTTTTTTGTTAAAATAAAAAACAAACTTTGGAGAAAGTCAAAAAATGCACAAACAGACAAAAACTCTTAAATTTATATTCTTTATTCTTTTGCTAATTCCAATCGTATTATTTGCGGTAGGAATTATTCAAACGTTTGTTTTAAAATCTAAACAAAATGAACTCAATGCGTTAAATCAATCAATTATAGTAAGTGAGCAACAACAAACAGAACTTGAAAAAGAGTTAGAATATAAACAATCTGACGAATATAAAAATGAATATTATAAATATGAAAATGGTTATGGTAAACCGGGTGATATTGAAATAGTGGTTGAATAATTTATTTTTAAATTTGTCAATGGCATAGTGCTGTTGACTTTTTTATTTTTTCAATATAAAATGGAAAAGTATGAAAACTTTTACAAAAAATGATAATGGTTTTACCTGCCAAAATTGTGGTAAGATGGTTAGTCCGCTTGGTTATACTTCACGTGATCACTGCCCTTTTTGTTTATGCTCGCTTCATGTAGACATTACACCCGGTGACAGGCAAAATAGTTGCATGGGAATTATGAAGCCATTTGATTTAGAATATTCACAAAACAAAGGCTATGTTATTGTGTATAAATGTAGCAAATGTAATAAAATACATAAAAATAAAGTGGCTAACGATGATGATAAAATATTAATAACAAAAGTAGCAAATAAAACTTATAAAGTTTAAAATGGAGAAAACAAATGCAAGAAATAATGGAAATGTGGCAAAAAGTTTTAGATAAAATGCAAAATTATGTATCTACCCTTACATTTGATTTGTGGATTAAAAAACTTGAGCCTTTAGAAATTAAAAATGATGATACTTTAATGCTTGCAGCACATAGTAATTCGGCAAAAAATACTATACTTGCAAAACATTCTAGCCAACTTAATGAATGTATTCATGAAATTTTTGGCGAGTATATGAAGTATGAAATTTTAGATAATGCCGAAACTGAACAATATTTATTAGAAAATAATCAATCACCAATTGAAGAAAAAGTAGATGCACCTAAAGAGCGTGCTCAGTTTAACGAAAAATATACATTTAATAACTTTGTTGTAGGCAAAAGTAATCAGTTTTGTTATGCTGCTGCCCATGCGGTGGCTGAACACCCTGGAACTAAATTTAATCCGCTTTTAATTTATAGCGGTGTTGGTTTAGGTAAAACTCACCTTATGCATGCAATTGGCAATTATTTAACTGAATTTAGCCCTAATTTAAAGGTACGTTACGTTACTTGTGAAAAGTTTATGAACGAATATATTGAATCACTTGGCGTAACAGAAAACAGCAAAGAAAAGGCAGTTTTTCAGTTTAGAGAAAAGTATAGAAACATAGATGTTTTAATGATTGATGATATTCAATTTATAGCAAACAAAAACGCAACTAAAGAAGAGTTCTTTCATACCTTTAATGAATTATATCAAAATGGCAAACAAATTATTATTACATCTGACAGAGCCCCTAGCGAAATTGATATTGAAGACAGAATAAAATCTAGGCTTTCTTGTGGTCTTATTCAAGATATGCAAATTCCAGAATTTGAAACTAAAATGGCAATTTTAAAAAAGAAAGCACAATTAGAAAGATATTATATAGATGACGAAGTTTTAAACTTTATTGCTGAAAAACCTTATACAAATATTAGAGAAATGGAAGGTGCGTTGTCTAAGGTGTCGTTTTATGCTACTTTAATGGGCAAAACTACAGCCACAATGGAAGATGCTTACCAGGCTTTTAAAGAGGACCAATTTGAAAAACAAGAGCGCATTACTCCTGAAAATATTATAAAAGAAGTTTGTAACTATTTTAATATTAGCGAGTATGAAATTACTGGTAAGAAAAAAAGTAAAGATATTGTAGAACCACGCATGATTGCGATATATTTAATAGACAACACATTAAATTTGCCACTAGTTACAATTGGTAAAATTTTTGGAGGCCGTGACCACACAACAATTATGCACTCACGTGAAAAAATTACTGAGCAAATTAAAAGAGATAACAAAATGGCAGCAATTATAAATGATATTAAAGCAAAATTAAGTATAAGATAATTAATGATGCTTTATGCCTTATAAAAATAATTAATTGTTATATAAAAAACCACTACAAAAAATTGTAGTGATTTTTTTGTAATTAAATTATATTTTATAATATTCTTACAGGTAAAATTAAATATAAATATTCTTCTTCGCCATCGGCTGGAACAACAACGCATGGATTAGATGCAGAGTTAAATTTAATTTTAACAAATTCTTCTGAGTTAGTACGGAACGCTTCCATAAAATATCTTGCGTTAAATGCAATATATATGTCTTTGCCTTGTTGTGTTATATTAATATTTTCTTTAATATTACCAATTTCAGAATTAGAAGTTAAAAGCAAGTTATTATCTTTAATTTCAAACTTAACTAAATTATTTTGGCCAACTTTAGATAAAAGTGAAGCCCTTTCTAATGCATCTGTTATTTGATTTTTATTAATAACAATTTCGGTAGTAAATTCTTTTGCTATTATTTGTTTATAGTTTAAAAACTCACCTTCTAGCACTCTTGATATAATTTTTGTATCGCCGGTATCAACCATTATATATTTGCTATCTATATAAATTTTTACTAAGTTTGTAGAATCATCTAATAGTTTTGCAATTTCTGCAAGTGACCTAGCAGGAACAATAACGCTGCCGTTTATTGTAGATTCTTTTAAAGGTGAATTTACCATTGCAAGACGATAACCATCAAGTGCAACAGCTTTAATTGATTTAGAATTAATTTCAAGCAATGTGCCTTTTAAAATTGGACGTGAATCATCGGTTGCAACAGAAAAAATGCTTTTGTTAATTAAATTTTTTAAATTGTTGTTAGTAATAGAAAAATAATCGTTGCTATCTATGTTATTAAAGCCAGGATATTCATTTGTTACGAAGCATTGAATATAACTTTCACTATCCATATATTTTATTTTTAATTGATTTTTTTCATTAAGTTCAAGTTCAATTTTTTCATTTGATAGTTTTTTCATAAACTCTGTAAAAAATTTGCCCGGAACAACAGTTTCGCCTTCTATTTTAATTTCGGCTTTAATTTTCTTTTCAATAGAAAGTTCAGTATCGGTTGCGCTTAGGGTTAAAGTATCTTCCTCAGCAACAAGTTTAATACCTTCTAAAATAGGGTTTGTTGTTCTGCTTGCAATTGCTTTACTAACCTTTAAAACTGCATCGGATAAATCTAAACCATCACATATTATTTGCATAAATAACCTCTTAATAATAATAATTTATTTGGTAAATGTTTAAAAAAATAAGTCATTTTCCAGTTAAATATATTATACCACTTTTAGTTTTTACTTGCAAGAACTTATATAAAAAACATTAAAAAACGCTTTAGTTATACAACTAAAACGTTTTTTATTTTTATCTAATTTTCATTTTTCTACGTAACAAGATAAACAGAACAATTCCTACAACTGCCACAACACAAACTACAACTATAATAATTATTGATATTGCGTTAAGTGGTTCAGTTTTTTGAATAAATGAACTATATAAAAGTTGACCGCTTAATGTTGTTACTTCAATGTAATAATTATTTGGTGCTTCTAAAACAATTTCGTAGTTGTCTAGAATTAAACCTTTTTCTAAATCTGCATAAGTAAGATATAAATCATCTTCACCAGTGATTTTTAAAATACATTCACCTGCTTGAGTTAATACATTTTTTGTAGAGAATTTAATTGTTACATTGTCGGTAGTAGAAGTTCCCGAATTGTGTGACAAGTTAATTGGTACAACTGCATCGTTAATCCAAATAGAGAAAGTAAATTTTTGTTTAAAGTCATTATTTGTATTAATTGTAATTGTCCAGTTACCTTTTCCAGTTTTTATATCATTTTTATGAAGAGTTAAATCTTTTAAGAATTTACCATCATATAAATTACCATTGTTAGCATTTGCAAGTTTGCTATTTACTGACACACCATTTAATAATATTTCTTCAATATAGTAATTACCATAAGAACTATAAGAGAACACTGAGCGGCTTTCGCTAGAACTTAAAATTGTAAAATATAAAGGTGCTTCATAAATGCTTTCGCCAGCAATTTTTGCAGAGAAAGTAATTTTATATAAACCTGCTTTGCTTAAATTCCAAACAAATTTTTCTTCAGGTTCTAGTTCATAAGGTTCACCATTTAACTCAATTTTAATTGTAGGACGAGCATTGTTATCATAGTAACCAAGAGTAGATTCTGGTACAGAAACTTTTACTGCTTTGTCGTAAATTGCATAATTAATAGGAGATTGATCATTTACTTCAAATATAACGCTACTTAAATATTTAATTGAGAAATATTCGGTATCGCTATATGTGCCAAAGTAATGAGTATTGCCAGCTAAGTCACTAAATTTAAAGTAGTATACACCAGATGATTTTAAATTAATTGCAAATTGGCTTTCGGTTTCGGTAATAACAGGAGTAAATTCTGTTTTTCCTACTTCACCATAATATATTGTTGCAGTAATTTTGTTTTCTGGAATTAAATAATATTTTGTCCAAGCAACTTTTCTTCCTGCTTCGTAACCATCTTTTGTTATTATTGATGATATTATAGAAGTTTTATTGCTTAAATCTTGCGAGTTTCCTGTGCTATCGTATTCAACAAAATCTTTTTCTTTAAACAATGTATATGTCTCAGGAATTTTAGTAACTGCAATTCTGCTAGAGAAGAACTCAATTTGATTGCCAGATTCAAAATTTGTATGAATTGTATATATAGTTGTGTAATCATCAACAATTAAAGTTGTTTCTAAAATTAAGTTCAAACTTTCGTTTAATAAAATTTCATAATTACCATTTACTAAATAATGATTATGTTCTGTTTTTGTTGCAGTTGTTGCACCGCTTGTAACAGTATAAGTATATTCGTTTCCGGTTGCTTTAACTTCTGAGTACGAGCCATCATCGTTAATTTTCATAACAGAGAATTTAAAGTTTGAATTATTTTCAATTGTGAAATTAAGAGTTTTAGAAAGACCTTTTAAATCTCCTAAATAATTTACAACAATTCTATAAGTCCCATTATCTTTAGCAATATATTCTTCGGTTAAAGAAATAATTAAATTTGATGGAGTAATTAAATACATTTCGTAAGGGAAATCAAGATTTGTTTGTTCGTAGTTAATAGTAACACTATTAGTATAAACACCTTTATTACCAAGAATAGATGTTACATTATCACCATTTTCGCCAAGAAGTGTAATTTTTGGAACTTTGTTGTAAATATTAAAGTATTTAGTATCTGTTCCTGTACCAAAGTCAGCATTTAGTGTTAATTTAACAGCAAACATATAACTATTACCATATGAGCCAGATGCAGCATCTATTTTTTCTTGTTTCATTTCTATAGCAATAACTACACCGCTTAAGAGTTTACATTCAAAATAGTTAGTATATTCAGGAGCACCTACAGAGCCTTGAATATTAATGTTTGCACCATTTTTAGAAATGCTATAAGTGTGGCTAATTCCACCATGGCTAACATTAAGTTCAGTTGTGCCTGAATAAATTGTTGTGTCGTATCTATAAGTTATATTTTCGCTTGAGTAATAAACATAAGTACCATCTTGGTTATATGAGGTAATAATATCACCTTCAGAAGTAATAGGATTATTAATTTCTATTTGACCAAAAATATGTACAACTTTATATTCTTCACCAAAATTATCGGTAAATGTATAAATAAAGTAATCGTTTTTGTTAATAATTCTTGTAATTTCTAAACGGAAATAAGTTTCACCATTTAAACCTGTAAAATATGTAATTTTATAATTTTGAGAAGTATATGTTGGTTGTTGTTCTGTGAAATATTTTGAATCATATATTTCGTATGGGCTAATTACGCTTCCACTAACAACACCGGTTATTCTTAATTTTTCAGCATAAATTACATTATTTTCGCCTGTTTTGTTTGCAGGTATTCTAATAATAATACCTTCTTTATCTTGAGTATCTTCATATTGAGCAATAGTATAATACTCTAAAACTCTATTTAAAACAAATGCATTTATTGTAATAGAGCCAAAGTAAGGTGCACCATAAAGCACAATTCTTTGTGATGATGAATTAGCGCTTAATGCTGATAATTGTTGCAAACTATATGTAACATTTTCAGATGTTTCACTATAAGTAGCCATATTGTAATACTTATCTCCAGAGAATGGAGTTTTAACATAAGTATTATTTGCTACAGTAATTAATTGATAATATTTAGAGCCAATATACTCAGAATTATTTAATAAATTTACACTTTCTAAGTTAAGTGAATATTTAGAATATAAATCTAAATTACCATTTTGAGCAATAATTTCAGGGTATGCAACTTGTTTTACAGCATCGTTTGATGCAGATGTTAAAGATTTATAAGTAAAAGCAACATCTTCTGACTCAAGTTGATTTGAAATATAAATTGTAAATACTGTACGGTTACCTGCGTAGTCTTCTTCGATAATTTCAATATATTTACCAATTGCATTTTCTGTATTAGAAGAATCTATTAACCATTCATAACTTTGTCTTGCTATTGCAAAAGATAACATGTTGTTAGAAGAGTCGTTATAGTTTTCTAAATATATTTCACTTTCCTGAGTATGACCTATTTCGTATTTTGTATTTACTCCACTATTATCAAATATTCTATAATAAGATTTATAAAAATCTAGACCTGTTTCGGTTGGAGTTTTTAAAATATTAGTTAGGTTTGCTTTGTCTACAACATAAGAGAAGTTTGCAAAAAGCCCACTAGATTTACTCATATTATATTTGTTACCATAACCTGTTGCATATTCTCTTAAATAGTTAAAGTTTAAACCATAAAGAGCAACAAGTGCCGATACGTTTGTAATAGGAGCCTCTAAGTCAACAACAATTTTTGTTGTTTTTTGGAAATGTTCTTCGCCATTATAATCAGTTTTGTTACCATTAAATTGTAAAGTAACATCAACTGTTGTGCCATTAGTATAAGCACCAATTTCTGATAAATCTAAATCTACATAATAACTATTGTCACCATTTGAAACAATATCGTTTTTGTCAATTCTTCCATTTTGACCATTAGATACTGAATAAGTTATTTCATCTTGGTTAATATTTGCAAGGAATTTACTAGAAGAGTCTGACCAAGAAATTCTTACCACAGATTTATTTGTATAGTATATACCATTAGCATCGTTATTTAATGGAGTATTTTTATCATCTAAAAGCGAATACTTTGGTGAATCATATTTAATTTGGAAGTCAAAGGTAAAAGTATCACCAGCCTTAGATGAAACAATTACTCTGTAGTAACCTTGTTGGTTAAATGTAACAAGACCATCTGCCGAAGCGGTTGTTAAATAATTGGTGTCTAATGCTTTAGTTAATGAAGTAACTACAGGTGTTTCTGCTAAGTTTTCACTTTTTCTGTATTCAACTATTGCTGATAGTTCGTAACTTGTATAATAAGAGCCAGTTGCATATTGTACAATTGAATTTTCTTGATTAACATCAGCATAACTTTCTTGATTATAATTAAATAAGTATGTGTTAGTATTTAATGTATCGTAACCATATTTATATTTAGGAATATAAACGGTTACAGGAAGCAAGTTAGTAACAAGCACAGGTGATGAAACTGCATTTGCCGAAGTCATTTGGCTTGCAAAGTAAATATCTTGGAAGAATAAAGTTTGATTATTAATGCTTTGATAATTATTTAAAACTTGTAGTTTAATTGCACCACCAGTGTAATATATTGAATCGCCGGCATTGTTTACTTCTGGAGCACTAATAATACCATTGCGGTCTATAATAAATATTAAAACTCTGTTTTGTGGGTCATTATTATCAACAATGCTACTAGAAGTATATGTTCTTGTAATTATATACTTACCTGATTTTGTTCTTGTACCTATTTGACTTGATGAAATGTTATAGTTTTCTACATTTAATTCCCAAGAATATGTGCTGAGTTCGTTTTCTACCGAAGTGCCTAAAAGAGTTCCATCTTTTGTATAAATAGTAATAGTTGATGTTGGTTCTTCTTTAAATACGTATGTTCCTTTAGAACTTTTTTCAAAAGCATAGTATTGCATTTGAATACTTTGAACTTCTAAATTAGCTTTAGGATTCGTATTATATGAGAAATGTAATATTTCATCGCTATAACTTAATGTATTTACTGCAGTTGGTTGATAGTAATTATTTTTTGCATTATTTAAATTATCTTTAATAACAGCAAATTGTTTTAAATCCCACATATAACCATTTTGATTTGTGTAAGATAAACGCATTTTAGAGTTGTCGGTTGAGAATGTAACCATATGACAAGAATCAAAATTGTTATAATAGTAATCAAAAGCGTTTTGAGAATTTAAATGTGCTTTAGTAATTGTATAAAAAACGTATTGTGTTTCATTATATGCACCGGTTGCCGATTGCGCATTGATTTTTTTGAAATAATTATCGCTTGGTGTAAGTGTTAATGATTTAATAGTTGAGTCATTTTCTGTATAGTATACAGTGTTGTTAAGTTCAACTTTTAAATATACCATGCCTTTATATATAACAAAATTGTTAGAATAATTTTCTGAATTTATAACAATATCTTTAAGCCAATTGTCCCAAGTTGAATTATTTTCTGACATATATTCAAATTGAATAAGTTTATATTTACCAAAATATAGTGCATAGTTTGTTGAAGTCATAACCGAATTTGTTGCAAATTGCCAAGAACCAGCTTTATCGTTTGAATCATAACTGCAAGTAATAATGTTTGTTTGAGTTGTATCTATAAACACAACCAAATAAATTGCATTTACACCTAAAATTTCGGTACCAGATTTTGCTGTTTCGTCATAAATTTTAATTATATATAAACCACCGGCAGAAAGTATGCTGCTTTCAGACAATGTGCTTACATTTAAAGTATTTGAATAAGAAGATACAGGTAAATTACTTGATTTATATGTAAACGTATCGGTTGATGGAATACCCCAAGTTGTATAAGTATTTCCGTAATAATTTTGTAATTGGTCAGAAGTTAATGAGTTTGCATAGTTGCTTGAATATGAAGTTGGGAAGAATTTATATTCAGCATATGTTTTTGCTTTACCAAAATCACCTTTATTATTCCAAGAAATTGCAATAGAGGTATTTGTTAAAAAGTTTGTTATTTCACTACCTTTATAATATAGTGAACCAGCAAGTTTTTTAGCCTCGTTAATTTTAACATCGGTTATACCAGTTTTATCAATTGTGAAATAAGAAATGTAACTTTTTTGAGCATTGTTTCCATAAGTTAATACAACTTTATATTTTGCACTATTTGAAAAAGTTTGTTCGTTTTCTACAACAATGTTGGCATTATAATTTTCGTTAAAACTTGTTGAACTATAAACAGTTAAAACCGATGGTGAATCGAATATGCCGCTTTCTGCTTTTTTAATTAAAACATCGTTATATGTAAAGTAGTCAGTAGGGATTGCTCTATAAGTGTCATCTACGCCTTCCTCTTCACTTTTAATAACTTCTAATATTTCTACTTGTGGTGAATCATTAGTAATTTCAAACAAAAAGTATTGATATTGGTTTTTAGTTGAAAAGTTTTCAAAAGTGTAAACAATTTTAACTAAGTAAACACCTGACTTGCTAAGTGGTGTGTTTGTGTAAGTGGTTGCAGTAGGCAAAGTTAAAGAATTAAGAGCATTATTATAGGCATCTATATTTTCAAAATAATAGTAAATACTTGAAGATGTATTTAATACGGAATTAGTACTAAAATAAACAGGCGCTTGATTTGTTGATACAACTTCAATTGAATTAGTTTTAATTTCTTCAAAAACTTTAGTATCGTTTGGTTCTGCATCTGCTAAAGGATTATCAACATTTAGAGTGTCAGAAGATAGTTTACTTGTGATATCTGCAGCATGATTAATAACTGATGAATCTAATTCATTGATTTGTTTAAATTCTTGCAAGCCGCTAGTTGTTGTGTAGTAGGCTTGAACACCAAATATATAAACAGTATCTTCAACATCTGGTGAAACAATTTGGTTAAAATATTCAGTAATTACTTGATAGTTATAAAAAGGGTTTATTGTTTCATATTTAATATAATAAGTGCCTAAATTATTAAATGTTATTCTTGCTTCGGTTGTGCCTTCAATTAAATCAACATAAACATATGGTTGATTAGTAACTTGCGACATTTCGTTGTAACTTGTAACGTTTAAAGTACCAGTTGTATTTACAAGATTTGTTGTGTATGAAAGTTGTTCGTTAATTCTTGTAATATATAAATTGAAAAAGCGATAATCGTAAGTTAAGTGAAAAAGCCCATCAGAAGAAGCGTTATAATTATGATAATAGTTATTTTCTTTTATTGTTTTAGAAAAACTTCTTGAAGAGTAATAATTAGAGTAACTAAGAAGATTAAAGTTGCAAGTAAACGATACAGAGGTTGAATCATAAGTATCGTTTAAGTACCAATAAGAAAAAGTAAGTGAATAATTACCATAAGTAAAAGAGTCTGAACTTGCAATTGTAGGGTTAATGGCTAGTTTAAATATTTCAGAATCTCTATCAATCCACTCAAAACCATTTTCATCATTTAAGGTGGTAGAAACAACATTACCATTTAAAGTTAATGTATATGTAATTTCTTGATTAATTCTTAAAGTATTGGTGTTAGGTATATATAAGTCATTTTTAACAAATTCTAATACTACAGCTTCACCATCTTTTAAAAATATTGAGTCACCATTAGCGAATGTATCGGTTGAGTTTTTGGTGTACGTGTAAATATCTTTACCGGTAACAGCATCTATGCCCGACACTTCACCGTTTGCAGTATATATGCTAAAATAAGAAGGAAGAGAATTTGTATCTTCTGCAAAAACATTGTTATTTGCTGTAAAAACAAATACCCCCGATATTAATGCAAAAATTGCAGGAATAATTGCTAATAATTTTTTAAATGATAATTTTTTCATAATTTACACCCTTTTTCTAAACCTAATAAATTTTAGGTATATTAAGTACAATTTTACCTATAAATTGTAACATAAATAAATAAATAATTCAAATATATTATATATATTTGAGAAATAATTAAACAAAAAATAATTAATAATTAATTAAAAAACGTTTTAAATTTTTAAAATTAATTTTATTTACTAATATTATCAAATAATAAAAAACTTTTTTTGTATTTTTTACTATAAATAAAAAACCGCACAATTTATGTGCGGTTTAATTTATTAATGTAAGAACAAAGCAAGCAAAGTAAACTTCAATTAAAAGTCAAAATCGAATGGATTATCATTTTTAATTAATTTTTTATTTCTTGCTACAATATCGTAACGAATTTTAGATTCATCAAAGAATTTAGCAGGTACATATTCATCTTGCATTTTTTCTTTAGAGAACACAGGAACTCTAAACCATTGAGTCATTTTTGTTTTAATTGCTGGTTGACCGTAAATTTTAACAATATTTACATCATATGGCAATTGACCAAGTTCATATGGCTCAATAAGTGGACGAGTAACTGTTTGAGAACTTGTTGTACGTGAAGCATCGCTATCTCGCTTGTCGGAGCGATTTACTGAAGTATTTTGTACTTGAATAGTGACATCGCCACACATTTTACTAAACTCTTCTCTTGTTTTTTGATCTTCTGTACCAATAAATATTTGAATGTTACAGTTACCTTTAATAGTGTCGGCTGTTTCTTTTGTATATTTGTTATCTAATTGGCTATAAGATTGAATAACAATTTGGAAGAAAATTCTTCTTGAACGAGAAACTGTTATCATGCTATCAAATTTTTGAATTTTTGGTAAGTTAGCAAATTCGTCTAGTAGGAAATAAACAGGTCTTTTAAGTTTAATACCTTCTGATTTTGATGCAATTTCAATAAGTTTTTTGTAAATTTGTGAAATACACATTGTTGCAATACAATGGCGGCTTTCTTTTTCATCTGGTACTTTGATGAAAAGAACGGTTGGTTCGTTTACAAAGTCATCAAATGAAATATCACTTTGGCTAGTTGCATAACAAATACCCATATCTTGGAATATTGCTATTTTTGGTTGCATAACACCAAGGAACGAACGTGTTGTATTTGGGGCATTGTTTACAACGGTTGTAGCAAGGGCTTTAACTTTAGAGAAAGTATCACGACCCTCAATATAGTCTTTTAATGTGCCCATCATGTTGTCTGGGTTAGAGTCACGAGTTGTACAAATTTTTGCAACGTTGTAAAAATTAAATTTTTCTCTTGTCATGCCAAGTTCAGGGTTTAACGAGTCCTCTAGCATAGCAAGCATAATACTATAAACAAAGTCTTGTGCACCTTGTTCCCAAGATGGATCATTTTTATTTTCAATAGGTAGCACTGCTGAAGCAACTTCTCTTAATTCGTTTTCTGCTTCATTAATTAGAGTTTGTGAAAGTGATTGAAGTTCTACATTTAGTTGTTCTTTATTAGGATAAGCAATACCGTTAAAGCCATACCACTCTGCCCCATACTGTGGAGCAACTGCTTTATATCCAGCTTGTGCAGGAGTTGCACCTTTAAAAACTTTTACTTCTTTTTCTAAGTTATGAGCCCTTTGATATTGAGTATAAGCATTGTCCATTGGGTTCCAACGAGATGAAGAATAAGGATTACGTAAGTCTAAAACAATTAATCTATAACCTTCTTTTCTAAGTTGAATAGCGTGGTTGTTGTAAAGTTCACCTTTAGGGTCGGTAATTACCATACATGGTTTTTCGGCTGTGTGAGCATAACACCTAATAGCAGGCTCTAGCGCAAATGTGGTTTTACCGGAACCGGTTGTACCAACAATTAAAGCATGCATTTCTGGGTACATGTTTACGTGAAGTTGACCATTTTTATATTGTGAAGAAATAAACGTACCTGATTTTTTTACTTTTGGTAAAGTATTAAAAGTGTTTGGCATAAATTTTGGATTTTTGGCAAGTTCATCTTCTGTAATAAACCTTGCGTTATAGTGTTGATCCATTTTGTCACCACTTTGAGTTGTACCCTCAAAGTTTGCACTTGAACTGGTGTAATTTCTAGTATCAAGCATGGTAACAATACCAAAGAACACACCAACACATATACCAATAATTGCATACGTTGATGTAAAGTGATCAATAAGTTCAACATCTTTGGTTAAAACAAAATCTAACACTACACCTACAACATAGCATACAATTGTAAATATTAAAAATCTTTTAAATTTTTTCATTAAACTCCCCTTTAATAAATTTTATTGCTAATATAAAGCACACATACAAAGAAAGTATACCCTTTAAATAACTTTTATGTCAAATTATTAAAAACAAATTTATTGTTTTTGCTTATAATGCTTTTAAAATATTTATATTTCAATATTGTATTTAAAAAAATATTATGATATAATAGCCCAAAGTGAGGAAAAAGTATGTTAGAATATGGAAAATTAACTCAATTAGACAATGATTATATGACATTAATGAGTGACTATTTATTATATAATGATTTATCTAGAATATTGCAAGGGCTTACGCATCTAGCAGAACTTGGACAAATTAATGCAATACAAACTTACTATGTTTTATATGGTAAACCTAATGAAAAAATAGAAAAACATATTCAAAAAATAATAGAAGACAAGCCAAGCAATTATAATGAAGCACTTGCTCTTTCAAGATATTATTTAAGAGTAATGAGTAAGGAAGAGACAGCGGAAGTTGAGTCTTTAATTTCACTTTATAAATCTTTGGAAAATGACTTGTTTATTCATGCAGGTAGAGGCGGTGTATTAAAAAACACTAACGTTGAAAAAGATATGAATAAAACTTTAGATGATATTTTAAGTTATGATGCATTAAAATATGAAGTTATGGCAATAGACATTTTAGAGGGTTTGCCATATATTAATGAAAAAATGTTACAAGTAAAATATGAGTTAAAAAGACAATCCACAATACATAAATTAATTGGCGATAGGGTTAAAAATGGCCAAATTAAAAAAATAAGAAAAGTTTTTTATGCAAAACTAAAAGAATGTCCAAACGATGTTACAACTAAATATTATCTTGCAAAAAATATTGCTCGTTTTGAAGGTAACAAAAAAGAGATTAAACTTGGCAGAAAAATTTTAGAAGAATTATCATCAAGACCACTTTCTGTTAATAAAGAAACAATGGTTATAAACCATAGTAGTTTGGTGTATAAAGATTAATTTTAAAATATTGAACAATATAAATTTTAAATAAAACTGTAAAAATTGATTAATTTTTGCAGTTTTTTAATAATTGCCGTAAAAGGTTTTTGCTAAATTAAAAATATTAATAAAATAATTGAAAAATATGGCATTAAATGATATACTTTTAATTATTTGGAGGAAATAAATGTACGATTTTAAACAGATAGAAGAAAAATGGCAAAAGAAATGGGAAAATGATGCAAGGTTAAAGGCTATTGATTTTCACCCAACCAAACCAAAATTTTATGTTTTGTATGAGTTTTATAATATTAGTGGAAATCTTCATATGGGGCATTTAAAAGGCACTGTTCCGGCAGATGCTCTTGCTAGATATAAACGTTTAAAAGGTTATAACGTGTTATTTCCTATTGGTGGTGACTCGTTTGGTCTTCCAGCCGAAAATGCTGCAATTAAGCATGGCATTAATCCACATAAATTTGTTGAAGATGGAATGAAAACCGTTTTAAATCAGTCTAAACAATTAGGTCTTTCATTTGATTGGGATAGAACTATTTGCACAAGTGACCCAGATTATTATAAATGGACTCAGTGGATATTTAAAGAACTTTACAATCATGGCAAAGCATATAAACAAAAAGGTGTTGTAAACTTTTGTCCTACTTGCCAAACAGTTCTTTCTAATGAAGATTCTCAGGGTGGTAAATGTGACCGTTGTGGTAGCGATGTTGTTCAAGTAAATCGTAATGTTTGGTTTTTAAAAATGAAAGAATATAGCGAAAAATTACTTGGCAATGTTGAGCGCATTGATATGGCAGAACATTTAAAAGAGGCTCAAAGAAATTGGATTGGCAAAAGCGAAGGCATACAATTAAAACTTGATATTGTTGATGAAAATAATACCAAAATTGAAAATTTAGAAATTTATACAACTTGTATTGAAACTGTTTATGGAATAACTTTTGTTGTTTTAGCACCAGAAAATAATTTAATTGAAAAATTAAGTTCATATATTAAAAATATTGATGAAGTAAAAGAATATCAAATAAAAACTTCATATAAAAGTGAATTTGACAGGCTTAGTCAAGTTAAAGACAAAACTGGTTGCCAATTAAAAGGACTTTATGCAATTAACCCAATTACTAAAGCAAAAGTTCCAATGTATATTGCTGATTTTGTATTAAGCGGTTATGGCACTGGTGCTGTTATGGCTGTTCCTAGTCATGATCAACGTGATTATGAATTTGCTAAAGCATTTAATATCCCTATGATTCAAGTAATTGACGGCGATACTTCTACTTCGGCTGTAGAAAAAGCCGAATATTTAGAAAAAAATAGCACAATGTTGAACTCTGCAGAATTTACTGGTATGCCTGTTTTAACAGCTAAACAAAAAATTGCTGACATGGTAATAGAAAAAGGCTATGGCAAAAAACAAGTAAACTATAAAATGCAAGACTGGTCGTTTAATCGTCAACGTTATTGGGGTGAACCATTCCCTATTGTATTCTGCGACAAATGCGGCATTGTTGCGCTTGATGATAAAGATTTGCCTTTAACTTTACCACAAACTAACGATTATATGCCAAACGAAAATGGTGACTCACCTATTTCTAAAATAGATAGTTTTGTAAACTGCACTTGTCCAAAGTGTGGTGGCAAAGCAAAACGTGAAACCGATACAATGCCAAACTGGGCAGGTTCTAGTTGGTATTGGCTTCGTTATGTTGACCCACACAATAAAAACGCACTTGCAGACTTTGAAAAATTAAAATATTGGGGAAGCGTTGACGTTTATACTGGTGGAACTGAACATATTACACGCCATGTACTTTATGCTTTCTTCTGGCAAAATTTCTTATATGAAATTGGTGCGGTTCCAACACGTGACCCATTTATAAGAAAAATGGGTAGTGGCTTAATACTAGATGATGAAGGCAAAAAAATGAGCAAAAGTTCAAAAAATGGTGTATCGCCATTAGAAGTTATTAATAAATATGGCTCAGATGTTGCTCGTATGCACTTACACTTTTTGGCTGGTTATGAAGATAATTGCCAATGGACTTTTAAAGGCATTGAAGGTATTGTAAACTTTTTAGATAAAGTTTGGAAGTTGCCAGAAATAATTAAAGGCGATGGAATTTCTAAAGAGCACGAAGTTGAACTTAATGTATTAATTAAAAAAGCATCAAGCGATTACGAAAATTTAAAATTAAATACTTGTATTTCTGCTTGCATGATATTTGTTAAAAAGATTAAAGAAGATGGGTTTATTACAAAAGAAGAATTAAGACAATTCTTGCTTGTGTTAAATCCTCTTGCACCGCATATTACAAGCGAAATGTATGAAAGAGTATTTGGTAAAGACCTTCTTGACCAAACTTTCCCAGAATATGATGAAAGTAAAACTGTTAAAAAAGAAATTAATTTGCCTGTTCAAGTTAATGGTAAAATGAAAGGTACAATTTTAGTTGACACTACTGCGCCTAAAGAGCAAATTGAACAAATGGCTATAGATTTTGTAAAAGTAGAAAAAGAGCAAGTTAAAAAAATAATATTTGTACCGGGGCGAATTATAAATTTAATTGTTTAAAATTGTCGAATAAAGTAAATAATTTAGGCTTGCATTTATTTATTGGCGAGCCTAAAATTAATTTTTGGAGATTTTATGGATTTTAAAAAGATTATTGCAAATAGCATAAACTACCAAGGTTTAGACCAAGAAAATATTATAAACAGCATTATTTTAACACCAGATGCTAATTTTGGTGATTATAGCCTACCTTGTTTTCCTTTTGCAAAAGTTTTAAGAAAAAGCCCTGTTGTTATTGCACAAGAAATTGCACAAAGTTTAAACGAATGTGACTTAATTGAAAAAGTAGATGTTGTTAATGGTTATTTAAATTTCTATTTAAACAAAGCAAAAATATCTGAAAATTTAATCGAAAATTGTCAAAATTTGTTTAAAAATAAAGAAAAAAATAACAAGGTTGTATGTTTAGACTACTCTTCTGTTAATCTTGCAAAATACATGCATATTGGGCATTGGAATACAACTATTTTAGGCGAGGCTCTTGCAAGACTATATGAAAACCAAGGCTATAAGGCTGTAAGAATGAATTATATTGGTGACTATGGCTTGCCTTTTGGCAAAATGGTTTATGCATTTAAAACATGGGGCAACAAACAAGAAGTAGAAAAACGTGGTATCGATGCTCTTCAAGAATTATATGTTAAGTTTTGTGCTAATGAAAGCGAAGAGTTACTAACATTAGCAAGAGAAATTAGCAAAAAGATTGAAGAAAAAGATGCTGAAGTTTATCCAATATATGAGTGGTTTATAGATATATCTAAAAAAGAAGCAAAAAGGCTTTTAGATAAAGTTGGTATTACTTTTGATACTTGGCGTGGCGAAAGTTATTATAACGATAAAATGGAGCCTATTATTGAAGAAATAAAAAATAGCGGTTTTGGAAAAGTAAGCGAAGGTGCATTTATTGTAGATTTAAATGAATATAACATGGGCGTTTCGGTTATTCAAAGAGCCGATGGTGCAAGTTTGTATGTAACACGTGATTTAGCGGCACTGGATGATAGATATAAAACATATAACTTTGATGAAATGATTTATGTTACTGCGGTTCAACAATGTAATCATTTTGAAAAACTATTTAAAATATGTGAACTTTTAAATAAGCCATATGCGAATAAACTTTATCATGCAAGTTATGGTATGTTCTCTATGCCAGAGGGCAAAATAGCCTCACGAAAAGGCAAACAGGCTTTATTTGAAGATATGCTAACCCAAGCCGAGCAAAAAATCTTTGATGCATTTACAAACAAAAGTTTTACTGAAGAACAAAAACGTGTACTTGCTAAAAAAATTGGTAAAAGTGCAGTTGCATTTAGTATTTTAAAGGTTGACAGAATTAAAGATAAAGTATATGATGCCGACCTTGCAACAAACTTTAACGGCGAAACAGCACCATATATTGAATATACTTATGCAAGGTGTAATAGCATAGTTAAAAAAGCAAGTAAAGAAATTTTAAATGCAAATGCAGACTACTCTTGTTTGCCATATGCTGATATGTTTGATATTATTAAATCAATTAATAATATAGATAAAACAATTGAAAGTGCGTTTGAAAATAAAGAGCCAAGTATACTCGCCCGTGAAGTTATATCTATTTGTAAAAACTTTAATAAATTTTATGGTGCTCACAAGGTTGTAGATACTGAAAATGTAGAAAAATCTAAAGCATTAATTAATTTTGTTAATTTAATAAAATCATGTCTTGCTTACACAATGCCACTACTTTGCATTGAAATTGTAGAAGAAATGTAAAAAAAGCACTTTTAAAGTGCTTTTTTTAATTATTTAAAATAGATATATTACCATTTTTTAATAAATACATTTTTCCAAATAACTCAACTTTATCGCCTTGTTGTATTATATAACTTCTGTCAGGTAAACCTATTAAAGGCATTTTGTTGCTATCGGGCAATAGAATATCTTGTAACATTTTTGTTCCATCACTAAACTTTAATGTTTCAAAAAATTGAAAGTGAGGTATAACATTAATATTTGTAAATGCAAGGCCTTTTAAAATTCTGTTAAAGTTTTTGTCTTTATGCTCGCCTTCTACTTCTGGAATACAATAAACATTATCTGCCATGTTCATTGCCCCACCGCTTGCACCTATAACAACACCATTAAAATCTTTTAATAATTCTTTTAAGTTAAGTTCATTAATAAATGCATTACCTGTTGGTAAATGTCCACCAAATAAATTAATAACTGTGGCTTTTTTAATATATTCTTTTAAATTATGTTTATTTTCATTATTAACATAAATATATTCATCAAAAGGTATGCCTGACATTAAAAAACTTTCTCTTGTTATTTTATTTGGGTCAGGGTCACTATTGTATGGTTTGCCAGCAATAATAACCATACATTTTCTGTTAGTAAAATATTTTTTTAAATTGTCTAAAAAACCATTTTCGTTATCAATTATTCTTGCTGTTTTATTACCATTTTCATCTTTGTTGTAAGTTGTAAAACTAGATGATAAAATTAAAGTTCTCATATTATTTCCTTTATTTTAAGAAACCTTATCAAACTGGCTATTATATAATTCTGCATAAAAACCATTTTGGGCTAGTAATTGTTCGTGGTTGCCGCTTTCAATAATGTCGCCGTCTTTCATAACAAGAATTAAGTTAGCATTTTTAATTGTAGATAAGCGGTGTGCAATTACAATAGAAGTTCTGCCTGTCATAAGTTTATCCATAGCAACTTGAATAAGTTCTTCTGTTCGTGTATCTACCGAACTTGTCGCTTCATCTAAAATAAGTATAGGAGCATTAGACACCATTGCTCTTGCAATAGTTAAAAGTTGCTTTTGACCTGCCGATACATTAGCATCTTCGTTTAAATAAGTATTATAGCCTTCAGGTAATGTTGAAATAAAGTGATGAACTCCGGCTGTCTTACAAGCATTTATTACTTGTTCATCGGTTATGCCTTGTTTGTTAAAAATAATATTTTCTTTAATTGTGCCTTCGAATAGCCAAGTATCTTGAAGAACCATACAAAATAAATTATGAATATTTTCACGTGTGAGTGATTTTGTAGGAACACCATCAATTAATATATCACCATAATATCCAATACCAAGATTACAATTTAATCTTTTATCAATATTATTGCCTTTTAATACATCAATTTTAATATCAAGCCTTTTATCATCAGTAAGCATATTAAAGTTTTGGTCAAATTTAATATTTATTTCTTTTGGAAATTTTTCAGCAATTTCTGGTTTTAAAACATAATCGGTTTTTTCGTTATTAATCATTAATCTATTTTTGTTATCAACAAGAAGTCTTATAGATTTTCCATTATCAAAAATTTTATGATCGGTTAATTTGCCATTTACTATAAGTCTTGGTTGATTAAGTTCGTAAAACCGCATTAATAAATTTACCATTGTGGTTTTACCTGCACCTGTTGGACCAACAATTGCAACCTTTTGCCCATGTTTAATATCTGCTGAGAAATTTTTTATAATTGTACGCTCTGAGTCATAGCCAAATCTTATATTTCTAAAAGATATATTTCCTTGGGAATTATTAAGTTTAACATTTTTTTGGCTTTCGTCTAATAATTCTTCTTGTTCTAAAAATTCAAAAACTCTATAACTTGCTGCTCCGCAAGATTGCAAACTACTCATGCCCTGAGCAATTTGAGATAGAGGTTGCGTAAATAACCTTACATACACCAAAAATGCAACAATTGTGCCTATTTCTATTTTTCCATTTACAACTAAAAGTGCACCAGCAATACACACAGCCAAGTAGCCAAGATTAGAAATAAAACTCATAAGTGGCATCATAAGCCCTGATAAAAAGTGGGCTGTTTTTCCACATTTTCTTAAATTTTGATTAATTTCATTAAATTGTGAAAATAACTTTTTCTCTGCATTATAGGCTTTTACAACATTGTGTCCTGAATAAACTTCTTCTATATGACCATTAATTTGACCAATTAGTTGTTGATTTTTAACAAAATATTTTTGTGAAAAACCAGCTATAATAAACATGAAAATAAAACCAATTATTGAAGAAATTATTGCAACTAAAGCCATAATCCAGTTGGTTATAAACATCATAAGAATAGAGCCTAAAAATAGTACAATGGCAGAAACTAAACTTGTAATGCTTTGATTTAGTGTTGAGGCAATTGCATCGACATCATTAATTGCAAGCGAAATTGTATCACCTGTTTGATGAGAGTCGAAATATTTAAGTGGAAGTTTATTAATTTTGCTTGCAATATTTTTTCTAAGTCCGTTTGCTACTTTTTGAGTAACAGTTCCCATTATATAACCTTGAGTATAAGAAAGAATAATGCTAAATGCATAAAATGCGACCAAAGTTAGACCAATTGTAGTCACAAGTTTTAAGTCAATTCCGGTTACAACACCCGCAGTAATGGCATTTGTTAATTGTTTTAATTTATCTGGACCAATTAATGTAAATATTGTTCCAGCAACTGCAGCAACAAGAGCAATTATTATTGCTTTTAAGTTAGGTTTGCAAAATTTAATTAATTTGCCGTAGGTTTCGGAGAACTTATGATTATTTTTTTCGGCAACTTTCATTTTCATTGGACCTGCCATATTATAACTCCTCCTTTGATAATTGTGATAAAGCAATTTCTTTATAAACTGGGCAAGATTTTAAAAGTTGCTCATGTTTACCCATGCCAACTATTTTGCCTTCTGATAGCACTATAATTTTATCGGCATTTCTTATTGTACCTATTCTTTGTGCAACAATAAAAGTAATAGAGTCTTTAGTATATTTAACAAGTTCTTCTCTAAGTTTTTTATCGGTTTTATAATCTAGTGCCGAGAAAGAATCATCAAAAATATATAACTCGGGTTTTCGTGCAATGGCTCTTGCAATTGCAAGCCTTTGTTTTTGTCCTCCCGAAAAATTAGTTCCATTTTGGGCTACGTTATAGTTAATTTTATGTGGTAAATTTTCTACAAAATCTTTTGCTTGTGCAATTTCTAATGCCTGATAAATGTCATCTTGTGTTATTTCTTGTTTATTGCTTTCACCAAAATCAATATTGTATTTAATATCACCCGAGAATAAAACAGCCTTTTGAGCAATATACCCTATTTTGTTATGTAACATTTCTAGAGGATAATCTTTAATATTTACACCATCTATGTAAATTGCACCCTCGGTAGCATCGTAAAAGCGGGGGATTAAATTAATAAGGGTGCTTTTGCCACTACCGGTAGAACCAATAAAAGCAATAACTTCGCCAGCCTTGGCCGTAAATGAAATATTTTTTAACACATATTCGCTAGCATCTGGATATTTAAAACCAACATTATCGAAAACCACTTCGCCTTTATTAATAGGAACATATTGTAGTTGACCATTTTGTATGCATTCTTTTGTTTCTAAAACTTCGTTAACTCTTTTTGCAGAAACAGAAGCCCTAGGAAGCATTACAAAAAGCATGATTAGCATCATAAAAGCGGAAACCACTTGCATAGCGTACGATGAATAAGTAATCATGTCGGCAAGAAGGGTTGCTTTTTCTGCTAGTGGTGCACCATTTATTAAGTATGCTCCAATCCAGTAAATGGCAAGAGATAAACCATTCATAACAAGCATCATGCCCGGTTGCATAACAGCCATAAGCCTAGTTGTAAATAAATATGTTTTTGTTAAAGAGTTATTTGCATTTGCAAACTTATCTTCGGTAAATTTTTCTGCATTATATGCTCTAATAACCCTAACGCCAGTTAAGTTTTCACGTGTTGCTTTATTAAGGTCATCGGTTTGTTTTTGTACTTTTTTAAATTTTGGTAATGCAAAAATCAAAACAGTTGTAAGAAGTGCCGCCATAACAAACACCGCAATGCCGGTTGTTAAAGACCATTGCCAATTTTTGCCAGATATTTTAATTATTGACCAGACTGCTAAAATTGGAGCTTTAATTAAAACTTGCAAGCCCATTGTAATTGTTTGTTGTACTTGAGTTATATCGTTTGTTGAGCGAGTAATTAAACTAGCAGTAGAAAAGTTATTTATTTCTTCCATAGAAAAGCCTTGTATTTTAGAGTAAACAAGTTCTCTAAGCCTGCTAGAAAGATTAGATGCCAATGTTGCTGCAATATAGCCAACACCTATAGCCGAAACCAAACTACCTAAAGCACATAAAATCATCATACCGCCTGTTTGCCAAACTTGTGACATTTGAACTGACGGCGATTGAATTAATATGGTTATTTCGCCCATATAGTCAGGTAATTTTAAGTCTAACCATACTTGAATAAAAATAAGTCCTACTGTAAGTAAAACCATTAACCATTCTTGTTTTGTTATTTTTTTTAATATTTTAAACATTACTTGCCTCCAAAATGCACCAAATATATTTTTATGCATTAATTATGCCATTTGTTAAATTATAAAAAATTATGTTTTAATATGTAAAGTCTTTTAAAATAAAATCTATATTTTTTTACATTTATTTCTAATATTAGAACATAATTTATTAATTAAATTTTATATTGACAAATTTCTTTTTTAAAAACTATAATAGTATATGCAACTAAAGTTACTTTGTCAACTATAGTTGAAAAACTAAATTAAAAAATTGTTGTTTATTCAACTAAAAATAAATTTAGTTATTAATACGGAGAATTTATATGGAAGATTTAAGAATAATAAAAACTAAAAAGGCAATAAAAGATGCGTTTATTGCCGAAAGAAAAACTAAAGAATTAAATGAAATAAGGGTAAAAACTATTTGCGAAAATGCAATTATAAATAAGTCTACTTTTTATAAACATTATACAGACATAATTGATTTATCTAATAAACTTCAAGAAGAAGCAATAGATGCTTTTGTAGATGATTTTGAACATAAAGACAAAATTTTTTCTAATCCCATTTTATTTATTAAAGATTTTGAAAAAGTTCTATCTAAACATTTTGCGTATATTTATGTTTTATTTAAAGATGATGTATCTAATGAAAATATATTTAAAATGCTTTTTAAAGTGAAAGAAAAACTTTTTGCGGTTTATGAAGATTTTGCCAGCGACACCGAAAAAGAAATATTGTTATCTTTTGTTATGAGTGGCACGTTTCAAACTTTAGCAACGATAAAATTTAAACAATATAAAAATGAAAATGAATGTTATAAAAAAATTGAAGAAATAATTAATATTATTTCTGAAAAATATTTAAAAATATAAAAAAATATATAATTTTATTGCAAATTAAATGCTTTTTAAGTAAATAAAAAATACAAGTAATAAAGAATTTCTTGTATTTTTTTATTTATTATTTTTAAATGTTTGCACCAATTGCAGTTCTTACTTTTTGCAAATATTCTTTTGCAATAATTCTTGCTTTTTGGGCACCTTGGGTTAAAATATTAATAACTTCTTCTTTATGGTCTTGATAATAAAAATATTTTTCACGCATTGGTTTAATATATTCATTTGCAACATTAAATAATTCTTTTTTTGCTTCACCCCAAGAAAGACCATTTAAAAGTTTTTCTTCAAATTCTTTGCACTGCTCTTCTGAGCCAAAAAGTTTATATAGTTTATTTAATGTGCAATTAAGTGGTTTAGGCTCGCCTGGTAATTTGCTATCGGTTACTATTTTGTTTATTGTTTTTCTTAATACTTCTTCGCTAGAAAATAATTGAATTGTGTTGCCATAACTCTTGCTCATTTTTCTACCATCTAAGCCAACAAGCACGGCAGTTGATTCTTGAATATAACAATCTGGCTCAACAAAAACTTTTCCGTATTTATTATTGAAGTAATTTGCAATGTCACGAGCAATTTCTATATGTTGTTTTTGGTCAAGACCCACAGGCACTAAATTAGAGCCAAAGAGTAAAATATCAGCCGCCATTAAAATTGGATAGTTATATAACCCCATATTAACGCTAAAATCTTTATCTTGACCTAATTCTTCATTTTTTTCTACTATTGCTTTATATGCATGTGCCCTGTTCATTAAACCTTTAGGAGTTACATTACATAAAATCCAGTTAAGTTCAAAGACTTCAGGAACATCTGATTGCTTATAAAATACAACTTTGTTTGGGTCTAAGCCACACGCAAGCCATGTGCATGCAATATTGAAAAAGTATTCTTGCATTTGCTCTTTATTTTCAAGAGTTGTAAGTGCGTGGTAGTCGGCTATAAAATAAAAACTATCGTATTCGTTATTTTTTGAAAGTTCAATTGCAGGCTTAATTGCTCCAAAATAGTTTCCAATATGTGCAAGCCCGGTTGGTTTAATTCCAGTTAAAATTCTTTTTTTCATAAAATGCTCCAATTTAAAACAATTATATCACAATATATTATTAAATGTAAAAAAGTTTTTTGATTTTATTAGTGCTGCAAAATTATTGACATATTGTTTTTTTAATGATAAAATGCCTTTGTTTTAAATTTAGGTGAGTAGTTCAATTGGTAGAGCGGCGGTCTCCAAAACCGTTTGTTGTGGGTTCAAGTCCTGCCTCACCTGCCAAAGAAAAATTGTTGTCCTTGTGTGGCAACTTTTTTGTTAAAAAAAGTGTGCTTTAATGCACACATTTTTTTAATATATGTAATTAATAATTATTTTTCTTTACATAATTTATCAATTTTTTTGCTAATAATTGAATTATAAAAATCATAAACTTGTTTGTCTGTTAATGGTGGAATTATTAAGCCTTTATTGTTTGCAATTATTTCCATTGTTTCACCTGAATTATTTTTTTGCATTCTTGCTTCTTGATTAGAAAATGCTTCATTAAATAATTTTTGTAGACCTTTTTTAGCAAACAACATACCTAAATTATTACCATTTTTATCTTGATATGTAACTATTGAATTTGATTTTAATGATTCCAACATATATGGTTCTAAATCTTGAATATATTTATTATAGCGGTTATAATCATTTTCTAATATATAATGGCAAATGCTCTTACCTTTTTGGTCTTGAAAATAAATCAATTCTGGATTTGTTTCATATATTTCTTTAAATAAATCTAGTTCTTTTTTATATTCTTTTACACTTCTTTCAATATCAGAAAATGGAGGGTCTGGAATTAGTTTAAAAAGTAAGCATGTATTGCTACTAACAGTTACTTTGCAAATTTCAGGGTCTTTAGCTAATTCTTTTAATAAATTATTAAGACCATTCGTTTTTATGTCGAATAAAATACTTTTGCCATAAATTGAATAATTTGTTGGAAAACCACCTGCTGCAGGATAACAATCATATCGTACTACATACAATAATTCAGGATATTGATTTATAACTTTTAAAAGATTATCTTCAAGGGCACGAATGCGTTGTTCTCTATTTTGACCTTCTTTTGCGTTTTTACATTCATTTTCAATTAAAGTAGAAAGATTTCTAAAAAGTTTTTCTAAAAATTTTTTTTCTTTTCTAGTTAATTTTTTATTTCCTTCATAAAAAACTTTATCATATATTTTCATTATTTTGCTCCTTGTATGCAACATTTTATCACTGAATATGTTTAGTGTCAATACTGAATCTATTTAAAAAGTTGCCTATTTAGGGCAACTTTTTTTACTAAAAATAAATGGTTATAAAATTATTGGTTTTAGAATACGGATATTAAAACAAATGCTGAAACGTCATTTCCAAGTTTTAAAAATACATATGTTGAGCCTTTACCAACTATGGTAACAAGACCTGCACTAGATACTGTTGCAATAGATTCGTCTTGACTAGAAAATTGAACCATATCTTTAGTGTCGGTAGTGTTATATGGTAAAAGTTTAAATTGTATTTGCTTTGTATTTCCAACGGACATATTTACAAATTCGGAAGAGTTAGTAACCATAATTTGAGTTGCCTTAATTTCTTGTACGGTAACAATGCAAGTTGCATATGTTCCATTTTTTGCTGTTACAGTTATTGTTGCCGTACCGCTTTTTACTCCGGTTACCACGCCAGTTTGGCTTACCGTTGCTACAGCCGGATTTGAACTTGTCCAAACAAGTTCATCGTTTGTTGTGTTGCTTGGTTGAATAACACATATTAATTGAGTGGAATTATTTTTATATAGTTCAATATTATTTGATATTGAAATGTTGCTTGGATAAATATCTTTTACAACATTTATTGTTATATTACCATAAACGCCATTGTGTGCTGTTGCTGTAATTGTTACAGTGCCTTCGGTTAATGCAACAATTTCGTGGTTAGAGTTTATTGTTGCAATATTATTATCAGATGATGTATATGTTAAGTTTTTATATGTTGCGTTACTAGGGGTTATATTTGCAGATATAGTACTTGTTTGTCCAATAGCTAAAGTAGTATATCTAGCACTAATTGATACACTTTCTGCTGCAATGGCATTAACTGTAATTGTGCAAGTTAATGTTTTGTCATTGCTTAAATTTGCTGTGATTGTACAATTTCCAACACTCATGGCAGTAACGTTGCCATAAAACACTTGAGCAATTTCAGGGTTTGAACTCTCCCAACTTTTTACTTGTAAAAATGCATTAGATGGAGTTGGAATAGCTTCTAATTGAACACTTTCACCAATTATAAGTTCATATGAAGAATAATTTAATTCGTAATTTTCAAGCGCTGGGTTGTTTGATACACATACATAAGCCAAGCCGGTAACAAATATACTAAAAATAATTAAATATAAACTAATTTTTTGCATATTAATACCCACCTTTTAACAAACCTAGATGGTTTTCATCTTCGGTTGTGAGTTGTATATTTTGCTTTTTTGCAAAGGTAATAAATGCAGTTTTCTTTTCTTCAAAATATTTATTATTCATTTTTTTTGTAACATAATAAGAAATTATTAAACTTAAAACTAGTATTGCAATTGACACTGCAAAAAATATTGCAGTTACTGATACAAGTTTTATTGACTTATTTATTAATAAATTATATAAGGCAAAAACAATCATTGCTGTGGTAATAACAATTGTTGATAATGATAATGGTTTTAATTTGCATTCTTTTTCTTTTTTAAAGTTATTAGATTTTGGAATGTTGCCAAAAATATTTAATTCATGTGCAAAAGAAGAAAGTTTGTATTTTTGATTTTTGTATGTATATTCAAGATAATATTCTGGCACTGCTAATATTTGCAAATTGCTAATTTTATGTACAAGGTTATTATATTTTGATTTTTTTAACATTTGATAATTTTGTGACGACATAATTTCAGAATTTTTATGATTATTAATTGCATTTTCTATAATAGAATCAACTTCTTGTTTTTTCGGATAATTAATTTTTACATCTTTTAATAAAGGCGCATTAAATTTGCTTGTTAAATATAATTCATCATAAGAATTTAAAATAAGTTTGGCTTGCTGGGTTGGGCAATCTTGAGTTAATTTAACGCACATGGTATTTCCAGTAACAAAATCTTTAGTTTTTTTAGGAGAAACATTTGTGGTGTTAGAATGGTTAAAATAATTTTCAGAATAAAAATCAACATCAAATACAGCAAAAAATACATATCTGTAGTTTACATAAGAAAATTCACTATCTAAAATATCTTTTGGAGATAGTTTATTTATTTGTAAATGCATTAATGCTTTTTTATAAAATTCATCTTCCGAAACATTGGCTTCCAAAAATTTAACATTATTTCTTTTATTTTTTGTTAAATCGGACAAAAAGAAGTCTTTAACGGTTTTAGAAATATTAAATTTTGCACCACAATATTGGCAAACGCATTTATCTTCTTCTATTTGAAGATATTTTGAAGAGCCACAATTTTCACATTTAAATTTTTCCATATTATATCCTTATAAAAATAATATCATATAAAAATATATTTTCAAAATATAAATTATTTAAAAATTAAATCTTGTTATTATTTAAAAAAAATCTACTTATTAAAATAAAAAGTTTAGTTTTAATTAAACTAAAAAATATAAAATAATTCATATTATGCAAATTTTATTAAAAAAATAGACAACTAAAAGTTATCTATAATTTTTAATCATATATTTGTTTTTTTAAATTAAAAAACAAGTTCGTTGTAAGTTTCTGTAGCTGCAACAATTTTTTGTTCTTTTTCATTTTTAATATATTCTAAAAAACTATTTTTATATTCTTGTGCTTTGACTTTATTTTTTTTATCTAATATTGAATAAACATATCTAGACCAATCTTTTGTTAAATTTTTAATTTCAAATGATTTTCCATTACCATAACGAATGCCTTTATATGCTGTTAATTCCCATTTTTCATTTAAAGACCCAGTGTTATCTCCTATAGTAGTTGAAAGATATATTGCACTTGGTGTTCTTTGTTCTATTACAACATCAACCTTGCAATTTTCATAACACATTTTGAGTGCAATGTACATATCTTTTACGTATTTTTTCATAAAAATTTTTATTTCATTTTGAGTTAAATCATTTAAAAACATTTTTGTCTCCTTAATATATTTTAAATATATATTATAAAAAGGACTTTGTCAATATTAACCTTTTTAAAAAAGTTTACCAATAAAACTAAAATATTTTAAATGTTACTGCATTTTTACAAATATCTTTTAAATTTTAATTGTGCTGGCAAACACAATTATTTGGTGCGTATAGTGAGCAGTCATACTCTATGCCATTTTTATCATAGTAGTCTTTTACAGCTGCTTTAACGGCTTCTTCGGCTAGTACTGAGCAGTGTATTTTGTGTGTTGGCAGACCGCCCAATGCCTCTACAACTGCCTGATTAGATAGTTTAAGTGCATCTTCAATTTTTTGACCTTTAATCATTTCGGTTGCAATTGATGAGGTTGCTATTGCACTGCCACAACCAAATGTCATAAATTTTACGTCGGTAATTGTTTGGCTCTGTTTATCTACCTTAATGTACATGCGCATAATGTCACCACATTTTGCATTGCCCACTTGCCCTATGCCATCAGCATCTTCAATTTCGCCAACATTGCGAGGATTTCTAAAATGGTCCATAACCTTTTCGCTATATAACATGGTTTCTTTCTCCTTTTTGTAATTCGTCCCATACAGGGCTCATTTTTCTTAGTAATTTAACAACATCATTTACGGCAGATATTGTTTTATCTATTTCTTCCTTTGTTGTATATTTTGAGAGTGTTAAACGTAAACTTCCATGTGCTACTTCATGAGGAAGCCCGAGTGCAAGCAGCACATGGCTTGGGTCAAGCGAACCACTTGTGCAAGCCGAACCACTAGAGGCTTGTATGCCATAGTCATCTAGTAAAAGTAGCAAACTTTCGCCCTCAATGCCTTCAAAGCACATATTAAAATTGTTTGGAAGTCGGTTTTCTTTATCGCCATTAATTTTACTATGAGGAATTTTAGATAATTCATTAAAAAGTTTATCTCTCAAAATTGTTTCGTGGTTTGAAACTTTTTCTATTTCCTCATTTGCAATTTCAAGTGCATTTGCCATGCCAACAATGCCAGCCAAATTTTCTGTGCCTGCTCGCCTATTTTTTTCTTGTGCGCCACCATAAATTAAATTAAAAAGTGGAGTTTGTTTACGGCAATACAAAGCACCTATGCCTTTTGGACCATGAAATTTATGTGCCGAAAGCGAGAGCATATCAATGTTCATATCATCAACATCAATTTTTATATGCCCTATTGCTTGAACAGCGTCGGTGTGGAAAATGATATTATTTTCACGGCAAACCTTGCCTATTTCTTTAATTGGTTGAATAGTACCAATTTCATTATTCGCAAACATTATTGTAACTAAACAGGTGTCGTTAGTTATTGCATTTTTTAAATCTTCTACTTTTACAATGCCGTTTTCATACACAGGCAAATAGGTTATGGTAAAACCTTGTTTTTTCATTTCATCTAATGTATGAAGCACTGCGTGGTGTTCAATAGCACTTGTAATTATATGTTTTTTGCCTTTTAAAGCACCAAACTTGCAGGCACTGGCTATTGCCCAGTTATCACTTTCGCTTCCGCCAGAAGTAAAATATATTTCATCTGCATTTGCATTTAACACACTTGCAATTTTTTGCCTTGCTTCTTCTAAATGCTCTTTTGCCACTTGCCCGCTAGAATGCAAACTGCTTGCGTTGCCATATATATCAGAAAAAAAAGGTAACATGCTTTCTAGTACCTTGCTATCTACTTTAGTTGTTCCGGCATTATCTAAATATATCATTTATTGTTATACCTTTTTTATTTAAATTTAATTCCTACTGGTTTAGTATGATTTGATTATATATCAAACTTATAATCTTGTCAACAGTTGTGTTTCAATATATAGACAAAAATAAAACAAATTAAAAATCTATTAAAAAACTATCTAAATTTAGTTGACAATCGGCTGGGGGGGGGTAGAATACAAATATATCATTAAAAAGGAGAAAAAGTAAATGAAGAAAAACTATAAATGGCTAATAAACATAGCTGCAATCTGCTTATGTATATGCGCCATGGCAATAGGAATATATGCAGCAAAACAAGCAAGCCTAACCGCAACAGGTACAATAGGGTTTACAGCCCATAACTGCAAA
>SVIS01000009.1 GCA_015069385.1 Clostridiales bacterium
GGCTTGATAGTGAACTTGTTAACGTCTCTTCATCTCCACTTAAGGCAAATGTTACGGTCTTTGTTTGTCCTGCTGATAAGTACGTTTTAAATGGCAAGGTTACATATGCTCCATCGGTTGCTATGCCTACTCCTGTTGGTAAGGTTGTTGCATTTATTTCCATTAGTACTGTAGTGCTTAGGTTTAAGTTTGTATATGACATTTCAAACTCTATATTAAATATTTTGCCTACTCCATTTGAGTCTACGCCTTTATAGAAATACATATCACCTAAACTTAGCGAGTTGGTTGTTGTTGAGCCTTCGGCTCCTTTTACAAATTTATCTATTGGCATGTTATATGTTGTATAACTTTCTCCATTTGCTTTGGCTAGGTTCTTTACTTGACCTTCTATTTGTATCATACAATCATGCATGGTAAACCCTAGGTTACCTGTTACGTTTAGGCTTGCTGACATTGCTGCATATATACCAAAACCCATTACCCCTATGCATAAAGCAAGCATAGAAGCAAATAGAAATGTTTTATATTTACCTTTCATAATTTCTCCCTTTTTAATTATATATTTGTATTCTACCCCCCCCCAGCCGGTTGTCAAGCAAATTTTTAATGTTTTTAAACTTTTATTTTAATTTGTTTTATTTTTTAAATGAAAAAAATTGCCACTATGGGCAATTTTTATCTAATATTTTCTCTTATTTCTTCAATTGCATTCTTTTCCAGCCTAGATACTTGTGCTTGCGAAATACCTATTGCATCAGAAACTTCTATTTGTGTTTTACCAATAAAATATCTTAAAAGCAAAATTTCACGCTCACGAGAACCAAGTTTTGCAAGTGCGCTTTTTAAAGACAAAAGTTCATTTAATGAGTCGTCGTCATGTTTTGTATCGGCAATTTGATCCATTACTCTTACAGAGTCGCCGTCTTCATATACCGGCTCATTTAAACTTACTGTATCGCTAATAGCATCTAAAGCAAATGCGACATCTTTTACAGGAAGTTCAATTTGTTTTGCTATATCTTCAATTGTTGGCTCTTTACCAAATTGCTTTGTAAATTTTTCACGTGCTTGAAGTGCTTTATATGCAATATCTCGTAAACTACGAGAAACTCTTATAGCATTATTATCCCGCAAATATCTTTTAATTTCGCCAATGATCATTGGTACAGCATAAGTTGAAAATTTTACATTTAACGAGGTATCAAAATTATCAATGGCTTTCATAAGCCCTACGCAACCTACTTGAAACATATCATCGGACTTATCTTTTTTTCCATAAAAACGTTGAACAACGCTTAGCACCAATCGCAAATTTGCAATTACAAACTCATCACGAGCAAGTTCATCTCCTTGTTTAACCTTTTGCATAAGTGTTTCCATTTGTTGCACTGTTAGTTTTGGAAGTTTACTTGTATCTACTCCACAAACAACCACTCGGTTAGCCATAAAATCCCCTCCCTTGAGATATTATGGTTTACAAGTTAAAAGTTTTTATTCAAAAATATAAAAAATTAAATTACCTTTCTTATGTCTTTTTTCATTTTTCCAAGGATTTTCTTCTCTAGCCTTGATATATAACTTTGAGAAATTCCCAATTCATCTGCCACTTCTTTTTGTGTTTTTTCTAAACCACCCAAAAGCCCAAAGCGCATTATCATTATTTCTTTTTCACGTGAACCAAGTTTATTTATTATTTCCCACAAAATTTGTTGTTCGCTAGAACGTTCCATATCTTTACCTAAAGTCTGCTGTTCATCATATAAAATATCTTCTAGCAAGAGTTCATTACCTTCGCCATCGCTATTTAATGGCTCATCTAAACTAACCTCTGCTTTAATTTTATTCATTTTTCTAAGTTGCATTAATATTTCATTTTCTATACACCTAGACGCATATGTGGCTAATTTTATTTTTTTATCATATTTATATGTTTGTACTGCTTTTATTAAACCAATTGCACCTATAGAAATTAAATCTTCCATTTCGATTCCTGTGTTGTCAAACTTTTTAGCGATATAAACAACTAATCGCAAATTATGTTCAATTAATTTTTGTTTGGCTGTTTGATTATTATTAGCCACTTCATCAAGGAGTGCAAGTTCTTCTTCTGGTTCTAAAGGAAGCGGTAAAGCCTCGTTACCACAAATGTATAGTAAAATATTTTCTGCATTATCTAAAAAATTACGTTTTAACAATTTGTTTAGTAATATTTTTAGTTTTTTTAAAAATTTTTTCATAATTTCTCCTATATAAAACAATTTACATTAAGTAACATATCACAATTAAAATTTTTATTAAATTTAGAATAAGCAAGACCCAATTTTGCATTTTTAATTTCTTTAATACTTTCATTTACAATAATTGTGGCTTTTTTAATTGTAAACACTAAAATTTTTCCACTTCCATTTGCAAAACCTGATTTTATATAATGTGGTTCAATTAAATTTTTGTATTGTTTTAAAAGTAAGTCTTCAAAAGAAATATCGCTATATAACTTATTAAATAAATTAAAATTTATTATAAGAATTGGTGTCGAATCTTGATCTTTTAATGTATTTCCACTATCTAAAAACGCATCTGTATGAACTTGTTTTGTTTCGGTAACCAATGTTACTTTATAAACAAACCCCGCAAGAACTACATTTTTCTTTAATAAACCAATAAGTGAATTTGTTAAATAATAGATTAGTAAAAGCAACCCAATTAAAACATATGTTGGAAAATTATCGTATATTTGAACAGTGCCATAAACTAAATAATAAACTAATATATTTAGTCCTGCATAAAGTGCTGTTAAAAAAATAAACAATATATATTTTGCAACAATATTTTTCCCTGAGTAAGCAAATGAAACAATAATATAACCAACTGCACACTTAAATACAATTAACAAAAATCCTTTCAAATTAAAAAGTGGATATAAACATGCCAAAATACTTGCAAGTAAACAGGCTATAATTAATCGCCACTTAATAATATTAAGCCTTAAAAAAGCAGCAACGCCTTTTAAAATTAAAAACGTGACAACAAAATTTTCAATTAAACAATCTTCAATATATACTGTCACTTAATTACCTGCAAACTAAGTTTAAAAAAGCACTGCTCATAAAAGCAATGCCTTTTTTATATGTTAAATTGTGTTTTTGTCGTTTTTTAAAATCTATCTTTCACCTAAGGTTATTGTAAGTGTAAGTGGAGTATTATTTCTGATTAAATAAACTTCAACCTTATCGCCAACCGAATGAGAATATAACACATTACGCAAATCTAAAAAATTTCTAATTGGAGTCTCATCAATTTTTATTAATACATCACCCGGCATTATTCCTAAAAGTCCGGCTGCGCTTGCTTTATCTACTCCTAAAATATATAATCCCTCGGTTGATACTTCGTATTCTTTAGCACGTGCATAATCTGAAGAAATTCCCAAAACTCCCATATATGGTGCTGTATAACCATTATTTACGCTTAATCGGTTTACTATACTTTCGCCCGTAATAATTGGAATAGCAAAACCTATACCTTCGGCATCGGTTGCTTTTAATGTATTTATTCCTACAACCTTACCACTAGAATTAATAAGCGGACCACCACTATTACCAGGATTAATACTTGCATCATGCTGAATTAAATTTTGCATATATGAAGTTAAGCCACCCGTAGATTGTACTTCTAGAGTTCTATCAAGTGCAGAAATAATGCCTTTAGTAACTGTATGCTGAAAAGCAAGCGAAAGAGGTGTTCCTATAGCAATAACATCTTGCCCCACAGCCACACTGCTTTCACATTCTAAGTATGGCATATCTTTTTCAGATTTAACCACTGCTAGATCTATAGAACTATCTTGCCAAATTAAGGTTGCCGATGCAGTAGTTTTATCTGCAAAATAAAGTGTTAATTTTTTTGCCGATGCAATTACGTGCTGATTAGTTAAAATATAACCACCTTCTCTTATGGCAACACCACTGCCCACACTATAACCATTAGATAGTGTACTTTTTATGCCTACTATTGCAGATTTTACATTTTGTACCACTTGACTTGTTTCCATATCTCCATTTAAAGAAATAAGTCTTGGTGTCATATTTACATCAGTTGCTCCAGTAACGTTTGGAGTAATATTTAATGAACAACCACACAAAAATGTACTAAAAGTAATAAAAATAAATAAAATAAGAAATATTTTTTGACTATTTTGTTTAATTTTGACCATAAAAAACCTCAAACTAATTTTTTTTGAGGTTTTAATTAATATTAAAAACATAACTTGGGTAAATGCTTGTTGTAGCAATTTTAATATGCTTACCCTCCTCTATGCCACGCTCTTTTAAATATGCGCATATGGTGCCATATGCAATTTCTGGCGAATTATTTTCACGAGAAAGATGAGAAAGCATTATTTGCTTAGTACCGGTATATGCAAGTTGTTCTATAACTTGTGCTGCTGCCAAATTAGACAAATGCCCACGCTTGCCAAGTATTCTATGCTTTAATTGCAAAGGGTAACTTGGATTATTATTTAACATATCAATATCATGATTTGCTTCTAAATATACTAGCACGCTACCCTGTATTTTTGATAAAACCTCAGCATTAGTATACCCAAGGTCAGTTAAAATACTCACTTTTTTTGTATTTTCTAAAAAAGTGTACCCGCTACAATATTCTGAATCATGTGAAAGTGGAAAATTTGATATTTTTAAATCTTTTATAAAAAAATCTAAATCATCAAATGGAACAAATGTGATTTGTTCGCTTTTTTTCAATTTTGCTTTTACAGCCCAAAGTCCTTTATTGTGCACATACACTTTTGTGTGATATTTACTAGCAAAAACATCTAAGCCTTTAATATGGTCTACGTGTTCGTGAGTAATTAAAATTGCATCAATCTCTTGAGGCTGCACATTTAAAAGTGATAATCTGCGAATTATTTCGCTACAACTTAAACCTACATCTAATAAAACCTTACTATTTAAAGTTTCTATGTAAGTTAAATTGCCATCGCTCCCAGAGCCGAGATTGCAAATGCGCATTATACTTCCACTTTAAGATTAAATTTTACAGTTACAGTTTGATGAAGTTTAACTTTTAATTCTTGCTCACCAACTGTTTTAATTGTTCCATCTAATAAAATTTTTCTTTTATCCACTTCAATATTTAAATTTGTCTTAATAGCATCGGCAATTTCTTTTGCAGTAATTGCACCAAACAATTTACCATTTTCGCCGCATTTAACTTTTAAAATTATAGTTTTATTTTCTATTAACTTACCAAGTTCTACCGCTTTTAAACGCTCTTGCTCTTTATGATACGCTTCTGCCTCTTTTTGACTAGCGTTTATTTGACATGCTTGATTATCTGCCTTTTTTGCCAAGCCGTTTTTTAGAAGATATGTACCATAGCCATCAGCTACATTTACAAGGTCACCTTTTTTACCAGAACCTTTTACATCTTTTTGTAATATAACTTTCATTTTTCCTCCAATTTAGTTTTATTTTAGTTTAATTTTTTAATTTTTGTCAAGAATAAACTAATATAAGTATTTTTTAATAAATAAAGATGGGAGATTATATGGATTTAAAGTGCAGAAAAACAACTTGCAAATATAACAACTATTTTACATGTGATGCTAAAAATATTGCAATCACAACCAATCTTGAATGCGACTCTTTTTGCCGTGATCCTGAAAGACAAGTAAGAGATACATCTAGATGCTTATTTGAAGAACCACCCAAATATGCTCCACATCGCGAAAAAAAGAGCATGCGTGTTGTATGTGCTGCAAAATGTTTATTTAACTGCCAAGGCACATGTGTTGCTAATGGGCTAACTATTAACGACATTAACGAATGCCCATATTGCATTACCTTTATAAAACCCTAACTACAAATAAAAAAGCCTTTCTAAAGAAAGGCTTTTTTGTTTATTCCATGTCGTATTTTTTCTTGAATTTGTCAAGTCTACCACTAGCATCAACAACTTTTTGTTTGCCTGTGAAAAATGGATGGCATTTATTGCAAATGTCAACTTTAATAGTATCTCCATTAACACATGAGCCTGTTTTAAAAGTGTTGCCACAAGCGCAAGTAACTGTAACCTCATGGTAATTTGGTTGGATTTCTGTTTTCATATTCGTTTCACCTTTTTACGTATTTTTTAAATCTTTAAACGAATAGAGTTTATCATATTGCCCATTACTTGTCAACACATTTTAGAAACATTTTTAGCCATATCATATATATCACCGGCTCCTAAAAATAATATACCATAACCTTGTTTTATTTTTTGCAAAATGTATTTTTCTGCTTTATTGTTTGATTGAAAATAAACTGCCTTTTTACCTAAATTTTTGCTAAGCAATAATGCCGAACCTTTTTTATCATATTTTTCTCTTGCTGAATATGTTTTTAAAATTAAAACCTCTTTTATTTTTTTAAAACTTTTAATAAATTGTAGCATTAAATTTTTCGTTCTTGAATATGTATGGGGTTGAAAAACTACAAGTAATTTATTTTTATAAAATTTTTTAGTTTCTTTTAAAACTGAACTAATTTCATCAGGGTGATGTGCATAGTCGTGTATAATAAATTTTTCTTTATGTAAATACTCAAACCTGCGCTCTACTCCACAAAAATTTTTTAAAGCTGTGCAAATGTGGTCTTTTTCAATATTCAAATAATCGCAAACAGCAATGCATGCTAATGCATTTAGAACATTATGTTTTCCAACAAGGTTTAATTCTATATTTGCAAACAACTTTTCATTTTTATAACAACTAAAATAATATTTACCATTATTTTTCATTTTTACTTTTTTAGCCGTATATTTGCCACGTTTAATTCCAAAAGTTATAATATTATTTCCTTGTAACTTACATTCGCTATTTGCAATTACAACTTGACTTTGATTTGCAAATTTTTGAAAAGAATTTTTAACATTTTCAAAAGTTTTAAAATAATCTAAATGCTCAGGAGCAATATTTAAAATTACTCCTATGTTTGGATTAAAATTTAAAAAACTATCTTTATATTCACAAGCCTCACAGGCAATATATTCACTTGTTGAAAAATCATAGTTTACACCTGTTTGTTTATAATTGCCTCCTAAATGCAAAGCGGGCGCTTTTTGTGCCTCTTTTAAAACAGCATAAATTAATGCTGTTGTAGTGGTTTTTCCATGTGCACCGGATATGCAAATGCTTGTATTATAATTTTTTAATAAATTGCTTAATGCAGCCGCTCTTGTTAATGTTTTAATGCCAAAGGATTGTGCCGCTTTAACTTCTTCGCTATCTTCTGTTGCGTTTGAATATATTACAACATTTTTACCAATTATATTATCTGCTGAATGTGTATTATAAATAGTTATATTTTGTAATCTCAAATTGGAAATTGTTTGATTTTCTGCCAAATCGCTACCAGACACCTCATAGCCCATTTTTTTTGCGTAAATAGCGAGAGAACTCATGCTTACTCCACCAATACCAACAAAATGTATTTTTATTGGTGAACCTCTATTAATTTTATCTGAAAATATTTGTGGCTTATAAAAACGTTTTATTAGTTTATTTTTAAGTTTTTTTAGTAATTTCATGATAATATATATGAAAATTTTGTTTAAATTGTTTTGAAAAATGTAATAGGTGTGTTAGAATAAAAATGCTAGAAAATTTAGCAATAATTAAAAAGGAAGGTATAAAAACTTGAAAATTTCTGACATTAGAATTAGACTTGTTGAAAAAGATGATAGCAAATTAAAAGCAGTTGCTTCAATCACTATTGATGATTGTTTTGTTGTTCACGACATTAAGGTAATTGAAGGTAAAGAAGGTTACTTTATTTCAATGCCATCTAAAAAAACTCCAGATGGTGAATATAAAGATATTGTTCACCCAATTAATACTGAAACTCGTGAAGCACTTTCTACACAAATAATTGAAGCATATAAAAATGCACCAAGACAATAATTTAGTTTAATTTTAATAACCTCTGCCAAAAGGCAGAGGTTTTTTTAGGAATATAAAAATATGTTTTATTATTTAAAAAAAATATTATCATTCGTGTTGTTCTTGCATTCCTAAAAAAAGAACAGATTAAATCTGTTCTTTTTTAACTACCATGATATTGTTGTACCTATATCAAATAAACTTCTCTGTTCTACTTTGTTGTCAATTAAATCAATCATAACAAAAGTTAGATTTTTTATAATATTTGTTTTTGTACTACTAGCGAAAACACTATTAGCAAAGCGAGCATTAAATACTGAGCCTGCTTTAGTAGTCATTTGTTGAGGAATTACAACAGCAACGCCTCCAACTTCATAAACAAATTTTTCATACTTAGCAAAGTAAATAATAATCCCATCTTCTATAACAATATTATTTGTGCAAATATTGCTTATTGTATAACCAGTAACATGATAGGTTTTAGAAAGTAACTGTTTGCCATCGTGTGCCGACCAACCAAATGTTAAGCCAAAGTGTTGTTCATCGTCCATATAGTAGTCTATATTTTCACCTACGGCGGCACTTACATATGAGGTATAAAGGCTATTTGTAGTTTGTTGACCATCAACATTATTATAGGTTTTTGTAGAAATTATATTAATATTGGTATTGGTTACATAAGAGTTAATATAAGTATTATCTGCTTCAGTGCCAGAAACCACACCTTCGGCATTTACTGCGCTACCATTAACATAACCCACTACACCACCTACATAGTTTCCACCCATAAGTGCAATACCTTTTGAGGTGTTTGTAGTATTTACTTCTATTTTATTTTCACTATTTTTATTTATTTGACCAACATTAACATTATTTACTTCTATTTTTATACCATAACCAATAATACCGCCAACATATTTAACTATATATGGATTATGTGGTTTTAAATAACCCCCATCATCTTCACCAATTATTCTTGCACCTACCACTGAATAGCCATCATCAGAAGATAAGTTATAAACTTTTCCGCCTCTTACAAGTCCAGCAACACCACCAATTGCTATAGGAGTTACAGGATAACAACTAAACATATCTTGTGCTAATATATTTGAATTAATCTGGAAGTTTTGTACTACACCAGTAATTTCTCCGGCAACTAAACCACCAAAAGCATACGAAACAATTTGATTATCGTATGAATTAAGCATTAATTCAAAGTCTTGCACTGTAGCCAATGAACCAATTCCGCCATACATTAAACCAGCAATCATAGCAAGTGATTTTGCCTGCTGTCCAATATGAGCATTAGATACTTTTGTAATACCACCAATATAGCCTGCAATTGCACCAGCATAAGACACTTTATTGTTATTTGTTCCATTTTCATTTAAAGCGATATTGCTAATAACACCATTAACATCTTCACTTGTTTGAAGAACTAATGCATTGTAATTTGATGCTTTGGCCGTAATATTTGAATAAATCATGTTTATTTCATTTTCGCCTATTGCTCTACCAATTAAACCACCAACAACATTGTTACCAGCAATAACAATATCTTTATTATTAATGGTTATATTGTATAAATTAGCATTTACAATAGTACCAGCCAAGCCACCTACAAATATACAGTTAGGTAAATTTATATATGAAGGTACAAAAGTTGTATTTTTAACACATGAAGTTAAAGCACCAGAAGTACCAAGTTGCGAGAATAAACCTGCTGACAATAATGAACTAATTGAGTTTACTGCATAGCCGGAAATTTGTAAGCCATTGCCCTCAAAATATCCAAGTAAAATTTTATTGTATAAAACACTAGAATAAATTTCTTCTTCTAAATAATCAATATCTGCAACAAGTCTGAAATATTCATATTTACCATTATTGCGTTGATAGCAATAATCTTCAAACTCTTTTGCTGTGGTAATAACATAAGGGTTAACCTTTGAACCTAATTGTGTTACACCAGAAGAAATATATACATATTCACCTTGTTTTGCGTCTTCATCAAAAATTAAATTATATTGTGAATAAGAAACAAGATTTGGGGCTACAAGTTGCAAACGTCTAGCGACGAATGTTAATTGTTCACCTTTATAATTTTCCATACCTTCAACTGTACAAGAATAAGTATGAACTAATGAAATATCGTTTGCTTGTTTATTTTGAACTGCATTAAATGCATAGAACCAAACACCACTTGTTACGTCTGAATTTGTTATAAATGATTTAAATGGAGTGTTAGTTTTTAAAACACCATTTTTGTCAAACAAGTCAAATTCTGCAACTTCTAACGGCTCAACGCCCGGAATTACTCCCTCGTAACAAAGAGTATCACTATCATATTTATAGTTGGTTTCGGAAGTATTATAATTAATTAAATTATTTTGAATTACAAAGAAACAATCTTCGAACAATGCACTATTATCATAAGCAATAACAAAGCCATAATTTAAAGTATCTTGTTGTTTTAATTTACACAAAGAATATGTTCTTTTAATAGTGCCTTTATTAACACCTACAAAACCTGCTGCACTATTAGATGACATAATAGGAATATTAGAATATGAATCTTGAATATTTCCAGAATTATTATAAACAAAACCGGCAACTTTAGTGGCTGTATAAATAATTTTAGAATTTATTGAAAAGTCATTTTGAACAAAGTCAGAATAAATCCTATTTGTTGAAGCACTACCTTCAACGTAACTCATTAAAATTGTACCTGAGTTAGTTGTAGCAAATCCACCAGTTACAATATTTTCGTTAGTTGTACTAGATGTATTATATATTCTAGAGTTTTTAATATAAGTGCTAGAAATATGTCCTGAGTTATCAGCAACAACACCACCAAGTGATGCACCATTTGCGGTTAGATTACATTCTACCTGACAATTGGTTATATATCCTGAGTTTACTGCACAAAGTGCTGCAAAATAAGAATTTTCCATAACAGAAACTGTACTTATAATGTCAGCAGTAACAACACTAGTTGAGGTAATTGAGCAGTTTGTTATTATACCAGCATTTTCTGCAATCAACAACGCAATATTTGCGCCACCCGAATTTAAACTATTATTTAAAGTCAATGTTAAGTTTCCGCTAACTACAATAGATACATTTTTTATAATAGCATTTTCTTGAACTGATTTAAATAAAGCAAAATCAGAACTTGAATCTAGTGCCACATTAACTGTACCAGAATTAATTTTTATTTTATAACCATTTCCATCAAAAGATGCAACTTGGGCTTGAATCATTTGAAGTTCATTTGCACTTATTGTTATGTCATTAACTTGCCTGTAATGTTCTCCAGAATTCATTTTTAACATATCTTGATATGTATAAATAGGATTTGGTGTATCCGCTGAAGATGTTAAGAATACATTACATTCAAATTTAGAAGAATTAACTTGTAAAATATCTTCATCAATTTCTACAACTTTTGGAACACCTGCCTCGTAAATTATTAAATATTCTACCTCAAATGAATAGTTGCATGGTTCACCAACACCAAGTGGAGTAAAGTCACATACGAGGCTACCATCTTTTTGATAACAATTAATCATATATTCATTTTTTGCCGTTACCATTACCCCATCAGTTAATAGTAATCTTGTAGTATTTGTAACAAAATAGAATCTTGAATATTGAACAAAGGTATCTTTAAAGTTTTTAATTACAGCATCTACAGAAGTAACACTTGGTGAATACTCAAATTCAATTTTATCTGCAATTATTGTTCTAACATCAACTGTTTCTAACATTCTTAATGAAACCGAATTGTTGTTTGTTCCAAATGGTTTATCGTTTATTAAGATTTCGTAAATATGTAATTTTGTATATTTTATTACACTTGTTTGAAGTTGCGCTTGTGATTTCTTTTGTCCATAAGATCTAATTACTACTTCACAATAGCCTTCCATTTCATAATTTAAACTAGCAGTTGTAATAGTTAAATAGTAGTCTGTACCTTCCTTGCTAATACTTGCAATGTTTGGATTAGAACTTTCAAACACTACTTGGTCTTCTGTAAATCCTACAATTGTGGTGTCTAGAAGATATTTTTTACCACGAACAACATTATATGTTTTTTCATCATTAATTTCCTTTATAACCTCTTTACCTACAATATCAAAAGATACTTGGTCTGAAAGCCTTGAAAGCAAATTAATTTGGTCTGAATAACATTTTGAATTATTGTTGTAAAAATCATATGCAATTGTAATCACAGTTCCATCGGCAACAACCTTTGGAATTTTATAAAGTACACTAATTAAAATTGTATTATTTGTTGAATCTATTTTTAAATATTCTTTATAAATTCTAAGTGTTGCACCATTTGTCAATGAAGTGTAAACAGAGTTATTAGATATTTTTCCAACAGTAACTATTACTCCCTCCTCTGAAACATCTTCATATTCAATTGCCGCCAAATAACCACCATCGGCACTTAAATTTAATGTAACATCTACATAATCAAATTCGCTATAACGTGTGTACACGTGTGCATTTAATATGTTTTGTTCGCCTGTTGATATTTGCTTGCCTGAATATAGCATTTGTGTTGGGTCAACCGATATAATTCCGTTTTCTGAAGAAATCATTCCAGAATTTGTATCTTTATTATAATTTATAACCAATAAAGAAGATATATTTTCTGGCATATATTGTATTGTTAATGTTGCATATTGTGTATCTGAAATAGACGAAGAGAATTTTAAAACAACTTGTTTGTTTTTAAGAAGATTATAAATAGTCATATCCTCTAAACACATTTTAAATGTATAATTTATTGAATATTTGCCATTTATTTGTTGAACTGCTCCAGCCTCTAGTATAAACAAAGGTTGTTCGCTAGAATTCATAAATTTACCACTTCTTAAAACATAAGATTCCCATTGACCATTTCCATTATATATTTCTAAAGTTGGAACAATTTCATCTTTAGTGTTATAAGATTCATAAGTTACAGCAATTTCTATACTATCGCTAGGCTCTGCCTCAATTACTGACTTATTAAGTTTTATATCTTCAATTCCTGTTTTTGCTTCTACTTGTTTTGTTTCTTTTTCTAACATCGTTGCATCATATTTTGCATCGGTTTTTAAAACAAAAGCATAACAAGAAGTTACATTTTCACAATTTAAAGCAATTGTATTTGCTTTATTTTTGTAATATGATAAGTTATTTACAATATATTTAGATATAAAAGTTACACTTGAAGTAAATTCTTCTACATCATCCCCTGTTACCACAAAGAAACCGGTTTGACCATAAACTTCAACTGAAAATTTGTTTTTATATTCTTCTGGAATTTCATAATCAAAAGTTATTTGTGTGTTAGAAACAATTTCAATAGGTGTGTTTTTATAACTATATGAATGTGCATAACAATCAAAATAAATAATGGTTGTTTTTTGATTTACAAGTTCAATAGAACTCACTTCTTGAGTTTTATCTTTGTTGGTAAACATTTTAATGCCATCATAATAATTAGTTATATATAATCTTAAATTTACAGATTTTTGATAATTTAAACTGCTTGAAACAGTAATATTTAATTGTCCTGTAGATAAAAGTTTAATATATTTACCAAAAGATGCGATTGTTGCAACAAGCGGAGTATTAATTGTTAAATTAACATCTTTTACTGCTGAGTTATCAAAAACTCCAGCATATTGTAATAATGATTTGCTATCAACAAGGTTCGCAATATTTATTTGATTATCACTATTTAATGCTTCAAGGAAAGCCGCAAGAACAAAATCGGCATCTGAACCAAGGTCGTCTTCTTGGCCTTCTGTTAAATCATTTCTGTAGTTAAAGTAAAGCAAAGTTAAAGAAATAACACTTTCAGTAGCCGCATCTATATTTTCTAAAACTTTAACCATATCACCATAATAATATGATTTATCTAGTGATGAATCTATTAAATAATTAATTGAATTCATTTCAACTTCAGAAAAATCTGAAATACTATTATCTTGCAATATTGAAATTAATGTTGCAGGCAAACTTCTTGAAAAATATGTTTCTGCCACTACGCCTAAAGTAAGGTCTGTATAACTTATAGCATTTACCTCTGATGTTTCACCATAACCAACAACTAAAGAAGCATCTAGTGCTTTTCTAGTACCATCATCGGCTGCTTGAACTTTATTTTCTGAAATTGAAGTATACGTAATTACTTCACCCACAAAACCACTAACAGAGGCTCTACCTCTTACAAAAACGCGTGCAGTATTATTAATTAAACTACCGCCTGTAAGTTTTGCTACAAAACCTGCAACATATGTAGAATAATTTGTACCAACAGATTTTAATTCACCTGTTATTTTAATACCAGAAATTAAACCTGTATTTTCGCCTGCTACACCTGCCATATATGTTGCATTAGTAGATGCAAACACATTTGCACTAATACCAAAAAGGCCAATAGTTATAGCATTTGTTTCTAATTCTTGTTTAATTGTTCCAGAATTACTACCTACAATACCACCAAAATATGAAGTTAAGTTTGTACCTGCAAAGTTTAAAGTAACTAATGAACCACTTGAATTATTAACAAGAAGAGTGTAGTTTTTACAATCTTCATTTACAATTATTTGGCCTTCGTTTAAGCCTGCTAGTAAACCAACATTTGCTACAATACCAGTGTTTGATGTGTTAGCAAAAGTGGTTTGAAGTGGTTCTGAAACAAGAACGGTAACATTTTTAATTGTTCCTTTATTTGTACCGCAAAGGAAGCCAATATTAGTGCTGTCTGCCAATTTATATGCATAATCAACTTCAGTTTCGCTGATTATTGTATCGGCCTTATAAATGCCACTTATGCTTAAATTATATATTTTTGCTTCAGCACCAACTTCTTTAATTAATCCAATATTTCCAGCAGAAGAATCACCGCTTAAAACAAAGTTTATTATACTTCCAATTTGTTGTGATTCACTAAAACCTGTTTGTGTTTCAGCTAAAAAGGTACCTCTTAGCGAGCCAGTATTTAATGATGCAATTTCTAAAGTTTTACCCTGACAATCTATTGTGCTATCTATATAGTAGTGATAATTTTGATTAATTGCACGTAAGTCTTCATAAGTAGAAATCTTTAATGCTGTTTCTTCTTCCAAGCCATCTGCTGCAACAAAATTAAGAGCAAGATGATAATAATAGTTATTAGATTCATCGGTATATGAATTTGTTTTCATTTTAGACACAGGGAATATTCTTATTATTCCAGAGCCTGCACTTTGATATGTAAATGTAATTTTATTACCTATAATATCATAACTGATGCAATTTACATTTAATGCATCGATCATTACATCAAGGTCAGTGCACATTGCATTAGCCGGCATAATTTGCACTGTGATTGATGCCTCACCATAGGTGTCGGTATTATCTAAATAAATTGTATCGGTTGGAGTTGAAAGCCAAATGTTATCAACATCTATATATTCTTCTACATTAATTGTTACAAAAGAACTAAATAAAGTTTTTGTACTTTCATCTTCAAGGCTAATTATTATTGTTATTTGTTCTAATGTTCTTATGCTTGAATAATCATATGTAAAGTTTCCAATAAAACCAGTTGTTTCATCATAGTTAAAATAGAAATAACCAATTTCGCCAACCTTATATCTACCGCTTTCAGAAATTAATGCATAATCTTCCGCTCCAGATGTAAAACGGAAATTGCTAGCTTGTAACCCTTTATATGCTTCTTGCTGGCTTTGAACTAAATCCATAAACAAATAAACATTTGCAAGGTTTTGATTAATATAAGATAAATCACCTCTGTTATATACACTTGCTTCACGAGAAAGATTTGTACCTGTTTCTTCTGAACTAGCATAAAGTGTTAATTCTTTTATATAATTAACACATTTTAAGTTAATTGAATAATCGTGATTTAAAGTTTGTGGAATTAACTGGAATGCCTCTACCCTGTTTATTATTAAATTAACAGTTAAATCAACTCCATCATCTTTATCATCTATTTTTGTAAATTTTTTAGCTGTTATAAGTGAGTTGTTTGATATTGTAAAATATTCTTTTTGTGCCTCTGTTAGTTTTAATTCATAAGAATATGAATAATTGTTAGTTGTAATATTTTTTGATATTTGACTAGTTATATTAACGTATGCACCAACACCTTTTAGAACAATACTTTGTAGTGAATTTGTTGTTGCATTTATAGCAGATGATGCTATGGTACCATTTGTTGTATCAGCAATTTGTAACGAAAAATCTTCTTCGGCTATTACTCCAACAACTACAACTTTTAGTACTACAGAAAGATTGTTTGGTGTTGTAATAATAAATTCCTGCTCACCAACATTTTTTGGCGTGATATTTAAATATGGATTTGCTGTGCTTACTTGCTCAATATCGCAAACCGACACACCAGGAACAACCGCATTAATGGACAATTTACCCGGTGTTGAGCCCTCGCTATAATCAATTCCAAAGAAGGTATGTGCGCCCTCTTCTAATGACATATATATTGTGCCGTTTTTATAAGCATTATTTATTTTAAATTCTGTTGTACCAACATATACTTTTATGTACATAATTGCCGAGCATGCAATTGATTCGCCATCTAAACAATCAATTTTTACAGCCAAAAAGTTATTTCCAGTAGAGTTAACTGCTTTTAGTGATAAACTAGATGTCAATTTGTCTGCAAGATTAAGAATATGCTCAGAATTTAATTCAGAATTTTGAATTTGCGCGCCACCGTAACTTATATCAACAAATTTACTTGGAACAGTTGATAAAATTGCAAAATCGGTAGCAAAATCACCTGTAATATTTGTTACACCATCTTTACTTTTATAGAAAGAAATTGCGTAACTATAATCATTTCTATTGGCTTTAGATGGAAAAATTGAAAAATTATAATCTTTAACTTCTTCACCATTAGTATAAAGTTCAATTAACCCAACTTCGGCTTGTCCATTTACTGCAATTTGTTTTGGTTTGCAAGTAACTTTAATATTTATTGTATATGTTTTATAATTGTTTTCAATTCCTATTTGATATACTTTTAAAGTTATTGTACCAGTACCAACATCTTGTGCTGAAACTACAAAATCAAAATTTTGTGTTTTACCTAAAATAGATGTTACGCCATCGGCACCTACTGATATGTTTGAAGAACTTGTAACATCAACAGCATATCCTTTTGACCATAAATCATAAGCAATGCTTAATTTTTTTAAAAATCCCGTTGTTTCGCTTACTACTAAATTAATTTCATAAGGTGTTTCACCCTTTACTTCAATTGGTTGAAATTCACCAAATTCATTTTCATTATCTACACTTTGTGAAGCAATTGAAACAGCAAGTGAATCTGTGTTAATTTCAGAAATAATATTTACAATAAAATCACAACTGATTGTTGCATTGTAAGTGCTTATTGCCGTTAAGGTTATTGTATCTAATGTACAAGTTGGCAAAACACTTAAAACATTATTTTCGTCTAAAGTAACGCCAGCCTCGGCATATGCCTCATCTAGTTCAAAAGTTACTCCTGTTTGCTTTGTGTCTTTAGGTTCAAAACTAAAATAAGAATTGTTTAATTGCAATGTTTGTCCACGCCAAACATATGCAGTTTTTGAATTTGTTATAGTTGTTACTTCGCTAGTAATTGTAATTGGAACATTTAATGGTTTATCTAAACCTTTAAGTGTAATTATAAGCGTGCCGCTATCGGCAACGAGTGGCATTATCGAGAAAGAATATACACCATTCCCCCTATCAGTAACCGAGCCATCAACTACTTTGGCGACTTGATTTGTAAATGAAAAATCAAATTCTGCATTAATGTCAAAGTAGTTTTCTATTGTAATGAAATAATCAGTAGCCTCATCGTTTATTGACATTTCAATACTGCTCACGTTTAAAGAAAGCGAAAGAGAACTATACTCTGGCCCACAGCCGGAGAATATCGCTCCGCAAAAAATTATTAATAATAATGTTACTATGCTTAAACCTTTTTTCATAGTTCTCTCTCCAATTTCTTTTCTGTTTGTTTTGTTTCTTTTCTTTTTTATTCTGTTACTTCGGCAGCAACGTCAAGATTTTCAGTATTTACATCTGTAATAATATAGAATATTACATTTTGTTCGTTATCTGTTGGCATTTGTTCAAGTGTATCACTATAACTATGTGCATTGTTAATGTCAGTTAATCTTGTATAATTCCAACTATTAGTTATTACGCCTTCTCCATTAGTGTAACCATAATAGAAACCTAAAATGTCATGACAAATTAAAATTTTATCACCTGCAGCATTTGTTGTAACAGTTGCATATAGATAATAATGATTATAATTAAGAGTGCCTAATGCGCTTTCTAAATAATCATTACCTGCACCGGCTGCAACCATGAACACATAACTACCTTCATCTAATGTTTGTATTTTATTAGTTATATCATCAGCAGTTAATGCAACATTGTTTCCAGAGCCATCTGCATTTGCAATTATATCAGAAGCAGTTATAGTTTGCACCTCAAATAATCCATTTACTGCTGTAGTATAAGTCTCTGAGCCATCTTCCGATGAATCTAAACTTGTAATATAAACGAGTTGAGTTACCTCACTTGGGTCCGCTGGATATAAGGTTGTAACAATACCAGTTGCATCTATTGTATTACTATTTTGTTGAACTGTTATTTTCTTAAACATTGTTTTATAAGTAGTTTTTACTTGATAGAATGGTGATTTTGTATTTTCATCATAACCTGCAAGAACTTGTGTATGAGTATTATAGTAATAATATCCAAATTCTAATTTAGAAACTCCAGTATCAGATGCACTAGGTTGAGTAATGTTGTCACTTGCTGAACTTATTGTTAAATTTAAAGCAGTAAGTCGACTTTCGTTAGGGAAGAAACTTTCGTAACGAGTATAGTTGTTATTATCTGTAGCAGTTGCATCAGTTCGCATATACAATTGAGTAAACACTTCACTCATTGTATATGTAGCATCAGTTTGTGCTAATGTGTACGCAATGCTTCCACAAGATTTAAACACTGAACCCACTTTTTTATAAATAAATTCAGTAATTCTATTTGTTTCTTCCATTTTTAAGCAAGTAACAATTAAATAACTACCACCATTTGCACCTGTATAGTCAGCAACAGCAATTCTATTATATTGTTGGCCATTAAATGTAAATATAGAATCTTTATATGGTAAATCAATACTTTGATTAATTTTTAATGAAGAACTATACTTTCCGCTTGTTGATGTTTCATCGCCATTTACTAAATCTTTTAAAGTTACTACATATTCAGATTGTAAAATTTCATCATTTGGATCTATTGCCCTAGATGCCAATGTTGAAGAATTGACTGTTGTTTGACCTACTGGTAATGAATTAATTGAAATTAATTCAAGTTCGTAGGTGCCTTCATATTCAGTTGTTACCGTTGTTGTTGAACTTTCTGTAGTTACATCGATTGTACTTGAATTTTTCTCTACAGATAAATCATATTGTTCAGATAGTTTTAAACCAGACTCAGAAACTGATATTTTGAATCCTTTAGATTTAATTGTTGCTAATTCCATTTGTATATCTACTTGTGTAGTTGATTCATCCAATTCGCCAATATCATTTGTTTTGCTAGCAGACAAAGATACACCATAAGGGTTGTCAAAGGTATCATCTAACCTATCACTTAAATTAAATGTTTTAGAATATATTACCTTATTTACATTTTGAACTTCTTGATATGTTTTAATTTCATAATATTCTGAATATTGAGCAGTTTGAGGAGCACCAGTTTCAGAATCAGTCAATATAGTTAACTTACCTTGATATCCTGGAGCTGAGGAATTTATATCGCTAACTTCCCTTACACCAGCAATTTGACTACCTGACGCATCGCCATAATATTCTACATATGTACCAGCAATTAATTTTACTTCTACCGATTCTTCATCAACCAAATAATCATTTAGTTGAATAATTTGTAAGGTATATCTTCCTTCATCATCAAGTTTTGCATTAGTATTTACTAAACGAACTAACAATTTATATGTTCTGCTTAAAGCACCTTTAGTTAAAGCATCACCATAAGCTTCTTCATATTCATAATAATTAATATAGAATATCTTTTGCTGCTCTATAACACCATCTAGTTTAGAAGAAACATATTCATCTTTACTAATATCTTGATAAGAATAAGATAACTTAACTGTTTTTTTATAAGTTACAGAATTTTCTATAACTTCACTATAAATATCATTTGTTTCACCAGCATTATCTGTTGTTACACGATATAATTTATTTTTAGTTTTTACAGTCATACCACCTTCAGAGACCTCAGATGATGCATTATTATATTTCTTTTCTTGGTTAACTACCAATGTTGGCTTGCCATCAACGGTTTGAATACTTATATAATCAGCAAAATTTAATTGAGCAGAACCACCCTCTTCTGTTACTTTTACGGAACTATAATCTGTCCATTGCACATATGTTTTACTGCCCACTAAAGATGAATTTGGCCAATTTGCATCTCTTACTGGTTCTTGTATATATTTCATTACCAAGTTGTAATTTGTTACCATAATACCAGAGTTATAACTTCCAGAAATGTTATTAGTTATAAAGTCAACATGAGCTTCTTTTGGGAATGCAGTAACAGCATTTTCCAAATTAACCATATTATAACCAGCAAATATATAATCTACCTTTGCATAACCAGTTTCTAAAGAACTACCCAATGATAAAGAACCCGAGCCATTTAAAGTACCAATATTACCGCCTATAATACCTGCAGCATAAGCTTTATATGCACTATTTATTACATCAGCAGAAATAATAGTTTGAGCATTTAAGCCAATTGTATCGAAACTATTAACGTTTACAATACCAGCATTATATCCAACATAACCTCCAACATAAATATCGGCATTTGCAGAAGCAATAAGTGACATTTTTAAATCGTTTGACGATAAAGTATTTAATGTTCCATAAACTGCGACTTCGCCAGCAAATGTACCAACTTTATTAAACGATGACGATAATTGGGCTTTACCTGATGTAGCAACTTCATAAATATTTATAGTGCCACTGCCTAATTGTCCTATTATAATACCAAAAGATTTGTCGGCTCCAGTAAGTACATTTTTTTCATTAATAGTAAAGTTAGATAAATTTACGTTAACTTTTTGAATATCATTATTAAATGCCTCAGTTAAATTGGCACACCCAATAGTAATACCTAAATTATTGATATTAGTTACACTAGCATTGGTGATTGTATCTTCTACTATACTAATGTTACCCGTTATAGTACAGTTAGTTATATTTAATTCTTTTACTTGATCATTGATATTTCCAACCAAGATACCTGCCGAAATTGTGCCGTTAGGTCTTGCGTCTATAGAAACATTACCATTAATAGTAATACCCTTTAAAGTAACACCTTGACTTTCTTTTACTATACCAGTTGAAGTAGAAGTTCCTGTTTTTAATACAAGGTTGTAAAATTTATAATCTTGTTTAGATGTGATACTGCCATTAAATTTATTGAAAATATCATCAGAAACTTCAATACCTAAAGCACCCTCATTATTCTTTAATGCAATAGTAATAACCATATTATAATATTTGTCAATAATTGATTGTACTAAAACTAAATTATTATTATAAAGCAATTTATCAGAATCACTTAAAGAGTCATAATCTTCTTGTAATAAAGGATAAGCACTATAGTATTTTGATAATTTAGTATTGCTATTTACAGTATAAACTATCTTTTCCCAATCTAAAATGCTTTCTATAGTATATGTTAGTATTTCTGAAGATAAATCAAACTCAATATTTAATTCTGTTGTATCTTTTGGCTCAAAATGTTTATTTATTTCATCTACACAAGACCAATTACCCCATTCTACTATTTTATCCTTAATATCCTCAAAATCTTCTAACTCAGTTTTTGTGTATCTATCAGTAACATTTGAATACTCATGCGAGTTAAATTTGTTAACAGTATTTAATGTAGATTTACCTGTGGATTCATTTTTATTGTAATTAGAAGTAAATGAATAAACCTTTAACGCATCTTCTGTTCCTGTGGTAATTGAAGGGCATATACCATCGTAGTTATATTCACTATACCTATATCTTGTTTTGCCATTAATCCAACCAGTACTTCCAATTTGATCTTCAAGTTTAAGTTCTGTTTCTCCATCAGCAGCTACATATTTTTCTACACCATTAAAAGTTTTATTAGAACTGCTAGCATCTCTAAAGCCAGCAAAATTTGTTTCTTTTGATTTTATTGGGTTATTAAATTCTAAGTCAAGGAATTCATTTATCAATTTTCCAATAAAATCAGAAGGAGTTGTCCATGTTTGAATTGTTGTAACCAAACGAGATAAACCGCCACCTACAAACTTATTAGCATATGTCATAAAACCTTTACTTTGAAGTGTTTCACTATCTAGAGGATCGCTATTATAATCCCAAGTCGTACTAGATGACATGCCTGTGTATGGATAAGTTGCTTTGTTAAGTATTGCATTGTTAAAGTAATTAACCACACTACCACTATAGCCATCTGAATTGAATATTAAACTAACTACTTCGCAACTACCATAGTAATCGGTACTATTACCATATAAGCCTTTAGTCTTTAAAGTTATACTTTCCATTTCCGGCACAGCACCAAACATTATTAGGTTATTAATTGTCAAAATGGCAAGTTTTTGGAGAACTTTTAAAATTTTTATAGTAACGCCGATTGCTGCTGCAGCAGCAATACCCCAAGGTACGAAGCCTGCAATCCATTTTTGAACGAAAGGCAAAGTTGCTATTGCAATTGCTGATCCAATAACTCCGCTAATTAAACCTGTTAACCAGTCAGAATAAGCATCAAATTTACCTTCTTCTGGTGTTGCAGTTATTTTTGCAACTGGTTTAATTGCTCTATAACCACCTATGATTGTTCCACTATTAATTAATTTTTCACTTCCGTTATTTAACACTGCTGTAGATGGCTCACCTTCTGTTGCTTCAGCAGAAATTAACCCCGCACCAGCAATACCGCCAGCAAAAGCAAGAGATGACATTTCTCTATAGGCATGCATTATTTTATCGCCATCATATTTTACAACTGGAGTAATATTTGCATCTGAATTTAAAATACCATTTTTTGAATCTACTTCCACATTTTGAATTTTAGTCACTATACCATCAACTATTTTATATGCGGCTTTTGTTTCATCTTTTTGTGTAAAGAGCCAAACTGCCATTGCACCAACATTAGCCATATTAGAGCAATCAACTAAAGTTGCCCCTTCTACACTACCTGCAATACCGCCCACATACGATGCAATTTGACAATTTTCATTACCACCATAAATTACAGCTTCATTTGTAAATGATTTTGATATTGTTCCGCTAGTTGCTTTACCAACAATACCTCCTATAAAAGCAATACCCTTGCTACTTACATAAATTTGCGCTGATAAAGTTGATATTTCTTCTTCGATATCTTCTGGTAATGTACTTATTGAAATTTGGCTATAATAACCACTTGTTTCACTTTCGGTTTTATTAGAATAAATTGTGCCACCACCAGTTAATGCATAATTAATTGATTGTCCAACTTTTAATTGACAATTATTAATTGTGCCTGTATTTTCGCCCGCTATGCCACCAAACACTAGCGTTGTTTCTTGGCAATCTGCCTCTGTTGATGATTGCAATTGTAAATTATTTTCAGCAATTGCAACTGTGCTAGATAGTGAACAATCAGATATTTGCCCACTATTTTTACCTACAAGTCCTCCAAGAGTATATGGTACTATTGCAGTTCCAGGAGTATATATTAATGATGTTAATGAGCAATAAGAAATTATTCCTTTATTTTCACCAGCCAACACACCAATAGTTGTGCTCTTGCTTTCGGCTTCATTATTACCTGTGTATGGTGATATTAAAATTCCATTATCTGCAATGCTGGTAATAAAACTTACATTTGTTACAGTAGCACTTGAATCAATTAAACCAATAATGCCATCAGTATTATTTAATTTAACATTTGTAAATTTTATTCTATGAACCAATATTGGATTTGCTTCGCCATTATTACCTACAGTACCGAATAAATTACATTCTTTTAAATAAACATTATCTAATGAATAATTATAACCGTCAACAATTAAACCAGGTTTTGGACTACTTGCATCAGGATGGGTAACATAATTACCTAAATCTTTAACATATGTTTGATTTATGTATGAGTCAGCAGTCGTACAGGTATAACCAACATTAATATCTGCCGTAATTACAAACTTGCTACAATATGCAAGTAAACTTGCATTTGAATCTAAAGTAGCCGTTGCGGTATCCTCTACATATAGTTTTTTAAGAATAGTTAAATTTGGAATTGTGTAATACCAAATAACTGTTTTATTATTATTGTCTAAATATTCAATACCTTTAAACAAATAATCGGCATTTGTTAAAGTTGCGCCAGTATTTCTAACGATTGTTGAGTCAATGGCCTCATAATTTGCAATATCTTTATTATACGCCACATATGAACTGCGTTTTAAATAAATAAAATTAACAAAAGGGCCATTTGATAAGGTTGGATAATTATTATTGTAATCTTTATGAACTGCAAAATAATCACCTAAAACAGATGTATCAATTGAACCATAAATGTCTGTACTACCAGTTGCATTAACTTCACAGCCATCTGCTTCAAAGTATATATCTGTATCAGAAGTTGAATCAATATCAACTTTTAAATCATCTAGTAGACCACCCTTCATTTTAGTAATTGTGTAACAATTATCTATATTTCCTTGTGGTTCTTGTGAGGTTCCAGTTTCTGTGTCTATATTTAAAACTGTTTTTGGAGCAAACCAGTCAGAAGCCTTTACGTCTTTCATTTTATTGCCGGTTGCCGAATTTTCATAACCACGATTAGTACCAGATACATAACTATATTGAATATCACCAAAATTATAGCCAACAAAACTTGCTACTTTAACAGGCGAGATTATTTCTAAATCACTTGTTATATATCCAATATTTATATTTGCGTTGGAACCAAAAATTTTACCTATATTAAATGCTACAAAACCAGCAACACGTCCAACATAAGAATCATCAATCCTTCCTCCAAAAAGCGCTTCGGCATCATTTATTGTGTATGCCTCATTCAAACGCAAATATGCTTCAAATATTGCATTACCATTTTGTAATAATTCATCAAAATTTTCTTGAACAGAACAAGTGTAAATAATACCTTTATTTTCATTTGCGAAACCAGCATTATTATTTATTTTTGCTGATTCATCAAATACAACATCTCTATCTGGCACAGACTCATCTAAATTTACATCTATATGGACTTTAGCCACAACACCCGACACTGCACTATCTGCATTAATTGTATCAAATGGAGTAACGTATGAATAAAGAGGAGCGCCATCTGAGAACATAATAGTATTTTTAAGCGATATTTGTTGCTCAAGAATGTTTGCAACTGTGCCAACAGATTCAGCAACTTTTACATATAACTTACGTATATATGTACTTTCAAATGTAACTTTATAAGAGTTTTGTTCATTATCAGTTTTATAGAATCCTTGTTGTGAATCATTTTTAGATTGTAATTGAGATAAAGAGGTTGGTGAAGTATCATATGGATTAACTTTTGAACCTTTTGCGGAATTTCCACCAATGACTGTTAATATATTTGAAGCAGCAAATACTTGGTCATAAGTATTATTACTTGGAATACAATCATTATTGTCAGCATCTTTAAACTTATTATTATTGCTAACACTAAAGGTTAAAGTTGAAGTATATTGTAATTTATCTGTTTTAGTTGTAGTACCTTCTGCCATATATTTGTTAATTTTGCCATAGCAGCCATCTGCAAACGAACCGATTGCATCAACATTATTATAAATTGCAGTAGCAAATAATGTTGTAAGCACTGTTACACCATCTTGTTCGCTTGGAGTACCCTCTTGTAGTTCAGTTCCAAAATATATGTTAGAGTCAGAATAACCAAACAAGCCACCAATATAGCTGTCACTATTTAAATTAACCTCATAATTACCTTCTGCAGTGGTATAAGTTAAAAGCAAATCGCCAGAAGCAATAGAATTTTTTATTGTTAATTCTCCAGAAACTGTATCAGATGTGTTTAGCCCACCAATGTGACCTATTAAACCACCAGCATGCATTGTTATGTTGTCAACAATAGTATCTTCTGTAGGTGTTTCAGAACCACCGTCATCATCTTCAGATTCTTCAGAAACGTTATTTTCTATTTTTCTAGCAAAAGCTTTGCCCTTGAAAGACATTGTTCCTTCAAAATAACTATTAGAAATTACTGCATTTTGATCAGTAGTATCAACCAAACCATAGCAACCACCAATAAACAATTGAATGTCTGCAACTTGATCACTAGATACAACCATATCACCATAATAAGCAACATATGAATTAGCTGCAATATCTAACTGGGCTATTTGTCCACATATTCCGCCTATATAATTTACACCCTTAACACCGCTTGTATCATTAGAGGTTGCTGCAGCAGGACTATACGAAAACATTTTATATATTGCTTGATTGTCATTTTGTGGAGGTACATAACCAAAACCATATAGGTAGTTATCTTTCTGCATCGCTAATGTACGTACATAACCAGCCGCTGTACCTAAGAATAATGTTGTAGCCTTTTCAATTCCGGTTAGTGTAATATTTGGTGCAAAATAGATATTTTTTAATGCCGCTGCATCTTCATCTGCAATTAAATTTAATTTATTTGAACTACCTACTATTCCACCAATATATAATGTTAAGTTATAGTTGTACACTTTGGTAGTTTCTGTGCCTGCAGTTTCAGTTCCAGCATCTGTAGATAATTTTACTTTTAAACTATTATCGGTGCTCATTTGCACATTTGACAAGTTTACACTAATTTCATCTGCATAACCACCAAATAAACCAACCCTACCTTGTGGAACAATAACATCACTGGTATATTCAGATTGATCTTGCTCATAAAGATTTACATCTAGCTTAGCAGAGAAAGTAGCCGAAGCAATTTCTACCGGTAAAGAAGAATTACCAAAGAAAACACCAAAATTAAAATCATTAATAGCCGGACTTTTTTTATTAACAACCTTTGATGAAACCAACATTGAAGTTGCATTATCAAATTTTACATTTTCAATAGAAATTGCATTATCTCCATCACTTGCTCCCGATGCATCTGTTGTTGCAAACAAGAAACCTGCATTTTGTACATCTCCTACATTTAATTTAGAACCAATAAACGAAATGTTAGTAAATGTTGCAGAATTATTAATTGTAAAGACAATTGCCGCTGTATTACCACCATAACTACGAGTAAATGTGCCACCCTCGTAAACTAAACCAGAGAATTTAGTATTTGTTGCCTTTTGTGCTAAAGCAGATGAATTATTAATGAATTTTAGATTAGAAACTTTTGTACCAGAAAGTTCAGCAAAAAGTGGTACTCTTAAATTTTCGAAACCACATTCATTAGTTAAACCAACGATGCTTGCCCTAATTAAACCATATGTTGTTTGCCAACCAGCACATTGAACCATATCTATTACAACAAATGTAACATTTGGGTCAGCGCCATAGTTTGCAAATTTATAAAAATCTTTAGTAGAAGCAATAGTAAATGTTAAATCTGGTGTTACAAATAAAATGTGTGGGAACATTTCGGAAACATCTCTACTCCAGTTTCCATCTAAATACCATTCCTTTTCACGGAACATAAGGTCAATTTGTGCACCATTATCTGATTCAACGCCTGCATATGAGTAATAACTTGTCATAATTTCAGCGCTATTATCTAGTTCAATTACATCGCCTTCGCCCTCAAACTGCAATTTGCTAACAGAGTAACTAGAAATCAATTCAAAGTTCGTACTTGCTCCAGTCCCATTCCATTTTGCATTAATAGAATTTTGGGTAATACCTATAGCCTCTTTTGATTTATCATCTTTAAATTTATTATAAGCCTCAAAACTCCAATAATTCATTGCATTAAATCTACTTATTTGTTGAGTAGTATCACACATGTAAGCAATTAAGCCACCAACAATATAACTTTCGCCAATTTGAGAATATACATCACCAACTACATAAACTTCGTTAATTTTTATTGATTCATCGGTAGAACCAACGCCAGGTGAACATACTACACCAATAGCACCACCTGCATAATTTGCAAGCTCAGAAATAACATTTATTTTAGAGTAAGCAATGCTAAGCCTGCCGGTTCTTGCAACGCCAATTAATCCGCCTACAACAAATGGCTTATAGCCAATATCTGATTTGAAAATATCTAATTGACCACGGTCTATTGCGGCCCTTGCCTCAGCACTTTCTGCTTTATAATATTTATTTATATTACTTTCTATTTCAGTTTGCCAAGTTTGTTCATGTTCTGCCCTAACTTGATATAAACTACCTTCGCTATAACCAGCAATTCCACCAGCAAAACAAGAATAAGCAGTTAATTTAACAGGTAATTCATCTTTCATAACTGTTAAATGTAAATCACGAGCAACAACATATTTTCCAATATAGCCGGCAATACCACCAACCGTCATACCTTCTACTTTTAAGCCACCTTGTACCGAAATACTCAATACGTTTGCTGCTAGATATTCGGTTGCTCCATATTCTTCGCCACCTTGCAATTCTTCTAAGGTATAAATATCTAATACACCAAAAACACCACCGGCAATAGAAAGTTGTGTATTGTTAGTTCCAAAACGAGTATATGCGTTAATTGTTGTGCATTCTGTTTCTAAATCTGCTACTCCAAAACTTTTTGTTGTATTAAAAGTTGAAGTTGCTGATATATTTTCTAAATTTATACTTGATACTGTTGAACTACCCGATACTAAACCAAAAGCACCACCAGTAATATTTGCACCTATAACTTGAGTATAGTCTGAGGTGTCAATTGCTGAAATTTTAATATTATAAGCCCAAGAATCAATAAGCGAACCAGCTAAAGTTCCAACAAATGTAGTATGGTCAGCACTTACACCACCACTGGCAAGTTCAATATTTAAGTTGCTAATACTTGCGTTATTTTCTATTGTTTTAAATAAACCAAAATTATCGCCTGTAGTACTAGCGTTAGAAATTGCAAGGTTAGAAATTGTCAAACCATTACCATCTAATGAACCATTTCTTCCAGATGAATTTGTTTCTTCTCCTGTTAAAGTCATATTTGTTGAAAGCAAATTCACTTTAAATTCAGTTTCTTGTTCTTCTTTTGGAACAAGTTCTAGCATGTCTATATTGTTAACTATTCTATAAGCACCAAAAACTTTTGCAGTTGCAAGGTCAAAATTCTTTTTAACCTCTGTGCTAGTTGAACCACCAAAAACCTTATTAAATTCTTCTGCGTTACGAATTATGATTGGGTTGTTTACAGAGCCCAATTCAAAGCCCTCAGAATATACGAAATAATATGGGACTTCACTTTCTGCGGCATCAATAACTTCATATTTTTCACGAAGAGAATGAGCAATATCGTTAGCACTTACTAGTTGTGGACCATGGTTAGTCATTTTCCATGTGCCTTTAGTTACAGATTTACTTGTTGTACTTTCTGTGGTTTTTTCAAAACTAAAACCATAGAAATTATTCATATAAGTAAAGTCAGAAACTGCTGTAATACTTGTGTTTAATACACTTTCTATAGATATTACATCTGTACTTTCTTTAGTATAATAATAACTTGTTTTAATTACACCCGAGTTGTTATAACCACCAAAATCTTTAATTCCGGCAAAATTCATTTGTGTAATGTTATTACTTACAATTTTTGATGCGGAATAACAATGTTCAATAGTTGCGCTTTCGGTATTTTCAAATACAAAGCCTGCACCTAAACGACCTACCTGGTCACGAGTGTTTGTAATCATTAAATTACTATAACTATCAGTAATTTTATTTGTATTTAAATATACAAAACCAGAAATTATACCTGAGCCTTCCAAACCACCAACAGAGGCTTGAATATCTGTTGCATTTGCAAATGCACCTTGAGCATAAGAGAGTGCAATAGTGCCCGAGTTTGTATTAACAAAACCTGAAGTAATACGAGTTTCTTGTTTATAATAAGTATTTTTAATATTAATATTTTTTACAAATGAACTCGCTATAACACCACTATTTGTACCAACAAAGCCCGAAATAGTACCGCTTGCTTTAATTGTAAATGCTTTTGTTGATTCGTTATGTGAAGTAATTTTTGTTTTTTCGTTATCTATAAAACCTGTTTTTTCATCAACAAAATATTCTATATTAGTAATAAGTTTGCTATCACTACCTACTCTACTATTTGTTATAGAGCCATAATTATTAAGTACAAAACCTGCTACTTCGGCATCTATTTCTTCATTTAATTTAATACCATAAATTGTTGAAGTTACTGCATCTTTAGATGCTTTGTAAACAGATACTTCACAGTTTGAAATTACACCATTGTTTTGAATTGCAAAGCCTGCAACTTTAACATCAGATACTGTGCTAGCAACTTGAATCTCACTTAAATAATATAGGTTTACAGTTAAATTTTTAATAGTTGTATTTGCACTAATTTGATTAAATAACGCAAAGTTAGCACTGCCATTTTGAATTTCAGCAAAACTTCTTATATTAATTGTATGGTTATTACCATCTAATGAAGAAATTTTATCAGTATTAGCAATAATAGAAAAGTCATATAAATTAAGGTCATTAGTTAAAATATAATCTTTTGCTAAATCTTGATTAGATATTGCTAAGAAATCTTCACTATTTGCTATTTCGGTTGGTAAATCTTCGGTTGTATAAATACTATTTAAAATTTCAAATTTGTATTCATAAGTGAATATTCTACCATCTGGCATATGATAAGGAATTTCAAGAATCATTTGAACAGAGCCTGTATAATCACCACCCTGAACATATAAATGATAAGTTGTATAATTATAACCTTCTTCATTAGTTTGTTCTTTTTCAACAATTCTAAAGTTGCAATAATCATGATTATTAAATTGTAAATTACCATCGGCATCTCTAATTAAAAGCGGTGTTTTGGTGTCTCCATTAACATATGATAAATAAGATGCTAAAACATATGCTTTATTTTCAAATGTTATTGCTTCATTACCAAATATTGCCGAGTTTGAGCCAAATTTAAAGCCGTTATCGTTATTTTCAAAATAATAATTATTATCAAATAATTGAACAAAGTTTTCAGTTGCTGCAACATTTACAAGTGGAGCAAGTTTTAATTCCACAGCCTTTAAACTTGTTACATCAAAAATGTCTGACCTTGTATCCCAAATAACAATATCATCTTCTTTTGGTAAGTATTCAACTACATAAATATACATTTCTGAAGAAACTTTTACCTGTTTACCATTAGAAATTTTTGTACTTTCTACAACTAATTTTATTTTTAAACTATCTGTGGCGATATTGTATTCATCTGTAAAATCTATTTTAATAGTGTAACGTTTATAACCTTGTTCTACATTATCATAAACTTGTGTAAGTATTGGTTTAATATTTTCACCAATAGGACGAGAGTCAAGAACACTGGTACCATCGGCTTGAGTTGCTATATAAGCCCTTGAATTAATTTGGTCATCTGCAATTAAAACTGTAATACCTGTTACATCTTGACCAGCCAAAGAATAAACTCTTGTTTCACCATTCAATGAAAGTTGAGGTGCTTCTGGTGCTCTTACATATAAGGTAAATACTGATTGTGCTGTTAATTTTTGAGCATTATAATATGCATTTACTGTAATTGTGAAAATGGTATCTGCATCAAAAGTTGCACCTACAAAGAGTTTTACATAATACCTACCAATGCTTTGTGCGTCTCCGCTGCCACTATTTAAAATTCTAATACCGTTTTTGTTTTCTAATGCCTCATAACCACTTACGGCTGTTTTGTAGTGAGTTGCTCCTAAAGCCAAATCTTTTTCTTGAAGTCTGAAAGAAAGTTTGCTCATGGTGTTAGAAGTCGCAACGATTTCTAAATATTCGTAACTTGCATACGATGGGAACATATCAATTACCATAAATCCATATTCTGATGGTAATATTACAGAAGTTGGTATTTCTGCCGAAGTAACGGATACACCATTTGGGGTTGAAGAAGTTACTTTATATAAAGTTGTATTTATATTTGCAATTGTTTGAGGAAGAACTGTTAATGCAATAGTTGCAAAAGCATCATAAGTTACTTCGGTAGCACTTGCATCGCTTTTTGCTTTTACTATAATGTTATATTTTCTATTAACAAGGCTTAAAAGTTGAGCGGTTGAAAGAGTATCATAATTTACATTAATTGTTACTTTAAATGTAACATCATCATCAACATTTCCGTTTTGATTTTTATCTAATTTATCTACAACAACACTAAAATAACCCTCTGAAGCAGGATATCCCCCTTGAGTTAAAACCTGAACAGTATCTGCTGTAACTTCATCGGAAGTTGTGTCGGTATCTAAAACAACTTCAAAACTAAAGTAATCGTTTGGCTCAACAGAACCCTCACTCACATTAGCCTCAATGCCTTTTGTTCCAAGTTTTTTGTCTATATTAAACTGAGCAACATATGTTTCTGTAGCAGACAAATATTTATTTAAAAGTTCATTAAATGAATCGCTGTAACCAGCAACATCTAAAGTTACTTCTACAGATGTTAATTCCCAATTCCAAGCATCAGTCATATTAATAGTATGACTACCGATTTTATTATTGGTTATAAACATTGTTGAATCTTCACCATTAGCAAAGGTGAAAATTACATTAAAGTCATTTTTACATAATTCTATTATTTGTTCTTGATTTAATAAGTTTATTACTTTAATAGTACTATTAACACTTGATACAATCTCTCTTGTTTGATTTGCAACAATATTTAAAGTGTCACCATTAAGTTTGCTACCATTATAATCAATTTCAAAATCAGACATATAATAAAGTGACAATATATTTAGTTCGTATGGTTTAGTATAGTCATATTCGCTTGTTACAACCAACTTAAACTCACCGACACCTTTAATTGTTATGCTATCGGTACTTACAACAACAAAGTCACATATGGTGTTATCTGCATTTAACGCAACAACTTTTAAGTTGTTTACAGAAATAGCAGTCACAGTATCTATAGATAATAAGTAAGATAATTTAATAGTATTATATTGATTTAATATTTCGGCAGTTTCTTTAGAGTTTTCTACTGCTTCATAATAGAACACAATACCAAAGTTAGAATCTGTTTGACCGAATGATGATTGATATCCACCATTTTTATAATCTTTAATTGAAATTTTTCCTTCAGTAAATTCGTAGTTAGAATAGTGTTCTACTGTAACGCCTGCAGATAATGCAAATGCCGTGCCATTATTATCAGTTGAAGTGATTAATCCATTAATATAATAATCACCATTTTTTAATACTCTTCCTGAATTTTTTAATTTGGCATCAAATTTTGCCGTAATTACAACACAATCAGAAGGAACATTACCAGAACCAACAATTGGTTGAGCAATTGCGCTCGAATTAGCAGCAATGTTAATAGAGCCAGCAAACTTACAACCTTTAACCTCACCATTATTTGTGCCAACCAAACCACCAATGCTAGCAGTTACCCCTGCATTTACTGTAATTGTGCTAGGAACATAAACTTCACCAGAAACAAAAGTTGTAACCTTAACGTTTGAAACAACTGAATTATTTTGTGCGGTACTAGCAACAAAACCTCTGTTAATTTCAACACTTTCCATAATGCCATCATTATTAGCATCAACTTCTACAACTTTTGCTGTTATATCGCCACATATATAAAGATCTTCTACATGAGCACCACTTGCCAAAGTATTAAATAGTGAATTTCCTTGTACATGTATTGTTGCCATTGGTGCCGGATCGTGTGCTAAAGCACCTTCATATGTTCTACCATATAAGCCACCGCTAAAAGTATCAAACAAAGTTTTGCTTGCAATATAAGTAGTAGGAATTGTTAAAACATAGTGTTTGTTAGGATTAATAATTTCATTTAAACTTGTAATTTGGTATGCAGTTTTCCAAGAGTTACCATCAGCCACCACAATAGGAATTATAACTGTTTTTACATTAATGCCTTGAGCATATTTTGGTGTAATTTCAATTCTACCAGAGCCACCTTGGTCACCAAGAACAGTAATAGTACCGTCTTGAGCAACATCTACCATTGCTTGTGTTGAGCCTGAATTTGGTATATATGTAAATGTTAAATTTTTATCAAAAGCATCTATTGGTTCAACCAATGTTTGCAATTTGTATACAAGATTATTGCTTTTTGATGTATCAAAATATATAGTTTCATAAGTTTTTGTTGTTTGATCTTCGTTTTCTACTTTTAAATTAGATACACTAATATTGGTCATTAATTTTGTATCTAGAATTGTTAAATTAACAACATATGTAACATAATTTTCAACATCACCAATTGAAGTATAAATACCCTCTTCGGTTGCAACAAAATTTGCAAAATCAGCCGCAAATAATATTATTTGATATGTGCCAGCAACAAGTTCATCAGCGTGCAATACTTCAATTTTTAAATTATTAGTCAAATAATCGTATGTAGCAGTAAATAGGTCTTGTTCTTGGTCGTAACGATTTACTATCTTATAAGTATTAGAATATATTTTTGTTCCATCTTCTAATGTTTTATATGTAAACAAACCACCATCAATAAATAATCTGTTATATGTTGCAAGTTGTTCAGAAACAGATAAAACATTAAAGTTAATTGTTTGTGTTGTTAAATTGTAATATAAACTAGTATCTACTTGGTCTTGAGCCCTAAGTGAAATATTTTTTGCTGAACCTTTTACTTCTTTAACTGGATTATAAACTTCAACAAATAAATATTTTGTATCTTTTAATTCAATAGAAATAGTTCCATTTTCTGCCTTATAGCCATAAATTTGAATTTTAACAATTACAATGCCGGTACGAGTTCCAGTAATTAAATTATTTATTGTTAAATTTTGAGTATTTACAATTGAACTTGTAGCAATAAAAGTTTTATCGTTATCGTAAGTTGGTGCGGTAACATTTTTTAAAGCATTAATTTCATCATTATTATAAACATTAACATTTGGCTCATAAAAACTATAAGCAATTGATGTTATTTGTGCATTTGAATTAACAATATAATCAAGTTCTACAGAATAACCTGCCTGCAAAGAAAGATTTATAAGATTTTCACTTTCATAATTTGCATCACCTACACCTGAAGTATATTCGGCTTGTGTTTTTAAATCTAAATTAACTTCTTTTACTGTTTCAATAGCATTAACATGAGCAATAATACTAAAACCATTAGCAGTTGCTATTGTATAGTTAAAACTACCAACAGTGTCTTCTATAAATTCTGCTACAAAATATCCATTAATACCAGCTAGTGAACTTATAACAACACCAGTATCAGCAATAAAGTTAGTTACATCTTCAACACCCGGAGCATAAATATATGCAGTAATTGGCTGAGTAACTTCAGTGAAAAGAGTGGTTTCATCTTTTGCATCTGTTGATTCGGTTGTTGCAACAAAGCCAAGCGAAGAAGCGCCATCAATAACATTAAAGAAAATTGTTAATGAAATGCTTTCTTTACCTTCAGTGGCACTTATACATTGCAAACTATCAGCCTGTTTTTCGCCACCTTTAATATATAAAACATCGCCTGAGGTAATATTGCATTTATTATCTACAAACTCTAAAAGTTCGCCCTTTGAATTGTAAATTTCAAGTTGAGATTCTGCAGATTTAACCAAGCATAATTCTTTTTGAATTGTACCCAAAGGAAGGGCATTAAAAACAAACATTGTGCCGTTAACTTGGTTATAATTTCTAAAAATTGTATAAGAACCAGTATTTGAAAGTTCAGCATCTGTATTTACTTGAATTTCTGTGATAGGCATAAGTGCACTTATATGCACTTTTTTGATTAAACTTTTTATACCACCCTCGGTTTTTTGACAAATAAAGTTTGCCGAAAGCGAATTATCTTGAACATTTTTGTAAGAGTATTTTAAATATAAATCACCCTCGCCTTGCATAGAAGTGCTTGCTTCAAATGTAAAGGTATAAACATCTTTCAAGCCTTCTGAAGTTATTGATTTTGAATAAGATAAATAATCTAAAATATTTGGTGCAAAACTTGCATCTAGGTCAACTTGCAAGCCAAGACTAGTTGGTAATTTAACAATTAATACAAAAGTGCTAAGTTCATATCCATCATCAGTTTTAGTGATTGTAAGTTCATAATTTTTATCTTCAATTGCATTTACGGCATTGTTATAATCAACAAAAACCTCTATATTTTCTGCAAGAAGTGCTGCATTTGGAAGAATTGCAACATCAAAAGAGGTACTAACCGCACTTTTGCCTTCAACAGTTGAAGTGGCATTTACCCTAACACTGGCACCTGTGCCAAAATTTAAGTTTGCATTTTGTGCAACAACTAAATAGTTGCCATCGATAGAAATATAATCGTTTTCTTCTGCCAAGGTAAATTCTACACCTGTTTGTTTGGTTCCACTTGGCTCAAAAGTAATTGCGTTTAATAAATTATATCTTGCCTCAACACCATTGTACGCCATGTAAACATTTTCATCGGCAACAATGCTTTCAACAGGTAAAATAATTTCTACAAAAAAAGTTTCGCTTACAGAATTGCCTGCCGAAACAACAACTTCAATTGGGTTAGTTGTTCCTATTTCCACCTTGCTTTTTATGGTTAAATTAAAAGAACCATCAGAAAGTTTTTCTGATTGAGAAACGTTTATGTAAGAAGGGTCATAAAACAAGGTTAAAGCATCAACACTTATTTCGTTCGGTTTTGCGTTTATAATAACCGAATTGTTTTCAGTTTCCCCCAAATAAATTGAAACATTGGTTGAACTGAGGGTTATGCTAGCGTTGTTTGGGTTTTCTCCACAAGCAGAAAAAAGCACACCTGTGCAGATGAGCATAATCGACAAAATTAAAAAAGAAAACTTTTTCATAAAAATTTCTCCCATTTTTAAGCATATTTTTCGCAAATAATTACTAATTATTAACGCATGCTTTAATATTATTAATATTAATATATAACATATACGCAAAAAAGTCAATTCGTAAGGGGTGTAATTTAATTTTTTTTAAATTAATTTTAAATTAAAAATATAATTACAAATTTAAAATGTTTATTTTCGCAAAAATTATATATTTCTTTATGTTTAAAGACATAAAATTCATTAAAAATAATTAAATTTTAAGATTTTTTAATTAATTTTCTTAAGTTATAAAAAAATACCGAAAAAAATATTTTCGGTATTTTTTAATATATTTTTATTAATTTTTAGAATCAATTAAATCAACAATATCTTTAATCGTTTTCATTTTCATAGCTTCTTCATCTGGAATGCTAATTCCAAATTCCTCTTCAAAAGCCATTAAAAGTTCAACTGTATCTAAAGAGTCTGCGCCAAGGTCTTCTACAAGCCTAGATTCGGCTGTAATTTTACTTTCCGCAACATTTAATTGAGTTGAAATTAGTTTTTTTACTTTATCGATTGTCATAACCTCTCCTCCAATTGGTACTCTAAAAGAGGATAGCACATTTTATGATAAATGTAAAGCATTTTATTGTTTTATTTATTTTCAAAAGTTATATAGTTTGCTGGATCAACATTTTTACCATTTAATTTTACCGAAAAATGCAAATGACTTCCATCAACACTTTCATTAGTTGCAGTGGTTGAAATTTCACCTATTTTTTGACCACGAATTACACTGTCACCCTTTTTAACAGCATCTAAGTTGCTTAAAGAGCAATAAGTGGTCGCCAAGCCATCAGCATGCGAAATTGTTATGCAATAACCATCCTCGTAAGAATACGAGCAATCGGTAACAGTTCCATCTAAAACAGCAAATACATCTGGACTTGTGTTTGATGTTAAATCAACCGCCTTATGACTCTCCCATTGCTTTAATGTTGCATTATAAAATAATTCAGTATCGCTATACCACTTTAAAACTTCTGCTGCATTCATTGGACAAACCATTTCAATTGCAGTTGTTCCAGTTGGTGCATTAGGAACTTCCTCCTCTTGATTACCATTAGTTAAACCGGCTGTTAAACCAATTACCAAAATTAAAGCAAATGCTGCCATATAGTAACCATATTTTCTAATAAATTTTTTAAACATATATATTTACCTCCGTCAAAAATTATTGACAAATTGTAAATGTTTAAACATAGATTATGTAATTTTTAATAACTGCCAAGTAAAATTGGAAAACCAATTAAAATGTAATCATTTTTATTTATATACTGAAAATTAACCATTTTTTGATTTATTTTAACCTTTTTAGTTAATAAATTAAATTTTTTTGCGTAATTTTCCAACATTTCAGAAAAACCATATATTCCAAAATTTTGTTGCTGTACATCATTAACATTTAACAAGTTTAAAATATCTATCTCGCATGAATGTATTTTTAACGTATACCCAGTTACTTTTAAATTTTGGTTTAATATGTAATCTAAATCTTGTATATCGCAATAAACTATTTCTCCTTGACCATTTGCTATAGTTTTATGGTCAATCAAGTTACCTTTTTGCTGAAGAAAAACCTCAACCATAGCATTTGGAAATATTTTATCTAAAGTTAAATTTTGTACTGCTGTCAAATTAACACAACATAATAATATTACAATAAAAATAAATACTAAAATTTTTTTCATGTAAGTAAGTATTGACACAATAAAAATTGTTATACAACAAGAAAATACTCTTTATGTGTATTGTACTTGCATCACTAAAAAAACAGACCATTTGGCCTGTTAGTTTTGCATAAAACAATTAAGAACTCCTGAATTAGCAATTATATTTATATTCGAAGAACTATTATAAATAAAAGGAGTAATCGCAAGTGCTTTAAAAACACATGATATGTCAGAAGTCATTTCTATACCCGTTTTAAAAAGCATTCTCACTTTATTTGCAAACTCTTTAATTTTTAATAGTTGAGTGCTTATCATTTTATACTCAGTTTCTTTGTTTAGTAAAAATTGATGTTTGATAGCAACTTTTTTATTAAAATTATTAAAAAAAATATTATTTTTTAGCAATTTATATTCAATTTTATTACTCTTTAATAAAATTGCAAGATTTTGAAAGTTATTTTTTTCAAGACAATACACGCTGTTTAATTCAATATATTTTTGCATTAACAACAATATACTTTTTGCACAAAGCAACATTTTTTTACCACTCATTTCTTTTTGTGCTTTTTCATCTAAGTTCTCTAAATTATTAAACATATTAAACAAATAATACTCTTCCCTATTTAACAAACCAATCCAAAAACCAAAATCAATTAATAAGTCCATTAAAACCAAATTACTATCCTCGCCACACAACAATATGTTTGTTTGTTCATATTCTAGTTTTGCAAAGACCTTTTCTAGCCCCATAAAAATATATCTTTCTTTTTCATTATCACGCATAATTCCCTCTAAATAAAGAGCACGAAGTGAATGTATAAAACATAAACCTTGCAAATTGAAATAACAACTGGACCCCTTAATTATTTGTTCTTGAATAAAAATTTTAGCAGGAAAATCAGCATAAAAACTTTTAGTTGAGTCATAAGGATTTATACAATAATTAGAAAAATATGCTAAAGATGTTGCAACCGTTGGGCAAACAATATATGGCACACCAATAATACTTGCAAAATATTTAACAACATCGCAACACTTACCCCCACCAAAAGCAACAAGTAAATTATATTTGCCAGAAATTAATTTATTATTTAATAAATCTAACTCAGATTTTTCAAAATTTTGTCTGGAAACAAAATGGCAAACATTTTCACTTCCGCAAAACAATGAATTTAACAAACACGTAACATCTTCCGCTTGGACACTTTTTGTTGACACAAGTAAAATATTTTTATTATTAAAGTTTAATTTTATATACGTTTTTATATCTTCAAAAGCATTCTTTTTATAAATGATTTTTTTATAATAGGTATGATTAATTTCCATTTTAACCTCTATGTTTGACTTTTATCATAGATATGCTAACAAAAAAAATGTGAATAATTACATACTATTTTATAGAAAAAAAAGTAATTTTGTCGTATTGTTTTACATTTTTTGAAAATAATAATTATATGTATACATTCACAAAAAATAATACAAATCACAATAAATTGCTTGTATTTTATATATTTTTTTGCATTTTTTTGTGTTTTTTTGCTATTTTTTCATCATTTTCTCTATTTTCAAAAGATATTATTAACGCAGAAAATAAATATTACTATACTAATAAAATAGAGCATTTATTTACACATTGTTTAATAGCCTACCCTGAAATTGCATTCTCAAAAAACAATTTCATGAGTAAACATTACATGTCAGACTGTATAACCGCTTATGAGTTTCTACAAATATTAAATGAATTATATAAAAATAATTACATATTAGTAAATATTAATTCTTGTTTTAAAGTAAATCAAAATGGTATAACTGAAAAACAAAAAATTAAAGTACCTATTGGTAAAAAACCATTAATTTTTGGTTTTGACGATGTAAACTACGACCATAAAAAAATAGGCCGCGGCATGGTAGATAAAATTATTATTGATAAAAATGGAAAACTAGCAAGCAGTACAAAATTTGGCAACACTTGCGATATCAGATATGATGTTGAATTTATACCAATTTTAGAAGAGTTTATTTCTCTTCATCCTGATTTTTCACTTAATGGTGCAAAAGGAGTTATTAATTTAACTGGATATGATGGCATTTTGGGTTATAGAACATGCCACAGCAATATTACCAACAGACACGAAGAAATTAAACAAGCAACCGAGGTTGTAAATAAACTTAAAGATAATGGTTGGGTGTTTGCTAGCCATAGTTACGGGCATTACCATATGAACAAACTTTCATATAGCGAGTTCGAAAAAGAGTTACAATTATGGAATGAGGAAGTTAAACCAATAGTTGGTGAAACACAAGTTTATGTGTATCCATATGGAGAGTGGCAAGTATTTGAAAATGGTAATTTGTGCGACAAACACAAATTATTAACTAAATATGGATTTACTCTATTTTGTGGCGTTGGTATGAAAAGTTTTTTTTCGTATTTACCAAATAACAAACATAAAGTTTTATTTATGGACAGAAAATGTGTAGATGGAACTACTCTTTGTGCATCTAGAAACGAATTAATTCCCTTTTTCAACCCAAGAGCAGTAATTGATGCTGTGAGATCTATATAAATGCAATATAAGATGTTTCAACAATAAAAATTAAAATGTAATTTTTATTAGTATCTAATATCAAATTTTGCGACAAACGAACATATTTACACATGCCAATTTTTTCATTTGCTGATATGGTTTGATTAAAATAAATATATTCATCGTTTTTTTCTTCCCAGTTTGTTACGCCAAAAATTTTATTATCTTGCTCTTTTGCTCCAACCAAAACAACTTTTGCCCTTAAATATAAATTTTGAGTTAAGTTTAAAGATTTTATATTAATGTCCTGCCTTATATCATCATCTAAAAGAATAGTGCCACTAAAATTACACGCAACAGCAAAACTGCCCTCACCCGTTACTTCTATTGTTTGTTCTTGACCCAAAATTTTATCATATTCTACAACTCTACTAAAATAAAAACCACCATAAAAATTATATATTATACTTATCACACAAACTATTGATAAAAATACTATTACCGATATTAGGGTACCGATTAATAACTTTTGTTTTTTTGCCATATGCTCTCCTTGCCAATTAATTTTTGACAATTTGTAGCCTTTTTAACAAAAAAAAGAAGTAAATTTTTATTTTTACTTCATTTTTTCTTTAAGAAATAAAATAACTAAAATTAAAGTATCATTGTTTAGTAACCAAACAAAGTTATGATTATAATTTTATTTTTCCAACCCTAGCACGCTTATTATATTTTTTTATTTGACTTTGTTTAAATTTATTGCTTTCCGCCTCAAGTTCCCATTTTTTCTTTTGCCATTCATATTTTTTATTACCCCAAACATAATCATATACTGTTACAAACAGACCTTGAATAAGATAAATATAATGATTCATGAAACGACTCAAGAGCATTCCCCAAAACACTGTTCCATTTGGAAAAATACTGCCAAATATAATAGTAAATGAAACTTCACTCATTCCGGTACCGCCAGGTATTGGAATAAAACTTGCAGCTAAATCAATTAAAATTGAATAAACAACAATGCTAAGCCATATATCCCAACCCGGAGCACCACCTAACATTAAATAGATAAAATATGTTATTGTGTAACAAACAACAAACTGCAATACTTGCAAAAAAATCATAAGAATGAATTGTTTTATGTTTTTTGTGTATTTGGTCATGGTTGTTTGATAACCATTTACCGTATCCATGACTTTATCATATACTTTTTCGTAATTTTTTATAAGTTTAATTTTCTGCAAAAACTTAAGTGATTTTGCTACCAAAATTTTTCCTAGTTTTTTACTAACAGAAAGAACCCACGTACCAATTAAAACCAAAGCATTAATACCAAAGCCTATATAAGATGCTATTGAAACTAAGTTTGTTTCGCCATACACATTAATTGAGTAAATTATTGCAAATATTGAAACCATTAACCAACTTATTTGATATATAACATAACGAGCAAGTGGAATTGAAATTGATGTTCCGGCATCAACACCATGCTTGTTTAAATAGAATATCTGCATTGGTTCACCACCGGTTGACAATGGTGTAACACCATCCCAATACCTACCAATTGCAATCATTCTAAAACATAGCCCCATACGATATTTATTACATGCATTATGCAAATAAATAGAAGAACGGATTGTTTCCAAAAACATTATAACTGCAAAAAAAACTAAAATTAAAGGAATAAACTGCCATTTAAAAAAACCGCTTGCAATTATATCTGAAAAAGACTCTACTTCTGAGGTGCTTAGTTGCACAACTAAAATTACAACAACAATTACAATATTAAGAGCAAACGTTATTGCATTTGTTATTTTTTTCTTTTTTGACTTTTGTTTTGCAGCCTCTTGATTTGCTTCACCAAGTTTGTCTTCCATATCTTTTTTTTGAAGTTCTTGTGTTTCTTTGGCTGTTAATTCTTCAATAGAAATTTGATTTTCTAATAAATGTTGGTCAGAAAAAAATTGCCCTTTTAGTAAAGAGCCTTTTTTAAAACGCTTTAGTTTATTAAAAAGCAAAGTTTTTTTAACCATACTAATTTAGTTTAACACAAAATAACTTACTTTGCAATAATATTTTAATTACAAAAAAAATATGTTAAAAATGATGGGTAAAACCCACCATTTTATTTTTATATTAAATCTGCAACTTTTTCTATTTCTATTTGATAATTTTCTTTTAGTTTACTTAAATCTAAATTCTCATATTTGCTATATTCATCTTCGGTTAAACTTTCAAAAACTAAATCAAAAATTGTTTTATTATTTAAGTTGTTTAAATATGTTTCATCTAATTTTAAAACATCGCTTGCAGGAACCTGTTTGCCATCATCTTCAATTGTGTAGTTGGCTTTAAGTTCAATTGTTCCGTCACTTGCAATTTCATATGGGTTTGTGCATTTACCCATATAATAAATAATATGCACACCATATTCACTTTGAACTAATCCGCTTATGCCACCATATATGCCTGCCTCGTTCAACTCACGTGAAGCATTAGTGAAAGACTCTACCATTTGGCTATTTTCTGTTCCAATAACATATGGATAATCAGCATTCATAATTCCGCCATCTTCGTTATATTTATACATAAGTTCACGGAACGCAGCATCTTTTTGTTCGTTTGTATTTGCACCTGATAGTGCTACTTGTACTTCTTTTAAAACATCTAAAGCAGATACAGAATCTTCACTTACGACCTCACCGGTTTCAGAATCTCTTACGCTGGCTTTAATGCTATTATATAATGTTTCCTTTTGTTTCTCATATTCATCAGCCGATATTATATAGCCTTGACCATTATTACTTTGTTCCGCCAATGAATCATATTGTGATTGTTGTTCATCGCTAAATTTTACTAAAATATGAGCAACATAAAAATAGTCGTTATTAATATAGTAATTTACGTTTGAAAAACTTTCTAACATATCTTTATTATAACTTTCTAAATTATTATCATAAGCAAATTTAGACTTAGTTATCATTGCTTTATATTTAGCAAGAACTTGGCTAACAGTTATGGTTGAATAACCATCATTTAAGCCTTTGTATTCTTGATATTTAGTTATATATTCATTTTCTTCTAAGTTACTATAAATTCTTTTAATTTCTTCTTTAATTAATTTTTCTTCGTTATAATTTGTGCCTAAAATTTTTTGAGATGATTGAAGTGATGCCAAATATCTTCTATATTCTTCACGTGCTATTGCACTAGATTGATTATTTTTTGTTTCCTCTAAAAATGCATCATAAATTGCGTCTAAATTAATAAAACTTTTTTCTCTAACCGGAAATTCATCTTCTTCAAGAAGTTGTATTCTATAAGAGTTTGTAACAGAATCATAAACTGGACGTGCTTTTTTGCTATAAGCCTCATACATAATGATATCAGATGAAACATCTTGTTTCATTTCTTCTTCATCTTCTATTTCCCAATCTTCTTTAATAGTTTCATCATAGTCAGCCGCATTAGATAACATTGCTTCATATGTTTGATAATAAAGTTCTTTTACTTCTGCGGTTGTAAGATTTACACTAGCCCCCTCTTGAGTTTGAGCAACAGCCTTAGCCTCTTTTAATAAAATTTTTCTGTTGGCAAGTGCTTCAACCGTTTCTTCTTGTGCTTTTTCTTCTGTATAGCCATAAGAAGAAATAAGTGTTTGACCATAATTATTATACGCAGTTAAAAATTCACGCCTTGAAATTTCAATTTTGCTATTGTCGGCATAAGAAATTGTTATTACTGTTTGATTATAATAAGCAGCCTCATTTCTTGTAAATAAATCACAACCGGCAAGCATAAATGTCATACATGCAATTAATAACAATGCAACAAATTTAATACTCTTTTTCACGTTTTATTACTCCTAGTATATAATTTTTGACTTAAAACAGCCAAAACATACAATCTTAACTTTCAAAGTATACAATATTACCATTAAAATTGCAATTAATTTTTATACTTTTATTCTGCCTTTAAACTCTCTTCACAAAATTGTAAAAGATAATCTAATTTTTGATTAATTGTAGCAAACCCCATATCAAAACTAACAACTGCACCATCTTCAAAAGACAACGTGGCACATTTTCTGCTAGAAACAGCCGCTCCCATTGTTTTTGGCAAAATTTCTTCTATTTTATACATATAAATTTTGCATGCATTAGCATTAACTAACACTCGTTTTGCCCCCAGACTTACTGCCATATTTTTCAAATATGCAATTTTTAATAAAGCCTCTGCTTCTTTTGGTAGTTCACCATAACCGATTATAAGTTGTTGTTTTTGTTTTTTCAACTCGGTTTGTGTTCTAATTGTGCTTATGCTTGCATATTGTTTTATTCTTTCATCTTCATCTTGAATATAACTATTAGGAAGACATGCGGATATTGTTATATCAACTTTAATTGGTTTTATTTCTTTAACCCGTTCACCTTTTAATTCCTTAACCGCACTTTCTAATAACTTGCAATACATATCGTAACCAACTTGTTCTAAATGCCCATGCTGTTCTTTGCCTAAAATATTACCCGCTCCTCTTATCTCTAAATCTCGCATGGCAATTTTAAAACCGCTACCAAGTTCAGTATATTCAAGTATTGCATCTAGCCTACGATATGCATCAGCAGTCAACATTTTACTTGGATTATAAGTAAAGTAAGCATAAGCAACTCTATCACTTCTACCAATTCTTCCTCGAAGTTGATATAGTTCACCCAAACCCAACATATCTGAATTAATCACAATTAATGTATTTGCTAGCGGTAAATTAATACCGCTTTCAATTAGCGTTGTTGCAATTAAAATATCATATTCATGATTATAAAGTTGCATAATAGTTTGCTCTAAAAGTTTTTCGGGCATTTGTCCATGTGCAACTCCTATTCTTGCCTCAGGAAGAAGTATTTTTAGCCTTTCTAGTTGCTCGTATATATGTTCAACCCTGTTAAACACATAAAGAACTTGTCCTCCACGTGCAAGTTCTTTCTTGCAGGCGTCTAAGATTAATGTATCACTCTCTTCTGCAACAAAAGTTTTAACAGCAATACGTTCTTTAGGTGGAGTTTCTATAATAGAGATATCCCTTATGCCTGTAAGTGCCATATTTAATGTTCTTGGAATAGGCGTTGCGGAGAGTGTAAGTACATCTAAATTTTGTTTTAATTCTTTTATTTTTTCTTTATCACCCACACCAAAGCGTTGCTCTTCATCTAATACTAAAAGTCCTAAATCTTTAAAAACAACATCATTTGATAAAAGCCTATGTGTTCCAATCAAAACATCAACTTTGCCCTCTTTTACTTCTTTCAAAATTTGTTCTTGCTGCGCCTTTGTTTTAAAGCGATTAAGCACCGCAACGTTTACCATAAAACCATTAAATCTATCTTTTGCAGTTTTATAGTGTTGTTGAGAGAGAATTGTTGTAGGACACAAAAATGCAACTTGTTTTCCAGATAACACTGCTTTATAAATTGCCCTTAACGCAACCTCTGTTTTACCATAACCAACATCACCACAAATTAGCCTATCCATAATTTTAGGACTTTGCATATCTTTTTTAATATCCGCTATTGCCGAAAGTTGGTCTTCTGTTTCTTCATGAGAAAAAGCATTTTCAAATTCGTTTAATAAATAATCATCACTCTTGTAAACAAAGCCTTTACTTTTTTCTCTTTGAGCATATATTTCTAAAAGATTAACAGCAAGTTTACTAACACTTGCCTTAACTTTTTCTTTAATTTTTGCAAACTGTTGTCCACCAATTTTATGAAGTTTTGGCTCTTGAGCATTACCCATATATGCCGAAATTAAATCCGCCTGTTCGCTTGGCAAATATAACTTATCACCTCCAGCGTATTCAATAACAAAATAATCTTTTTCTGTACCATTTAAATTCATTTTTGCAAGTTGAATACACTTACCAATTCCATGGGTTTGATGCACTACATATTCGCCAACCTTTGGTAAATAAAAAACTCTTTTTTTATTACTTTTGTTTGATATATTTTTTACTTGTTTTGCCGTACGTTTAACTAGATCATCGGTACCAATTACTATAATACCCGAATCTAAAAAACTAAATGATTTTGCAAAATATTCTTCACTTACAACAACATGAAATTTATTTGTCTTTAAATTAAGTTCATCGCTTGCAAATATATTATGTTTGGTTAAAAAGTCTAAAATACTCGCCTTGCCATCGTTACTCCCTGCAAATAGCACAACTTTATAGTTTGACCTTTCGTATATAAACAAATCATTAGCAAGAGACTTATAATCGAAAACATAATTTCTTGCACCTATTGTTCTTGCATAATCTGACAAATCAACAGCAAACTTATCATTGGTTATAGAAAAAATAATATTTGGCTTAATAGAATATAATTGCTCTGGTGAAAAATAAAAATTGGCATGTTCCGGCAATAATTCTCCGCTTGAACAAAAATCATATATGCTTGCTTGCACGCTTTTGTAAACATCTACTAAATCATCATGTATTTTTTTAGGCTCAGATAAAATAAAAATTGAAGTGTCTAATAAATCAAAAATACTATACGCGTTATTTAAAAAAGGTAAAGTATAATTACAATCACCAGTAATAATATTATCTTGCATAAGCGAAATAACTTGATTAACAATTGTATGGCATTTAATAAGAGCATCGCCACCCAAGGTCAAATTTAAAACTGAATTTTTTAAATTATTTATAATTTCTTGCTTATTATCTTCAGTTAAAAAATTTAATTTATTAGGAAAAATTTCAATAAAATTTATTTCTTCTAATTTTTGCATTTCATCTAAATTAAAATAATTAATTGTTTCTATTTCATCATCAAAAAAATTAATTCTTATTGAATTGTCTAAATTATTTAAATAAATATCTAAAATATCCCCTTTTATTGAAAAATCACCAAATTTTTCAACTTTTTGACATTTATTATATCCTAAATTAATTAATATTTTAGTTATTTCCTGCAAATTATAATTTTTATTTTTTTCTAATTTTAAATAATTATTTTTATTTAATTTTTGATGAAACTTATATAAAATGCTTTCATTATTTAATAATAATATTTGTGCATTTCCAAATTTAAAATTATATAATGACTTTGATATTTGATTTAAAATCAAATTGTTATTAACAACAGAAAAAATAGGTGGTATTGTATCAAAAAGCGCCTCTTCAAAATTAACATTTAAACTTTTTAAACCATCTCTTATTTCAAGTAATTCTATTTGGTCACGTGCAACAAAAACTATTTTATTTTCTTTAGACAAATAATAAAGGCTAGCAATTTTTTCACCAATCGAGGTGCCCGACACACAAAAAGACAGGTCAGTTTTTACTGCCCTGTTTAGTTTGTTTAATAAGCCCACATGTTGAAATATGTTATCTAAAATTTTCAAATATTGCACCTTATTTTTTTATTAATTCTTTTTTTAATAATTCGCAAGCCTCTTCTATTTCGCCGTCTATTATTTCTAATTTATCATCTGGGATTCTACTTAGTACAAAATCAGCAAGGTCGGCAAATTTTTCATCTCTACCTATTCCAATTTTTATACGTTTAAAGTTTGTATCACCAAGTTCATTAACTATGCTTTTTAACCCATTATGTGTACCTGCACTTCCGCTTTCGCGGTAACGTATTTTGCCAAGAGGCAAATCGATATCATCTACAAAAACATATAAGTCGTTAATTGATATTTTAAATTTTTGCATTATTTGCCTTACAGCAATTCCGCTTAAATTCATATAGGTTAATGGTTTTAAAAGTAAAAGTTTGTTGCCCGCAAAATAGCCCTCTGCAACAACACCATCACACATACGCTTAGTAAAACGTGCATCAATTTCATCTGCAAACTTTTCTATTGCCCTAAAACCCACATTATGAAATGTGCGAGCATATTTGCCATCTGGGTTTCCAAGCCCTACTATTAATTTCATTTTTACCCTCTTTAAACATTTTTATCTATCACAGTTTCAAACGGACCTACAATCATATTTTCACTAATTCTACTATTTGAAATATATGAACTTCTTACAATTACATTTTTAGAAAGTATGCTGTCCTTTATTATATTATTAGGCTCTAATTTTACATTTTCACCAATATAAGTATTGCCTTTTAAACTATTGTTTGGTTCTATTTTAACACCTTTTTCTAGTATAACGTCAGCATCTATATAGGTTGCGTTTTTATCTATAATTTGAACGCCATTTGATATATGATAATCAATTATCATTTTTTGAAGTACGGCAGTAACCTCATTAAGTTTTTCAAAAGAATCTACCGATTCAAATTCTTCACCGGAAAATAATTTATTTTCTAATGCCATAATGCTTTCGCAATTTTTTAGATAATCTGCATTAAAAACAAAACCTCTTTGAAGTTTTAAAACATTAGCATCGTGTCCTTCAAAATAGTCCATAATTTCCATAACATGGGCTTTAGTTAAAAGCGGCGTATCGCTATATGCAACAAAAACATATTTTTCTTTACCCACAAATGGTTTTATTAAACTAATAATATCGCTATCTTTAGTGCATGGAGTAGTTTTAATAACGGCGCCCTCACCTGCAAGGGCTACCCATTGCCACATTTTTTTGCCTAAAATTTCCAAATCATATGGTGCTCTTTCTGCCAAATTTTCATTTTTATAAAGCAGCACAATAAAAAGTATTTCTTTATTTATTTCCATGCTTTTAGTTTAACAACCGTGTAAAAATAAGTCAAGCCTAATTAAATGCAATTGGCAGCGTTAAAATTAATAAATTTTAATTTTTTAAAAATGTTTTATGCCTTGCTTGATGCCTTTATTTTCCATATACAAAAATACTTTGATTTTTATATAAATATGTTGTATAATACAAAAGTTTAATTTGGAGATTTTTTATGAAAGAAAATATTAAAGACCTATATATCAATTTTTTTGTAAGCAAAGGTCACAAACAAATTCCTAGCAGCAGCGTTGTTCCAGAAAATGACCCTACTTGTTTATTTAATACAGCAGGCATGCAACCTCTTGTGCCTTATTTACTTGGTGCAAAACACCCTCTTGGAACAAGGCTTTGTGATTTTCAAAAATGTTTTAGGCTTACTGACCTTGATGAGGTTGGCGATAACTACCACCACACCTTTTTTGAAATGCTTGGCAACTGGAGTTTAGGCGACTATTTTAAAAAGGAAGCAATTGAGTGGAGTTTTGAATTTTTAACTAAAGTTTTAAAATTGCCTCTACAGCGCCTTGCCTTTACAGTTTTTGCCGGCAATGAATATGTGCCTGCCGATGAAGAAAGCGCTAAACTTTGGGAAGCCCAAGGCGTATCACGTGACCGCATTGCATTTTTGCCAGCCGAAGATAACTGGTGGCCTAGCATGGAACAATTTGGCCCTTGCGGAAGTGATACAGAAATGTTTTATTGGATAGACAACAACGAACCAGCCCCTAAAGTATTTGACCCAAGTGACAAACGCTGGATGGAAATTTGGAACAATGTGTTTATGCAATTTAATCATTTAGAGAGTGGTGAGTTTGTTACACTTGCTCAAAAAAATGTAGATACTGGCATGGGCGTTGAACGTACAACTGCTGTGCTTGCTGGGCTTGATGATAACTACTTAACACCAATCTGGCAACCAATTATTAAAGAAATTGAAAAACTTTCTGGCAAAGAGTATGCCCAAAATAAAAAGGCTATGCGAGTTATTGCTGACCATATGCGTGCTATTGTTATGATTGCAAGCGATGATGCAGGAATTAAACCAAGCAATACTGACCAGGGCTATATTTTAAGAAGATTAATTCGCCGTGTAATACGCTTTGCAAAACAAATTGGAATTAATACCGCCGAAAATTTTGAAACTGGCATAATTGATATTATTGTTGAACAATTTAAAAACTACTACCCTGAAGTTTTAAAAAATGCCGATGTTGTAAAAACTGTTGTAAAAGATGAAAAAAATAAATTTAACAAAACAATAGAAAACGGCATGCGTGAGTTTGATAAAATTATTAACGGATTTGCAAGAAAAGAAGAATTTTTAAGAAGAACTGACCCAAATGCAGTTGTAGAAAGAATTATTACAGGTAAAGCAGCATTTAACCTTTATGAAACATATGGTTTTCCTATTGAAATGACCGAAGAAATTGCTAAAGAACGTGGAATTAAAGTTGACACATCTAACTTTAAAGAATTATTTAAAGAACACCAAGAAAAGTCTAAACAAGGCAGTGAACAAAAGTTTAAGGGTGGTCTTTCTGACTCTAGCGAAGAAAACGCACGCCTTCATACAGCCACTCACCTTATGCAAGCAGGCTTACAAAAATATGTAAGTGCCGACATTAGGCAAAAAGGCAGCAATATTACACCAGAGCGTTTACGCTTTGACTTTAACTGCGACCACAAATTAACCCCTGAAGAAATTGCTAAGGTTGAAGAATTTGTAAATGATGCAATTAAAGCCGAAATTGATGTTGTTGTAGAAGAAATGACAGTAGAACAAGCAAAAGCAAGCGGTGCACTTGGCGTGTTTGATAGCCGTTATGGTGATAAAGTAACCGTTTATACAATTGGCAACTTAAGCAAAGAAATTTGCGGCGGTCCTCATGCTAAAAACACTCGTGACCTTCATCACTTTAAAATTGTTAAAGAAGAAGCCTCTTCTGCTGGTATTAGAAGAATTAAAGCCATTTTAGATTAATATAACTTTATATAATGTTTTATTTAATTTAAAAAAACACATGCATTCTGCATGTGTTTTTTGATAAGTAGTTTTTGTTTGTTGGTTATTTAAATTGTTAGTTGGAAAGCAGGGCGCGCGCCGATGACACTGTAGGCATAGTGGCCGTAGAGGTCACTGCCCATGAGTCCATCACCGCTTACACACCACGCAAGGTTAGCGTTGCTAGAATCAGGCGTACGAAGCCATAAACCTCCTGCCTGAGGTTTTCCAGAACGGAAGGTGCATTGGATTATGTTTTCGTCATAGCCGTCATCTACTATGGTATCACCATACAAATATCTTAATTCTGTTTGGTTTATTGCCCATAGTTTATCTGCTGTATCTTCTGTTACCAAATTTGTATATGCCAGCATTTCTTCTTTTGTATCAGCATTTTTTGTTGTTTCATATAATTCATCTAACACATTGCGGGCTGTTATTTGTGAATAAGTATAACTATCTTCTATTGAATATTGAGTTAATAGGTTAATATTATCTCCGCTTGGTAAATATTTTTCAGTTGAAGTATCATATGCTGAATATACTGGATTATCTACAATACTTTCTTCTGTACTCATTAAGAATTGTCTTAAATTGCTTGATACATAGTTATGTGCATCTAAGTTTGTGTATATATTATGTACCTTTGACTGAGTGTTATAATTATTACAATAAGACAACCCAGATAAGTTTGAACTAGCATCTAACACATATTCTGATATAAAGTAATATTCATTGCCTGCTGTTGGTTTTGTTGTGTAGTCAAATGCTGCCCATGTATTGTCTTCTTGTTTTTCAGCAAATGGCAACCAACGCACTTCTGTTACTTGGTTCTTGTTTAATACTGCACTGCCCATTGTAGTATAGTAATAGTTTTTGGTTGTATCTTGCTTTATTGTTTGTAGTTTTGTAAAGTTAATTGTAAAACTAAAGTTATTTTCTGTATCAGTTATTTCTGTTTGTGTGTCGGTTAGTTCCATTACTATTGTCATTGTTGCTGTACTACTGGCACCTATTTGTACTATTGGGTTATTTGTTTTTTCGAATGATATTGTATTAAACGTTGTTGGTAAACTTAATACTCCCTCTACTGCGTAGAGTGTGTTATTTTGTATTGTTAGTGTTATTACTATATCCTCTACTTCTGTTCCTAGGTCACTAAAATACATATTTCCTAAGGTCATTGTTCCTGTACCATCTG
>SVIS01000010.1 GCA_015069385.1 Clostridiales bacterium
CCTCTAACACCGGTTCGCCATCTTCACTTGTTGCATGACCATATATGTAGCCTGTTACATTCATGTCTACTCCATGGGCTTTAAAACCTATTGTGCCGGTGGCGGTTAAACTTGCTTGTTTTGCTGCGTACACGCCTATGGCCAGAGCACATACACATAGTACTAGGGTAAATACATTTATTAGCCATTTGAATTTGTTTTTCATTTTACTCTCCTTTTTAATATTATATTTGCATTCTACCCCCCCCCAGCCAATTGTCAAGCAATTTTGAGGAGTAAGAAAAATATCTTTTATCTTGTTATGTTTTTTAGTAATGTGTTAAAAATTAGATATAAAAAAATTTTTAAACATATACTCATTTTGAGTATGTTATGCTTTAATTATACAAATTTAAAGTATAATAATCAAATAATTATGGAGAATTTTTCGAAAAATTTAAAAGAAGTACGTATGCAAAAAGGACTCAGCCAAAAGCAAATGGCTGAACTTTTAGGGGTATCTTATAGAACATATCAAAATTATGAGTTACTTGATAGTAACAACCGAGAACCTGACCTTGAAATGTTATGTAAAATTTCGGGTGTTTTAAATGTAAGTGTTGACTATTTGCTTGATATTGCAGAGTATTAAAAAATACACAAACATAAAAGTTTGTGTATTTTTTGTTTTATATATTATAGAGAAAAAGGTTTTTTATTATTATATAAAAGTTCTAAAGTATGCATTGCTCTTGTTGAGGCAACATAAAATGCTTGGCGGTCAATTTCGGTTTTAAAGTTTTCATCATCGGCATCAACTACTATTACGGCATCAAATTCTAAGCCTTTAACAAGGAATGTTGGTGCAAGAATTACACCATCTTTGTAGTCTAATGTTGAAATTGTTAGGTGGTGGTATTTTATTTTATCTTTAATAAGTTCATGCAATATTTCGGTTTGCTCAATAGATTTACATAAAATACCAATTGTTTTGTTATTTTCTTTTTGTGCTGTTTCTACAAATGCAACTATTTTGTCAATTTTATCTTGCATTCCTTGATATTTTGTCCATTTTACTTCTTTTCCATGGCGGTCAACTATTTCTACATTTGTTCTGCCAATTATACTATTTGCAAAGGTAGTTATTTCATATGTTGAACGATAAGATTTATTTAACATAACCATTTTACTTGAAATAGTATCTAATTTATTAAAGTCATTTAGTATTGTAGTTTCGTAACCTGCTACATTTTGACCAACATCACCAAGTATGGTTTTAACACATGGGAACATTTGATTTAAAATATAGTAATTTAATGGGCTATAGTCTTGAAATTCATCAATAACTAAGTGTTTTATTTTATGATATTTATTAATTCCAAATAAATACTGTTTTATATATAAAAGAGCAACTGCATCTTCAAAATTTATTTTTTTAGTACGTTTAAATGTTAAATTGTAGTATTCTTTTAAAAATATTGAATAAATTTCGTAAATATTTGGTATTTTTAGCATAGTTGATAATATTTTTGTTGCTTTTGCATTTGTTAGTTTTAATTCTTCATCGGCGCTGTCTACTATAAACTCTTTTATCCAAGCCATTCTTATTGCAACTGGTTTATCTTTATATAGTTCAAAGAAGAGTTGATGTATTTTTTCTTTTTTAACTACCAAGAAGTCATCATATATTACATCAGTTGGTTCAAAGTTTTTATTGAAGTAATCTACACAAAACTTTCTAATATCTTCACAAAACTTCATGCTACCCTTTAGGCTTGCAGTTGGAATTTCAAGTATATTGTTTAGTAATCTTTCAACCTGTTCAGATTTAGACTCAATTTTTTCTTTGACTTCAAGATTCATTGTGATAAGTTCGTCCATAACAGTTTCGGCTATATTTTCTTCGCCCAATTCTGGAAGCACATTTGAAATGTAATCTGAGAAGAATTTATTTGGCGAGATAATTAAAATTGAGTTGGAATTTAGTGTCCCTCTATGTTTATAGAGCAAGTATGCAATTCTATGAAGCGCTATAGACGTTTTACCAGAGCCCGCCACACCTTGTACAATTAAATTGTTCGGTGAATCGTTTCTAATTATTTGATTTTGTTCTTTTTGAATTGTTGAAACAATATTCTTCATTTTTTCGCTGCTTGTTTTTGCTAACACTTCTTGCAATATTGAGTCATCAATTTTAATATTACTTTCTAAACAGAATACGAGTTTACCATCTTCTATTTTATATTGCTTTTTGCTTGTTATATCTCCGGTTACTTTATCATCGCCAACATAATAATAACCTGGACCAACATCAAAGTTATAATAAAGTTCACTAAACGGAGCCCGCCAATCTACCACATAAACCTTGCCATCTTCTTTGATTCCTTTAAGCCCAATTCTATAAGAGAGTTTTTCTCCCCTTGTGTTAAAATCTATGCTACCAAAATATGGAGATTTTCTTGATGCTCTTAAACTTACAATTTGATTAATTTTTTCTTTTGTTTCGTTATCTAACATTTCCATTTGACTTTGAGCAAAAGCCTTTTCGGCGTTATCCATTTCGTATATGCTTTCCCACATATAGCGTTGGTTTTCTTTCATTTTTTCTAAGAGAATTTGATTATCTCTTTCAGCATTTTCTATTTTTGAATCTATATTTTTTAATACTTCATCTAAAAATTGTTGTTCTTTTTGACTAATTTCAGCCATTTTTACCACCTTTTTATTAAATTTTAAAACTTTTACATATAACTTTAAGAATAACTACTCTTAATTAAAAAACCTTTTACACCTCCTTTATTTAATTTTTTCATATACTACACTAAAAAAGCCGTTGCAAGTTAAGTTTATTAGACATTTGCTTGCAACAGGCTTTGCTGTTTCATATATGAGATTTAACAATGTCTAATATTTTAGAAATTTGGCTATCGGCAAGTGAATAATAAATTTTATTGCCATCGCGCTGTGTTTCTACAATATTGACACCTCGCATTATACTTAACTGGTGTGACACGGCACTTTGAGTGGCACCAACTAAGTCGACTATTTCATTTACAGATTTTGGTTTTGATTTAATTGCGAACAGAATTTTAACTCGAGTTGAATCTGACATTACCTTCATAAACAGACTCATCTTCATTATTTCCATTTCGCTTGGTATTTTATTTTTTTCCATCTTCTACCTTTGAAATTTTTAATGACGAACAAAAAGAGTTTACACTTAAATTTTGTTTAAGTCAATAGTTTTTTTAAAACTTTTACCTCCAATTAAAAAACACTTATCTGTTGTGATAAGTGTTTGAGTTATTTTTAATATGGTCTATCCTCATTACTTAAAAAAGCATAAGCAACCGCACCCGGACCTAAATGAGTTCCAATTATTGGCCCCATAATCCTAACTTGTGGTTTTATTCCATATTCTGCCTCTAACATATCAGCAAGGCGGTTTGCAGTAGCCTCGTTATTTGTATGAACAATTTGAATATCAAAATATTTACTTTTGGTGAAATTTTTAAATTCTTCTACTATTGTTCTAAGTGCTTTATTTGTTCCATTAACCCTTTTAGTAATTTCAAGTTTACCTTCTTTAGTAAATTGAATAATTGGTTTTACATTAAGCATTGTTCCGATTAATGCTTTAGGACCGCTTATTCTACCACCACGTTTTAAATACATTAAATCATCAACTACAACAAAATGTTGAAGGTGATTTTTTTCAGTCTGTATAATATCATACACTTCTTTATTTGTTTTTCCTTCATCTCTTAATTTACATGCAAGGCGAACAAGCATGCCTTCACCCACTGTTGTAGAGTTACACTCTAATGCTAAATAATTAATATTTGGGTACTCAACTTTTACAATTTCAATTGCTTTTTGGGCATTTTCAATTGTTGGACTTAACCCCTTGCTTTGTGAAATATGTAGTGCATTTACAATGCCACTTTTTGCCATCGATGTAAACAAGTCTATATGTGCTTGTAAATTTAAAATGCTGGTTTTTGCAATAACACCACACTTTAGTTGTTCGTAAAAATTTATATATTCTTCTTTTGTTTTAAAATTATCTATATATTCTTCTAATTGACCACCTTTTTCCATGGTAAAATTTAATCTACCAACATATATACCGAGTTTTTCTACTTCGTCAATATATAAATCACATGTAGAGTCGGTTGATATTTCAAAATTATTCATTTTTTCTCCTTTACGCAAATTAGTTAGATAACTAACTATTATTTTAAATACATTTATATAATATTGCAAGCAAAAAACATTAATTTTTAATATAAGCACCATTTTTATAAATGTGACAAAATTCGACAAATTATTACATTTTGTTTCCAAAAATTTTTTATATATGCCATAATTATATTATGCGAACTAATAAAAGTAATAAAAAACTTATTATGCTTTATATGCTACTTCCACTAACATTTGCAATTGTTATTGCCGTTGTATTTTTTATCATAACTGATATAAATAAACGTATAAAAGAAAATACCCCTATTGTTCCGCCAACTAATATTGTAACACCAACTTTAACAGTTCCTAATTCAATAACTATTGATAAATTAGAAACTTTTAAATTTGAATATACTGTTGAAAATCTTGGTAACTTTATTGTAAGTTTAAAGGTTGAAAATTCAAACATTGCAAGTATTAACAAAGATGGTTACATAATTCCAAATTCAGTTGGCACAACGAATTTAATAACCGAAATTAACTGCTCGCCAAAAATAACTAAAACTACTACTTTAATAATTTTAGATGCAGTTACAGACATAAGTTATAATATAAAAAATATTGATAATACCTTAGCAGACATTTTATATGTAAACAATAATTATATTTTAGAGATAGATGAAAATGCCTCTGTAAATAATTGCCCTACTATTATTTATGATGATGAATTTGTTTCTAATGTTAACAAATTAGATTCTACAAGCAACACTTTAAAATACCAATTTACCATATTAAACCCTGGTGAGTTTGTATTCAAGTATACCTCTAAATACGTTAGTAAAACAATTAACTTATGTGCATATGTTTATCCTAACACATTTGAAGTTGAGTTTTTAAATATATCTTTTAATAATAATGTTGGAAATTTGTATCTATTTGATTCAAATTATACTAATGAAGCAAATTTAGATGGCTTTTTTAATAATTGTTCTTTTAGCCTTACAACCATTGAAAATTCAAATGAAAACATTACTATTGCCATTGATGGCGATTGTGTTAATGTAAACAACAATACTATTACTGCTATAAAAGAGGGTTCTGCTTTAATAACATTTACTTCACAAATTAGCAAAATAAGCAAAAGTTTTCAAATTAATGTAATTGAATGTACACCAAATAAAATTAGATATAACAATAATGAATACAATTTTGGTACAACCATTAATGTTAATTATGAAATTAATACTGAATATGATTTTATTATAGAATATTTACCTATTTATTCCTTAAGTAATTTCATTTTAGAAACCAGTGGCAGTGCCATAATAGTAGATAATAATAGTGTAAAAATTACAGGCAATAGTGGTTGCGTTTATTTAAAAATAAATAATGAAATTGTTTTTACATTAAATATTTCAAAACTTCCTAGTTACAAAATTAGTGTTACTTTAAACCAAAGCGAATCTGAAACTACTTTTCAAGATAATATTTTTACAATAGTTTATGTAACTGATTGTTACTTTTCTTTATTATGTGAAATATATAATACTGACACCAATACTAAGCATTCTGAACAAAATTTAATAGCTCAAATTGACAACACAAATATTGTTTGTGCAAGTTCCGGTTCTTTAGAAGTTAAAAATGGTATTTTAAGTTTAAAAGCCAATTCTACAGGTACAACAACATTAATCTTAAGCAATGAAGAACTTAATATAAATTTAACTATAACAATTATTGTTATTTAAACATATAAAAATTATATAATTTATTGACTTTGATTAAAAATGTAGATATACTTATTTTGTTAATTATATAAGTTTTACATTTTAATAAAACAGCAATATATTATTTGGAGGTCCAAAATGGACGTTGGTTAGTATATTATGTTTGGCAATATGTAATATAAATGCACCTTGGTAAGGAAAAACCAAGTAAATAAAACCCTAAAATGTGGAGGTCATAATAATGGACGGATTTTAGTATTTTGGGGCATTTGCCCCACATGCTGTTATGGCTCAGTAGGTAGAGCACCACCTTGGTAAGGTGGAGGTCCCGGGTTCGAATCCCGGTAACAGCTCCATCAAATTAAACCCTTGAAAAACCCTTAAAAATAGGCACTTTCGAGGGTTTTTATTTTTTAAAATTACTTAATTTTTTGCTTCCAAAAATATAAATTCTATTTTTGATATCAATAGTTTCATGAAATACAAATCAAAAAAAGACACTCAAAATGTAATTGAGTGTCAGTAGTTTTTATAATTTTTTTTCTAGATATACTAGTTTTTCAATTTTGCCAAACTTTTTCATACCATCAATATTATCTTTAATTACTACAAATCCATTATTTATATCTGCTTTGATTGCTCCTTTTCTTGACATAGGAAGTTCGTGATATAAATTTTTAATACCGTATTCCTTTAATTTATCACATAATAGTTTAATTGCTGGTGTAGCAATTCCTTGTCCTCTGTGTTCTCCTTTAATTACAATGCCAATTTCATAAGAGTTTCGCTGACTGTCAAACTTTGCATAAATTTCTCCCACAAACTCATTGTTGTTTTTAATATAATAATAAAAGTTTGTGGGTTCATTACCTATCCAACGCTTAGACCAAACTTTTTCAAGTTCTTCAACATCGGTCTTAATTGTTCCATCCTTGCGATTATACCCATTAAAAGTTAAATCATATCCCGCATTATAATCCATTGTATTTGGATCTTCCTTTATTGCTTTTTTAAACCACAAATCTTCTTTTCGTGGTATAACTAATGTTAAATTTAACATACTTTCTCCTTATTATTTTTATCTTTGTAAATCAAACCAAACGTCGATTTCTTCTTTTGATGGTTCTTCCCATTTTGACAACAATTTTTTCATAAGCCCTTCGTCTAGATAATAATCACTACCGCCATTGCCAGATAAAACTCTTTGATTTCTTTCATCAATGTTCTTTTTCCAAGATTTATCATCAATATTTATGTAGTGCCATTCACAAGTAATTCCTTTTGAATTGAAATATTCATTAATATACTTTCTATCGCTTTTTGCCCAAAATCCCCAATCAAGAATTACATTAGTGTCGGTTTTTATTATATCTTCAGCCTTTTTAAACAAATATTTCCAAATTCTTTTGGACATTTCATCGTGTTTCTCACCTAAATTGTTATCAAACAAAACATCTGTTAACTCATCACAAGATAAGATAACTGCATTTTCTTTATCTTTTAATTTGTTTGAATAGTAAGATTTGCCTGAGCAAATTTTACCACATATTGCAATAAGTTTTGTCATAATATCGCCTCCTTAATTAAAAATTTTTTATTATTAATATAATCTAATATACATTTCACACCGCCTTTAAATAGTTTTTGTTATAATTCAAAGTAATGGTCACTAGACTCAAATTCAAATTTAGTTGATTTTGCCACCTTATTTGACCTTATATTGTCATTATCACATACCCAATAAACATTTTTATTCTTTCTTTGACAACATAATAAAAATGCGTTTGTTAATTTTTTTGCATATCCAAAACCTTGAAATTTATCATCTATCCATATATTAGCACCTAAACTATCATTAAGACTATACTCACTTAAACAAAATCCAACAACTTTATCGTTAATAACCAAAGCGACACCAACTCCGTTTGTGAAAAAATCTTTTATGTTTGTGTAAGAATATAATTCATCAATTATACAAGTTGAATTGTTAAAGTTTTTTTTCATAAAATTTGGTGTTATTTCGACTATGTGTTCATCTTCAATAAAGTCAATATTTTTTCTAATGTCAAAAATATATGAATTTATTTGTTTATCTATCAGTCTATCAGAAAGTTTATTTTTAAGAAATGAACGCCAATTATTATCTGGGACATATAAATATCGTGGTGAACTTATATCTTTTAAGTAGGCAATCAATTGTTCACCATTTTCTTTTGAAAATTTACCGCCAACAAATATGCTTAGTCCCCAAGATAGCATCAAGCCATCATTATCTACTAGATCTGTCACTTTACCTTGTTTTCTTTGTAAAAGTGATTGTATTAAGTTTGGATAAATGAAATAATCATATAAATATAAATCATTCTTTTTTAAAATTCTGGTTTCCATAATTTTCTCCTTTAATATTTCTATTTTAAATTTATTGTAACTCAGTCGGTTTGTTTTCTAACATTTTTATCAAACCAAAATGTTCTTCAACTTGTTTTAATGTTTTCTCAACTGTTGAATTTAAGTTTCTTTCAACATAAAAGAAGTTGCTATTTTTTATTGCTTGGCATCTTTCCTCATTAATTGTTTTTAAAACTTCATTGCAGTTTTGTTTTGCTTTTGCTGGGTTTGTTGAAGAATTGATAAATCTATTAAAACCAATGTGACTAGGTCTATGACAATAATCGTCAATAATGTTGTCGTTGTTTTCTCTAATTAGAAACACAACTTGATTTGGATTTGCAAGTATTTCAGCTTCTTCAACGGTTAGATGCAAATCGCAAACAACTATTTGATTTTTAGATAATTCTACTAAATCTGCTAAAATAAATTCCATTTGTTCGGCTGAATTATCTTTTAACCATTGCACATATTCGTTAGTGTCACGTAAGAAAAACTCATCTACATTTTTAAAAGTTTTATTCATATTAGGTTGGTCTGTTGAGTTTGAAAGTTTTTTATGTTCTTCAAATCTTTCATCAACATCATATCTTAGCCAACCATATTTTTCTGCCAATGCTTTTGAAATTGTTGTTTTACCACCGGTGGCAGTTCCTGTGATAAAATATACATTTTTAAATTGTTCTTTTTTATATTTTTCTAAATATACTTTCCCCATAATTTTCTCCTTAAGTTTATATTTCGGCGAAGAATATAAAACTAAGGAACTTTTATCTAAAAATCACAAGAAAAAAGTCCACCTATAATTCATAAGTGAACTTTATCTTTATATAACTACATGTAATTATAAAATTAATCACAAAAAATAGATAAAACTCACTAGTTTTATATGTTTACCACACATAAAACCAGCCGAGTAGTTTTATGTGTTCTATTTAGTTCTTAATTTCATAACTGAATACATATTATTTCTCCTTTTGATGTTCATCATATTAGCAAAGTTTAAATCAAAAGTCAATATGTTTTGAAAAATTTATTGTTATGTAGCCAAAAAATCATAAAAAAGATAAAAGTTTTAAAATAATTTTAATAATAAAAAACACCGAATTTTACTGAAAATATATTTGATACAAATATTAAGTTTATTTGCATCTATAATAAAAACACTAGCAAAAATGCTAGTGTTTATAAGCAATTATTTGACATAAAGTAAAAGCCTATGCTATTATTATTTATGTTGGTAATGTAGAACCCTCGTGTTCAAATGTAAGGAGATTTATATGAAAGCAGATTATCAAGCAACTTTACAGAAAGCTAAAGAGTTGAATCTTATAACTCAAGATGACAAATATGTTTTTTGTACAGTTCGCCCAAAAGATGGTAAATATATGGGCGTTATGCAAGAAGTAATTTATTATAAATACGATATATTATTTGTAATAAATGAAAATGAAGTAAAATTAATTGATATAGACCAAAAAACAGGAAGTCTTGTAGGCTCTCATAAAATTATTTCACGAGAAAATATAATAGACTTGAATGATTATTGGTGCTTCTTATCAAGGGATTTTTATATAAAAGCAAAAAACCCAGATTATCGTGAAAATTTTGCTGTGTGTAACAAATTTTATGGTTTTAATCAAAAAGAAATGCTTAATGAAGTAAGAACATTTATCCAACAAAAATATACAATTCCTCTTAAAGAAGCAAAGAAAAATGCAAAATAAAATACCTATTGTAAGGAAGCGGACTGTCTCCGAATCCTTGCGGTAATAGTTCTAGGTTTTAATAAAATATCCACCTAATTTATGGTGGATATTTTTACTTATTTTTTTACATTACCTGCGCCACAAGATGGACATTTTGTTTTGTCTTTATTATAAAGGGTGTTACAATATTCACATCTATAATACGAGTTTTCGCTTACGATTTGTGTGTTATTATTTGCAAGTAGTTTACTTGGTTTAGTAACTATAACACTTTGCTCACCTATTGCTTTTATTTTAAAACTTCCTGCCTGTTCAAAGGCATTAGCTTCATAAAAAGTATAATCGTGTCCAGAAATTCCATCTATAATCTGACCATTATCGTCTCGCCAAAAATATGCAACCTTATACATTGGTGTACCATTTACTGTTAAATTAGAACTTATTGATACAAAAGTTGCAGTATATTCAGTCCCATTTTTATAAATACCCTTTGCCTTAATTATTTTAACAATATTTGATATAACTACTCCCCAAAGTAATAAATCAACTACAAAGAATACTGCACATAAAATAATTGGTACTTTTAGTGCAGGACCTAAAGAATAATTTGCCTCAACTGATTCAAAAGTATTGGACATATATTTAATTGTTATAACACCATTATTTTCAATTTGTTTTATATCGTAATAATTATAATTTTCAGAAGTTCTACCAGAATGTTGGTTGCCCTGTTCATCATAAAAAATGTATCCTATTGAATAATATTCAACTTTGTTCACTGTAATAGTTGAAGTCATGCTGCCATCTATTATAGTGGCAATTGCCTCTTGACCATTTTGTAAAATATTTTTATATGTAAAATGTTGTTTTAAAGATCCAACCATTGCAAGGGCTGGTGCTAAAAAAAATAAAGCAATAATTACAAAAATTATTAAAGATTTGTTTTTTTTCATATTTTTTTCCTAAATATTTATTTTTTCTTTTCTTTGCGGCGTTTATCATTAATAATGTTTAATGCATCTTCATCGATTAATGAAATACCTTCTTGCTTAGCAATGCTAACCATTTGTGATAAAGCGGCTTTTAAAAATATTCTAGGTATTTTTACAAGTTTTGCACAAGCCTGTTCGGTAAATTTAACATCAGGGTCAATTCTTTCTGCCGCATAAATTACTGACTTAACATCACCATCATTTTTTTCTGGAATTTTTTCAGAAATAGGTTTTTTAAATTTTGTGTACCAAAAGTTTGTGCTATCTCTATAACCATAATCTACTGGCACATTTGGAAAATTATTTCTTTTAACACCATTTATTATAGAATTATGATATTTCTCTTTCATTAAAATTTTATCTATTTTTAAAATAAAGTGCGCTCCAAATTTGCTAGTTATACCATTAAAATTTCTGTAAGGTGGTTCATAACCTTCTAAATTGCCAGGTTTGTCGTTATATGCATCTTCTAAACTATCATCCCAAGTACATTCAAACACTTGAAAACTCTCTTGTACAATCTGAGGTCTGTCTTTACCCAAAGCGCTATCTTTTAAGGTAAACAAACAGTTTTTCATTTTTTCTTCTGTGCTATCACCCGGAAAGCCTAAGCGAACTGCTTCCTTAAAATACTTTTTTTCATCTGTAATAAAGTTTAATGTACATTTTTTTGTTCTTAAAATATTTTGTGCTGTATTTGAACTATTTCTACATTCAAGTAACATAGCATAGTAATTTTTACCTGCAATATAATACGGAAAACATAAAGAATATGCTCCCAAGTTTGTTTGACCGCTTTCACTTACAGTACTTATTAAAATTGTTGGCATTGGATAAAATGCCGAAGTTTGATAAAAATTATCTACAATTCTTAACTCTTTCAATTCGTCCATATTTACCTCTTTTTTAATATTTTCATATAATGATATTATATTATTTTTTTAAAAATACAAAATATTTAGATAAAAATAATTACATTTCTTTTAATATATTTAAATATTTTTCAAAATAATCTTGTTTTTGCCTAATAGAAAATAAATCTATTTTATTTTCTAAATGTAAGGCAAATTTTTCAAGTAAAATTTTACATAAATAGTAAACTATTATATTATTAAAATCCTGTTCTTTATAATCATGGTTTTCTTGAATTAATTTATTTTTTAATTTATTAAACAAGTTTTTGTTTATTTTTTCATTTCTCATAAAAAATTTGATACAGATTACTGCAAAATCATATAGTTTTGGACCTACCAAAGCCTCATCAAAATCTATCACATAGTAATTATTATTACAAATTAATATATTTCCGCTAGATAAGTCACCATGATTTAAATAACACTCATTAACAAAACTATGTTGTTTTATTTGTTCATATCTTTTAATAACATATTTAATTTCTTGCGCAATATTACTGTTTTCTAAATTTGCATTTTTTAATATATTATAATAATTTTCACACTTTAAATTAATGGTTGAAGTTAAATTTGTTTTGCGATTTAACGATACAATTTTTGATAAGAAATTAAATAAATTTTTATTTAGTTTAACATGTTTACCTTTAATATAATTAAAAATATTATATTTATTATTATTTATAGTTAAAACGTTTTTATTTATTGGTGCACAAACATTAATGCCATAAGTGGTATATGTTTGTTGTAACTCTTGAGATAAATTAAAATTTACATTGCTATTGTAGCGTTTTATTACATAGTTTTCATTGTTAGTTAAAATTTCAATTACAGCATTAGCTACACCACTGCTATTGCGTTTATAGGCTTTTACTTCTCGATTTATATTGCATGCATTTAACACTTTTTGAATTTCTGAAGTAGTTATATTATATAATTTATAATCTCTAATTGTTTTTTCATAAAGTGCTAACATGTTTTTACAAACAACTTGTGAAGAGTACATTGTTTTTACTCTTTGAATGTTGCTTACATCGTACTTACTCTTTTGAGATAATTTAAATTTAGTTATAATCTTTTTTGCCAAGTTTTTGTGGCTCGGCGTATTATATATTGAATTTTTGTTATTTAACATCTCTACCATGCCGGAATTTTTGCTACCTACTATATGAATGCCAGTTGACATAGCCTCGAGAGTAACATATGGAAAATTATCAAAGAGTGATGGAAAAATTGCCACATTGCATTTATTATAAAATTCATTAAGAGATGTATTTGGCAACTGTCCTAAAAACTCTAAATTACTTCTATATTCTTCATTAACTAGGCTTTTAATATATTCTTTAGTAGATATATTTTGTGAATTTCGTGTTGTATCTTTACCAATAAAATAGCATTTTACTTTAGGAAATTTTTTAAAAAAGATATTCAATGCTTTTGCCAAAACAACAACACCTTTTCTTTCTTCTAAACTACCAACATATAAAAGTGAATTCGTTTTTTGTATATTTTCATCTTTAAAAAAGTTAGTTAAGTTTGCCGGATTTGGAGTTACCAAAATATCTTTTGGCTTTAAAGGAAAATCTTTACATATTATTTCTTTTAAAATATTAGAACAACATGTTACTAAATTTGCTTGCAAAAGAGCATATTCTTCCCATGTAAGCATTTGATTGGTTACTTCACCAAAATTATTTTTATTGAATTTTAACCAAACTTTTAAAGGAGTATGCAACCGAACTACAAGCGGAATTTTTCTATCTTTTTCAAAAAGCACGCTTTCGGCACCCCAATCTGGCACCTCTATTATTTCAATTCCGTCATTTTGTAATTCTAAAAGCAAGTTAGCAACCATCTGACGATAATTAGTATAATCTTCTATTTGTCTACCGGTTGGCTCGTTAAATAATCTATAAATTTCAACACCATTTTCAAAATAATGTTGATTCTCTTTTAAACCTCTTGCAATAACAATAACCTGATGTCCAAGCCTTACATACTCTTCAGCAACTCTTTTTTGGTATGTTGCTATACCACCAAAATTGGTTTCTTCTGGATATTCTTCGTGTACTAAACATATTTTCATAAAAAACTCCTATTCTTTAAAATATTCTTCAAATTGATTTGTAGGAATATTTATTAGTTTACATACTTGTTTTAATTGTTCCTTTTCACTTTGTTGTCTATTTTCTCCAAAAGAGTCTGACAAAATTATATGAAAATTTTTATCATGCACTCTGTTAGCATATTGGTTCATTGCCGTGGTTAATTCTTTTACCATATTTATTCTACTTAATATTTCATCAGAACTAAACACTTTACCGGCGTATTGTGCCCTTTTAACTACTGTGTAAGGGTTTAAAAAAGTAATGGCTATTTTGGTTGTATTTCCATACTTTTTTACAAAGTCTGACTCTTGTAATTCATAAGCAGAAGGAAATAAAATTAACTTTGCTGTTGGATTTTGCAATAATTCCTTTAATTTTTCAATGCTATATCCATAACCATTTCCACCCGATAAAGTCTTAATATCTCCAGAATAATACCCCAATATCTTTCCGTTATTTAAACCATCAACAAATTGTTTATGACTAACATAAGTATAATGTTTGTCATCTGGGCGAGGCTTCCTTGTAGTAATTTGTGGCACAATTTTATAACCAAACTTTTCTAAAAAAATAGCACAAAAAGACTTGCCTGTTCCGCTAGGACCTAAAAGGCTAACCACGTCTTGTTGTGCCAATAAAGACTGACCTAAAAATTCTTTATATTTCATAACACTCTACTATTTAGTTATTACATAAAAAACATAACAAGTCAAGCACAAATTAAATAAAAAGCAACAAAAATGTTGCTTTATTTTTTTATTTTTACTAACTTTTTATTATCTAATTTTCTTAATATAATTTTATATATTTCCCCCACAATTAAAGACACAAGTGAAAGGGCTAGTAATGCAAACAACATACTATAAGATACCGTTGTTAGTTCAAGCAGTGCGCTAAGTGCTTCTACTTCCATAAATAGTATTTGAAGCCCTATAGAGCCCAACACTGCAACAGCAAAAAACCAGTTTGATGTATATGACATTTTAAATATAGAAAGTTTTTCGCTACGGCAATTTAATGCATGTGCATTTTGTAAGAATACCATAAGCGCCATTGTTAAACTACGAGCGACAACTAAATCAAGGTTTAACACATTTATTAGAATCAACCAACTACCAAACACCAAAAGCCCAATTGTCGCACCCATTATTGAACACTGACTAACCATAGATTTTGTAAATAAAGACTCTTTTGTTGAGCGTGGTTTTTCGTTCATTATATTTGGTTCTGGTTTTTCAAGCGACAGCGACATATCTTGGAAGCCATCGGTTACGACATTTAGCCATAAAAGTTGAATAGGAAGAAGAGGTGTTCCTGCACCACAAATCATAGCAAGCACAAAGAACAAAACTTCGGCTATTGAACAAGATAGTAAAAAGTATGTTATTTTACGTATATTTGCATAAGCACATCTACCCTCTTTTACACCTTGAACAATTGATGAAAAGTTATCATCTAAAATTATCATATCGGCTGTTTCTTTAGAAACATCTGTTCCACTACCCATGGCAATACCAATATGAGCAGACTTAATTGCTGGGCTATCGTTTACGCCATCACCAGTTACTGCAACAAACTCTCCTTGCCTTTTAAGCGAATCAACTATATGAAGTTTATCTGTTGGCGTAACACGAGAAAATACTGTTTTACCTTTTACAAATTCATCAAACTGTTTGTCTCCAAGGGCAAACATTGCTTCTACTTCTTTACCTGTTGCAACTTGTTGCATATCATTTGCAATATTAATATCTTTTGCAATAGATAGTGCAGTTAATGGGTGGTCACCCGTTATCATAATTACTTTTATTCCGGCTTTATGACACTCTGCAATAGAGGCTTTTGTTTCTACTCTTACAGGGTCGATAAAACTTACTAAACCAATAAAAGTTAAATTTTTAATTGCTTGTTCATTTAAATTATCTTCAACTTCACCAACAGCCAAAGCAATTACTCTAAACCCACGCATAGCAAGTGATTCGTTTTGTTTTTCAATTTCTTGTTTATTTAACTTTACTTGTTTTCCATCAATAAGCATTTTAGATGAAAAATCTAATATTTTTTCTAAACTACCCTTAACGGTACAATATTTTTTATTATTATTTTCAAAAAAGACGGCGGAATATTTATTTTCTGACTCATACGGAACTTGTTTAATAACATTTAAATTGCTTGAATCTATAGACATTTTCATGCCCAACACTTTAAACGCTATATCAATTGAATCACCAAAATAGGTAAATTCATTATTTTCTTTTTTTATAAGAGCCTCATTATTAATATCTCCCATAAGTGCAAGGTTATAAATTTGCTGAGTGTATGTTTTATCGTTACATTCTAAACTGCCATTATCGTTATAACCACTGCCAGAAATGCCAAACTCTTTACCACATGGAAGTGTAACAAGTTTTGCCGTTTGTTCATTTAATGTTAACGTACCTGTTTTATCGGTTGCTATAACCGTGCAACTACCTAAACTTTCAACCGCATTTAAATGCTTTACAACAACTTTATTTTTGCCCATTCTATTTGATGCAACAGTTAATGCCATGGTAACAGCAAGAGGAAGACCTTCAGGCATAGCAGAAACAGCCAGAGCAATTACAACAAGTAAAATATCTTTAAATGGATTACCCTGTGCAAGCATAATTACGAAAATTAAAACCGCCACAGCAACAATTGCAATGCTTATTTGTTTTGAAAATTTAGCAATTCGTATATTTAATGGGGATTTTTGATCTTTAACCTCATTCAAATTTGTAGAAATATTACCAATTTCGGTATTAAGCCCTGTTTCTACAACAACGCATTTTGCTCTACCTGTAATTACAGAACTGCCAGAAAAAACCATACAAGTTCTATCGCCAAGCGATGCATTATCTTGAACTGGCTCTACATATTTTGTTGCGTTTATACTTTCACCAGTTAAAAGCGCTTCATCTACTGTAAAATTATTACATTCTATTATGCGCATATCTGCACTGATTTTATCGCCACTTTCTAGATAAACAATATCACCAACAACAAGGTTTTTAGACTCTATTTCTACCTTTTGCCCATCACGCAACACTTTCGCTTTAACCTTAATCATATTAGAAAGAGAACTAGCAACTCTTTCAGCACGTTTTTCTTGTACAGCACCTATAATTGCATCTATTAAGATAATTCCTAAAATTACAAAACCATCTAACAATTCGCCCACTATAAATGAAAAAGTCATTGCAACAAGCAAAATTAAAATTATAGGATTTACAAACTCTTTTAAAAGCATTATTAATATAGATGTTGGTTTTTTATGAGGAAGTGTGTTTTCCCCATTTTTATTTAACCGTTCCTCAGCCTCGGCAGTAGTTAATCCCTTTTTATAAGTATTTGTTTTTTCTAGTGCATATTCAACCGACTTTGAATACCAACTTTCACGTTCTTTTTTTATTTGGTTATTATTTTTCATGTTTTTCCTTTTTTAATATCTTATTTAGTATAGCAAAAAAAACACAACTTACAAAGTTTTCATCTATAATTTTCTAAATATTTTAGCAACAAATAATTTATTTTTGTTTATTAAACAACCTTTTATATTTTAATATCAGCTTTACAAAGTTTTTTCATTTGCAAAAATTTTTGTTTTAATTTTGGTCTTTGAAGAAAAAATGCATCTACCGACTCCCACACAAATACCCATGCCGTTATTTCTAATATTGTTTCAATATAAAAATTACTATATTCATAATTATGAATAGTACCCATAAAAAAGAATGTAATTATACCTAAATAAAACATAATAAGTATAAAAAAATTAAGGTTTTTAATTTCCTCTTTAATTATATTAGATTCTTGAATAAACTGATTATTTAACGCAGTTTCAATTTCACTTTTGGCTATTTTCTGATTCATATTAAAGTGCAATTTTAAAGTTTGTTTGCTGTTAATTTTATATGTTTTAAATAATAAATAATTAGCAAAATCTTTGTTTAATTTTATATTATCATCATAATCACGTTGCAATATTTCTTGTGTAGTTGTTGCCGTTACTTTTACTACGTATTCGTTTGATTTATTTTTTTGCATAATTATATCCTTTATTTATTAAATGATATACAAGCATAAAAATATGTTAAAAAGCAAGGCAAAATGCCTTGCTTAGTTTTACAAAAATATCTATAAGTTTTTCTAAGTTATTCATTCCCAAATAATACTTAATTATTTTTATTAAAATCTAATCTTTTATAACAATACTTGGCCAATTGATTTGGACTTTCTTTCATTCCATTTCTAAGCCATTCTACTGCAACATTTTGTATTGCACCATTCCAAATTAACCTTGAATACTTTGTTTCAACGTCCTCAATATTTGCCGGAGTTAAAATACTATTAACATAATCTAAATACACACTTGTAAAATCTGATGCCATCAGCAATTTGAATAACTCTGCATGTTCTTTTACAATATAAAAAAACTTTACATACCAATCTAACCCTGCTTTTTTGTTAAAAGGATTTCCTAATTTTCTTAAAATAATATTTTTGTTAAAATCTTTAACTATTAACCTAAAAACATTCTCTTTTGTTCCAAAATTTTTATAAAAAGCATTTCTAGACACACCTGCCTTTATGCATATATCTGTAATAGTTATGCTATTATAACTTTTATATTTCATTAAAATAATTAATGCCTTTGTTATGCTTTCTAACGTTATATCATTTAATTCTTTATTTCTTTGCTTTAACGCTTGTGATATATGTTTCATTACAAATTTCTCCTTTTTGTAACCACCGATAATTTTTAATTAAAATATTTTTGAAGTTAAACAATTTTATGTTATATTGTGTTGTGCGATTACAAATGTAATTACACATATATTTTATTATTAAAACATACAATAAGTCAAATAAAGGAGCAATTATGAAAGACTATTTATTATTTATGGATGTATCGGGAGATATTGATGCTAACTTAGCAAAAGAAAAAAATTTGAAACTTATTCCAATGGAATTTATTATTGATGATGATATAGAAACTTACACAGCAGATGAAAATGGGCTTGATTTAGTTAAGTTTTACGAAAATATTAAAAATAAAAAAATAATCAAGACATCACAAATTAACCCTAATAACTATGAGGAATTTTTTAGACCATATATGCAGCAAGGTTATTCCGCATTATATTTATGCCTTTCGAGTGGACTTTCGGCTACATATCAGTCTTCTTTAAAAGCCGCAGAAAATTTAAAAAAAGAATTTCCTAATGTAGATTTAATTTCAATAGATACAATTTCTGCTACAGCCCCAATGGGATTATTAGCTGAACGAATGATAGCAAATAAAGAAAAAGGCTTGTCAATTGAAGAAAATGCTAAAGACTTAAATACAGCAAAATTAAAATTAAAAGCATTTGCAGTTGTTGATGATTTAAATGCCCTTAAACGTGGTGGAAGAATTAGTGCTGCTACTGCATTTTTTGGCTCCATGTTAAACATTAAACCAATTATTAAATTACAAGATGGAAAACTTGGTATGATTGCAAAACAAAAAGGCATCAAGGCTTGTTTAAACAAACTTGCTGAGTTATTTAAAGAAAATTATAATCCTTTAGAATCAAAAACAGTATATATTACAGATGCTTGCGAAAATGAATATGCTGTAACTTTAGAAAACTTAATAAAACAAATTGCTCCTGATTGTGTAGTTAAAAGAAAATTACTTTCGCCAATAATTGGTGCGCATGTTGGTTCTGGCTCGGTTGTTATTGGCTTTTGGGGAAATTAATAAAAAAACCTCTAAAAATTAGAGGTTTTTTCTTGATAATTTGAAGAAATTGTTTTTGATATATCTGTATTTGACCTATCATAAATACTAATATTTTCACATTCTAAAATCACTTCTTGTTGTGTTGTAAATGGTTTTATTGCTTGTGCAAATGTTTCTTTACCATCTTTAAAGTATTTTACAAAGGTTGTTCCATCTGACAATGTATAAAATTTATCATCTTGTTCCGTTTGAGTTTTGGTCATATAACCCACTGCTCCTGTTTGATTTTCACCAAGATAAACCCTTTCGCAGACTTTTAAATTTTGTGCAACTATAGACTGTTTTTCTACCTCAATTTTTTGATACCCATTTGCTGTTATTTTATAAAAGTTAATAGCACCGTTCGCACTTGTAATTAAATAATTATTACCATTATCTGCTTTTACAATTTTTACATCGTATACTTTTTTGTTTATATCACTATTCATTATTTGTTGTAAAGCAATATTATGTTCAAAATTATTGAGTAAATTTGTATTTGTAGAAATAAATTTTTGTTCTTTTACCAAGTTGGTATTTAAACAAATTTCTTGCAAAACATTAGAATTATTATCTAAAATAGCAATTTGGTTTGCATCTTTTGTTTTAAACATAAACTTTATTGCTTGTTGTTTTTTATTTTTATCTATCAAAGAAATGGTATAAATTCCTTTTTTATCAACTTCTGCTTTAAATTCAAAATCTGAAAGCTGAACTAAAACCCCAGTAGCATAATTTTGTGGTAATTTATTACTAGGTAATATTTCTACACCATTTACACAAATAATAAATCCATTTTGTGTCTTTTTTAAAGAAAAAACTGTATTTGGTATAGAAAATATTGTTTTTTCTAGATTGGTTTTTCTTTGCAATGTTTTTTCAAGCAAAAGTCTAAATTTTTGTTTTTCAATTAAAGTTAAATTTGGTTGCGAGTTTGCTACCGCATCTAACACTAAAGAAATTTCAGTTTTATAACGCTGAGCATGCTCTGCATTTGCAGTTAATGTTGGACATTGAGTAATTATAGTGTTAGCAATATTTAAAACTTGTTCAATTGAATATTCTTTTGGATTTTGTTTAATATTTTGCAAAATTGACTTACAAATTATGTCTTGTGCATGTAAATAATCTTCATCATGCATATAATCAATTTTTGCATTTTGCTCATATTTTGTTTGAAACTTTTCGCAATAATCATTAAATTTAATAAAATTTTGCCTACCAAGTATTTTAACATAATTTGGTAAATCTCCACGCAAAAAATCTTTAAAATTTACTTTAGTTCCAGTTAATGCATTCAAAAATTTAATTAATGAAGTTTGTGGCACATAAGAATGATAACTCTCTTCTTGAGTATAAATTTCTTGTTTAAAAAGTTCTGTTAATGCCTCACAAATAAAGCCACCATCTAAAGCATCTCCAGCATCTAATGCTTCGACCTTTCTTTTGGTTACATTTCTTTTAAGACCTGATAGTTTTAAACCTCCGGTTGTTTGAGGCAATTGTGTTTCATAAACATCACCATCTTTATTATATATTAAAACATATGGACCAATAGTTAAGGCATGAATAAATTCGTGACATAATACGCCTTCTGTTGTTGTGCCATGCCCAAGATAGTCAGCACGTATACCAATTTTGCGTTTATTTCCAAAACGCATATGAACCCCAGCCCAGTTTCTTTTTTTTAAATTACCGTTATCAACGAAAAATTCATAAAAACCAGGTTTTAACATATTGTCAATAATATGATCATAATCAACAAGGTTATATAAATTATTTTTAGTAAAATAATCATCTAACCTATACAACATTTTACACATGGCCGTTTTGTATGCAGTTTTTTGTTCTGGCGTACATTCAAAAGGTATATTATTTATTTTTGATATTAATCTTTGAAAAGGTGTATATTCCATATGTTTACTACTCCCATTTATAAATATAATACAACATTTAAATCAACATTGCAATATAAAAAACTCAAAACTAACGTCTTGAGTTTTATCAGTTTAAAATGATAATTGAAAACCCGGTCTAATTCCACATAATTCAATTGTTATTTGAATATCATGCAAACACGATGAATAATAACTATTATAATTACTAATATCACTTATAGAGCACCCTGCTTCTTGACCATCATCATAGATTGGTGTTCTTAGCCACCACATGTTTTCTCTTGATGTTCCAGTGATTGTTGGTGTAGAAATTTGTGCTGCATAACCATAAGTTTTATTTGTATTGCTAGCAAATTTATAACTTACATCACCCTCTTCTTCATAATATTCACAAGAAGTATTAACCAATAACGAATATTCATTTATACTTAATGCCCATAATTTTTGATTTAGTGTATCAGCCGATTTTTTAACATCTGGAACATAATCTTCATTATAGTAGTTTTCACCCTCCAAATTTCTTTTTGTAATTTGCTTATAAACTGCTGTGTTTGTAAATGAGTAAGTTGTTGACAGTTCATTAATTTCATTTTTTAGTAATGAATAATTATATTCCGCATTCAACAAATCAGATTCCATTCCTTCATGAAATACACAACTTCCTAACATATATTCAGAAATAAAATAATAACTGCCACTAGTTGGAGTTTGAGAATTAAAATTAACATCTAATAAAGATTCATACACACCGCTTGCATTCTCTTTAGCGAAAGCATACCAACGAATAGGCTCACCATTGTACTCACCCATTTCTACATATAATTTATTTCGTATTAATTCGTTTGCATCTGTTGCTGTTGCTATTTTGTAAAATGGCGAAAAAGTTATCCCGCTTAAATTAAATGACACTTGCTTGCCTGTCCAACTTTCATAATCAGTATCTATTAGTCTTAATGCAAACTTTACAGTTGTTGACGAGTTTGCTCCTATCATTGTTTCATAACCATCAGTTAAAGTTGTATAATAACTTGCTGTTGTGCCATGGACTATTTCAATTCCGCTATCGGCTACTGTTGGCATTGGCACCTTCATTGTTGTTGGTTTTGTTGATATATTTGTTACTGTTATATTAAACACTATATCATATACCTTTGAGGTTACATTACCTGAGCCATCATCATATGCGCCATAGTAAAAATATATTTCGCCTAGATCTAAGGTTGTTGTTGTCCCTTGATTAGAGCCTTTTATTGTCTTTTCTACTATTCTTGTTGTTCTTTCTGAAGCAGTACCGTTATCGCAAGCAACAGCTATATCTTGCATTTGCACTTTTACTGTTACCATACCTTCATGCATTGTAAAACCTAGGTTGCCTGTGATATTTAAACTGGCAGTGGCTGCGGCATATATGCCTATTGCCATTACTCCAAAACACAAACAGAGGGCTATTAGTAAAAACCATTTCTTACTTTTCATTATTTTTCTCCTTTTTATGATATATTTGTATTCTACCCCCCCCCAGTCAATTGTCAAGCGTTTTTTGTGATTTGTTATATTTATTTTTTTATAAATAAACAGTCACTCTGATTGTATTGTTCCTTGCATTCTTAAAAAAACTCTTTATATTCTTGTTCTTCTTGCGCTCTAAAAAAGCCACAGATTTATATCTATGGCTTTTATTATTTATCATTTAATTTTGTTTATTAACTTTTTTTAAAATATAGCGACCTTTTGCAATCATAAGTACTGCAATTGTTATAATACACAGTGTTACTCCGCCACCAGTTAAGGCATTAAAAAGCCTTGGATTTACATCTTGCCCAAATGCTTGGAACATTGCTGTTTGCAACGAAAGAAGAGCCACTAACGCACTTGCTAAGTTTAAATTTTTTAATGATTGTACTGTTAAATCTTTATTTCTTCTCGCTTTTATCATATTGATTATTGCCATTGTTAATTTATAGAAGGTATATGTTGCCATTACATAAATCATAATTCCGGCATATTCAAAGCCTTGATTTGCAATAACCATTTGAACTATTGCCGCAACCAAAGTAAAAGTAAGTGCTGTTAAAAACCAACCGCAATTTTTATATGACTTTACTTGGTCAATAAAAAACTGCTCTTGGTTTTCTATTGATTTACGTTTATTATGCTTTGCAATTATTCCACCCTTAATTAAACTAAGCATAATATAATAAGTTGCCAAAGCCCCATACCAAACGGAATGAGAAAGAATTGCAAAAACGGCAAGCATACATGCATATGCAGCATTTATTACAAAACCAATAAAAGAAGAAACTAGACTTCTAAAACCAAAATTTTGAATGTATTTTTTTGTATATTTATTTTTAAGTGCTAATTTTAAAAACCTTTGTTTAATTTTAGGCGCAAAGTACACTATTATATAAATTCCATAACATAGCAATAAAAAAGCAATTACATAAATTGGATATACCCAAAAATTTTGTATACCCATAAAAGTTAAAGTCAATGTTAATGCAATAAATAAAAGTGTTGCTATACAAACAAGTATTGATAACCAAACTTTTGGTGTTTTTATAAATTGCCAAAATTTTTTCATATACAACTAATATAACACATTTATTTTTATTTCCGCATTAAAAAATGTAAAAATTTTAAATTTAAAAGTTTATAATAATTCATATAACATATTATATTATTTATTTTGATTAATTTTTAAAATTTGGTAAAATATAAAGCATTAGGAGCAAATTATATGGAAAATAAAACATGTGTAAATTGTATGGCTTCTCGTGGGGCATCACCAATCCCTGAAGAAGCAAAATGGGTACAAGTAAAAGATATTATGCAAATAAGTGGCTTTTCTCACGGGTGCGGAAAATGTGCACCTCAGCAAGGCACTTGCAAACTTACGCTTAATGTAAAAGATGGAATTATTAAAGAAGCTTTAGTTGAAACAATTGGTTGTACTGGCATGACACACTCTGCAGGCATGGCATGCGAAATTTTAATTGGCAAAACACTTTTAGAGGCATTAAATACCGACCTTGTTTGCGACGCTATTAACGATGCAATGAAACAAATATTTTTACAACTAGTATATGGCAGAAGCCAATCTGCCTTTTCAGAGGGCGGCTTAAATGTTGGTGCAGGCTTAGAAGATTTAGGAAAAAATTGGATGAGCGCCGTTGGAACTGCCTATGCTAACGAGCAAATTGGTCCTAGATATTTAAACTTGGCAGAGGGTTATATTACAAAACTTGCCTTAGATAAAAATAATGAAATAATTGGTTATGAATATTTAAATATAGGCGGACTAGTTAAAATGTTAGAAGCCGGCGAACCATATGATGTTGTACGCACAAAAAACTGCAAAACATATGGCAGGTTTAGTGAAGGCGTTAAATTTATTGACCCAAGGAGCAAGTAATATGGAACAAACATTAGTTTTAAATACATTAAAAAAATATAATATTAAAGATTTAGAAGAGGCAAAACAAATTTGCCTAAAAGCCGGTGTTAAAGTTGAAGAAATTGTTAAAAGTATTCAACCAATAGCATTTGAAGATGCAGTTGGGGCATATACTTTAGGAAGTGCAATTGCTCTTCTTTCTAAAAAACAAACGGCAGAAGAAACCGCCAAACTAATAGGTGAAGGTTTGCAGAGTTTTTGTAGGCTTGGTTCGGTTGCAGATGAACGCCAAATTGGTTTAGGTCATGGAAATTTGGCAAGCAAACTTTTAAACGAAAATACCAAATGCTTTTGCTTTTTAGCAGGTCATGAAAGTTTTGCCGCCGCTGAAGGTGCGATGGGAATTGCACTTAAAGCAAATAAAGTTCGCAAAACTCCATTAAAAGTAATTTTAAATGGTCTTGGTAAAGATGCTGCGTACATTATTGCTAGAATTAATGGCTTTACTTATGTTGATACTACTTTTAACCACGAAACTCATAAATTAACTGTAAATGGCGAAAAAGTTTTTGGAACTGGTGATCGGGCTGGCGTTAAAGTTTATGGTGCCTTTGATGTTTCCGAAGGTGTAGAAATAATGAAGTTAGAACAGGTTGATGTTTCTATTACTGGAAATTCAACTAATCCTGTACGTTTTCAACACCCTGTTGCTGGTACTTATAAAAAATGGTGTTATGATAACGGCAAAGAATATTTTAGTGTTGCCTCTGGAGGTGGCACCGGTAGAACTCTTCACCCTGACAATGTTGCCGCTGGTCCTGCCTCTTATGGCTTAACAGATACAATGGGTCGCATGCACTGCGATGCTCAATTTGCAGGCTCTTCTTCTGTTCCTGCACATGTTGAAATGATGGGCTTTATTGGTATGGGTAATAACCCAATAGTTGGTGCAACTGTAGCACTGGCAGTAGAAACTGCTCTTGCAAATCAAAAAAATAATTAATTTAAGGAACAAAAATGCGTGCTGTTATTCAAGTAGTAAAAAAAGCAAAACTCATTGCAAATGGTCAAGAATATTCTAATATTGAAAAAGGCTTTGTTGTTCTTTTAGGAATAACAAACACCGATACAGAAAAAGATGCTGAATATATTGCAAATAAAATAGCAAAATTAAGAGTGTTTGAAGATGAAAATGGAAAATTAAACCTTGCCTTAAATAATGTAAATGGCTCAGTTTTGCTGGTTAGCAATTTTACACTTTATGGCTCTACCAAAGGCACTAATAGACCAGATTTTATAAATGCAGCAAAACCAGAAATCTCTAAACCATTATATGAAAAATGTGTGCAAATTTTAAGTACACAAGTACCAACCAAAACTGGAGTTTTTGGCGCCGACATGCTAATAGAAATGATGGCTGATGGACCCTGTACTATAATTATAGATACAGAAAAAAATTAATTTTAATCGTGAAAAAATCCCTATTAAATAATTAGGGATTTTTTATAAAACTTTTATTTTTCTAACAAATTATTAAAATTATTTAAAAATTCATTAATTTGTGAAATATTTAATGAATTATTAAATATGTTGGTATGAATAATATTTGTTTTGCTAAAATGTGACAAATAGTCAAACATTTCATCATCAATAATTACATAATTATTATTTAAATTTATTGAATTTTCTTTTAAATAATTAACAATTTCTTCGCCCCTTAAATGTTGATTTTGGGAAATATTAGTACAAGTTAATTTACTTAAATTATTTAATTTTACACCATTTTTTAACAATATATTTTTACACTTTTGCATATCTTTACGCCAAGTTGAAGTAATAACTAAAACAACATTAAATATTTTGCTTAAATTGTTAATTAAATAATTTAAAGCAAAAACGCTTTGCGGATTAAAATTAGTTATTAATTTACTTTGTTTTGATGTATGGCTTTTAATATAGGTCCAATCATACATAACACCATCTATATCTAAAAAAATATAAAAATTATTCATTAGTCTAACACCTTATCTATAACTGCACCACCAAGGCAAATGCTATTTCCATTTTCATCGTTATTATATAAAACCACAAATTGTCCTGGAGTTACCGCACGTTGTTTTTGGTAGAAAGTAATTTCTACATGCTCATCAACAATTTTTACTCTTACTTTTTGGTCGGGTTGGCGATAACGAAACTTTGCAAAACAATCAAATTCTTGTTCTTTAGGTTTTTCTGGAATCCAATTAAATTTCTCACTAATCATACCGCTTGAAAAAAGTTCTTCCCCCTCACCTTGCGAAACATACAAAATATTATTTTTTAAATCTTTAGAAAGCACAAACCAGCGCTGGCCATTACTATCTGCCCTTCCGCCAATGCCAAGCCCCCTGCGCTGACCTATTGTATAATACATTAAACCTTCATGGTTGCCCACATGTCTGCCGTCTAAAGTCATAATTTTACCGGGTTTTGCAGGCAAATATTCTTTTAAAAATTTTTTAAAATTACGTTCACCAATAAAGCAAATGCCTGTACTATCTTTTTTTTCGGCGGTTGAAAGTTCTAACTTTGCAGCAATCTCACGTACTTTTGGTTTTTCTATATTTGCAAGTGGAAAAAGTACATATTTTAACTGTTCTTGTGAAAGTTGATTTAAAAAATATGATTGGTCTTTATTCAAATCATCTGCTTTGCACAAATAATATTTACCATCTTTTTCTATCTTTTTGCAATAATGTCCGGTTGCTATATAATCAGCCCCCAAACTTTTGGCAAACTCTAAAAATGGGCCAAATTTAATTTCTCTATTACATAGAACATCTGGGTTTGGCGTTCTGCCTTTTTCATATTCTTCTAAAAAATATTTAAATACTCTATCGTAATACTCCTTTGCATAATTAACACTAAAATATGGTATACCAATTTTAGAGCAAACACGTTTAACATCTTCATAATCTTGCTCAGAAGTACAAATTTCGCTTTGTTCTTCCCAATTTACCATAAAAAGGCCAACTACGTCGTGACCTTGTTCTTTTAACAAATATGCAGCAACTGAAGAGTCTACTCCACCGCTAACACCTACAACTACTTTTGCCATAAATTTTTCCTATTTCATTAAATTTTTGCCATCGGTGAAATCAACCGCAACAGGTATTTTATACTTATTAAATATGCCATCGCAAAAATCAAAAAACCACATTATTCCATCGATTGAAACTGGTAAAAAAGCAAAACTCATAATATATTCTATATTTATTGCACTTGAAAGCACTGTTAAAATGAGTGTACCAAGACCAACAATTATTTGAAAAACCGCTTTTACATAACGACCAACATAAAAATTATGAGCACCAAAAAAGCCTAAAAAACCACACAAAAACAAAAATGTTTTTTTGCTAACATCTTTTGGAAACATTGGTGCTTTGACTACTTCATTTGATTTTCCAGAAAGAATAAGCCCTTTTGCAAGTTTATTACTACCATTTTCTACTCTAGAAAAAATTAAGCCACACTCTGCACATTTAAATGAGGTATAATGATTTTTTGTGCCACAGCGAGGGCAGCGTTTTGCTTTATAATTACTTCTTCTCATAATAAAAATATTAGCACATATGCTAATATTTGTCAAAATTAACTATTACAGATTTTTGCAAACTCATCAGCTTTTAAAGATGCTCCACCAACAAGTAATCCATTAATACCATTTGCGCCTAAAAACTGCTTACAATTTTGTGTATTTACACTGCCACCATAAAGCAATTTTAAGTTTTTTGCTGCTTGACTAGTAAATTCAACACTTACTTGATTTCGTATTATATTTGCAGCCTCTTCTATTTCTTTAACGGTTGGCAAAACACCCGTGCCAATTGCCCAAATAGGTTCATATGCAATAATTATATTTTTTAACTCATTTTCATACAACCCTTTTAAGGTCTCAGAAATAATTTTTTCAAGTGCCATTTTATATTTCCTATTCTGACGCTCATACTTTGTTTCGCCAACACAAAGAACTACTTTTAAACCTTGACTTAGTGCTTGCTTAATTTTTTTATTAATAGTTTCGTTTTTTTCTAAAAACAATTTACGCCTTTCGCTATGTCCAACAATTACAAGTTCTGCACCAACACTTTTTAGCATGTCAGCAGATATTTCACCAGTATATGCGCCGCTTACCTCTGATGACAAATTTTGAGCGCCCAATAAAACTTTACTTGCTGTAAGTTTTTGTTTAGTAAACATTAAATTTGTAAAAGAAGGAAAAATTGCTATTTCGTTTTTAGACTGCTCTACTTTTTTTAAAAATAATTCACAATAGTTTTCCATATCTTTTAAATTAAAATTCATTTTTAAGTTACCGTAAATTAATTTTTTCATAATAAAATTTCCTTTTGGACCAAATTAAATATATTTTTCCTAAAAAAAGACTAAAAATTAATAAAACTTAATTATTTTTTTAGTCAATTTTTGTATTTTTAAATTTCTTCTATAACAGCAACACCCGGCAAACTTTCGCCAGCCATAAGTTTTAAACTTGCCCCACCGCCCGATGAAACGTGGTAGATTTTGTTTGTATTGCCAACTTTTTTAATTGCAGAAACACTATCGCCCCCACCAACAACTGCTTTACCTTTAAATTTTAAAACAAGTTTAGCTACAGTTTCGGTACCTTTGCAGAAATGTTTAAACTCAAACACCCCTAAAGGGCCATTCCAAACTATTGAATTTGCATTGTTTATTTCTTTTTTAAACAATTTAACTGTTTTAGGACCAATATCTAAGCCTTGCCAACCATTTGGGATATTGCCACTGAATTTTTTTGCTCTTGCGTTTGGACTAAATTCTGTTGCACATAAATAATCAATAGGAAGAACAATTTTTACATTATTTTCTTGTGCCTTTGCTAAGATTTCTTTAGCAACTTCAATTTTAGTATCATCTACAAGTGAATTACCAACATTAACGCCTTGAGCCTTTAAAAAAGTATAAGCCATGCCACCACCAATTAAAAGTGTGTTGCACTTTTCTACTAAATGATTAATAAGCGTTATTTTATCGCTAACTTTTGCGCCACCTAAAATTGCAACAAGAGGACGTTCAGGAGCATCAATAACCGCTTTAATAGCATTAATTTCTTTCCCCATTAAAAAACCAACAGCATTTGGTAAAAGTTCAGCAACTCCAAAAGTCGACGCATGTTTTCTATGTGCTGTACCAAAAGCATCATTAACATAAATATCAGCAAGACGTGCTAAATTTTTAGCAAATATTGGATCATTGCTTTCTTCTTCTTTATAAAATCTAACATTTTCTAATAATAGAACTTCGCCAGGTTTTAAACATTTTGTTTTTGCTTCAACCTCATCACCAACACAATCAGATACAAAGAACACTCTTCCAAGCAATTCTTTTACTAAATATTTTGCAACTGGCAACAATGAATATTTTTGATTTTTTTCACCATTTGGTCTACCAAGATGCGAACATATTATAACTTTTGCATTTTGCTGTAATAAATATTTAATTGTTGGAAGTTCAAGTTTGATTCTAGTGTCATCGGTTATAAAACCATTTTCATCTAAAGGAACATTAAAATCTACTCTAAGTAATACTCGTTTATTATTTACATCAATATCTTTTATAGTTTTTTTCATAAGCCCCTCCAAATACAAAATAAACTAAAATTTCTCAAATATTTTACCACATACTTTAAAATATTCAAAACATTTTTATATTAGTTCAAAAATTTAGCATTTTTATATTTAATAACATCATAAACTATGTTAATGAAAAGCAAAATGAATAAAAAAAGTTTTTTTACCAAGGTATTTACAATTTGTTTTTGTGTAATAAGTTTTGCACTTGTTGTTTCAATGGCTGATATTTTTTCAAGCCTAATTACAGTTGGTGGTTTCAGTTTTGTTAATGAAAATATTTCAGCAAATGAATATTCAGTTTATGCAATTTGCACATCTAACCATCCTACAAAACTTCTTGCAGAAGAATTTGCCGAAGATATTAAAAAACAAGGTGGTGCAGGGTGTGTATATATGAACGAACAATCATATTACATTATAGCAAGCATATACGAAACAGAAAGCGATGCCCAAAAGGTAAAAAATAATTTAATAGAAAGCAAACCTAATGTTAGTATACAAAAACTTGTAATTCCTAAAATAACCATTAGCAGCAATTTAACCACTCAAGAAAAAAATACAGTAATGAACTGTATTTCCATTTTTAAAACAAGTTATCAAAAGTTATATGATATTTCTGTTAGTTTAGATACAAATGTAGAAACCGAAGTTGGAGCAAGATTACTAGTAAACGAATTAAACAGCGAACTTGGAACAATTTATAATAACTTCAACACTTTATTTTCTGACAATCTTTCTACAGATTTATTGCGTATTAAACTTGCAATAGAAGAACTTAAAAACCATTTACAAACTTTAATAGATGCGTCAGGAACTGTTACGTACAGTGCTTATGTAAAAGAGTGCTATTGTAAGATTATAATGTCTTATAAATCGCTTGCAGAAAGTTTTAATTAATGTATTTAAATTTTGGGATATATGCTTCTTTTGCACTAGATAATTCTTGCACATAACCATCTAAATTTAGAGAAATATATTCATTTAAGACCAAATTATATTCTCTTTTTGTTATTTTTCTATTAATTTGCTTAAATTCACATGCTTTACCATATGGTGTGTATTGTGCAAGCAAACTGACTTTTGTATTTGGTATTTGCTCTTTTATAGTTTGCAAAACTTTTATACTATCACTTACACAAAGAGGCAAAACCATATGTCTAACAATTACTCCTTGCAAAATTTTTCCGTTTTCAGCATATATGTCCGGTTTTAATTTTCTCATGAGTTTTATTGCATTTAATGCCACATAAAAATAATCTTCTGCATTTGAAAATTTTTTTGCAATATTAGACGAATGATACTTAAAATCTGGTAAAAATACATCAACATATGGAGCGACCATTTGTAATGTTGATAAATTTTCGTATGAATTTGTGTTATAAATAACTGGAATTTTAGGCTTATAAATTTTTAATGCTTCTACAATTTGCAAAGCATAATGAGTTGGGCTTACCAAATTAATGTTTTCAGCACCCATATTTTCTAATTCTTTAAAAATATCTACAAGCTCTTGCACTGAAATAAACTTACCACCACCAAGAGTTGAAATATCATAATTTTGACAAAAAACACAATTTAAATTACAACCAGAAAAAAATATTGCCCCACTGCCCTTATTTAAACTTATGCATGGCTCCTCGAATTGAAACAATTCATAATGAGCAATTTTTAAACGCAGTGGCATTTTACAATTGCCACATGCTTTTTGTTCATCTCTTTCTTTACCACATTTTTTTGCACATATATTGCAAATCATTTTTTTCTCCTATGTTTTAAATATTTACTTGGTTTTGTATAAATGATTTTAATGTGTTGTCTTCACTTGTTAGAATTATTTTTAAACTAGACTTATTTTTGTTTTTTCTGATTAAAAATTTACAAATATTTGCGACTTGAGGTTCACACTCAAAAATATTTATCTTATTATTAAACATGTTTTTAATTTCATTTTCTATATGTTTAAAGTGTGTACAACCAAGTGCTATATTTTGAATATTTTTATATTTTTTATTAATAAATTAATTTTTTAATGTTTTTTGCAAGTTTTTTTCATCAATTTGACAATTTTTTGATAATTTTTCATCAATATATTTTGGTAAATTTTTTATCCATAAAGTTTTGAACTTATAATTAAATAAATAATATTTTACCCAATTTGATTGTTTAATTGTATTTTTTGTTGCAAACAATAGTTTGTCACCTTTTTGCACTATTAAACTTTTTAAATTTGGAAATGTTTTTATAACCGGTAAATTGATTTGTTCTAACATTTTATAATTTATTAAACTACTTGCCGTGTTACAACCAATAATTAAAATATCTAAATTAAAATTTGAAAGTAAAAAATCAATATTATCCTTTATAATCTGATCCAATATTTTTATATTTTTATTTCCATAAGGACAATTTTTATTATCTACCAAATATACAAAATCTTCGTTAAAATGTTTAAGACACTCATTAATTACATTTGCGCCACCGCTGCCGCTATCTATTACACCAATCACATTTGTTTATATGATTTTTTTTAGTTTTTTGTTTTAACTTGTTTTTTTAAAACTGTAATTCTATCACGCAATTCAATTGCAGTTTCAAAATCTAACTGTTTACTTGCAATATTCATAAGTCCTTTTAGGCGTTCAATTTCTTTATAGACATCATCTGGTTTAGAAATTTGTGCCTCTTTTTTAGAAAAATCTAATGTGTTTTTAACTTCTTTTATTATTGTTCTTGGAACAATTCCATGTTCTTTATTAAATGAATCTTGAATTTGTCGTCTTCTTGCAGTTTCTGATATAGCCCTTTGCATGCTTTTTGTTACAACATCAGCAAACATAATAACACGACCTTCACTATTACGTGCAACACGACCTATTGTTTGAATTAATGCTGTATCACTTCTTAAAAAACCTTCTTTATCGGCATCTAAAATACAAACAAGTTCTACTTCTGGCAAATCTAGCCCCTCTCTTAAAAGATTTATTCCTACTATTACGTCAAAATCACCAAGTCTGAGCCCATTAATAATTTCAATACGTTCCATTGTATCAATTTCACTATGCAAGTACTTTACCTTGATTCCACGTTCGCTTAAAAAAGTAGTCAAACTTTCTGCCATTTTTTTTGTAAGAGTAGTTATTAAAACTCGCCTGTTTTTAGCAATAACTTTATTTATTTCATTTATTAAATATTCAATTTGACCATCTGTTTTTACAACTTCTACAATGGGATCTAAAAGGCCTGTTGGTCTAATTAATTGTTCTACAATTTGACCACTTTTTTCCCGCTCGTAATCAGCCGGAGTGGCAGAGACAAAAATTGTTTGGTTTAAATGACTTTCAAACTCCTTAAAATTAAAAGGGCGATTATCAAATGCTGCTGGTAATCTAAACCCATATTCAACCAAACTTGTTTTTCTTGCCCTATCACCATTATACATTGCCCTTATTTGTGGAATTGTCATATGGCTTTCATCTATAATTGTTAAAAAGCCTTGCGGAAAATAGTCCATTAAAGTATATGGCGGTTGACCTTCTTCTCTACCATCAAAATAACGTGAATAGTTTTCTATGCCACTACAATAACCAATTTCACGCATCATTTCAACATCATATGAAACACGCTCTTTAAGCCTTTGTGCCTCTATTAGTTTACCCTCATCTTCAAATTTTTTAACATAATAGTCTTTGTCATATTCTATTTGTTTTAATGCATTTATTAGCCTTTGACTACCCACAGCATAGTGTGTTGCGGGAAAAACAACAATACTCTCTAAACTTTGTAGTTTTATACCACTTAAAGGATTAAACTCATAAATATAATCAATTTCATCACCAAAAAATTCAATTCTTATAGCAAATTCTGATTGATTAGATGGAAAAATATCTAAAGTATCCCCTTTTGCCCTAAACGTGGTTCGCTTAAAATCTATTTCTGAGCGAGTATACTGCATTTCGACCAAGCGCTTAATAATTTCTTCTCTTGAAATTTCCATTCCTTGTTTTATATAAAGTTGTAAATTATAATACTCTTCGGGATTACCTAAGCCATATATGCAAGAAACTGAAGCAACAACTATTGTATCGCTTCGTTCTAATAAACTTGTTGTAGCCGACGAGCGTAATTTATCAATTTCTTCATTTATTGCCATATCTTTTTCTATATATGTATCTGAAGATACAATATATGCTTCAGGCTGATAATAGTCGTAATAACTTACAAAATATTCAACCCTATTATTTGGGAAAAACTCTCTTAACTCATTACAAAGTTGTGCAGCCAACGTTTTATTATGAGCAATTACTAAGGTTGGTTTATTTATTTTTGCAATTACATTTGCCATTGTAAATGTTTTACCCGAGCCAGTAACTCCTAAAAGAACTTGAGATGCTAATCCATCAGTTAATCCATCAACAAGTTTTTGTATTGCTTGTGGTTGATCGCCAGATGGTTTATACTTTGAAATTAATTCAAAATTTCTTTGCTCCATTTATCCTCCGTTTAGCCATTAAAAATTAATTTTAAAATTAAGCCAACAGTAAAAGAAAGTATACCCAAACCAAGAGTTCGCATTATCATAATCCAAAACTCTTGCTTTTGCTTTTTTAAATCTTTTTTTAATGTTAGTGCTTTATTTTTAAGAGTTATACAATAATAATACCCTTTTTTGCTGTCAGATACAACAAAATCAATATAATTATCTTTTGCAAGCGAAATCATTATATCATCTAGTTCGGTAATTGTAATTAAATATTTTTTAGAAACAAATTCGGCAATTTGTTCCGCCAAAATAAGATATGACCTTTTGTTTGGGCATATCTCTAGCAAATATAAAATAACAAATTTTTCTATTTTATCTAACATATTTTAATGCAAAATTAAAAAATTAAGCCATATAAAATTATTGCCACAAAAGTACCCAAAAATGCACAAACAAATACCAAAATATACAAAATTGATGCTAATCTAAAGAATTTTTTTGATTTTTCCTGCTCATTGCTTTCATTTTCTAAAATTTGTCTTGCAAAAGGAAGTGGCGAAACACAATACATTTTTGCGTCTTTATATTTAATAGAAATATAATTCCCCTTTTCTAAATATTCCATGCAGAGTGTAACCGTTCCTTCATCTGGCTTAAACTTTTTTGGTAGAGCCGCAAGCAATTCATTACTTTCTATTACCCTATAAGAGCCCTCGCTGCACTCTTTAACTAAATAACTTAATATGGTTTTACTTCTTTCATCTAACATATAATTATTTTTTGCAAAAATTTAATAATTAATAAAATATGAGTCAAAATCGACTCATATTTTTATTATTAATTAATTGTTAATTGAAAGCAAGGACGAATGTAATATGATGATGCTAAATCTGTGAGGTTTGTGTTTGCCGATCCACCATAATAAACAGTTGAGGTACCAGAATAATAACTTCCACTAACACCATCTGTGCTATGATAATCTAAATAAGAAAAACTACTTTGTAGCCACCAACTTTTAGTTGATGATTTATCTGTAATTAATTTTGCATCTTTTTTTAATGGTGAATTACTGCCAACATCTGCCAATAAATTATAATCGCCATAGTTTAACAAAACAAAAGACTGATTTGTTGCAGGATTAGTTGTTCCAGAATAATATACTGTATATGGCTCAGAAAAACAGTTTCTTATTCTATACTTATATCCATTTAATGTTTGAGGGGTTATTACATTATATAATTTAGAATTAGACATACCATATTTAGTAAAAATACTATTATCTCCTGTTCCATTTAATAGTTGTCCTATTGGAAGGTCTGTAAAATCTAATCCATAATTTGTGCTTGACTTCGATTCATCTATAGTAATGCTTGAATTTGCATATTGAGTAGATAAATCTAATACATATTCTGAAATAAAACAATATTCACCAGCAGTTAAATCTTGTGTTGCATCAAAAGCAACTAACGAGCCATCTTGTTGTTTTGCAAATGGGTACCACTTTATTGCTGTTCCTGTTTTGCTGCCATCTTCTGTGCCCATTGTTACATAATTATAACCATTTACATCTTCTTGCACTACAAACTCTTCAAAATCTGCCGTTATAGTAAAATTAAACCCATTTAAAATTTGTGTTTCATCTTCTAAATGTAAAGCGAAGCATAAATTAACTATACCATTTGGACTTATTACTTTTGTTGTTGGTAAAATATCATATACTCCATCATTAACAATTGTTACAGCATCATTTTGAAATTCTATAGAAAACTCAGCCAAAGTTGCACAACCACTCATGTTTTTAAATTCAAAATCAAAAACCATATCATAGCCTTTATAAAACTCTAAACTGCCCAAATCCATATTGGTAGTTGTAACACTATCACTACTTTCAGACCCCATAATTGCTCGATCTAAAGTTATTGTTTCTTTTTTATATGAACCATTACTATCTTTTACCGCAACTGGAGAAATTGTTCCGCTTACCTCTACAAGGCAACTATGCATAGTAAAACCTAAAGTTCCTCCAAGATTAAGCATGGCTGTTTTTGCTGCGTACACGCCTATGGCTAGTGCACATACACATAGTACTAGGGTAAATATATTTATTAGCCATTTGAATTTGTTTTTCATTTTTTATCTTCCTTTTACTTTTATTTTAGATATTTTAATAAAATTAATTTGTTGTATTATAGATAAAATATACTAAATATAGAAATGTTTCATATCAATTTTATCACTATTTGTTTTATTATGTAAGGCCATTTGTTATAAATTATATATTTTTCTTCCGAAAACAACAAAGAATTTTCAAATATCTATATTTGTATTCTACCCCCCCCCAGCCAATTGTCAAGCAATTTTATAGTATTTTATAATAAAAAAAATCCATTTGTTGGACTTAAAAATTTAACAAAAACCACGCAAAGTTTGCGTGGTTTTAATCATTTTCTTAAATATTCAATAACTTTTACAACTGCCCTATTAATTGAGCGGTCAAAGCCTCTAAGAACAACAGAACTAAAAGGAAGTGCCCGTGGCTCTGCTTTTGCAAGTTCAAGAGCATCAATTTTCATATCATCAACAACAGCATCGCAAATGAACTTACCTAAAATATATTGATAGTTATATTCATTAATTTTGAATTTATATGAAATTTTACTAAAATCATCTAAATCTATAATAGTATCAAAAGCAAAACCAAAATGAAGTTTTAGCCTATCAAGAGAATGTTTATTGCCATTAGCCCCTGCTAAAATTAGCCACCTCATACTTAGGTCAATATTTTCGTGAACAATTTGATTACCATTTCTAAACCACTGAGCAAGTAAATCTTGTGCAATAGGGTCGCCACTGGCAGCATCGGAACAAAGATTTTCATACTCTTTCCATAAAATTTTTTCTGCTTTAAGAGAGCCAATATATTCTGTTTTTGCATAAATTTTTTCGCGCCTTACAGCACTTTCACGCCTAAAATCGGCAGCAGACATAGTTTCATAATTCATAATCAATTCCTCTTATAGTACATTATATATAATTTTCGTCACACATTGCAAACATTTAATTAAACTTTAGGAATTAATAGTTTCTCTCTTTTTTGTATATTTTCGTTTTGCTACTACATTTTGAGTATTTTTTTGCAGATTTGCGTTTTTACTATATTCTTCTTTTAAAACCAAATAGATATGTGCAAACATAAGTTCAAAATATGGAATTACAAATACAATTATAAAGAACAAGGCAAGTAATGCCATGCTAACAACAGGCAACCAAATGTTTACATTAAAATAATATTTCATAGCAGAGCCAAGACCAGCGCAAATGCACAAAATTGCAAGTATTACAAAAAAGTAAGAAAGATAAATAATAAAAATTTCACCTCGATGTCCATTTACAAGTTTTTTTGATTTTGCCATACATTCTAAAGCGGGTAAGTCTTCATCTGCCATAACAAAAGATGACATAGAATAATTTAGTGCAGCAACAATACCCGGAATTATAAAAACAATTGTCCACAAAAAACTAATTAATGTGGTTGCAACTTTTAAACAAAAAGCCTTAACGCAAATTTTGATTTTTGAAAAAATACTTTCTATTGGCGCTGATTCACCTTTAGCAACAGATATCAAAAAACTTTTTGTACCTACACACAAAAAGCCATATGCAAAAATCATTAATGCAATACCGGCTACTGGAAATAAAAATAATAAAACTAAACTACCAAGAGATAATATTAATGCCAGAATTGTTTCAAACCCTCTTGCTCCAAAAGTTTTAGATGTGTTATTTAAATAAATATTATATTTTAATTTGCTCATAATTTACTCCAAAAGTTCTTTTGTAAATATTTTTGACTAAATTATAAATATTATTCTTTAAAACACATTAAAAAACACCCTTTGCTTTTGCAAAGAGTGTTTTTTATTTAAATTAGTTCTTTTTTGCTTTGATTTTTGCTGCTTTACCAGTAAGTTCACGAACATAGTAAAGTTTTGCTCTACGTGGTTTACCTTCACGAGTAACTTCAACATGGTCGATAAGTGGTGAGTGAACAGGGAATGTTCTTTCAACACCAATGCCGTTTGAAATTCTTCTAACAGTGAAAGTTTCACGAATACTGCCGTTTTTGCGAGCAATAACAACACCTTCGTATGCTTGTAAACGAGATTTGTCACCTTCTTTAATTTTTACAAAAACTTTAACAGTATCACCAACGTTGAATTTAAGTTCATCTGCTCTTAAATTTTCTTTTTCAATTTGATCGATAACGTTCATTCTGACTTTCCTCCTATTTTAATTTTACCAAGTGTTCATACCCCACGTTGATTGAGCTGATTAATCAAAACTAGCAAACGGGAATGTTTGTTTTATATTTTGAAGCCCACAAAAAAGATAGCGGACCACTCGAAGTCTATGCCGAGTATATCATACTATCTTTAATTTTGCAAGTATATTTTTAATTTTTTATAGTACATAACCATTTTTTTCTAAAAGTGCCTGAGCACTTTCTACCGAATCTACACCAGTTTTATTTTTAACAGGAGCAAACTCTTTTTCTCTTTCCACCTCAAATGGCAAACAAGAATCTGCAAGTTCTATCATATCAACGCATAGCATTTCAAATTTATGCCCATTTGGCTCTTGTGGTTTTACTACTTGTGCATTTTCATTTATATGTTCAATTTTTTTAGTTACAATATGGACAGGCAATTTTTGGTCTTTTATTCTATAAAGCGTTTCAACTTCAAACAAGTAATTTAAAATTACGCCAAAATTATATAATCTTTCGCCACGCTCATCTGTTGCCAATGCCATTTCTTCGCCAAGGTCAATATATTCTACAATAGAAGGTGCACCATTTTTCTTGCACATTACTCCAACTTTTTCATATGGATCTACTTTTCTAATAACTTTTGAACCAATTTGAACATTATTAGCAATTGTTGCTCCAACAAAAACAGGGTCAGCAATTTGTTGGAGAACATTGTCTACCGCAAAAATATTTAACCATTTTAAATTATACTTATTTAACATTTCTTTTGCATGCTCATTATTCAGAAGAGAATTAAACCAGCCACCATTGCCATTTGGAGAAGTTGCAAGTCTACATTTTGACTCCAACAATATTTTACCATTAAAGTCAATACATGGCGCCATGTCTTGTACAAAGAAACGAATATAATTTTCATCATAACCAAAGTAGTTTTTTTCTTTTAAAAATTTGCGAGTGGAAGCATCATTATGTTCGCTTGTCATAATAAACAATGGAACAAACTCTCCAACTTCTTTTACAACACATAATAAATTTTCAATAAGCCTTTGAAAAATATATATTTCTTTAGTTTTGCCTATGTTGTACATACCTTTAGGGTCAGATGAGCCAAGCCTCGTGCCCATTCCACCGGCAAGAAGTAAAGCGCCAACTTCTTGATTTTTTAAAGCATTTAAACCAATTTGTTTATATTTGTCTTTATTTTTTTCAATTTCTGATAGTGTTAAAGCCTCTATTGGAGTTATTTCATCTTTAACTTTTTTATATACACAATTTTGGCTTCTTTTAAATTCTTTAAAATCCTCAAGATATGAAAAATCAGTAATTTTGATTTGGTTTAATAAACTATTTAATTCATCTTGAGTTAACTCATTTTTATATTTTAATAAATGCTCTTGATTATTTTCTTTTAATTTTTTTATAACTTCTTGCATAGTTTTCCCCTTTATATTTAAGGCACACTTTATTAAAAATGCGCCTTTAGTTTTGAAAAATTATTTAATTTTATTATATTTTTATTTATTTTTCAATTATTCTAAAATAAATTTACCAATTTCTACATTATCGCCTTTTTCTATATTTAATTCTTTAACACTCATAACGGCTTTAATATCATCGGAACAAGTTTTAACAAAGTCAATATATTTAACGCCAGCGTTTACATTTTCGATTTCGGTTTTAAGTGATACTTTTGCTTCTGATTTGCTTTGACGAATACGTGATACAAGTGCAACAACTTCATCGCCCATAGGTAAAATTTCTTTATCTTCAAAGTCACCAATTTTGCCAATTTGAAGTTTATGAATTGAAATTTCTTTTTCAGTTGCAATAAAAGTATTTTGATAAATTTCTTCGGTAACATGAGGCATATAAATTGCAAACATTTTAAGCATTTCTAAAAGTGCATAATAACAAACATATTGTGCACTTTGTTTTGCATGCTCGCCATAAATTTCTGGCTTATATAATCTGTTTTTAACTATTTCTACATAGTTATCGCAGAAATTCCAGAAGAAAGATTCAAGTTCGCCCATTGCAAGGCCTACTTCATATTTTTCAAAATATTTAACAAAGTTATCTTGCATTGCATTTAATTTGCAAAGAAGCCATTTATCCATTGGTAAAAGGTCAATTTGTTTTGGAGTATAACCTTCAACAAACTGCCAAACAAATTTACTTGCATTATAAAGTTTATTTAATAGCCTTTGTCCATTTTTAAATTGTTCATCACCAAAAATTATATCTCTGCCTAAACTTCCACTTGCTGCCCAATAACGAGTTACATCGGCACTGAACATATCAACAAGTTGAAGAGGATCAGATTTAGCATTATTTTTACTCTTAGAAATTTTTTCACCTTGGCCAGCCATAACAAAACCAGAAATCATAATGTTTTTCCATGGTTTTATTTGGCTATGATAAAAGCCTTTAACTATTGTATAAAAGTCCCAAGTTCTAATAATATCATGTGCATTTGGACGCAAACTCATTGGCATTAAGCGTTTGTACATTTCATCATCAACTTTCCATTTACAATTAATTTGTGGAGTAACTGATGAGGTTGCCCAAGTATCCATAATATCGGTTTCCGGCTCAAAGTTATTGCCACCACATTTTGGACATGCGCACTTAGGTTGGCTAGAGAGTGGATTAACTGGCAAGTCTTGTTCCTCAGCAACTATAATTTCGCCACAATCCTTACAGTACCAAACAGGGAACGGAACGCCAAAATATTTTTGACGGCTTATACACCAGTCCATCATTAAATTTTCTACCCAGTCGTTATATCTTGCTTGCATAAATGCAGGATACCAAGTAATTTCATCGCCTTTTTTGCGCCACTCGGCCTTATTTTCTAAAGTTTTAATAAACCATTGCTTTTTAAGGTTAATTTCCATTTCTGTTCCGCAGCGTTCGTGAACAGAAACTTGGTGAGTAAGTGGCTCTTGACTAATTAAAAGGTCTGCCTGTTTTAAATCTTCAATTATTGCAAGCCTTGCCTCTTTACATTTCATGCCTGCATATTTGCCAGCACGCTCGGTCATTCTGCCAGCGTCATCAATTGCAACTTTATATTCTAGGTTATATTTTTTAAACCATTGAGTATCGGTTTGGTCACCAAAAGTACAGCACATAACTGCACCTGTCCCCTTTTCCATGTCGGCTTTATCGTCGGTCATAATAGGAACATAAAAATCATATAGTGGAACTTTAACATTTTTGCCAACTAAGCGTTTATAGCGCTGATCATTAGGATTTACAAAAACGCAGTCACAAGCACATAAAAATTCTGGTCTTGTTGTAGCAATTTCTAAAAATTCATTGCTACCCTCAACAAAGAATTTTAAGTGGTTGAAAGTGGTTTCTATTTCTTTTGTTTCTAATTCACTTTGAGCAATTGCCGTACGGCATTTTGTGCACCAAAGTGCCGGTGCTTCGGCGTAATAAACTTTATTTTTTTTATATAAGTCTAAAAAAGACATTTGGCTTGTTTTTTGAGTTTCAGGACTAACGGTATGATAGCACAAACTCCAGTCTGCCGAATTGCCAATTTTAATGAAAAGATTTTTAAACTCTTCTACATATTTGTTTACAACATCCATGCAAACATTGGTGAACTCTTCTCTTGGCAAAGAGTATGCTTTTATACCACGCTCTTTTTCAACCAACAATTCAGTTGGCAAACCATTATCATCAAAGCCAAAAGGATAAAAAACATTATAGCCACGCATTCTTTTATATCTTGCAACAAATTCTGCTTGAGAATAACTAAATATATGCCCAATGTGAATTTTGCCGCTTACTGTTGGTGGTGGGGTGTCTATTGAATAAATTGGCTTTTGAGTATTTTGTTTATCGAACTTATAAACACCTTTTTCTTGCCAATATTGTTGCCATTTGCTTTCTGCCGTTTTGTAATCATATTTATTTTCTAACATAATTTCTCCTTAAATTTTTAAAAAAAGTAGCACTATTTGTGCCACTTTTATTTTTACTTAATATTTATATTTTGGCACAGTAAACAATTGTGCGGTTTAACATTCCACACTATAAATTGTTCACGACCACGACTAAATTCTTTTTCATATACTTTTGCATTTTAACATACCACAAAGAACTTGTCAAATTATACAAGTTGTTTTTTCTCTACTTCAACCTTAAACACATTCCATGGCACCATGTCAGTATTTGGAATACAATTAAACATCATCATTTTTTTAGTTGTTGGATGTTCAAATGAAAGGTGATAAGCCCAAAGTGCCAAATTATGACCTTTTGCCAAAGTATCCCCGTTATATTTTGCATCACCAAAAACAGGAGTACCTATTTGTGCCATTTGAACACGAATTTGATGACTTCTACCAGTTAAAATTTGAACATCAACTAAACTGACAGTATCTATAGTTTTTATTGTTTCATATTGCAAAATTGCTTGCTTGGCACCATCTACACTTCTTGGAACAACTTTAACAATATTGGTCTTTTCATCTTTTTTTAAAAAATGTTCCAATCTAGATGATTTATATCTTGGAGTACCAACAACAACGGTTAAATATTTTTTAGTAAACTTTTTATTTTTAATTTGTTCAGAAAGCCTATTTGCCGCCTTGCTTGTTTTAGCAAAAACCATAATTCCGCCAGTTGGTCTATCTAGCCTATGCACTAGCCCAACAAATACATTACCCGGCTTATTGTATTTTTCTTTAATATATTCTTTAACCATATCTAGTAACGACTTATCTGAAGTTTCATCGCCTTGACTTAAAATATTTTGCTGTTTAAGTACAACAATAATATGATTATCTTCATATAAAATTTTCAACTCTTGCATATTGCTCTCCTTTTATTAATTTTTCCAAATAGTAATTCCGCTTGCTCCGCAAGGAAGTAAAATATGAGCCTCTTCGGTTTTTAAGCCCACTTCATAAGCTTCAGTTTGCCCGCTAGTAAAAATATCGTTCAAAATATTTTGAAGCACCATAGGTTGAAGCCCTGTTGTATATGAATTTATTAAAACAAATAATGGTTTATCTGACAAAACATTTTTACAAAGTTTTACAAAGTCATATAAATTATTTTCAATTTTCCACATTTCGCCACTAGGACCACGACCATAACTTGGTGGATCCATAATTATTGCATCATAAAATTTACCACGGCGAATTTCCCGCTCTACAAATTTAGCACAATCATCTACAATATATCTAATTGGCATATTATCAAGCCCAGAAAGTTTAATGTTTTGTTTACATCTATCTACCATGCCCTTAGATGCATCAACATGTGTTACCTCTGCACCTGCTGCTGTGCAAGCCACAGTTGCACCACCAGTATAACCAAATAAATTTAAAACTTTAATTGGTCTATTGGCATTTTTAATTAAAGTTGTCATGTAATCCCAATTTACGGCTTGTTCAGGAAATAAACCTGTATGCTTAAACCCCATTGGCTTAATTAAAAACTTTAAATTTTTATATGAAATTTGCCATTCTGATGGCATTGGTTTTAAATTTTCCCAATGACCGCCGCCTGTGCTTTCTCGAATATAATGAGCATTTAAACCTGACTCTTTTTTTAAATTTCTTTTAGCATGCCAAATAACCTGAGGGTCTGGACGTAAAAGCTTTACATTGCCCCAAACTTCTAGTTTTTCGCCGTCGCCAGTAGCTAAAACTTTATAATCTTGCCAATTATTACTAACCTTCATTAGCCACTCCTTTTTTATCTATATCTTCAACTATGATATTGTAGTAGTCGTTTCCAGCCAAAAAGCGATAAAACAAATCTAACACATCATCTCTTGTTATGCCTTGACAACTTTCATCGGTTACTTGCATAACAATTTTATTAAATTGCTCAATTTTTTCTAACCTTAAATAGCCTACAATTGCACGTGCTTTTATATCCACACAAACCCACTGAGTATTTAAAAACCAATAATCATTTTCCATATCTACTGCGTTTATGATATTTTCAAGTTCACAACTATCTTGTTTTTTTGCAAAATATGGCAAACGAATATAATTAACAAAATTATTTACACCTGATAAAAGGCAATGCACTTCTTCCCGTGTTAGAGGAAAAAGCATAACATTGCCCGAGCGAAGTATATATTGGCTTAAATCATATTCTTTCATACGTAAAATAGTTTAATCTTATTGTTTAAAATTGTCAATTTTTTGGCTTTGTTAGTTGCAAATATATTTGTTCGTACATTTCTGGTTTTACGTTAAGTTCTTTTAAAATTGTATAAGCTTGTTCAAGTGATATTTTAAAAAAACAATCATCATGCGAAAGTAAATTAAAAATAACTTTTTGAGAAATAGTATTTTTAACATCTCCCTCTTTTTCATATTTTTTAATTAATTCTTTATTTTTATTTCTTAAAGTATTAATCATTCTCTTCCCTCCGCAAGGTCTATTCCAGGAATTATATGCCTATCGGCAACTCCACGAGTTATATGTTTATATAACCCAGTTTTAAAGCCATCAATAATGTCTTTTTTATCAACTTGTTGCAATTGTCCATTAGAATCAAAAGTTTTGTAAATAGATGTTGTTGAAGAAGTGCCAAAAGATTTTTCATTAAAAGAAAAAATTAATATTGGCATAGTTTTTATATTAAAATTATCTATAATTTTTTTACTTATAATTGTAACATCAAACTGATGGTTTGCAATTTCTTCTCTGAAAATTGCTTTGGATAATTTTAATCCATAAACAAGTTTTTCCATTGTTGGTAAATTAGCATCTTTTAGTTGTTTTTCAAGCACTTTGATTTTATCTTGCATACTTACTTTTTCTTTTTTGCACAAACCATCAAACATTTCTAAAAAATCATAAAAAACATCTTCATCGGTTTTTTTAGACTCTTCTTTATAAGTAATATCCTCATAAACTTTTCTATAAGTTTGTTCAAAATCCTTTCTTGTTGGCATATGCTTATTTCTACAAACAAGCCCTACTAGTTCGCTATTTGTTTTGGCATTGTATAAATCGCCACCTAGAATATTAGTAACAGAATCTGCTTCTACCACAAAATCACCTGCCCTAAACTCTAATTTAGAGTGAGCCGAACCGTAATCCATACCACCATCTACTTTGTAATTAATACCAAAATGAAATAAAAATTTTGCATAAAGTTGAGTAAATTCATAACAAACAATTCGGCGCTCGGAAGCAGAAATAGTTTGAAGTCTAGATATATCTTCATGTTGTCTTGCAATCATACCCGCCTGGTTATTTGCATAAAATTCTGGGTCGTAGGTTAAATGTTTGCAAAGTTTTATATAAATATAAATGGCTTTTTCTAATTCATTATAATTTGTAGGCATTTCATCTAAAATTAAATGTTTTAATTCATCATTTAATTCAAATTCGCACAAATATTCATCATATATTTGCAAATGTTTATTAAAATGCATTGTATTTACTAAATTATCATTTGTTAAATCATTTAAAAGTTTCAACGTGCCTTCGTTAAATCGATACTTTTCTATAAGCATATATCTGTTTACAAAATCTTTAACTGCAAAACAAAACATATCTCTATTTAAGCCTTCTATATTCCAGTCTTTATTACTAAAATTATATTTTTGATAATCTCCCAAAATAAAGTCTAAAATTATTTTTGAAGGTATCTTAAAATTTTCATCATCTATCCTTATAACATGAGTTTCAGGAAACTCAGTTTGCAAAATATTTGTTTGTTGCATTAAATGAGAATAAATGCTTTGGATATTAGGCACATCATTTAATTTTCCTGCATTATATAAATTTTCTACTTTACGTGCAAAAATTGCCTTGGTGACATGCCCAAGAGGACAAATATCACCATTAAAAAAGTATGCCACATTAATTGAGGTAATTTCATTTTGCATAACTTTTTCAACTTCCGGATAATAGTTTGTTAATATTTCTTTAATTGCATCTTCGTCAAATTTAGAATAATCTTTTTTACCAATTATTCCAGAAAGTTTAACATGCTCTTTAAAAAATTCTCGTTTTTCAATATCTACTAAAACATATTTTTTTGCAAGATTAGATTCTCTAAAATCGTAATAACTCATAATTTCACCTTTATATAATTAAAACATAATATAACGTTTTTTTCAATAGGTAATTAAAGTTTTATATAAAAAATCCCAATTTTGTTATCAAAAATTGAGATTTGTTTTATTATAAAATTATACATTAATTTGAAAAGCAGGGCGAACGCCGCAGGCACCAAAAACCGGGCTGTCCTCGAAGTCGCCTGCAATGTCGACAGTCCATGTACTGCTAGCATCGCTAGAGTAAGGCGAGCGAAGCCGTAAAGAGCCCGCTTCCCCCTTCAGTGTAGTGCTTTGATATATCTCTGCACTATCATAAATATCAGTTTTATTTCCGTAGAACATATATATTTCATATAAACTTGGCAACCAAAATTTATCAGATGCCCCACTTGATATTGATACTGCTTTACCATCTATTGTAAGGCTTCTTGTAGAGCCAAAGGAAAATTGTGTTACTGTGGTTGTTGAAGTATCTTCATAGGACATATCGTAATATAAACTTGATTGGTTTCTTGTTGTTATTTTGCTATACACTGGGTCTGAAGTTGATATATTGAATTGCTCCATAAATGGGGTTAATTCACTACCTTCATTAGCAATGTATGCTGCTGTACCATCTGACAAAGTACCATCAGACTGGTTAGTACTGCGATACGCAGTTCTATTTGCTGTTAAATACGCTCGTATATTGCTTGTTGCATAGTCATTTGCATTATATGTTGTTTTTACCCATTCTGTGCCATTGTAATATGCTCCATAATCATTTCCACTTGCTGTTTCATAATAATTATGTGGCATATAATAAGCACTATCGCTTACATCTAGTACATCTTCTGAAATAAAGTAATATGCCTTGCCTATAACTGGTGCTGAAGTTGAATCAGTTCTGTTATAATATCCAAAATCTGTTGCAATCGCAGATTCTGAAGTTGTTCCTGTTGATTTTACTGCAAAAGGCAACCATTTTAATGGTTCGTTATATCCTGAGTATGGGTTTGTTCCCATTGTTGT
>SVIS01000011.1 GCA_015069385.1 Clostridiales bacterium
GTGAAGATGGCGAACCGGTGTTAGAGGCAAATAAAGAGTATTTAACATACATAAAAGACTCTGCCACAGTATCAACATCAACTACACCACTAGAAATACGAGGAGCCGATGCATCATTAAGTTTTGGAGATAAATATTTTAGTGACCTAACAACAACAGGCAATCCAGAAGATATAAAAATTGTATTAACATTTACAAATGTATCAGATTTTAATGTTTTAGTAAAAGCAGACTTAACATTAAGTACAAGTAGCAATACGAGCATATTAATAAATGCTGATAAAACAGCCTTGCTGTTAGACCAAACAGGAGAAACAGCAACAGCGAGCATAACATTCACCTTATCATTGCAACCAGATGAAAATGGAGAATACCAAAGTATAACAACAGCAGCAAACCTATCATTAAATATATCACTAGAAAAATGTGCATATGCATCAACCGATATGCGTACAGATATAGCATTAAAGACCTTTACAACAACCGAACAAGAGGCAATAAAAACTTCCTGTGGTGTTATGAGTGAATTGCGAGATATATTCCCTGACACCCTTTTAGACACTCTCTTATGCTATGCAGAACGCTTTCCATATTATATAGAAATGGGAACAGAGGTATCAACAGGTGCTAAACTAAGATGGCTAGTAGTAGGCACAGATGATGGTTCAGGCAATATTAAAGCCTTAACAAATGAAGATAGAATAGTACTAGGCTTAGGCTTAATGTTAAAAGATAAAGAATATTACATGCTATCAGAAAAAATATTATATACAGAATCAGTGACTAACTATGGCTTATCATTCCAAAATGCATACACAAATAGTGGAAATTATTTAAACACTAAGTATTGTGTTAAAGCCAATGACTACGCAACAAGCACAATTCGTGAATATTTAAAGGGCGGAGAAGTAAATAGAGAGGCAACTCTTGCAAGCGGAGTATACTCAGGTAGTGGTACTTTAGTTTCCTTCGGAAATACATATTCTTTTACAACCGAAGAAACAAATAAAATAGTAGCAAGACCACTCGCTGACCTATATAACGAAGAAGCAATAGCAAACGAAGTAGCCGAAATGAAAACAGTACCAACTTCAACAACATCAACACCAGTAGATACAACTGCCGATAATTTTTGGCTACTTAGTCAAACCGAAGTGGAGACTATATTTGCCGAAGACTACATAATTGGCTCAAGGGAAGATTATGATTGCCCATTCTATATATCAGCCCGTACTTCTATACAGGGGGCTGAAGATAGCAATATGTGGTGGCTTCGTTCGGCTTGCGCACAAGGCGCCGATGGGCATTGGGCTCGTCATGTAGATGGTGGGGGTATGCTTGATGGACACCATGTAGGCGACACTGGTACCGGCATCCGTCCAGCTTTCAAAATTTAATACCATATATAGCAAAAATTAACTTAAATGTTAAATACATTTCATATGTTTAAAATATTAACTTTAAACAACAAACCAAATTTTACCAATATGGTAAGGTTTGGTTTTTATTTTATAAAGTTAAAAAGCAAACAAACTTTTATTCAACAAAACCTTGACTTAAATAGTAAAAGCATTTATAATATAAAAGTTAAAGGTGGCATATGGAAGTATTTTTTAATAATGTAATCACTTTTATAAATGGCTGGGATCCATTTTTAAAGGTTTTGGTTATTGGAATGTTATTATTAATTGATGTGCTTTGTGCTATTCAAATTGTAAAAACACATGTTAATCCTAAAAAGCCTGTTTTTAAAATTTTACAATTTGTTTTTTTTGCATTATTTCTTGCACTTACAATTTTTGTATGCGCACATGTTTAAAAGGGGTTTAAAAATTTTATGTTAAAAATGTTACTCGCTTCTAGTGATTTTGTTACTACAGTATTTCCTGTTGTTAGAATAGTTTGCATGGTTATTATTTGTTTACTTGCAATTGGTTTAATTATTACAACAATTCTTCAATCTAGCGCTGATGAAAATGGTGCTACTGCTGTAACTGGGCAAGAAAGTTATTATTCGCAAAACAAAGGTGAAAGCCGCGATGGTAAACTTAAAAAATTAACTGTAATTTTTGCTAGCATAATTGTATTTTGCATCTTGTTATATTTTATAACTTGGGTAATAATGTAATTATTTAACATGTAAGGGCTTGTAAAAGCCCTTTTTTGTTGCAAAAAATTATAGTAAATTGTAATATATTTAAAGAGGTAAAATTTAGTTTTATGGTAAAAAATCAAGTAATAGACTTTTTAAAAAGAACAAAAAAGAAATATAAAAATAAAAATGAATTTATTTTAACATTAGCAAATTGTTATGGTGAAAATTATAACATTGTAAAAAATTTAATTAACTCTATGTTAGAGTCAGGTATTATTGTAGAACTTTACCCGGGTAAATATAAACTACTTGGTGATACAAATTATGTAAAAGGTAAACTAATTGGAAATAATAAAGGCTTTGCATTTGTAGATGTAGGTGACCCAAATGTGCCAGATTTTTTTATTCCACCAAACAAACTTAATGGTGCTTTTAATGGTGATGTTGTTTTAATTAATCCACTTTATAAAACAGAACTTAGCCAAGAGGCAGAAGTAATAAAAGTGTTAGAGCGCAACAATACAACTTTGGTGGGTACATTTCAAAAGCAAAAAAGCGGTGGCGTTGTAGTGCCTGATAACAATAAGTTTAGCAAACAAGTTTTTGTATCTTCTAAAAACATTTTGGGTGCCACAAGTGGGCAAAAGGTAGTTGTTAAAGTAATTTTCTCACATAATTCTGATAAAGTAACCGGCGAAGTGATTGAAGTTTTGGGGCAAGAAGATGATTTTAAAACATTGCAACTTGCTCTAATTCGTTCACATAAGTTATATGAAGAGTTTCCAACTGAAGTATTAGATGAAGCAATGCGTACTCCGCAAAAAGTTTCTGAAAAAGAAATTGAGGGTAGGCTCGATTTACGTAATGAACTTACTTTTACAATAGATGGTGCCGATGCACGTGATTTTGATGATGCAGTTTCAATAAGCAAAAAAGGTAAAAATTATGTGCTAGGGGTGCATATTGCAGATGTCGGACATTATGTAAAATATAATACCGAACTTGATAACGAGGCATATTTAAGAGGTACTAGTTCATATTTTCCAAATCTTGTTTTACCTATGCTTCCTAAAGAACTTTCAAATGGCATTTGTTCGCTTAACGAAGGTGTAGATAGGCTTACTCTTTCGTGTATAATGGAAGTAAAACCAACAGGCGAAGTTGTTGACTATAAAATATGTGAAAGCGTAATTAATAGTAAAAAACGCTTTACATATGATGAAGTTTATGCAATTCTTTGTGAAGAAAAACAGGCTTGTGAAGCATTTGCACAATTTAAAGAATCAATTATTTTAATGAATGAACTTTCTAAAATTTTGGGTGATGTTAAAAAAGCAAATGGAATGTTAAATTTAGATATACCAGAAGTTTATTTTGAATTAGATGAAAATGAAAAGGTAAAAGTTGTAAAACCAAGAGATAGAAACGATGCCCATATTTTAATTGAAAACTTTATGGTTCTTGCAAACGAAACTGTTGCAAAGCGCTATGCCACAAGAAAATATCCATTTGTATATCGTGTGCATGAAAAACCAACACGTGAAAAAATTGAAAACTTTAACTACTTTTTAAATAGTCTTGGGGTTTCCACTCCGGAAATTTTAGATGAAATTTCACCAAGTTATGTACAAGAGATTTTAAAAAGTTTAGAAGGTAAAGAGTTTGAACAAACTTGTAACAAAATGCTTCTTCGTTCACTTCAAAAGGCACGTTATGCCGAAGACTGTTTAGGGCATTTTGGTTTGGCGCTTGAATATTATTGTCACTTTACAAGCCCAATTAGGCGTTATCCTGACCTTTGTATTCATAGAATTATAAAAGAAGATTTAAAAAAGCCTTTATCCCGTGAACGTATTGAGGAATTAAATGATTATGTTGTTGATGCTTCATTTCGTTCTAGTGAACGTGAGCGTAATGCAACCGAGGCAGAACGTGATGTGGATGATTTATATAAAACATATTACATGCAAGATCATTTAAATGAAGAGTTTATGGGCATTATTTCAGGTGTGCAATCTTATGGTTTTTATGTAGAACTAGATAATACAATCGAGGGTTTGGTAAGAGTTGAAAACTTACCAGAAGATAGTTATTTATTCTACGAAAAATCATATAAATTAAAAGGTCAGTCGCATTGCTATTCTTTAGGTGATAAAGTAAAAGTAAAAGCAATTATGGCTAATATGGCAGAGCGAAAAATTGAGTTTGTTTTGGCTTAAAAAGAGGTAAAAATGTCACAAAATATTATTGCGAATAATAAAAAAGCATATTTTGAATATTTTATAGAAGAAACATTCGAGGCTGGAATTGTTTTGGTTGGAGCAGAAGTTAAATCTGTTCGTGACGGCGGAATTAGTTTGCTTGATAGTTTTATAATGCTTAAAAACCAAGAAGTATTTTTAAAAAATGCATATATTAAACCTTTTGAAAAGGCTTCGGCATTTGCTCCAGATAGTAAAAGAGACAGAAAATTACTTTTAAATAAACGTGAAATTCAAAAATTAATAAGAGGGAAAAAAGAAAAAAGCTTAACTATTGTACCACTAAAAGTTTATTTTAAAAATAACAAAGTAAAAATTGAAATAGCATTAGCAAAAGGTAAAAAACTTTACGATAAAAAAGATACTTTAAAAGAAAAGTCCCTTAAAAAAGACATTGCGCAAGCAACAAAACATTTAAAACAATATTAAATTATTAATAAAAAAGCACAATATTATATTGTGCTTTTTTAATCAAATTTGGTGGAGGCGTCGAGAATTGAACTCGAGTCCGAAATTTATCTTAAAATCTTTCTACATGTTTATTTTGTGATTTAAGATTTGGTTTTTATGCTTTCACAAACAAAATCATAAATTCCTATCCCTAAATATAAGATTAGAAAGCAAGGAGACTATCTAAAATTTGTGCTAAAAATATAAAAATTTAAAACACTAGCACTTGTTTTAAACTCGCTTATTACTTAAACCTTAAGCAGCTAAAGCGTAGCTATTTGAATTATTTGCGTTTATTCGCGTGACCTTTTTTTAGGTGGCACTGGTCAAACCACCACATGCTTTTATTTGTTTGATATAACCCCGTCGAAACCAAATCGCCCCCAAGGAGATTCATGATTATAAGAAAGGTTTTATAATCATGAATGAAGAAAAACTTCTTAAACATTATATGTTAATCCAGATCAATTTGTCAATAAGCATATAAGTAAATTGGTAGTTAAAATTTATTATTGAAATTGGTTTCATTATATGTTACAATGTTTGTAAATGGGGGAGCATATGATTTTTGCAATTAAGTATGAAGAAAAGAAAAAAATTACCAAAGAACAATTACAAAAAACTAATAGTGCCATAATTAGTGTTGGAGTTTTGGATGTTTATTTTAAAAGTTCAAAAGAGGCAAACATAACTGCCAAAGAATTATCAAAAGCACATTTAGATGATGGTATTATGTATTCAGTTTTTAGAGTATCTAAAAATGCTGAAAAGTTTATTCCAAAAGAATCTGTTGTAAATACTTCTGAAGAATTTTATTTACTCTATGAACAAAAACTCAATAAAAGACAACACAAAACAGATGAAATAAGAGAATATTAAAATAATTTATAAAAAGAGGTAATATTATGCCAAGAGGTTACACCTTAACAAGTTATTATGATGCAGCAAGGGCAATGCACAGAAAAATATATTCGCGTGAAATAAAAAGATTATCTAGCGTTATTAAAACATATGATTATCTAAATCATAATTTATATGGTTTAATTATTTCATCAATAAATAATGGAATTGAAGATAATTTAGGTGAACTATCAAGTAAATTGCACCATGTTTCTCGTGCCGATATTGGTGTTAATAAAAGTTCTCTTTTGCAAGACTTTATGAGTCCGCTTGAGTTAAGGCTTAATGCTATAGCAATTCGTAGTGCATATATAGAAATAAGTAGAATTAAAAATAATTGTCGTCTTTCTGACATACAAGATATATGTTATAGGGCAGGGCAAAATGCGGCACTTAATTTTAGAACATTAAAGCAAGGTAAAAATATCTTTGATATGCAAATAAATTCGCCGGTACTTAGTACAAAGCCAATAATTAAAAAGTATGATGAGGCATTAAAACTTGGCACATATCCTAAAAATGCACCAATCGAATATACCGATTATAGAAAAGAGGAAAGAAGGCAATTATTGATTCAAAATCAAATTGTTTTCAATAATATAAAAGAAGAGTTAACAAGGCTTGGTTTTGTAGATAAAGCAAGTCGTAAAATGGCTTTTAAAATGTTAAATCTTGGATATTATTTCGTAGAGGATCCAAAAACGGGAAGTTTAGAACTTACAACATTGTTATATTATGATTATTTGGAAGAACAATTTGAACATACTGAACTAGAAATGAATTTGGAAAAACTAGGTATGGCTAAAGAAAGGTTAAAAACATTAAAGCCAGGCATAAGTTATAATGCAATGTTGTCAGAAATGTATAAAACTGGGCACAAAGCGCGTGCAATAATTGTTCAAGAACATGGTATGTTGCCAGAAATGTTTCCTGGTTTTTACCAAGTATATTCCGAGGCGGAAAAAATTAATGTTATAAACAAAGAACGTTTTACTAATGTAAATAAACCCAATATAAATAAAGATAAGTAAAATTAAACTACTCTAACTCAGAGTAGTTTTTTAATTCAACCAATATTATATTTAGTTGATTTAATTAAAAATTAGTTAGAATTAAATTTTTATTTTAAAAAAGAAAATTTATTTATAAGAAAGTGAAAAATATATATTTTTGATCAATATTCTATAATAAAAAAGCCATGATAATTCACGGCTTTTTGTTTAAAGATTTGGTAAATTCAACTTGGCTTTGTAGCATATCGAGCAAATTGCATTTAGGAGAATAATCTATATTTTTTACAATAAAACTATTATCAACTTCAATTAATGGTACTTCGTTTGGTCGGGCAGGGTTTATTTTGTAATCTAGATTTTTATTATAAATTTTTTCTAAAGATTTAATTACATCTAAAACAGAATATGTAATTTTACCATTACCAACAATAATTGTTTTAAGTCCTTGATTTTTTTGCGTACAAAATTTAAAAACCACTTCTGTGAGGTCTTTTATATCAATAAAGTCTCTAACACAAGATCCATCTTTTGTAGGATGAGTATTGCCGTTTATAGAAATTTGTTCGCCGACTTCTATCTTTTTAACTAATTGAGGAAAAAGTGTTGAATATTCACATGTAGGATTATCTCCAAGCATTACATTATTACGAGCGCCAACTGGATTTGTGAAGCGGAATAATATTGCAGTTGAATCAGGTGTGTTTTTTTGCCATTTAGTTATAATTTTTTCACATTCAACTTTGCTTTTTGCATATGGAGATAAAGCGTTTAGCGGATGATTAATATCTAAAGGCAAATAAACAGGATTTCCATAAACGGAAATAGATGAAGCAAAATAAATCTCTTTTACATTGGATTTATTCATTGAATTTAGCAAACTTTGTGTACCATCAATATTATTTTTTAAATATTCCTGTTCTTTAATAAAACTTTCAGCAATATATTTTTTTGCTGCTAGATGAATTACGGCATTAATTTTATTTTCTTGCAAAATTTCAGTTAAAAATTGCTCGTTGCGAATATCGCAATTAAAGAATTTTATTTTAGTTTTAAAATACTTTTCTAAATTATTTATAGCCAATAAGTTCGAGTTTGAAAGATTATCAACAACTATAGCATTAAAATCATTTTTTAATAAATAATAAATTAAGTTTGTACCAATATAACCGGCTCCGCCAGTAATTAAAAATGTTTTTTTCATATTATCCTTATATTTTTAAAATTTCTTCTTTATATAAAATTTGAAATAGTAAATGAGTGGGCAGACCAATTATTGTTGAATATGATCCTTTAATTTTTTCAATAAACATACCCGATTTACCTTGAACAGCATAAGCACCTGCTTTATCTTTATATTCATCATTTTGTAAATATTCATCTATCATTTTTTCAGATAATTTTAAAAATTTAACTTTGCTGTAACTATGCGTTAAATATTCTTTTTTTATTCCATCTTTTTCAATAATAACACATAAACTGGTAGCAACTTTATGCCAATTTCCGCTTAAAGTTTTAAGCATGTTTTTTGCTTCTTCTTTGCTTTTTGGTTTACCAAAAAGTTTGTGTTTAACAACAACCATTGTATCAGAACCAATTACAACTCTGTTGCCGGAAGTTTGCGAAAAAATGTCATCTGCTTTTTGCTTGGCAAGACTTTCGCTTAATTTAGATAAACTTAAATTTTGACACATGTTTTCTTCTTTTTCACTTGGTATAATTTCATATGTTAATCCCATAAGTGATAGTAACTCTTTTCTTCTTGGAGATTTAGATGCAAGTATTATTCTCATATATTTTCCTTTTGATTAGTGATTATATAATCAGTGTAATAAAATATTCTTTTTTAGTCAAATTTTGTGTATTATTTGAAATATATTAATTCAGTTAAGATAATCGACAAAAATAAAAACTATTTAAATATATAAAAGTTTGACAGTCAATTATATGAACAATTAATACAAACCTTATGTACAAAACAGAAATTTCAAACTTGGAAATTAAATTATTATATTTAATTTAAATAATTTTAAAAAAATACTTGCCAAAGTATAATTAATTTGTTATACTTGCCAAGTATTAAATATGGAGAGTTGGCTGAGCGGTCGAAAGCGGCGGTCTTGAAAACCGTTATAGTGAAAGCTATCTGGGGTTCGAATCCCTAACTCTCCGCCAACAAAAACCTAAATCAATAATCTCGGTTTAGGCTTTTTTATTGACTTTTTATAAATAAAATGTTATATTCTCTATGCCACCAAATCCGTTGTTAATCCTTCATAAGTACATAGTATTTTCTCCAAAGCTAAAAAAAGGAGGATAGATTATGAAAAGTTGCGAAGATTTAGAAAGAGAATATGCTCAATTTAAAGTCAAAGCCGCAAAAGCAAGTAAAGACTTATATGATGCAGTAAATGAATTAAGTCCAGAAAACCAACAGCGATTCAAAAATGAAATATTGACAATTCTACCAATAGGGCTTATTAATTTTATAAACTCTTTAAACAACTAATATTCATAATTAGGCTAGACAAAACAATGTCTAGTCTTTTTTAGTTGCGGTTTATGCCGTGAAAGGTTCTTGACATGAGTAGAAATGGTATAGGCTTATTGCCAAGGGCAAGAAAAGATAATTGCTTGCAATTTCTTTCCCTTGCCCGCATGCCCTAGAATTACCATTTCTAAAGAGGCTCGTGTCAAGAACACCATGGAATAAATAGCCACGATTAAACATAGCAATTTATTTGAAATTCAAGCATATTTGGTTTTTCTTTGTTTTGAATATATTGTGGTAATTTAGAATTAAATCTGAAAAGAAAAAAGCCCTGATTGTTGTCAGGACTTCTTTTTATTGGGCTATTAAATATGATTTCAAGTTTATCTTCATAAACTCGTATTTCTTTGATGATATAATCTATTAAAAGCTTTGGTTCAAGTTTTAACGCTTCTATATAAAACTCTTTTATTGCTTGTTTTGATACCTTAAAAGCACTTTTAGACTTTTCTATTAGTATTTGCCTATCAATATCTTCAAGTTGATTTTCAAGCTCTTTCATGCGTTTATTTGTTGTGTTATTGACAATTCCTTGCTCAACTGCTTTCATAATGTTATTAAGTGAAATTTCTGCTTGCTTATATTCCTTTACAAGCGAGTTAATTATGCTATTAGTATTTGATTGCGTTTCTTGTAATTTGAATAATGTTTCTACAATAGTATCTACATATTTTGTATTAGATAAAACTTTTAATATGTTATCTAAAACAAAATCTTCAAAAGTTTCTTTTCTTACACTTGTTTTTGTGCAACCATTGTTTCTTTTTCTTCCTAAACATTTGTAATAGTGTCTTTTGGAGCCATCTTTTGCAGTTCCACATTCTGCACTAATTGGCATACCACAATAGCCACATTTTAATTTATGTCGTAGTAAATATACAAGTTCGGTGCTACGTTTGCCATATTTGTTAAGGTCAATTTTCTTTCTAACTTTATTGTAAATTTCATTTGGCACAATTGCAGGATACATATTATCAAATATTTCGTTGTTAAATCTGTATATACCTGAATACTTTTCATTTTTAAGTATGTTGTAAATTGTATTTCTTGCAAATGGTTTACCTTTGTTAAATATTCTTTTTGAATTAAGTTCTGCAATAATATCTTTTACATAAGTCCCAAGCGAATATTGTTCATATATAAATCTTACAACTTCTGCTTTTTCTTCGTCTATGATTACTTTGTGGTTTTCTACCTTGTAACCATAGATAATATTTCCACCTGTAAAGTTTCCTTTGAGTCTAGTTTCTTTCATTCCACGTTTTACTTTTTGTGCCAGTTCTGCCGAATAGTATTCAGCCATACCTTCAAGCTAACTTTCAAGTATTATTCCTTCTGGTGTATCAGGAATATTCTCCATAGCAGATAATAGTTTTACACCATTATCTTTTAGTATCTTTTTGTATTTTGCAGTTTCATATTTGTTTCTACTAAATCTATCTATTTTGTAAACAATGATATGTTCAAATTTTTTCTTTTCGCTATCTTTAATCATTTGCTGAAAGTCAGGTCTATTATCATTAGTTCCTGTCATAGCTCTGTCAATATATGTTTTAAGAATTAAAATATCATTTCTCTCGGCATAATCTTGACATACTCTTAATTGCCCTTCAATAGATTGTTCTGTTTGGTTATCACTGCTGTATCTTGCATATATAACTGCTGTTTTCATAAACGAGCGAGTCGAACAAGCAGGACTGCTTGCAGGACTATTTGTGAGTGAGTGATGTTTATATTCCATATATTTTTTTACTCCTTTATATTTATTTTCTTTTGTCTTTCGACACAGGCGAAATAAACGAAAAGGGTTAAATAATTTTATTTTGTAATATACATTTTTTAGTCAAGGTTTGAGAATCAATACATTTTAACCTTGACTAAAAAGAGTTTTCGTTTAGACTTCGCCCAAAGAAAGACTTTTTTATTCTCTCTTGTATCAAGACAGGCGCACGTTAAGGTTGCATTTTGCAATTTCACTTGTTCAAGACAAGCACTCGTCTTGCTCTCAAATTAGTGTTTTACTTGCATCAAGACAAGCACTCGTCTTGCTCTCAAATTAGTGTTTTACTTGCATCAAGACAAGCGCACGTTAAAATCCCAATTGCTAAGATTTTTTGTTTTATCCTCTATTAATTTTTTGAGATTCTTTCTCTTGCTTTAAGTCTAAAATTTTTCTTAAAATAACCTTATAAAAATGTTCATCAAAAACAGAAATCTAATTCATTAGTGAAAATAACTTTTAAATTTTCTTTCATAGTGGTTGCCTCTTAATTTAATTTGGCAATTAAAAAAGACATAGAAAAAGTTTTATAAACTTATTCTACGCCCATAAAATGCAACCACTGGCTCATACTAATCCTGAGCTAGACTCTGTGCTTTTAAATTGCAATCACTTTCTTACAACTCGGCTTGCTATTTTCGCGTGTCTAAAATTTAATTACACAAAAATTTTATCACACAACTATTGAAAATAGAACAGCAAAAGTAATAACAAATTTGACTAAATATGTGTATTTTTAGACAAATACAAATTAAAATGTTGAAAACATAATACCATCTGCTTGAATGAATAGAAAAATATTTTATATTGGCAACAAAAAACGGTCGGCATCTGCTTTAGCGTGCGACCGTTTTTTTGCCTAATATTTTTTTATTCAAGCAGTTTAGTTTGTCTACTACCTGCGTGTGCTTGTCTGGCGGAGCGAAGCGACGCCACTTGTACCAAGACAAGCACACGCCTTAGTGCCATTTTTTATTTATGTTAATATAAACAGTTGACTTTTTACTTAAAATTTGATATAATAATACCAAGATATTATGGTATCAATTAGGAGTTAAAATTATGGAAAAACAGCCTGTAAAAAAAGATACTTTTACTATAAGAATGAATCCTGAATTATATGATAAAATGCTAAAAAAATTAAGGTCTTATAGAAAAAACAAAAGTATCAATAAATATATAAATGAATTAATCGAAAAGGATTTGATAAAGGAGAAAATTTAATGAATAGAATTGAAATAATAAACAAAATTGGAGATAAATATCATGTTTCAAATACTGAAACTGGAGAATTTAGTTATGTAAAAGCACTAAAATCTGTTGGAAAAGACATTAAAGATTATCAAAAAGCAAGCATAGGGACTAAACATCAGTTCTTAGATTTGCGTTTTGAAAATGAGAGATTAGTAATCTTGGTGGAATGTAAAAATAAATTTAGCAAATGGGATAAATTAAAGATTCAATCTCAACTACAAGATTATGTAAGATTTGAAAAAAATTTTTCAGATAAAAAAATAGTAGCAATACTAGCAGAGACCGAAGGCAATGACATTTGGGTTTGGTATGGGCAGTCTGTAATCATAGATGATCAACACAAATTGGAAAATGAAAACACCCTTAAATCTTTTTCAGAATATGAAAATTTATGTTTTGGAACAATAAATAATAAAATCAAAATTGTCGACTCTATAAAAACACTCAATGAAAAACTTCATTCTGATGGTATTAACGAGAAATTACGTAGCCAATTTGTTGGAACATGTTTGCTTGCTTTAAAAAACGGATTGGTTTATAAAGATGTAAAAGAAACAATTGATCCTAAAACAGGGAAATCTTTACCCCCTGAAAAGGTAATAATAAAAAATATCAAAGATATTTTAGAAGGTTTATTAACAAGAGGCGGAAGTTTAAACAAGGCAAGCAAAATTGCAATATTAAATAATAAAGTATTAGGTGATCAAGATATCACTAGTTTAACATATAAAGAGTTACAAGAAATTTTAGCATTTATTGACGATAATGTTGTTCCTTATATTAATGATAAAAGCACCGCTGGACAAGATTTGTTAAACTTATTTTTTACCACATTTAACAAATATGTAGGAAAGTCAGATAAAAATCAAGCATTTACACCAGATCATATTTGTGATTTTATGAGTAAAGTGGTTGGTGTTAATAAAAATTCAAGAGTTTTAGATCCTTGCTGTGGCAGTGGCGCTTTTCTGGTTAGAGCAATGACGGATGCAATGGATGATTGTGATACCGAAGAAGAAAGAGAAGAAATAAAGAAAAATCAAATTTTTGGCATAGAATATGAAGAAGGAGCTTTCGGATTAGCTTCCACAAATATGTTAATTCACGGAGATGGTAATTCAAATGTAATTCAGGATTCAATGTTTAATAAAGGAAAGTGGATTAAAGAAAATAATATAAATATAGTTTTAATGAATCCTCCGTATAATGCAACAAAAAAATGCTGTGATCCAGCATACACTAAAAACTGGGAGGCGAAGAAAAAAGAAGATCCATCTAAGGGTTTACATTTCGTTGAGTGGGTTGCCAGAAATGTATCTTCCAGTTGTAAAATGGCTGTATTATTGCCGATGCAAGCTGCTATAGGGAATAAAGCAGATGTTCAAGAATTTAAAAAGAAAATGTTAGAGAAATATACTCTTGATGCAGTTTTCTCCTTGCCAAATGAAATGTTTTACCCTGGAGCATCTGCTGTAGCTTGTTGTATGGTTTTTGATTTATCTCAAAAACATGAGAAAGCAAACAAAGAAACTTTCTTTGGATACTTTAAGGAAGATAAATTCGTAAAAAGAAAAGGTTTGGGAAGAATAGAAAAAACTGATTCTAACGGAAATAGTTTATGGATAAAAATTGAAGAATTGTGGTTGAATTTATATAAAAACAAAAAGGTTGTTCCGGGACTTTCAGTTATGAAGAAAGTTTCATGGAAAGATGAATGGTTGGCAGAAGCTTATATGGAAACAAGCTATAATTCTTTATCAGAAAAACACTTTCAAGATATTATCAATAATTATCTTGCCTTTCTTATTACTTCAGGTAAATATCCTAATTTAACCAATTCTATAAAACAACCACCACCTTTAAACATTGCTAATTGGAAAAAATTTAAAGTCAAGTCTTTATTTAAAGTTTTATTGTCTAAGGGGGATATTAAAATTGATGATATGGAGTATGGTCCAATACCATTAGTTTCTTCTGGCGAAACTAATAATGGTATTGTTGGATTTATTGACTCATATGGAGATGGAAAAGCTGAAATTTTTACTAAAAACAAAATAACAATTGATATGTTTGGGAATCCTTTTTATCAACCATTTGATTTTTATTCGGTAAGTCATGGACGAGTAAATATTCTGCAACCTTTATTTGAACTATCAGCTAGTATCGGATTGTTTTTAGCAACTATAATCAAACAAGAACAATACAAATATTCATATGGTAGAGCAGTCTATAGCACTGTTGCAGAAAATATCGATTTGTTATTACCAATACAACATGATGAGAATGGATATCCTATTGTTGATAATGATAAAAAGTTTTCGGACGAAGGTTTTATTCCTGATTGGATATATATGGAAAACTATATAAAATCATTATGTTATGGAAATAGCATTTAGGAATGTTCTATAACATTATAAGCGTTCATACAATTGTCGTTTGGACGAAAAGTCAAACGGCAATTTTTATATTAAAATCTACTTTTTGTGAAATTTTAGTATAATTCTAAAAAGAGTGATAAAAAAAGGTTTCTTTTCCTTTAAATGTTCTTTTTAAACTGGTAAAATAAAAACTAATAAATAGTATCGTTTTACGTTACAAATGCTCCGCCAAGTGATAACAATTCGAACACTTATGTTCGAGTTGTTATTTTTTTGCTAAAATTCGGTTGACACAAAACATAAGAAACATCAGCCCTTTGACAAAATTTGCGAAATATCAATACAAAATCAATTATAATGTGTTATACTTAAGTAGAAATTTATAAGGAGATGCAAAATGAGACCAATAGAAGAACAATTAGACATTATAAAATCATTGATTGGAGAAAATCATAAAATTAAAGTTAAAGAAGATGGTTTTGTAAGTCGTGGTTTTGTTGTAGACAATGGCAAATTAGTTTTTAAGTTTCCAAGACGAGCAGATGTTAGTTATGAAACTGAAATTGATAACTTAAATTATATTAATTCGCTTAAACTTGGTGTAAATTTACAAAAAGTTGCATACTCGTCACAAAGTAATGAATATTTAGGTATTTATGGTGTTATTGGGAATTCATTAGAAGAAATAAATTTAAGTGAAGAAGAACAAAGAGTAGTCGGCAAACAATTAGGATTATTTTTAAAAAAATTACATCAGATTAAAGAACACAACGGAATGCCTTGCACCTTAAAAGCTGAAATTGAAGCTTGGCAAAATCGAGTTAAATTTGTTAATGACTTCATCACTAAAACGTTTAGCGAAAGAGAACAAGAAATTATAACTGCCTTAATGTTTGAATATATGCCAAATAAACTAAATGGATTGGGCGAAAATTTGGTATTTTCACACGGTGATTTAGGTGATGGAAATGTCTTTGTTGATGATAAACTTAAAGTTGGTGTTATAGATTTTAATGAATCAGGTTTACTTGATGAGGCTGGCGATTTTATGGATATTTCTAGCGATATAATCAGAGAAGAAATGTTAAATGCTTATGGTGCAACCCAAGATTTAAGAGAAAAAGTTGAAATCCGAAGAGACATTCGTCCTCTTATAGTACTCAAACCATATCTTACAAGAAACAATCCACAAGTAATTAATGAATTGGTTGGAAATATACGACAAACATTAACTAAATACGAGCATTTTTTAGATAAAGAAAATGTAAAAAGGTAAAGATATGATCACAAAAAGAAAATATAGAAATAACGATTACAACAAAGTTAAAAAGTTCTTACAAGATCAATACCGAATAAACAAAAATGAAGATTGTTGGCTTCCACAGCGATGGGAGGATATGGAGTATAGAGTTGGCGTTATGATTATTGATCGTGGTGGCGAAGACTGGCACGATGGCATATATCTATGGGAAGATAACAATAAACTTGTTGCAGTAATGAATAGCGAAGGCAAAAAAGAAGCTTTTATGCATATATCAAAAGGATATGAATACCTATTCACTGAAATGTTGGATATTGCAGAACAAATTTATCCTAATGCTAAATATAAAGATGATGGAATTAAAAAACTATCTGTATTTGCTGTTGATAACAATAAATATAGAACAAGTGAATTAATTAAAAGAGGTTATGTAAAAGAAGAAGAACATTCTTATTTTAAAAAAGTTAAATGTAATAAAATAAACAAAATTAAGCTTCCCCAGGGGTTTGAGGTAATAAATGGAAGTCTTGAAGATAATAGCATGGCTTACGATGCTTGCCATTGGGGATTTCATCCAGAAACAGAAGATGAGATATCTATTATTATCCCACATGATTGGAAAACAAGAGAACATGCTCCAATGTTTGATTATAAATACCAAATAATGATTAGAAATAAAGAAAATGGTGACATTTGTTCTTATCTTTATGTATGGGTTGAGAAAGAAACCAAAACCGCCTATGTTGAGCCTATGAGCACAAGAGAAAAATATAGGAAGAAAGGTTTCGGCAAGGCAATGTTATTACATGCTCAAAACTTGATGTTTGAAAATGGTATAAAATATTGTTTTGTTAATCCTTTTGCTGAGCATAGAGATAAAGTATATTCAAGTGCTGGTTTTACTACTTTTGACGAAGAATATATTTGGGTTAAAAAGTTTTGATGAAATATTTTTAATGCAAATCTTACTTAATTATGCTAGGCAGAATGTTTATAAATGTTATTGGGAAAAAGTAGAATATTTAAAATAAGAGTTGCCAAAATCTGGAACATTAGAAAATTTAATAAGTAAATAAAGGTTCAAACAAAAAAATAGCATTTCGCCAAAATAGAATTGTACGCATCCTATTTAAACCAATAATGGTTGCGTATTTTTCTTTTTACAAGATTGTTTTGGAATTTCTTTTAAAAGTGGTATAATGCAAATAAGGAGAAAATTATGAAAATTATATATAGTATATAATATTTACTCGGGGAGAAAATGTATGATGATAGAAACAGAAAGGCTTATTTTAAGAGAATGGAAATTATCTGATATATCAAGTATGGTTGAAGGATTAAATAATTTTGATACTTCAAAAAATTTAACAGTCCCTTTCCCTTATACAAAAGAGCATGCAGAAAGTTTTATTAATAAGCATTTAAAAAATGATGAAAACAACTATTATTTTGCAATTGTATTAAAAGATACAAATAAGGTAATAGGTGGAACAAGTTTAGAAATTAAAACAGATATCAATAAAAACAAGGGCGGTATTTGGTTAAATAATAAATATCATGGAAAGGGTTTGGGAACTGAAGTTTGGATTGCAAGAGCAAAATTTGCTTTTGAGACATTAAATTTAAACGAACTTGAAAATGGTTTTTTTGAACATAACGAAATCTCTTGGAAAATGCAACAAAAATTGGGATATAAAATTGTTGGTAAAACCATCAATTATTGTCCTGCATTAAATAGGGAGGTTGTTGAGATTATTACCAATTTAAAAAAAGAAGAATTTTACAATTCAATTAATAATTAAAATACAATCGCTACTTTGCCAAAAGAGATTGTATCCTAATTTAAAAAATCACCAATATAATTTGGTGATTTTTTAAATTAAAATTGTTTTTAATATATTATAGACAGCATTTTACCATTCCACCATCAACGTTAAGTGCAACGCCTGTAATATAGTGTGCAGGTACGCTTGAAAGGAATACGGTTGCAGATGCAATTTCCTCTGCTTTTGCATATCTTCCCATAGGAATATTTGTTTTTGCAAACCAATCAATGGCAGCTTCTTTATCCATTCCAGTAGCTGAAGCAAGTTGATCACCTAATTGGCCATTAGCGTGCCAAAGTGGAGTATCAACAGGGCCTGGGCAAACTGCGTTTACATTTACATTAAATGGAGCACAGTAAGAAGAATAATCTTTTGTAATCATAATATCAGCAGCCTTAATTGTATCATAACTAATTAAACCTCCCGGTTGTTTGCCAAAAACTGATGCTGTGTTTACAACGCTTCCCCAACCATTTTTCTTAAAATGAGGAATACATAAGTTTGTTAAACGAACTGGAGCATACATCATAAGTTCTGCGTGTTTACGGAAAATTTCTTCAGGGAATGTTTCCATATCTCCCATAAGAGCCGTTCCTGCATTGTTAACTAAAACGTCAATTTTACCAAAAGTTTTTGCTACATTATCAACAAAAGTTTTACATGCATTAGCATCTGTAATATCAACTTTTTCAACATAAACTTCGGTTTGTAGTTCTTTTTGAAGTTTGTTAAGTCCTTCTAAATTAATGTCAGCAAGTGCAAGTTTTGCCCCTTCGTTTGCATAAGCAACTGCAATAGCTTTACCAATGCCAGAAGCAGCACCTGTAACAATAACTACTCTATCTTTTAAACCTAAATCCATTTTTTACCTCCTATAGATGGTTTCTAGTTTAAGTATTGCATATTTTTTTAATTTTTTAAAAGTATTTAAAGCATATTTTTTTAATTTTTTATTTTTTTGCATTTTAAAACATCTTTCTGATGACTTATTAATTAATCAAATAGTTTGTTTTTTTAAAAAAAGTATTCAATTTTCCAATAATATGTGTTATACTAAATATTAGGAGTTTATAAATATGAAAAAAAATTGGATTAATGCATTAATAATGTCTTGCATTATGCTATTAGTTGGTTTTGGATTATGTGCTTGTAAAGAAAATACAAAATATACTTTATTTATCTATGTAGATAATGAAATTTTTCAAACAGTCGAACTTGAAGAAAGTGAAATTGAAACATATACTTTGCCTACTATAGATATGAAAAAAGATGACTTATATTACTTCTCTGGTTGGACGGGAGATATTAAAGATAATAAATTAAAAATAAATGAATTCTCAAAGTCATTAACTGTGAGTGGTACATATAAACCAATTTTCTCAGTTTCAGAAAATGGTGAATTAAGTGTAGATGAAAACGATATAACTAAAAGTTTTAAAGAATTAATTATTCCTTCAAATATTAATGATATCAATGTTTTAAGTATTGGAAATTATGAATTTAGTAACTTTAATAATCTTAAAACTATAGTTTTGCCAACAACGCTACAATCAATTGGGAGTGATGCTTTTAACTATTGTTGGGGATTAATGGAAATAATTAATTTATCAAATATGAACATTGAAATTGGTTCACACGAAAATGGTGGCGTTGGTTTTCATGCTTATTTTATAAGTAATGACATTAATGATAGATTAGTGTATCAAAACATAGATGGTACACTTTATGTTGAAGATAATGACCATTTAATTGCAATAGGGGTAGAAGACCGTAATACTAAGGAAATAATAATAAATGAAAATACAGATTCAATTAGCGATTTTGCATTTGCCAATTGTAAAAATGTAGAAAAAATATATTTTAATCCAACCGCTTGCTATGGATTGCCTACCACAACACATGCAACTTGTGGGATTGGTCGTGATAGTAAAAATGTGACAGTTTATATAGGTGCAAACGTTAAAAGTATTCCGGATCGTTTATTTATGAATACTTGGAGCGATGACTTTTATGGCAATTATTATGGTGCCACACATATCAAAAATGTTATCTTTTCAGAAGGATCACAATGCGAAAGTATTGGAGATTATGCTTTTGATGATTGTATATATCTTGAATCTATAATAATACCTCATAACATTAAATATATTGGCATTGATGCATATATGGGTTGTGTTAATGTAACTGAAATTAATTATAAGGCTACTAATTGTACCAATATTTCTACTAACTCATTTTTATATTCAAATTCAGGAGATCAAAGGCAGCTTCAAGTAAATATTGGCAAGGGCGTACAACATATCCCAGCAAACATTTTTAATAAAGACGATATATCTAAGGTTGTTTTTGAAGAAGGATCTATTTGTGAAACTATAGATGACTATGCATTTGATAATTCTAGTATAACTTATATAATTTTGCCTAAATCTATAAAAACAATTGGATCTTATGCTTTGGGCGATATTTGTATTGAAATTTATTATCTTGGTAATGAAATCGAATGGGAAGAGGTTGAAAAAACGGCGGCTGATTACGAAGACATAACAATTTATTACTACATTGAAGACGAATCTAATTTACCACAAGATAATGGCAATTATTGGCATTATGACATTGATAGAAAAACACCAATAATTTGGCAAGGCATCGAATAAAAAGGTAGGGTTTATATGTTACAAATAAAACAACAATTTCCATCAAACAGTGAATTTAATGAATTGTTTTGTTCAGTTGGTTGGGGTAAAAGAAACGATAATAAGATAAATAATCATAGAGCAAAAAGTGACTTTTCTGTTTGTGTGTTTGATAATGAAACAATTGTTGGAATGGCGAGAGTTGTTGGCGATGGTTCTTACTATACTATTTATGATGTTGTTACAAGAAAAGAGTATCAAGGTAGAGGAATAGGGCGAATTTTAATGACAGAATTAATAAATTGGTATAAGTCAATTGAAGATGATGATACTTATTTATATTTAGGTGCTTCCTATGGAAAAGAAAAGTTTTACGAAAAGTTTGGCTTTAAGGCTCGCCCATATGGGAATATTGGTGCGGGTATGAAGTATGAGATATAGAATAAGTCCAAAACCACATTTTAACAATCAATTAAATAAGATTGTTGTTACAAAAAAACAAATCGATAATCTCGGTTTGTTTTTTTTCGAGTTTTATGATTATTCTTAACGAAGATTAGTTAAATTTTTTAATACGAAAAAAAGATTAAGGTTAAAAATAATTATGCTCTATTAGTATATTCTTTTAATAAAAGTTGAGCCATTTGCTCGGGTGATTCTTTGCAATCACGTTCTAGCCATAGTCTGCACATTTCTTTTATGCCAGCACCAAAAAAACTTGCTCTATAAAATAAACTAATATCATCTTTGTTTATTTTTGTTTTATCTTTTATATTTGTTAAAACTTGATTTTTGATATTTGTTTCTGCAAGGGTGGCGTAAGGAATATTTAAAAAAGCCTTATAAAAATATTTATTTTTTTCTACAAAGGTAAACATTTCAACGAATGCTTCATGTGTTTGCCTTAGACCAAAATCAAAAATCAATGCCATACCATTAGCAAACTTAGCTTCAATTTTAATAATTAAGTCGTTTATATCATCGTAGTGGGCATAAAATGTACTCCTATTTATTTCGGCATTTTTGCAAATTTGACTAATCGTTATATCTTCATATTTATTGTTTAAAATTAAAGTAAGAAATATTGTTTCAATTTTCTCACTACTTGTTTTATATCTTTTATTATTTTTTATATTCATAAAACTCCTTTAATCCAACAAATGTATGATTTTTGTTGCGAACAAATTAAAATCAAAATAGTAATGATAGAAAAATTTTATTATAATATTATTAAATAGTCAAATGTTGGAATAATATTTGGCTATAATAATAAATAAGGAGAATAAAATTATGTCAGAGAAAAAAGAAAATTTTTTTAAAAAAGCTTTTAACGATATGAAGGAGAATGCAAAAGCACAACATGAAGTTGACAAGGCTAATTTTGCAGCAGTAAAAGCTGAAAGCAAGGCAAACTTCGAAGAAAACAGAGGCAGTAACACTTGGAAAAAAGCAAAAGCAATTGGTAAACAATCTTGGGAAGATGCACATATGAGTCCTGCAGAACGTACGGCAAAAACAAGAGAACAACAGGCAAAACAAATTGAAGAAGCAAATGAAAGAATTAGAATTGCAAACGAAAGGTATGCCGCAGCAAAGGTGGAAAAAAAGAAAAAATAAATCTAGGAGCTATTAAATATGAATGCAATAGAAATTAGAGATTTAAAAAAATCATTTCGAGGTATGTATGCTTTAAATGGTCTTAATATGACTGTACCTGTTGGCTCAATTTATGGCTTTATTGGCGAAAATGGAAGTGGAAAATCTACAACCGAAAAACTTATTTGTGGGCATCTTATAAAAGATAGTGGAACTATTAAACTTTTTGGCAAAGATTATACCGATGCTGGTGTTAGAGTAAAAGTTGGGGCATTAATAGAAAATGCAGGCTGTTTTCCTGGTTCTAGTGTATATACTAATCTTATGATGCAAGCTATAAATCTTGGCATTGAAAATCCTGATGATGAAATTTTAAGAGTTTTAAAAATAGTTAGAATGGAAGAACATGCAAAGCTTAAATTTAAAAAATGCTCACTTGGTATGAAACAAAGAATCGGCATTGCTATGGCATTACTTGGTAGTCCGGTACTTTTAATTCTAGATGAACCAATCAATGGTTTAGATACCGATGGAATGAGAATAATGCGAGAAATTTTAGTTGATATTACAAAAAACTATAATTGTACTGTTCTTATATCATCTCATATTTTAGGTGAACTCGAAAAAATTGCTACACATTACGGCATTATCAGACAGGGTAAAATGATTCAAGAATTAACAGCAAAAGAAATGGAAAGCAGAGCACGTATTTTTGTTTCAATAAAAACAAAAGATATGCAAGGTGCTTTAAAAATATTAAAACAAAAACACAATAATGTTCGTCAAGAAGGTGAATATATTAAAGTTTATGATATAGAAGACACTGAAAATATTATAAGATATTTAATTGAAAATGGACATATTGTAAATGAAGTTAAGAAAAACAAAGTAGGTCTTGAAGAATATTATATTGAACTTATGTCAAAAAAGGAGGGTGAATAATATGGAGCAAAAAAAAGAATTGAATTTTACTTCTCCTAGTTTTGGCAAAAGACTTAAAGGTATGCTAGGCGTTGATTTTTATAGGCTATTTCATACTCCTTTATTTTATATTTTTCTTGCAATAGCAGCAATTATTCCGGCAATGATATTAGGAATGACAGGTATAGAAAATGCGCAAGGAATTGTGGAACCAATGTATACAAATACTTGGCAAGTAATTGCCGCTCAAAACCCATTATATGTTGTTTCAAGTATTGCTGAGTACGCAAATATGAATATGGTCTTTATATTTGGCGGAATTATGGTGTCTATTTTTATTGGACATGATTACAAAAGTGGATATGTAAAACAATTATTTACAACTCATCCTAAAAAACAAGACTATATGTTATCTAAAACAATTATTGGTGCTTTTTCTATGACTTGTATGTGCATAACATATTTGTTTGGAACAATACTAGCGGGTTTATTTGTGGGGGCATCTTTTAGTGTTAATATAGGCTCTTTAATTTGTGCAATTCTTGGCAAAATGATAATGAGTTTGGGTTGGGCAAGTTTGTTTGTTTTCTTAAATATCATATTTAGAAAATATTTTGCAATTTCAATTGCTTCATCATTTTTCTTCGGTACAGGTATATTAATTGTTGGTGCGGCAGCAATTCTAGGTAATTCAAGCATTTTAAATATCTTTTTATATGGTTCATCTGTTTTTGCATGCCTCTCTAGCAATATTCTTACACTTGTTACATGTTTAATAGTTTCAATTGCTTGGTCGGTTATTTACAATATTCTTGGAACTCATATTTTAAACAAGAGTGATGTATATTAAAGGAGATAAAACTATGAATGCTATTGAAATTAAAAATTTAACAAAAAAATTTGGTGAAAAACAAGCACTTGCAGGGCTTAATATGACTGTGCCGGTTGGTTCAATTTATGGCTTTATTGGCGAAAATGGTAGCGGAAAGTCAACTACTGAAAAAATTATCTGCGGACTCATTCACCCTAGCAGTGGACAGGTTAAGTTATATGATAAAGATTATACTGATGTAAATGTAAGGGCAAGTGTTGGTGTTTTAATTGAAGCACCAGGTTGTTATCCTAATTATAGTGTTTGGAATAATTTAATGCTTCAGGCAACAAATTTAAGCATAGAAAATAAAGAAGAGGAAGTTAAAAAAGTTCTTAAAATGGTAAGAATGGAAGGTGCTGCCGCTAATAAGTTTAAAAATTGCTCACTTGGCATGAAACAAAGAATCGGAATTGCTATGGCATTACTTGGAAATCCTAAACTTTTGGTTCTAGATGAGCCAATTAATGGGCTTGATGCCGATGGTATGAGAATAATGAGAGAAGTGTTAACGGATATAACAACAAAAGGTGGTACTGTTTTAATTTCTTCACATATATTAGGAGAACTTGAAAAAATAGCAACACACTATGGCATTATTCGTGGTGGTAAAATGATTGTAGAAATGACAGCTGATGAACTTGACAAAAGTTGTCCTACATTTGTTGCACTTAATGCAAAAGATATGAGTAAAACAAAAGAAATATTAAAGAAAAACTATTCTCGCGTTTTGATAGATGAACAAAAAGAATATATAAGAATTTATGATTCAACAAGTCCTGAAGAAGTTGTTAAATATTTGTATGATAACAACATTATTGTTAATGAAATTAAAACAGACAAAATCGGTTTAGAAGAATATTATATAAATCTTATGAACAAAAAGGGGGCTAAATAAAATGAATGTAAATTTTGAAAACAACACTTTTAGTAAAAGACTTAAAAGTATGCTTGCTGTAGATTTTAGAAGAATGTTTACAACTCCTTTGTTTTATATAATGGTTGGAATTTCTTTAGTAATGCCTATTTTAATTTTGGTAATGACAAAAATGATGGACGGCACTGTTTCTGTTAACCCACAAACTGGTGTTGAAACAGTAATTGAAGGATTTAAAAATGTTTGGCAAATAATTGGATCGGCTAGTGGTGCGGGAGAAGCCATGAGTATGGATTTAACAAGTATGTGCAATATAAATATGATGTTTTTCTTTATTGCTGTATTTATTTGTATATTTGTTGCCGATGATTTTAGAAGCGGTTATGTAAAAAACCTATTTACTGTAAGAGCAAAGAAAACTGATTATGTAATTTCTAAATCTATTATTGGTTTTGTTGCGGGTGCTAGTATGCTAATATCATTTTTTATAGGGGCAATGCTAGGTGGCGCTATCGCCGGATTACCTTTTGTACAAGAAGGTATAACGATGGGAAATATTGTTATGAGCATGTTATCTAAAATATTTTTAGTGGCAATTTTTTCTGCAATTTATTTGCTTGCTAGTGTAGTTGCTAAACAAAAATTATGGCTTTCGTTAATCCTTTCTTTTGGTATAGGAATGTTGTTTTTTACTATGATACCAATTATTAGCCCACTTAATGCCGGAGTAATTAGTGTTGTATTATGTTTGGTTGGTGGCGCAATATTTAGCACTGCAATTGGTGTTGGAAGTTACTATATTTTAAAGAAAACAAGTTTAATTTAAATTTAAAAATATGCTTACATCAAAATAAAGCATATTTTTTAAATATATCATTGTATAATTTTTGGGTGTCTTTATTAATTTTTGGGTTTATTATAATTTTTAAAAAGTATACAAAATTGTAAAAAAATAACTTTTTGTGAAAATATATAGAACAAAATTATATAAGTGTGTTATAATTAAACACAAGGAGTAATATTATGGATTATACTAATGAAAATTCAAATCTATTAAATAGTGATTTGTTTAAAGAAATCCAAAATGGTAAAAACTCCGAATATATTATTGAAAAATACGTTTTGCATAATATACCATTTTATTTTAAAGATAATATGGATTTATATTTTGATATTAAGAAAAAAATTTCAGAAAAATATAATGTGCCAATTACAAATATTTATTTGGTTGGTTCTGGGCAATTTGGTTTTAGTTTAAACCCAGATAAAAACTATTCAAACTTTAGGAAAGAAGATGGTGATGAGAAAAATATAAAAGCAAGCGATTTAGATTTTGCAATTATTTCTACAAAATTGTTTGATGAAATTTGGGATAATGTTTGCGATTTTAGGGTAAATAATATAGCCTGTAGTTATAAAGAAAAACAAGAATTTTCAATGTTTAGAAAATATTTGTTTAAAGGTTGGATAAGACCAGATGCATTTCCATTTCAATTTAGTAAGAAAAAAGAGTGGTTTGAGTTTTTTAACTCACTTAATAATTTGGTAAACAGACAGGTTTCATGCGGTATTTTTAGAAACGAAAGTAGTTTTATAAAAATATATCAGCATGGTATAGATGAATTAATTTTAAGAACAAAGGAGATAAATAATGAGAATTAATTGGAGTTCTACAAATATGAACATAATTGATATTTATAATCAAATGAAAAATGGTGAATTATTAACTAGACCATATTATCAAAGGCGCTTAGTATGGACAAATGCCGATAAAGAAAAATTTATAGATACAATTTTGCAAGGTTTGCCTTTTCCAGAAGTTTATTTGTGTCAAGGTGAGTTAGATACCGAAAATTTAAAAACTGTGTATTATGTCGTAGATGGTCAGCAACGTTTAACAACTATCAGAAATTATATTGAAGGAAACCTTACTATAAAAACAATTCCTAGTTATAAAGACTTAAATAAAGAACAACAAGCCGAATTTGTTAATTATCCTGTTGTAGTTAGGCAATTAGGTAAAATTTCTGATGAGAATATAAAAAACATATTCGATAGATTAAATAAAACCGATTACACATTAAATGCTACAGAATTAATATATGCACAATATCAAGGGGAATATATAACTACCGCAAGGCAGTTGGCTAGCGAACATGCTGAGTTTTTTGAAAAAACCATTGGTGAAAAATCTATTAATAGAATGGTAGATATTAGTTTTGTGCTTCAAATTATGTCAACACTAGAAAATAGAATTTATTTTTCTGGTGATAGAGAAGTTGAAAGGTTTGTTGATATATATAATGAAGTATATGAAAACAAAATATATATGTATAATTTAATTAAAAATGCATTTAATTTGTTTGATGAAATTAACCTTCCACTAGATTCTTTATTTTATAAAAAATCAGCAAGTTTTTCTTTGTTGACCGAATTATGTAAAATAGAAAATAGAATAGATTGTAATATTTTAAAAGAAAAAATATTTAACTTTGAACAAATGCTATTAGAAAATAAAGAAAAAGATATTGAAACAAATGAATTGGCAAAATTTTATATTTATTTGTATCAAGGTACGGCATCAAAAACAGCAAGAGATTATCGTGGTGAAATTATTAGAAAATATATTTTAAATTAAAAAATTAATAAAAAACAAGCCCAAATTTGGCTTGTTTTTTTATTATAATATATACTAAATGTTTTTATAAAAAGCATCATAGCAAAGATATGTTTCATAAATATCAACCTTTGCAGTTATTTCCCAAGGTGCATGCATTGAAAGCACAGGCACGCCTGCGTCTATAACATCCATATCATATTTTGCCATAATGTAGGCAATTGTTCCGCCACCACCGGCTTCAACTTTGCCCATTTCGGTTGCTTGATAGTTTATATTGTTGTCATCAAGTAATTTTCTTAATACTGCAATATATTCTGGGTTTGCATCACTAGCACCGCTTTTTCCACGAGAGCCAGTATATTTGCAGAATGCAATACCTCTGCCAAGGAAGGCATCAGTATTTTTGTTAAATGGAGTAGGACGGTTAGGGTCATAAGCCGCTGTTACATCACTTGATAACATTTTGCTGTTAGATAAGCAGTGCCTTAGTGTTAAATCTGAATAATTTTCAGTAAGTGAAATAATATCGGCAATAGTATTTTCAAAGAACATACTTTCCATACCAGTAGCACCAACGCTTCCTATTTCTTCTTTATCTACAAGTAAGCATACGCAAGTTTTGTGAGGGGTATTTGCATTTAATAGTGCCATAATTGATGGGTAAGCACAAACCTTATCATCTTGTCCGTAACCCATAACCATAGATTTATCCAAACCAAAATCACGGGCTTTGCCTGCTGGAACAACTTCAATTTCGGCAGAGAAAAAGTCCTCTTCTTCAATACCTTTTTCCTTTAATATGTTTAAAATATTTGCTTTTACTTTATCTTTTTTTGCATCTTTGTCTGGAATAGAGCCAATAAGCAAATTTAACTCTTCGCCAGTCACCACGTCAGTTCTTTTTTCGCGCTCTAGGTGAGGAAGTAAGTCGCTAATGCCTATTACAGCATCTTCTTCATTTTCACCATATGAAAGACGAACTTTTGTGCCATCTTTTTTACAAACAACACCATGAAGCGCAAGTGGGGTTGCTGTCCATTGATATTTTTTAATACCGCCATAATAATGTGTGTCAAGCATGCAAAGTTCACTATCTTCATAAAGAGGAGTTGCTTTAAGGTCAAGTCTTGGGCTATCAATATGTGAGCCAATAATGTTTAAACCAGCAGTAAATGGTGCATCACCAATAACAGCCATAATCATTGCTTTATCCATATTTATTGCATAAATTCGATCGCCCGGTTTTAATTTTTTGTTATTTGCAATTATTGTTGCCAAATTAACAAAACCATTGTTTTCTGCAATTTTTATTGTTTCAATAATTGCTTCACGCTCTGTTTTTGCATCAGTAATAAATTTTTTGTAACCTTCGCAAAAATCAAAGGCTTGTTTTAATTTTTCATCTGAGTAATTTTCGTAAACACTTTTATTCATAATAATCTCCTTAAATAAAAGTATATGCTATTTTTAATTTTTTACAAAGTGATTTTTCAGATTAAATCTTGAAATTAGTTTAGTTTTATGAGCATTGACATTTTATGTTTATTTTTGTATAATTTCATCTATGGTAAAAAATGAGGTGTTTGTAAGTTATTTGCAAGAATTATATCCTGATGCTCAGTGTGAGTTAAAATATAATAGCACTTTTGAACTTTTGGTGGCGGTTATTCTCTCTGCGCAGTGCACAGATAAACGGGTAAACGAGGTTACTTCAAAACTTTTCAAAGAATGTAATACGCCCGAGGGCTTTGCACAAATGCAAATTGAGGAGTTAGAACAAAAAATTAAATCATGTGGCTTTTATCATAACAAAGCAAAACATATAAAAGAGGCAAGCATTGCTATATTAGAAAAACATAATGGTGAAGTTCCTAGCAATTATAATGCTTTGCTTAATTTAAGCGGTGTTGGAAGAAAAACCGCAAATGTTGTAAATGCTACTGCTTTTAAAGCAAATTGCATTGCAGTAGATACTCATGTTTTAAGGGTGAGTAACAGGCTAGGCTTTACTAAAAGCACAAATCCAACCATATGTGAAAGAGATTTGGTTAAAAGATTTAAACAAAATCTTGCAATACTTCATCATAGAATGGTGCTCTTTGGCAGATACTATTGTAAGGCAATAAAACCCGAGTGCGAGTCTTGTAAATTAAAGGCAGAATGCAAATATTATACTAATAAAAATAAATAGGAGTTTCTATGTTTTTAGATAGAGTAACAATTACAATAAAAGCAGGCGATGGTGGCAATGGTCATACATCATTTTATAGAAGTAAATTAACAATGAATGGTGGTCCTGATGGCGGCGATGGTGGCAAGGGAGGCGATATTATTTTTGTCGCCAATGAAGGCATAAATACATTATATGGCTTTACATTTAAAAAGAAATTTACAGCAACTAATGGTAACCCTGGCGAAAAGCAATTAAAACGTGGTCATGATGGTAAAGATGTTATTATTGAAGTGCCATGTGGTACTGTTATTAAAGATGAACAAACAGGTTTAATTATTGCCGACCTTATGAATCATAACGATAGGTTTGTAGCATTAAAAGGCGGTTTGGGTGGAAGAGGTAACAATTTTTTTAAATCGCCAACAAGGCAGGCTCCAAACTTTTCTCAAACCGGCGAAAAAACACCTATAAAAAAGGTAATCTTAGAACTTAAAACAATTGCTGATGTTGGTTTGGTTGGTTTTCCTAATGTTGGCAAAAGCACACTTCTTTCTGTAATTAGCAATGCAAATCCTAAAATTGCAAATTATCCATTTACAACACTTCATCCAAATTTAGGAGTTGTGGCACATAATAACACAAGTTTTGTTGTTGCCGATATACCCGGTTTAATAGAAGGTGCTAGCGAGGGTGCCGGTCTTGGTCATTATTTTCTTCGTCACGTAGAGCGTGTTAGAGTAATTGTACATATGGTCGATATTTCACAAATAGATGGTAGAGATGCTGTATCTGATTATGAGCAAATAAATACCGAGTTGAAAAAATATAGTGAAAATTTGGCAAATGTTCCGCAAATTGTAGTAGTTACAAAAACCGACTTATTAGATGATGATACACTCAACCAAAGACTTAAAAATTTTGAAGAAAAAACTGCTCAAAAACCAATAGTAATGTGCTCTATAATTCATACAGGGGTTGAGGACCTTTTAGATAAATTAACCGAGGTTCTTGCAAAAACTCCAAAAAAAGCACCACAAGAAATTGAACTTCATGATTTTGATATTAAAGATAAAACAAGTTTATTTGTCGAAAATACCGAAGATGGTGTATATGAAGTTAAGGGTGGTTTTATAGATAACCTAATTCGAGGGGTTGTGCTTTCCGATGAGGCAAGTAATGCATATTTTCAAAATGCACTTAAAAAGTATGGAATAATTGATAAATTGAAAGAAGCCGGAATGAATGACGGCGACACTGTTATAATTAAAGATATTACATTTGAGTATAGTGAATAAAAAAGGAGATAAATAATGATAACAACAAAGCAAAGAGCAATATTGCGTGCACTTGCTAATACTTTAGACCCAGTTTTGCAAATAGGTAAAGATGGTATAAATGATGGTACTATTTGTCAAGCGGAAGCACTTTTTGAGGCAAGAGAATTATTTAAAATTAATGTATTAAAAAATTGTGTTCAAAGCGCAAAAGACATTGCTAATAAATTACAAGAACAAACAAATTGTGAAGTTGTTCAATGTATAGGAAGCAAAATTTCTGTTTATAGACGTTCAAAACGAAAAGATGTACACCACATAGAACTTGGTTAATTCATTAATTGCTCACTGTCTATTTTATTGAATTTGAACTCAAATCTGCACAATATTGCAAAAACTAAAAGTATTGTAGAAAAAATTAAATAATATATTCTATAAATAGTAAAATAACTAGCAAAAAGTATAAATAAAGAGGACACAATATATCCACGTGTTCTTTTTTTGTTAAATGCATAACACAAAATTTGATTAATGGTAGTTTTTGCTTTAGGTTTTTCTCGTATTAAAATTTCAGGGAAAAACTCGTATGGTTTTAGTAGTTGCATATAGGTTTGTTTATAATCTAAAACTATAACTTTTGTATTAAAATTTTCCAAACATGCTAACAAATTGTTTTCATGAGTATTACATAAAACAATTAACTTTTTAATATTGTCTAAATTAATTGAATTTACAATTTCAATAAGTTTATCAATATCTAAGGATTTATTTTTAAAATAAGGAAATAAAATAATAGGAAAATCTTTTTTTATTACAACATAGTCATTCAAAATAAAAGCTTCGTGTTTAGATTTTGCAAGGTTTTCAAAAAAAGATAATATTTTATTACTAGACATATAAATAAATGTATTTTTAATATCTTCCATATGCTTAATTTCGGCGAGTTTCGGTTTATTTTTTAATGTTTTTTTGTTATTTATAATCTTAAAAAGAAATAGAATTAAACTAGCAGATATTATAGCAATAATCAAAGAAAGCCATTTAGGGGTAATAAAATATAAACACCAAATTAAATTAATAAAAAATAATAAAAAAAATTTTAGTATATAGTCAATTAATAATATTATAGAAAATTTTCTCATAAATATATTTTTGACATATTTATATTGTATTAAATGTGTTAATGTTGACATTTTTGGCTATTTTTGGTAAAATAATTAAAAGAGGAAATAATATGGAAACCATTGGTCTTGCACGGTTCTTTGCAGATTTTTTAAATAAACAAGGAGCAATTCGCACAGAAATAATTGAAACAAAAGGTAGCAAAATTTTTGACTATCTTGTTGTTTGTACTGCTCCCAATAAAATTTTTGCGCAAACACTACTTGTTGAACTTTTAGAATATGCTAAAAATGAATTTAATCAGGTTAATTCTGGATTAGAGGGATATAAAAAAGCCGATTGGATTATTGCTGATTACGGCAAAGTAGCAGTGCATATATTTTCTGAAAAAACTCGTGAAAAGTTTAATATGGAAAAACTTTGGCGCTAGATTTGCGTAAACACAAAAGCAATTTTTTACATAATATTAAAAAAGAAAAATGTTACAAAGTTTTTAAAAAAACACTATTGACACTAGGCACACTTTGGTATATAATCAAAAGGTAAAATGAATAAGGAGGTAACAAACTCTTGAGTAAAAAAGAAACAGGCAATAAAAAACATAAACTTCGTAGATTCTTCATTGCATCTACAATTGTTTCTGCTGTTGCATTTTTGGGCGCAACAATAAGTCTTGTGGTAATGCCAGTACCCCTTATGCTAGTAACTGAACTTTGCTTACTTGTAGGTGCAGCAAGCACAGCAATTGGTGTTGGTGTGGGCATTAATGCTCTTCATAGCAAAATATCATCTGATAGAAATAAAAAAGCAAGTGTAAAAGCACTTCAAAAAATTGCTGAAGCAGATGCTAATAAAAGCGTAGAAATGTCTAGGGAAGATAGAGTTAAACTTGTAAAAAAATATGCTCATGCAAATTTAAGGCTTTGTAAATTAAATGGTTGCCCAATTACCGGTAAGTTCCATTCAATAAGTGGTATGTCAAAAATTTCTGATACAGAAAATTTTAATGCATTAGAAAACTTAGAACTTCTTCGTGGGGCAGAAAGCACTGTTAAAGGCCGTAAGAAGTTTGATGGAAAAATTAGTAAAAAGAAAAAACTTGTTACAAAAGCAAATGTAAGGTCTGTACCTCAACGTTGGACAAAATCTTATGATGATTTCATTGATGGTGTTTCTATTTATGATCGTCGTACCGAAATTGGTTGTTTAACTACTAAAACGGGTGAGGCTTTCCAAAGATTGGTTGAAATTATGAGCCCAACTGATGAAATTGGTGGTTCAGTAATCTTAACTTTTAGAGATTCAAACAAAACAAAACAAACATATGCAAGAGTGGCAGATACAAGCCTTTTACCAGAAGTTTCAAAACTTATGATGCAAGATGTCCTTTCTGCGTGCGATGGTAAATCGCCTTATGAAATTTCAACAATGTTCCCATTCAGAATTGAATCTCATACAGTAAACAAAAACAGCACAAAAATTTCACCAATTGAAACAAAGGTAATTAGTTCACTTGATCAATTAAAGTATGAACTTGGTATGTCTACAGAGGCAGAAAGATAATTAACTAAAAACTCTTTACTTTAATAGTAAAGAGTTTTTTTAACATTGTTTTTATTTTAAACAAAATAATATAATTTTCTGCTTTTGCAAGTCTTGGGTTAAACATATATTTCTTGACTTTAAGTCTTTATTTAGTTTAACATAATAGTGGCTATTATGTGAGTAGACTAAAAATATTTAGGAGGCAAAAATGTTGTGTGAAAATTGCGGTCAAAAAGATGCAACTAGTATATTTTTGTCGCCTAAATCAGGTAAAATTCAATATTTGTGTGGAAAGTGTTATAGATTACTTAATAATGAAGTAGAGTTAGAATCTTTTGCTTTAAAAGAAATCAAACAAGTTAAATTTGAAAACAAATGTATTTCTTGTGGCACTACTTTTGCCGAATTTAAGTCATCAGGGTATTTTGGTTGTGAAAAGTGTTATCAGGCTTTTCAAGAATATTTAAATACAAATTTTTTAATACAATTTAAAGAGCAAAAATATTTAGGTAAAAAACCAAATGCATATTATATAGATAAGCAAATAAAAGAACTTGAACAACTAATAGAAATTTGTTTAAAAAATGGTAATCTTCAAAAAGCAACAAAGTATGGTTTAGAAGTTAAAAAGTTAAAGGAAGAAAGTTATGGAAAATTATAACAATGTAATTTATTCTTCTATTAGTTATAGGCGAAACATCAAAGATGTTCCATTTATTAAAACTTTAACTGACACAGAACTTGCAATAGGTATAACACGTTCACTTTCCGAAATTATTGGTGATGATTTTGAGTTTAAAAGTTTAAAAAATATGCCTCTTGAAGATTGCTTAAAGTTAGAAGAAAAAGAAACAATAACACAAAATTTAATTGATAATAAAGATATTTCTGCTTACGGAAAAAATGATGATGGTACTTTTATTTATATAAACGAAGAAGACCAAATTAGAATTGTAAATAGGCTACAAGGTTTTAATTTAGAGGAATGTTATAAAAATGTAAATATACTTGATGACAAAATTCTAGATAAACTAGAAATGGCTTTTAACACAAATTATGGCTTTTTAACTGCTAATCCAATTCTTTGTGGCACGGGTATGGAAGTTGAATGTTTACTTTTTGTTCCAGCACTTGCACAAGCAGAAAAACTAAAAAAAATAGAAAAAGAGTTATTAAAAGACGAGTTTGTTTTTTTAAGTATAAATAATAAAGAATTAAATTATAACTGTCCATTTATTAAAATTAAAAATAAATATACATATGGTTATAAAGAAAATGAATTTGCCGAAAAAATTAAGCATATAATTGAAAAAATTTTAGAAATAGAACAATTAGAAGAAAATAATATTTTTGAATTTTCTGCTAGTAATTTAGTCGATAAAATATATCGTAACTTTGGAATTGCGAAAAATGCATATAGATTAAATTTAAACGAGGCTTTAAATTTACTTGGATATATTTTTTGGGGTATTAATTTAAAAATGTTAAAAAGCAAAAAAAAGTTTGATGTTTTAAATATTTTTAATAAACTTAAAGAAAAACATTTAAGTAAAGATAATTTAAATGTTAAAGAAATTGAAAAAATAAGAGCCAAGACTCTTGCCAACATGTTAGAGTTTGTTATAAAAGGAGAAGTTGATGTTTAATACATCTAGCGATAATTTAAGCAAAGTAATAAAAAATGCAGGTAAAATTGCTTTGGAACTTGGTGGTAATCAAGTTGGTACTGAGCATATTTTATATGGTTTAACAACTGTTAAAGAGTGTATGTCAAATAAAATTTTGGCAGAATATGGCGTTACAAGTTCTAGTCTAAAAGAAGTGCTTTGTGGTGAAGAAGAACGTGAAAAAGTACTAGCCGGAATAGATGTTGAACTTACACCACGTAGCAAAGAAATTTTAGCCACAGCAAAACAAGTGGCCCTTCAATTAAATCACAATTTTGTAGGAACAGAACATTTACTTTTTGCACTTTTAGTTAATAATGGAACTTACGCAGTAAAAGTTTTAACCAACTCTTTTAAAATTAATTTAACTGAAATAAAATCTAAAGTATTAATATCGCTTCAAAGCGTAAATTCAGATGATGCAATATTAGATGATGCTAATCGAAGTTTACTTCCAGATAAACTTTTAGATATGGGGAGTGATATAACTTTAAAGGCAAGGCAGGGCAAAATTGACCCTATAATTGGTAGAGAGCAAGAAATTGAAAGAATAATAGAAATATTATGTCGTAAAACAAAAAATAATCCAATTTTAATTGGTGAGGCAGGGGTTGGTAAAACAGCGGTAGTAGAGGGTCTAGCCCAAAAAATTGCTAGTGGCAATGTGCCAGAAATTTTAAAAGACAAAATTGTTTATTCGCTCGAGGTTGGCGGACTTATGGCTGGTACAAAATATCGTGGTAGCATGGAAGAAAAACTTAAAGATGTAATTGATACCATTATTGCAAGCCAAAATATTATTGTGTTTATTGATGAAATTCATACAATTGCTCAGGCCGGTGCAAAAGAAGGTGAAGTTAGCCCATCTGATATGTTAAAACCCTATCTTTCACGTGGTGAACTACAAACTATTGGGGCAACTACAACCGATGAATACCGAAAGTATATAGAGCCAGATAAAGCCCTAGAGCGTCGTTTTCAACCAATAATGGTTAATCCTCCAACAACAGAGCAAACTATTGAAATATTAAAGGGTTTACGAGATAACTACGAGTCATTTCATAAGGTTAAAATTACTGACTCTGCAATTGAGGCAGCGGCAAATTTAAGTGAACGTTATATTACTGATAGGTGTCTTCCAGATAAAGCAATTGATTTAATAGATGAAGCAGCAGCCAGAGCAAGGGTTGCTTGTACTGTTAAGCCAAATGAACTTATTGATAAAGAAGCATATTTAAATAAATTGATTGCCAATAAAAATGAGTATAGTATTGCACGCAATTATGATGCTGTTGCTAGAATAAATGAACAAATTGTTGGATTAAGCGAAGAAGTAAATAATTTAAGAGAAAAATTTGACCAAAATAAAAATAGATGTATAGTATTTAACGATATAGCTGAAATTGTTTCTAAATGGACAGGTGTTCCTGTTACTAAATTAACCGAAAGTGAAAAAGAAAAATTAATTAACTTAGAACATATATTACATAAACGTGTTGTTGGGCAAGATGAAGCAATTTCTAGCGTTTGCAAGGCAATTCGTCGCTCACGTGTTGGAATGAGTGACGCAAATAAACCAATAGGCTCATTTCTTTTTATGGGGCAAACTGGTGTTGGTAAGACTGAACTTACCAAAGCAATAGCCGAGGCAATGTTTGATGATGAAAATAATATTATAAGGCTTGATATGAGTGAATATATGGAACCTCATACAGTATCAAAACTAATTGGTGCGCCACCGGGTTATGTTGGGTATGATGAGGGTGGTCAGTTAACAGAAGCCGTTAGAAGAAAGCCATATTCAGTGGTATTATTTGATGAAATAGAAAAAGCACACCCAGATATATTTAATACACTTCTTCAAGTGTTAGATGATGGCAGACTTACCGATGGTCAAGGTAGAGTTGTTAATTTTAGAAATACAATTATAATTATGACATCTAATCTTGGCAGTCAGCAGGCAATGCAAAATTTGGAAGATGATGATAATCCAATGGTTGCTAAACAAATTTATTTAGAAGCATTAAGAAAGCATTTTAGACCAGAATTTATAAATAGAATAGATGTTGTTTGCATATTCCATCCATTAACAATTCAAGATTTAACAAAAATTGCAACAATAATGGTTGCAAATATAAACAAAAGATTAAATCGTCAAGAATTAAATTTAAAATTAACAGAAAACGCTTTGGATTATATTATAGATAATGGTGTAGATACTAGGTATGGTGCAAGACCATTAAAGCGTTTTATTAATCAAGAAGTAGAAGATAAAATTGCTGAAAAAATTTTGCTTGGCGAATTAGAAAAATCAGGAACAATTATAATTGATGTAGATGGCAATGGTTTAACTTTTGAAAATTGTTAGTTAAAAAATTTGATTAATTGTCGTTATGTTTGCTAAAATATACATATACAAATTACGGGAGGTAATAATTATGAGAATTGAATTTGTAGAAAAAAATTATGATATAGGAACAAAGTTAAAAAATTTAATTCAAAAAAAGGTAGATAAACTTGATAGATATTTTGAAGATGATGCAAAAGCACGTGTTGTTTGTTCGCTTCAAAACAAAATTTTTAAATTAGAATTAACTATTGTAAATAAAAAGAAAATTTTCAGGGCAGAAGTTGTTGGTGAAAATATGTATGAAAATATTGATACAGCACTTCCAAAAATAGAAAGGCAAATTGTAAAAACCGCAAAACGTGCACGTGACCTTTTCCGTCAACAAGCGTTTGAAATGCCAACATTAGAGTTCTTGCCAGAACTTCCTGAAGATGAAGAAAAGAAAATTTATAAAACAAAAGAATTTGATTTATCTCCAATGCCAATTGAAGAAGCTGTTGAAAATATGGAATTACTTGGTCATGAATTTTATGTATTCTTAAACGCAAAATCAAACAAAGTAAACGTTCTTTATACACGTAGAGATGGCGACCTTGGCGTAATTGAGTGTAACTATTAATAAAAAACTAAAAATATCAAACCTTGGTTTGGTATTTTTTTGTAAAAACTCACTATTGACACTGGTTTAAATGTAATATATAATATTATTGTATAAAATTAGGAGAATATAATGAGTTTTAAAAGAGATGCTATTTTAGAGATAAGAGATGAACAAAAATTAAAAAAATGTCAAAAGTTCTTGCTAAAAAACTTGAAAGCATGCCAATTGAAAAACAAAGAGAATTTTTAGAAAAATTAACAAATAAATTAAAAATTCTTTCAGCTGAACTTAAAGATATTGAAGCATCTGATAAGAAATTGAGCATTAGAGAAACGAAAAGAGAATTAACTAATTCTCAGGCTCAAGCAATATGCATTTCAATTATATTAGGTTGCGCAGCGGTTGGTGGAGTAATTACAGGATTTATTGAGCCTTTTGCAATACCATTGGGAGCATTAGTAGGTGCTTTATGTTCAATACCTGTTATGTTTGTTACAGCCTTATTTGTTGATAATAAATTAATTTCTAACATGTTTGCTAAAATAAAACAGGTAATAAATAATAAAAAGCAAATAAAAGTTAATAAAGAAAAAGATTTGCTAGACAAAATGATTGCTCAAACAGAAGAAAACATTAAAAAAGATATTGCTTTTGAAAGGGCAAATTAAATATTAATAGAAAAACATACCTAAATGGGTATGTTTTTCTATTTAAATAGGAAATAATTGTAAAAAGACAAAATAGATTAAATAAAAATTGCAAAAAAAATTAGCACTCTATTGTTGACATTGCTAGCAAATAATATTATAATAGTGAAAGATTTGGAGGTATAAAACTATGAATTTTGAAAAATTTACACAAAAATCTTTAGAATCACTGCAAATTGCTCAAAGTACAGCAAATGAAAATGGTAATGCTGGAATTGAACAGCAGCATTTGTTATATGGACTTTTAACCGTTGGTGACTCTTTAATATATGAACTTTTAAAATCTGCAAATGTTAGTGTAAATAACTTAATTAATGATTGTACTATTGAAATAAACAAACTGCCAAAAGTAAGTGGTTCATCTCAAAGTTATTTATCTAATGCAGCAAATCAAGTTTTAGAAATATCATTTAAAGTTGCTGTTAGTATGAAAGATGAATTTGTTTCGGTTGAGCATATTTTTATTTCTCTTCTAGATAATGCTAATAATGCAATATTAAATTTATTTAAAAAATATTCAATAACTAAAGATATGTTTTTGGAAAAATTAAAAAAGGTAAGAGGTAATACAAAAGTGACAAATCAAAATCCAGAAGACACATATAATGTGTTAGAAAAATATGGCTCAGACCTTGTGAAACTTGCTCGTGAAAATAAAATAGACCCAGTAATAGGTAGAGATAGTGAAATAAGAAATGTAATAAGAATACTTTCTCGCAAATCAAAAAATAATCCGGTCCTTATTGGTGAGGCAGGTGTTGGTAAAACAGCAATAGCCGAAGGGCTTGCAATTAGAATGATGAAAGGTGATGTTCCAACTTCACTTAAAGATAGAAAAATTTTTAGTTTAGATATGGGCTCGCTTGTTGCAGGCGCTAAATATAGGGGTGAGTTTGAGGAAAGGCTAAAAGCAGTTTTAAATGAAATAAAAAAGAGTGAAGGTCAAATTATTTTATTTATAGATGAATTGCATTTAATAGTCGGTGCGGGTAAAACCGATGGGGCAATGGATGCAGGTAATATTTTAAAACCACTACTTGCTCGTGGTGAACTTCATTGCATTGGTGCTACTACCTTAGATGAATATAGAAAATATATTGAAAAAGACCCAGCATTAGAGCGTCGTTTTCAACCGGTTATGGTTAATGAGCCAAATGTTGAAGATACAATTTCAATTTTGCGTGGCTTAAAAGAACGCTATGAGGTATTTCATGGAGTTAAAATATCAGATAATGCGTTAATCTCAGCAGCAACCCTTTCGAATAGATATATTAGTGATAGATTTTTACCAGATAAGGCAATTGACCTTGTAGACGAGGCTTGTGCTAGCATAAAGACAGAAATAGACAGTATGCCAACTGAAATGGATGAAATTAACAGAAAAATTATTCAATATCAAATAGAAAAAGAAGCATTAAAAAAAGAGAATGATAAACTCTCTCAAGAGCGCCTTGATAAAATAGAAAAAGAACTTTCTATTTTAAAAGAAAAATATAATGCAATGAATGCAAAATGGCAAAATGAAAAAGAAAACATACAAAAAGTGCAAAAAATTAAGGAAGAAATTGAAAAAATAACTGCTCAAATCGAAAAAGCCGAAAGGGAATATGATTTAAACAAAGCAGCAGAACTAAAGTATTCAACATTGCCAAGTTTAAAAAAACAACTTCAAGACGAAGAAAAGAAAGCAGAAGAATTAAAAGAAAATAATCTTTTAAAAAGCCGAGTAAGCGAGGAAGAGATTGCAAAAATAGTTGCACGATGGACAGGTATTCCTGTAAGCAAATTAGTGTCAAGTGAGCGAGAAAAATTGTTAAAACTTGAAGATACTTTGCATGAGCGAATAATTGGTCAAAATGAGGCAGTTACAAAAGTAGCACAGGCAATTCTTCGCTCACGTGCAGGCATTTCTGACCCTAACCGACCAATTGGTTCTTTTATGTTTTTAGGTCCAACTGGCGTTGGTAAAACAGAACTGTGCAAAGCACTTGCACAAAATTTATTTGATGATGAGAAAAACATTGTAAGAATTGATATGACCGAATATATGGAAAAATTCAGTGTATCAAGATTAGTTGGTGCCCCTCCAGGCTATGTAGGCTACGAAGAAGGTGGACAATTAACAGAAGCCGTTAGAAGAAAGCCATATTCGGTAGTTTTATTTGATGAAATAGAAAAAGCACACCCAGATGTTTTTAATATTTTGCTTCAAGTGTTAGATGATGGCAGAATAACTGATAGTCAAGGAAGAACGGTTGATTTTAAAAATACAATTATAATAATGACAAGTAACTTAGGTGCTAATGCAATTTTAGATGGAATATCAAATAACGGAGAAATTAGCGAGGAAGCAAAGAGAGAAGTAGAAGGCATGCTAAAAATGCAATTTAGACCTGAATTTTTAAACAGAATAGGTGATATAATTTTCTTTAAGCCTTTAACAAAAGAAAATATAAAAGGCATAGTTGATTTAATGCTAAATAATTTAAAAAAACGCTTAAACGATAATCAACTAAAACTTATTGTGTCAGATGATGCAAAAGAGTATATAATAGAAAACGGCTATGACATGGTTTTTGGTGCAAGACCGTTAAAAAGATATATAACCCACACTGTAGAAACTTTGCTTGCAAAAGAATTATTAACAAACGATTTCAAACCTAATACAACTCTATCACTTGTTGTTGAAAATAATAATCTGAAAATAAACAAATAATATAAAACTTCCACTATTATGTGGAAGTTTTTCTATTTGCTTTTTATTAAACTTGCAATATATATCAAAAATTTGTTATTATATAAATAATAAAAATAGGGAAAATTATGAAAATTAACAAAAATTTAGGCATTATTTTGCATATTTTAAATATTTTAAAAGCAGAAACTGATCAAGAGCATTTAATTCCTCAAAAAGAAATAGTTAAAAGACTTCGTGCACTTGGCATTAATTGTAGGCTATATACAGTAGAAAAATATTTAAACTGTTTACGTGATTTTGGTTATGATATTCAAACAGTTAAAGGTACTGGTACATATCTTAAAAAAGACAGTTTAAATATTAATGATGCCTATGTACTTTTAGAAAGTTTAAATAGGGCAAATTTTGCATTAGAAAAAGAATATGTTCTTTCTATTCAAAATAAATTAAAAAAAGAACTAAATAAGTATGAAATTGAAGAACTTAAAAATAAAAATATGCTATTATAATTTTTTATCAAATGAAAAAGGTAGTTAATTTTAGACCAATTTTTTATTCCTTTGTTGCATTAGGATTGGGCATTTACTTTGCTCGATCTATTTTTGCTTTTAACACTTTTGTAATAATTGCACTTTTAACATTTTTAATTATTAGCATATTTTTAGCAATAAAATATAAACATGTAAAAAGACTTCTAGTTTTAATTGGTGTATTTACAATTGGTATGGCTGTTTTTGCATTATCATTTAATACATTTACAGATCATAATTTTGTTAATCAGAATTGTGTTGTTTCTGGCAGAATTTCTACTGTTAAAAATTATACAAATTCGCAATCGGTTGTTTTAGATAATACATACATTAATGGTGTAAAAGTAAATAAAAATATTGTTGTTAATGTATTTCAGGCAAATACCTTAGAGGTTGGTTATGTAATTACTTTTGAAGATTATTTACAAAAAACCGAGTTGTTTTCACTTGGTCAATTTAATAATTACTATTATAAATATAATATATCTTATACAGCATCAACACAAGACACAAATATTACTATTGACTGTTTTGATGGCTTAACTTTGTCAGAGGCACTAAGAAATTCAGTAAAATTAAATTTAAATCAAAACATGTCGCCAGATGAGGCAAGTGTAAGTTATGCGGCACTATTTGGTGATAAAACATTTGTAGATTATGATATTACTAATGATTTTTCTATATCAGGAATTGCACATCTTCTTGCTGTTTCTGGTTTACATATTGGTTTTATTACAGCAGCCTTATCTTTTCTTTTAAATAAAACAAAATTTAATAAATATGTAAAACTAACAATAATTTCGGCATTTTTGTTATTTTATTGTTATATTTGTTCATTTTCTGTATCTGTAATAAGAGCATCGTTAATGTTTTTAGTTTTAACTATTGCAGGAATTTTAGGTAAACAGTATGATAGATTAAATTCTCTTAGCCTGGCAGGATTTGTTGTCCTTTTATATAAACCTCTTTCGGTTTTTGATCCGGGTTTTTTACTTAGTTTCTTTTGTGTATTTTCTATTTATATGTTTTTGCCTTTCTTTGCAAGAATATTCAAAAAACTACACTTGCCTAAAAAACTAACAGATTCTCTAGCAATAATTGTTTCTGTGCAAATTGGTCTTTTGCCATTAACTATATATTATTATGGAAAAATGTCTATATTAACTATTCTTGCAAACTTAATTTGTGTACCTATTTTTGAAATATTTTTTATAATGCTTTTTGCATTTACTATTGTTACTTTAATTATTCCGCCACTTGGTTTTATATTAAAACTTCCGGCATTAATTATAACGGGTATAATAAAATTAGCGCAAATTACTGCTAGTCAAAAGTGGGCTATAATTCCGCTTGGATTTGTATCTCCACTGTTAATTGTTATCGTTTATTTTGTTATGTTTATATTTTCACATTATTTAAATTTAAACATAAAACAAAAAATTAATATTGGGGTTACAATATTAGTATTTGGCGTAGTTGTGGCAATTGCAAACGCAATGCCTGTTTATAATGTGCAAAACATAAACATATTAAATACTTATAATACAACCACTTATGTTTTAGAGTTAGATAACAAAACTTATTCTATAGGTGAGCATAATTATTCTTCACTTGCAACTAATACTAAATATTTGCAAAATATATCTCATAAACCTTGTGATTATCTGTTTTTAATGGGTGATGAATTAATAGTTGATAACGAACTTTATTCAAACATATATTCATTTTCAGTTGATGCAAAAGATAATTATATAGCATATAATTTAAATTATAAGTTTAATAATGTTGCCGTGCGAGCTGTAAGTTATGATGGAACGCTATGTATGCTACATATAATGTATAATAATGTCAATTATCTTTTTTGTTTGCAAAATACAAAATATGAGCATATTTACACATATATTCAAACATTAAATAAAGTAGACTTTTTATTCTGCTTCTCAGAATATGTAGATAAAAACTTGAACGAATTAAATGCAACAAATTTTATAATAGATGGAAATTATATTGTTGCGAACAATATAGAACAAAAAGATATAACAGGAAATTGGACATTAGAACTAAGTAGTGATAAAATAAAAAGCATAAGGAGTATAGATTGAATTATCAAGAATTAACAAATGTAGAAAAAGCAGTATATCTTTTAAAAGGAGATGCTTTTTTGTGTAAACAAACAAAAAACAAAATTGCACAATTGTTGAAAATTGAAAATATTAATATAAGTCAATTTAATGAAGAAAACTTTGAAGCATTGTCTGTTGTAAATGCATGTAATCAGTTTTCATTTTTTGAAGAAAACAGAATGGTTGTTGTGCAAGACTTGCAAAAAGAATTAAATTCTGAAAGCAAAAAAATATTAGAAAATTATTGCAAAAATCCAAATTTAACATGCACTTTAGTTTTAATAGATACAATTTCTTCAAATTGTTTTGATTTTATTAAACAAGTTGAACTGGTTGAATGTAAGGCAAATGAAACCTTTTTAATTAATTATATAAAAGAGCAGTTTGAAAAAAACAAGAAAGAGATTTCGCAAAGTCTTTGTAAAAAAATATTAGAAAATTGTTTATCTAATTTAAATAGAATAAACTTAGAAATTAAAAAAATTTGTGATTATTTACAAGCAGAAACTATTGTTTCAGAGCAAGTTGTTGACCTGTTAGTTTTTAAAGATATAGAACTTAAAGTATTTGATTTAACAACTGCGCTTGGTTACAAAAATAAGGATAAGGCATTAAAACTTGTTCATAGTATGTTAGAACTTGGCGAGCCACCAATAAAAATTATTTCACTAATTGCTGGGCAATTTAGAAGAATGTTTTTTGCAAAATTAAATAAAGGAAGCAACGCAGAATTAGCCAAGGTTCTTGGTTGCAAAGAGTTTGCTATTATAAAAGCAAAAGAGCAGGCCATAAAGTTTTCGGCTTCAGAACTTAAAAAAATTGAGAATATGTGTATGGAAGTTGACTTTAACATTAAAAATGGTGATATGAGCATGGAAAATTCTTTATACTACTTAATTTTTAATATAATAAATGCTTCTTAAAATAAACATGAAAAAACCACCTCTTAATTAGAGGTGGTTTAAATTTACAATTAACCTTTAATAGCATTTAATTTTTTATAAAAAGCAGCTTGGTTTCTTGATGCACAATTTTTACTAATTACATTGTCTTGAGCAGCGTTATCAAGTAATGCTACAACCTCGCTTAAAAGTTTAGTTGCTTCTTCTACTTGTTTGTTTTCTACAGCAACTAAAAATTTCTTTTTAGCAGTTGCAATTTCAGATTTAACTGATTTATTTAACGCGTTCTTTTTTTCTGCGACCAAAACTCTTTTTTTTGCTGATTTAATGTTTGGCATAGTGTTTTGACGTCTCCTTTTTAAAATTCGATTAATTCTAGCATATTAATTTATTAATTGCAAGTGTTTTTTATAAATTCAAAAAATAATAAGAAAAGCACTTTTTTTGTTGCTTACTTTTTTAAAATTGTTATATACTAAAACTATAAAAAGAGGGAAAAATGAAAAAACGCATTATTTTATATAGTATTTTGCTTGGTATTTTAACTGTGACATTTGGGCTTGGCATATATGGGCTTATTTCTGCTACTAGATATAAAAATAACAATGTAAGTTTTGTTGTTAATAATAATCAGGCGTATTTTTCAGCTATAGGTCAATATTATTGTGGCGAAAACGCAATTCTATCTGGTGTGCCAAATTCTTCTTATGAGGCAAGATATACTCAGGCAGATTATTACAATGGTGCTAATGGAACTGTAGACGCATGGCAAATTGGTGCTAGTGAATTTATTTATTCTGACATCGAGCCAGAAACAAATGTATCAACTCTTAAATATGTAATTAAAATTAAAAATGAAAATTCTGAACGCAATTTGTCTGTAAAATTAAATGGTGTTGCAGTTAATCAATATAATTATTTTATTACTAATATTAAATACCAAAACGGAGACAATTCTGAAACAACTGTTTTTTCTAATGATCCAGAAAATTTGGTAAATTATAATTTATATTTTAATCCAACAATTTCTCCTAATAAAGTAGATATACCAACCGAAGAAGTTGTTCAAAGAGGCGATACATTAACAGTAACAATTACATTAACCTTAAATACAAAAACAAAAGCATTTAATTTAGAAAATAATTTTGGTTTTGTTTTAGATTCAGTTGCCATATAATATTTTAATTTTTAAAAACTTGTACATTGTGCAAGTTTTTTTTATGCATAAATATTTTGGAATAAAAAAATAAATATAAAACCACTAAAAATTAGTTGACAATTGGCTGGGGGGGGGTAGAATACAAATATATCATTAAAAAGGAGAAAAATGTAAATGAAGAAAAACATTAAATGGCTAATAAATGTAGCAACAATATGTTTATGCTTGTGTGCAATAGCAATAGGCATATATGCAGCAAAACAAGCAAGTTTAACCGCCACCGGCACAATAGGGTTTACAGCAACTAATGTATACGCAGAAGTAAGTGGACAAACAAGTGGAGCAGCAGAAGAGGTAACATTTAATACAATAACAATAGACTCAACAAAAACAGGAAATCCATATACAGATACAACAACATGGTCGGGCAAGAATATAAATTTTAATGAAGAAGGAACACCAATAACCCTAACATTTACAATAACCAACCTGTCAACC
>SVIS01000012.1 GCA_015069385.1 Clostridiales bacterium
CCTATTTGTACTATTGGGTTATTTGTTTTTTCGAATGATATTGTATTAAATGTTGTTGGTAGGCTTAATACTCCCTCTACTGCGTAGAGTGTGTTATTTTGTATTGTTAGTGTTATTACTATATCCTCTACTTCTGTTCCTAGGTCACTGAAATACATATTTCCTAAGGTCATTGTTCCTGTACCATCTGTAAATGTTGAGGTCAATGCTGTTGGGTCTGCACTGGTTACTGCTTGACCATCTTTGGTTGTTGCATGGCCATACATTGTTCCTGTTATGCTTAGATCTAAACCATGGGCTTTAAAACCTATTGTGCCGGTGGCGGTTAGTGATGCTTGTTTGGCTGCATACACGCCTATGGCTAAAGCACATACGCATAGTACTAATGTTGCTACGTTTATTAACCATTTAAATTTCTTTTTCATTTTTTTCTCCTTTTAATGATATATTTGTAGTCTACCCCCCCCCAGCCAATTGTCAAGCAATTTTAAATAGGTTTTTAAACATTTTTTTAATAGTTTTTTTATAATCCTACTTTTTTAAATTGTTTTTTTCGACATTATTTTACATTTTTCCACATAATTTTTAATTTATTGCTCAAAGTAATCTTGCAAATTAAAAAAGGAGATTATTTTATGAAAAAGAAAAAATTATTTGCATCTATTGCTTCTCTTGCCTTGGCTATTTCATTATTGGTTTTTGGCGTATATTCTGCCGGCGTTGTTACTTTTAATGTGTCGAACACAGTAACTTATACTTTTAGTGATGTACTAGTTGATGTGACGGCTAATCTTTATCAAATAACTACAGGAACAGATAGCATTGTAACCTCTGCTGAACTTGCAGGTTTAATAGATACAAACTGGACAATTGTAACTGGTGGTGTTACAAATGGCACTTTAAAATCTTATACTGGCACTAATGGTGTATACAAACAAGATGATGCTGCAAGCACAGTGAACTCTAGCATAGCCTTTAATATGAATACTGCCTTTGCTTACATGGTAAAAATTGATTTTACAACAGTAAGTAACTCAGGTGTAACAGTAACTTACAACGACACAGCATTTATAGATGATGCAGCCGATGACAATATTAGTTTAGTAGTAGAATCCAACACAGCAAATAACGCAATTATACCTGGTGAAACATATTCGTTTGTTTACTATGTGTTGCTTGAAGATGCCACTAAAGAAGTAAATGTGTCACTTCCTTCACTTTCATTTAATGTAAACAAAACTGTTTAATATTAAAAAACTCTCTAAATTAGAGAGTTTTTTAATATATTTATAATTTAAATTTTTTAACCAAGTGCTAAATCTAAGGTCATCATTAAAAGAAAGCCCAAAAAGAAAAATAAATTAGCATGTTTTTTATTTTTTGATATTGCTTCTGGCATAAGGTCGCATACTGCAACATTAATCATTATTCCAGCAGCAAAAGCAAGCATATATGGTAATAAAAATACAAATTTTAACCCTATTAAATATGCAATTATAGCCGCTGGTACTTCAACAAAACCAACCAGCATTGAGGTTAAAAATGCCTTACGTTTTGTTTTGCCTATAGAGCATATAGGAAATGCCGTTGCTGAGCCTTCTGGTATATTTTGAATTCCTATTCCTATAGCAATCATAATAGCCGACATAAAAGCAGCATGTGTACCAAAATATGCAGCCGATGCAAATGCAAAGCCTACACACATTCCCTCTGGAACGTTATGCAATGCTATGCCCAAAGTTAAAGAAGAAATATTTATTCCAGTAGTTCGCTCTTTAAAATTTATAAGGCTTTGAGTTACAAATGCAAGTAAAAAACAAATTGGCAAAATAATAAAATCTTTCAAACTTAAATCTTTACAATAATCAATAGCCGGTATAATAAGTGAGAAAATTCCCGAAGCAACCATAACTCCACCAGCAAAAGAGTATAAAAAGGCCTCTAGTTTTTCGTTTACATTTTTAACAAAAAAAACACAAGCAGCACCTACACAAGACAAAGCAAAACAAATAAATGAAAAAATAAAAGCATAAAACATAAACATGACTCCAAATCATATTATTCATTTTGTAATATTTTGTTAATTTAAAATTTTGCTTTATATTTTTTTGCTCTTTTAAAATTTGTGTGATATACTCATTTTTAATAAGAGAGGTAAAAATTATGGGATTTTTTAACCTATTTAAAGAAAAAATCATTGAGCCAGTTGTGCATGAAAACGAAACAGGTTTAACACTTTTAGAAGGTGCTCATATTTTAATTAATTGCAATAAAGTTAAGTTAGATGGTACTGCAGTTGTTCTTGAAAGCCACAACTCTAATTATGACTCGGTTAAAGGCAAGGCAAAAATTCAAATATTAGAAGGCGGCAAAATTAGCGAAGTTGGCGGTAAAGTAAAAATAGGCATAATTAAAGACACTTATATTACAACCATTCGCGGAAATGTTAAAATAACAACCATTAATTCATGTGCAATTGACTATATTAAAGAAAATGTTTCTATAAGAACTTTAAATAATGGTAGCATAAAATTTTTAAATGGAAATTCTAAAATAGACACAATGAACAATGGTCGCATTTTGTTTGTAAGAAATAAAAGCAAAATTGGCACAATTAATAATGGTCAAATTGATGGTGTGTTAGATAACGCACAAATTTCTACAATTGAAAATTGCAAAATTAATTATCTTTTAAATAAAGCCTATGTAGGAACAATTAATAACTGCCAAATAAATGAAGTTTGTGATGATGTTGAAATTGGCACGTTGTCCGATGGGCAAATTAACATAATTGTTGGTAATTCAATTGTATGTCAACAAATGGGCGGCAAAATTGTAAGTAAACAAGATGGCACAATTGTTGTTTATTCTTATAAAAAAGATAACAAACCAAAAGTAAAAAAACGCCAACAAGCAACTAAAAAAGAAATAAAAACTAAAGAAGAAGAAATTAAGGAAGTCAAAATTGGTGAGCAAACTTCTTTGCTCAACATTGGAGATAATGAATAATGTTTAAAGCCATTTTAATGGTACTTGAAGATGCTACTTTAGATACACTAAAAATTATTCCTATTCTTTATTTAATTTATTTGTTAGTCAGTTACTTTGAACATAACTCTCACCGCTATGTAAACTTTTTTAAAAGTGCCAAAAAATTTGGTCCTGTTGTTGGTGGCTTAGTTGGCACTATTCCACAATGCGGCTTTTCTGTTGCAATGGCTGACCTATATAACAAAAAAAGCATTACTCTTGGCACGCTAATTGCTGTATTTATTGCAACAAGTGATGAGGCAATTCCAATTATGTTTTCTAATTACGATTACATTTTGCCAATGCTAGCCATGATTGCTATAAAACTTGTTTACGCAATAATTTGTGGTTATGTTATTGATTTAATTTTAAATTTATTAAATCGAAAACGTGAAAACAAAATGGAACTTCTTACCCAAACTCACGAACATACTGCCTGCGAATGCGGACACGAAGATCACGAACATGAACACACTAATCATTGTTGTGCCGACAATATTTTTTTAGACGCACTAAAACACACTTTAAAAATTACTTTATTTTTATATATTATTAATCTTTTATTTACCGGAATAATAGTTCTAAGCGAGTTTGATATAACCTCACTTAATACCATAAACCCATATGCTCAACCATTGCTCACATCACTTATTGGCTTAATTCCAAATTGTGCGGCATCAGTTCTTTTGGTAGAACTCTATATGGCAGGCGGAATTACTTTTGGCGCACTATTAGCCGGTTTATGTACTGGTGCCGGCATAGGTCTATTAATGTTGTTTAAAAGCAATAAAAAAGCATGGCTTAAAAATTTACTTATTCTTTTATTAGTTTATTTACTAGGCGTAATTCTTGGCATGCTACTTAACCTATTTGGTGTTGTTCTTTAAAATAAAAACCTTTTCTTTTTTAGAAAAGGTTTTTTTATATCAACCAAGCGAAAAAATTTTTCTTTAAAAATGCAAGAATGAAACTTTATTGCCATGTTATTATTAAATAAGCAAAATAAACAAAATTGCAAATATAGCAAAAATCATTAACAAAATTAATGCATTTAACTTTTTTTTACCTTCCTTTAAATGAAGTTGTTCATCAGTTAAATTCTTTTTATTTTTCTTTTGTTTTTTTGCTTTTTTATACTCTTTTACTTTATTAACAAAATATTTAAAAGATCTAATAATTTTTTCTTTTAAACTCTTAAAAAAACTATTTTTAGGAGGTTTTGAAATATTATTTTTTACAGGTTTTTCTACCTTAATTTTTTTATCGTAAAGTGCCCTTTTTGCATCATCACTTAAAATATCATAGGCTTCATTTAACTCTCTTGTTTTTTCTTCAGCAAAAGATTTATCACCTGTATATACATCTGGGTGATATTTTTTAATTTTTAAAAGGTAAGTGTTTTTTATAGTGCGAGAATCAGCATCGGTGTTTACGCCTATAATTTTATAATAATTTTTCATGCGAATGTAAGATAGCATATTTCTGCATAAAATGTCAAGTTAAGTAAAAATGCTTTAAATTTAAAACATTTTTTATTAATTTAATATTTTATTTAAATATTTGCCAGTATAACTTCCTTCTGTTTTAGCAACCTCTTCTGGAGTTCCTTTTGCAATAATTTCGCCGCCTTTATTGCCGCCTTCGGGTCCAAGGTCAATAATATAGTCAACCGATTTTATAACATCTAAGTTATGTTCAATTACTACGACACTATTGCCACTAGAAACCAAACGTTGTAAAATTCCTATTAATTTTTTAACATCATATGAATGCAAGCCTGTTGTTGGCTCATCTAAAATATATATAGTTTTACCTGTTGATTTACGTGAAAGCTCGGTTGCAAGTTTAACTCTTTGTGCCTCTCCGCCCGAAAGTTCAGTTGCAGATTGACCAAGTTTAATATAACCCAAACCAACATCATATAGTGCTTGAATTTTTGAAACAATATTAGGAATATTTTCAAAAAATTTAAGTGCTTCTTCAACAGTCATATCTAAAACATCTGCAATAGATTTACCTTTATATTTAACTTCTAAAGTTTCACGATTATAACGAGTACCTTTACATGCTTCGCAAGGAATTGTAATATCCGGCAAAAAGTACATTTCAATATTTTTAACCCCTGCGCCATCACACACTTCGCATCTGCCACCGGCAATATTAAAACTGAATCTACCTGCACCATAACCACGAGTTTTTGCATCTTGAGTGCTTGCAAAAAGTTCTCTAATCGCCGTCCAAACACCAGTATAGGTAGCAGGATTAGAACGTGGTGTTTTACCAATTGGGTCTTGGTCTATATTAATAACTTTGTCAAATTGCTCTATGCCTTCAAACTTTTCAAATTTTCCTAAAGTTAATTTTGCCCTATTTAAATTATTTGCCAAATAAGGATACATAACTCCATTCACCAAACTACTCTTGCCGCTACCACTTACACCAGTTATTGCAACAAAAACGCCAGTTGGAATTTTAACTGTCATATTTTTAAGATTATTTTGTTTTGCGCCAACAACTTTAAACCACCCTTTTGGTTGTCTTCGCTCTGCTGGCATTTCAATTTTTTCTTCACCACTTAAAAATTTTCCAGTTATTGAATTTTTACATTTTTTAATATCTTCAACACTTCCACATGCAACAACTTCACCGCCATGAACGCCGGCTTTTGGTCCAATATCTACAATGAAGTCAGCACTTTTAATTGTATCTTCATCATGTTCAACTACAATTAAAGTGTTACCTAAATCTCTAAGTTTGAAAAGTGTTGAAAGAAGTTTATCGTTATCTCTTTGATGCAGCCCAATGCTTGGCTCATCTAAAATATATACAACTCCCATAAGCCCACTACCAATTTGTGTAGCCAGCCTAATACGTTGACTTTCGCCACCACTTAAACTTTCGGCACTGCGGTTAAGTGTTAAGTAACCTAAGCCAACATCATATAAAAACTGCAATCGTGCATTAATTTCTTTTAATATTCCCTCCGCAATTTGAGTATTGGTAGAATTTAATTTTAGTGAAGGCATATATTCTCTAAGTGCATCTACCGACATATCACACATTTGGGTTATATCTTTGTTGTCAATTTTAATACAAAGTGCTGTTTCATTAAGCCTTTTTCCGTTACAAACTCTACATTTTTGCTCTTTTATAAACTTAGATATTTCAAATTTAATAAATTCACTCGTGCTTTCTTTGTATCTTCTAGATAAATTATTAATTATTCCTTCAAAACTCGAATTAATTTGACCATTAAAACGATTAGATTTCATTTCCATTTGAAGTTTTTCACCCGAATTACCATAAAGTAAAATATTTAATTGTTCTTTTGGTAAGTCTTTAACAGGGGTATTTAAGTCAATGCCATAATTTTTAGAAAGCATATTAAAATACATGCTTGCCATTGTACCAGCCGTACCACTCCAACCAGTAATATTAAACGCACCCTGCTTTATACTTAAATGTGAATTTTTTAATACTAAATCTTCATCAATATCTTCGGTATACCCAAGACCAGTACAATTAGGGCAAGCACCAAACGGATTGTTAAAAGAAAACATTCTTGGTGTAATTTCGCTAACAACCCAACCACAATATGGACATGCATAGTTGGTTGAATATAACTTTTGTTCTAAATTTTCCGCCTTTGTAACAACTATTAAACCATCTGCTAATTTTAAAGCAACTTCAATACTTTCAGTAAGTCTTGTATGAATATCTGGTTTTATTGATAACCTATCAACAACAACTGAAATATTATGCTTTTTGTTTTTATCTAATTCAAAATTTTCATCTAATGAATAAATAACGCCATCTACATTAATTCTTGCATAACCTGATTTTTTAAATCCCTCGATGAGTTTTTCATATGTGCCTTTTTTGCCACGAACAACTGGGGCTTCTAAATAAATTTTTGTGCCCTCAGGAAGTTCTAAAATTTGGTCTACTATTTGGTCAACCGACATTTTGTTTATTTTTTGGTTACAATTAGGGCAAATTGGTTCACCAACTCGAGAAAAAAGTAATCTAAAATAGTCGTATATTTCAGTAACAGTACCAACTGTAGAACGAGGATTATGGTTTGTTGTTTTTTGATCAATAGAAATGGCAGGACTAAGCCCCTCAATGCTTTCAACATCTGGCTTTTGTGCCTGACCTAAAAACATTCTTGCATAAGATGAAAGCGACTCAATGTATCTTCTTTGTCCCTCAGCAAAAATTGTTTTAAAAGCAAGTGTACTTTTACCACTTCCACTTACTCCTGTAAATACAACCATTTTATTGCGCGGAAATTTAACATCTACATTTTTTAAATTATTTTCCTTTGCGCCTTTAACAACAATAAAATTTTCCATACCAAATATTATATCACTTCTAAGGTAAAACTAAAATACTTTTATTAAAAAAATGCAAAAAAAGCAGATGATGCTTCAACTGCTCTTTGCTCTGCCAAGAGATTTTTGCTTATGCTTTTACCTCTTGCAATATTAATTTGTGAAAATTGACAAAAAATATTCAAAATTTAATTATTTTTTTAATAAATTTTTAATTTTTTTAGTAATTAATGCTGGTGAAAAATTATAGAACCTGTCTAACTCTTCTTTAGTAGCACTTTCGCCAAAGGTATTAATTCCTAAAACTAAGTCATTTGGAGTTAAATATTTATACCAAGTAGTATCATTAGAAGCTTCAATTACCACCCTAACTTTTGCATTATTTAAAACTGAATTTTTATATGCAGGAGGTTGCTTATCAAAAACTTCTAAGCATGGAAAAGAACATACATCGGCTTTAATTCCTTGTTCTTTTAAAAGTTGTGCAACCTGTAATGCTGTTTCAACCTCGCTTCCACTTGCAAGTAATGCAACATCACTTTTTGAGTTAGATGATAAAATATAGCCGCCTTTTAATATGTTTTTTGCCCCATGAGTAACATTTTTTAACGTTTGGCGAGATAGTGCAAATGCACTAGGAGAATCATTACTAAATGCCATTTTATAACAATGTAACAATTCATTAGTGTCTGCAGGTCTATACACATTTAAATTTGGAATTAAACGCATTTGACCCAATTGCTCAACTGGTTGATGAGTTGGTCCATCTTGCCCAATTTTATAACTATCATGCGTAAATTCATAAAAAACTGGAACGTTCATAAGTGCACTCATACGCATTGGTGGTAACATATAGTTAACAAACGACATAAAAGTAGAGCAAAATACTGGGCTTTCTAAATATAAACTTATACCATTACAAATTGCCCCCATTGCATGTTCACGTATGCCAAAATGGATATTTCTGCCTTTTCTATTTTTAGCGCTATAGTCACCGGCATCTTTTACATATGCTTTTGCAGATGAAGCAAGGTCAGCAGTGCCCCCCATAAAACGAGGAAGTTTTGCCATTAATTCTTTTAAAATTAATTGATTAGCCTCTCTGCCGCTCATATCTTCTTTTAAAACATCAGATTTAATTAATTTTAAAATATCAATCTCTTTTTCATCAATAAATGCCTCAAATTGCCTGCATAATTCTGGATGTGTTTGACCATATAAACAATACATTCTGTTCCATTTTTCTAAAGCAATTTTGTTATATCTTATTGACCTAAAACAATAATCTTTAACTTCTTTACTAAATTTAGTAAAGTTTGGCATTAAAAGATCATTTTTATATTCAATTAACTCTTTATCTGAAAGTGGAATACCATGAATTTTTTCAGTACCGGCATAACTTGTGCCATAGCCAATTGTTGTATTAAAAATAATTATTGTTGGCTTATTAGCCCTTTTTGCTCTTGCAATTGCACGAGTACAACAAGAATAATTATTTCCATTTCTTACTTTTATAACATTCCAATTCATTGCTTTAAACTTTTTAGCAATATCTTCGGTATTAGCAAGTTCTACCTTACCATCAATAGTTATATTATTTGAATCATACAATAAAATAAGTTTTTTTAAATTTAATGTACCTGCCAAACTACACGCTTCCATTGCAACGCCTTCTTGCAAGCAACCATCGCCACAAAAACAATAAGTGTAGTTATCTATAATATTTGCTTTTTGGGCGTTATATCTTGCTGCTACCATTGTTTGCCCAATTGCCATACCAACAGCATTAGCAACGCCTTGACCAAGCGGACCAGTACTAACTTCTACAAATTTTGTTTTACCATATTCAGGATGACCAGGGGTTTTTGAGCCTAGTTTTCTAAACTTCGCCAAATCTTCATCACTAACACCCATTTCGAATAAATTTAAAAGACAATAATAAAGTGCACTTATATGACCAGCAGAAACAACCAGCCTATCACGTGCAAAAAATTCGCTATCGGTAGGACTAAAAAAATAATGGTCTTTAAACAAAGAAAACAAAATTGGCACAGCCCCTACCGAAGAGCCAGTATGCCCAGATTTTGCGTTAGAAATTACACTTGCACTCATAAGGCGCAATTCGTTAATACATTTTTGATTAATGTTCATGTTTACTCCGCTTTTAACTGATTTAATATATTTTCAACATGCAATTCTGCATTTTTGCCTTTTGAAACATAATCGCATTTACTGATTATTAGTTTAGAAATTTCTTCAAAGGCAATAAGTTCAATGTCTAATTTTTGACTAATATCTTTCTTAATGTTTTGTTCTTTCAGATTTTTTTTATCTATATCTATAAAAATAAATGTTGCACTATGTTTTATTTTTGTAAATATTTCTTCATTAATAAATAGGTCATAAGTAAAATTTATAACGCTATTTTCATAATCTGCCGTGCTTATAGCAAGTTTTTTTATCTCGTTTTCATAATATTGTACTCCAGCCGTAGAAATAACAGTTTGCTCATCAGTCAAATTGTAGGCAATTAAATCTTTAATGTCTAAATAAAACATATCAAGTACCCTACAAAGCGACAAAGCAACTTGCTTTACATATTCATAGTTTAACCCAACAAGGACAATATTGCTCTTCATACAATATATATTAACAAAAACCAAAAAATTTAGCAAAAAAATTCCGATATAATATCGGAATTTTGTTTGTCTATTTAAGGGTTATTTATAGAGTTTATCCATTTTTCTTTTAGAAACAATGAAGTAAACCACAACACCACCTAAAACAGCAACTGAAGCAACAATTAATATTGTTCCAACAACTTCTGTTGAAGTCATTGTGTTGCCTGAAGTTGTTTCAATTTTAAAGTTTTTGCTTACAGTAGTTGTTAAGCCCGCATCATCAGTAGCAGTAAAGCGAAGTTCATATTCACCAGCTTCAGTAAGTTTAAATGAAAGTACTTCATCTGTGCTAGTATCTTGTTTTGTAACTTCTTTGCCATTTACATAAAGTGATACTTTAATATCTGCTTTAGTAAGATCGGTGTCTTTGTTGTCACTAACTGTAATATAGTTTTTAGTATCTTTTAAATCAATTGTAATAATATCGCCAATATTATAATTTTCTTTAGCAATCTCATCAGATACAATAAGGTTTGGAGCAACCAAATCACCTATTTTGATTTTTTTAATAACTGTATTATAGTTGCCAGTTTTGTCATATGCTGTGTAAGTGATTGTGTATTCTGCATCATTATTAAATGTGTAATACATTAAACCATCTTTACCTTTGTTATATTCAGCAACCATATCTACTAATTTAATAGTTCTTGTAGTTTTGCTTGAAGAAATAACAATTGTTGATTTTTCAAAATCAATACCAGACATATCGCTTGCTGAGAATTTAGGAATTAAAATTTTAGTTCCTTTATCGTAAGCAGCCAAAATACTTTGTTTTGTTGCTGATTCGTTAATAAGTTCTGTTTCCCAAACAACGTTAATTTTTGGACCTTGTGTATCCTCTACAGTAATAGTAAATTCAAATGTTTCAGTATCAATTGTGTTTTGAACATTTGCTTTTTCATACATTACGTATTGAAGCTTATATTCACCAACTGCTTGTGGTTTAAATTCGCTGTTAGAAAGTTCATAATCACCAGGTGCTTTAACACATTGAACATAATAATCATATAAATTGCTGTTAGTGCCAGTAATTTCGGCTGCTAAAAGTTTATAAGTATTACCAAGTTCTAATTTTGTGTCTACAATTCCAATATTTTTAAAGCGAAGTTCACCAGTATAAGAAGCATCTGTTACTGTATAGTTAAAGAATTTAACAACAGCATTACCAGCAGCATCTGTTACTTTAACAGCAACTTGATAGTTACCAGCAGTAGCTGCAACAAAATTTGCGTTAGAACAAATTAAATAATCGCCAACTTTAACGTTGCAAACGTCTTGCGCTGTGTAATTAATTGTTTTACCATCGGCAGTTGTGCATTTAATTCTTACAGAAGCATTTAAAGAAGCTGCGCCATCGGCACCATCAGTAAATTCAATTGTAGGAATAACAATTTTTGAACCTTGAACATAATTGTAATTGTTAGCATCTGTTTCTACATTATAAATAGAAGGAGTTGCTGTACCTACAAGGTCAGATTTTAAAGTAATTTCTTGCTCTTCTACTGTTTCTTTGCCACCATCGTTAATTGCTTTAGCATAAATTGTAACTTTTGTAGCACCAGTTGGAGCGTTTGAAGTATCAATAACATATTTGTTGTCATCATTTAATTCTAAAGCACGAGTTTCGGCATCAACATCGTATTTATAATATACTTCTTTATAAACCCTATCATCTTTTTCGCTTACAGCAGTAATTTCACCAAATTCAATTTTTTCTCCAAGGTCAATACTTGAATAGAATGTGTCGTTAAATGTTACAGTTGGAGCAATTTCGTTAGAGTTTTCATCTAACCAATCGAAGTTTTTATCAACTGTAAATTTATAAGAAATTGATTTTTTTCTACCATTTGCATCTGTTACTGTATAATATGCATAGTAGTAACCATCGCTAAGTGTGACATTATCTACAACAACATATTTGCTATCATCATATGTTTCACCAGAAACCGGATTAAATACAAGTTCTTTTCTTGCATCTTCTTGGTTGGCATTTGTATAAATTGTTTCACGACTACTATTTTCAATTTTTCTTTCAAAAGTGAAATCAGCGTAATCAAATGTTGCTAAATCTTCTGCATAAATTGCTTTTATAACTACGGCTTCATTGCCAAAAGTTGTTTTAAGTGCATAATCTTTATTTTCTAAATCTGCAACATCTGCAACATTGTATGCATCTACAACAATTGGAGTTGGGTCTAAAGTATCTTCAACTGTATCAATGTTAAATTCAGTTACCTTTGTATTACCCAAGCCATCTTTAACAGTATATTCAACACGATAATAAACGCCTACTTCATCAGCAGTAAATTCATAAGCACCTTTTTCGTTTTGTGTAATAACCAGAGTGTCAGTATTGCCAACTTTTGCATCATTTGCAACAGCGGTTGTGCTACCGTTTTTATAAACTTTAACAGTGTAATAAACGTTTACAGCCTCTGTACCTTTTTTTGCAGTTACAGCAGGAAGAGTTACTGTTTTTCCAACATTAACGCTAGTTGGTTTTTCGCTTGAATATGCAACAGTTAAATCAAACTCATTTTCATAAACATCGGCACTTACGGCATTAAATTCTGTTTTAGTTTCAGTTAAATATTCACCCTTAACGCCACCATTGTTTTTATATGCAGTATAAGTGATAATATAATAACCTTCTTCAATTTCGTGATCGGCATCAAATACAACTTTTTTTGTAGTAGAAATATCTAAAGTTTCATATGAAGGAGTTTGAAGTTTAATTTCTACAATAGCATCTTCTTCTTCACCATCTTCATTAGTAACTTTATATGCAGGAATGTTAAATTCACCAGTAAATGCGCTACCATCTTCGTTTTTAATAGCAACCTTGTTTGGAAGAACATTTGCATTATTTGCAAGAAGAGAAATTTCATATTCAGATTTTTCTACCTCAAAGGTAACTTCACCAGTATAATCACCATAAGTGTAAGCAATGGTGTAAGTTCCAATTTCATCAACAAAAAATTTGTTGTTAGAAACATTGCTTGCAGATTGATTAAAAGTGTCACCACTTGGGGTTGTTACAACAAAGTTTGTAACATTTTGAGTTGCACCTTCAGCGTCTACAAAAGTAACGGTTGGAAGTTCAAACTCACCGTATAAATTAACGGTTTTATCATAACTTGTAATTGCCAAAGAGTTTTTGCTTGCTTCACTAACTTCAGCCATAACAACTTTAGAACCTTCTTTGCCGTAAGAAGTGTTAGATGAAACAGTTGTAGCACCTGCAATACCAGCTGTTGTAGCAACGGCTAAAACAACCGCAGCAGTTCTCTTTAAAGATTTTTTCATTTTGTCGCTCCTAAAATAGTTTTATAACGACATAAGTTTATACTATCACAAATAAATTGTCAACGAATTTAGCCCACTTTCAAACAACTAAAAGAATATTTGTGACGTTTTCATAATCCCCTCATATCGTTTCGAAATTATTGTGTGTTATGTTTTGCATTTTATGTTGACTTAAATTGTCTTAAAAAATCTTAAAAAGTAAAAAAAATTATATAAATGTAAATAATAATGCCAAATATTAACAGATGTGCAAATAAGCAAAAGACCGAGTTTAATTTAAACTCAGTCTTTAAATATGTACTTATTATTTTAAATTAGCATCTTACGCCACAGCCATCATGACCGCCACAAAAACTTGAAATTAACATTAAAAGTACAAGTAATTTAATTATTTCGCAGTTGCAAATGTCACCAAAGTTAAAGCAACCACCACCGCAAGATGATAACAAAAGTAATAACCAAATTATGCAGCAGCAATCGTTGTCACCTTTCATATCACCTTTACCACCAAATAAGTTGTTAAAAAAGTTCATGTTTTAATATCTCCTTTTACTAAACTTTAACCTTGCACAAACTCTTTGCCGGCACAAGAGGTTGTACATTTTACATTAACTTTTGTATTCTTTTTGGTTTTATCTGCTTGTTACATATCACTATATTTGCTTATGTTAAAAAATGTGCATATGTTTTTAAATTTTTTTTAACAACTTGCGCGAATGTTTGCTAAAAGCAAACAAGCCCTTGGCATTCAGCCAAGGGCTTAATGCTTTGCCCAAATGCAAAGCATATTCGCGCAGATTACATTAACTCAATAATTTTTTGTTTTAACTCTGCAATACCAATATTCTTTTTAGCCGATATACAAATGCCATCAAGTTCATCTTTATTTTCAACTAAATCACATTTGTTATAAACTTTTATAATAGGTGCTGTTATGTTGTTTTGCTTTAATACTTCTTCTACAACTTCAATTTGTGCATCTTTATTATGGTTAGATGCATCAATAACATGTAAAACAATTTGTGCATCTTTTGCCTCATCTAATGTTGCCGAAAAAGCATCAACTAAATTGTGCGGTAATTTACTAATAAACCCTACAGTATCTGTTAATACAATGCTTTTTCCATATTCTAAAAACACATTTCTGCTTGTGGTGTCTAGCGTTGCAAATAATTTGTCATCAGCATAAATCCCCGCCTTAGATATTAAATTAAGCAAAGTACTTTTGCCGGCATTTGTGTAACCAACAATAGCAACTTTACAAACACCGCTTGTATTACGGCTCTTTTTTTGCACTTCACGGTTTTGCTTAATTTTTTCAATTTCTTTTTCCAATTTTAAAATATTGTCTTGAGCAATGCGCCTGTCGAGTTCCAACTTAGTTTCACCCGGACCACGCATGCCAACACCACCCGAGCCAAATCTGCCAGATGACCCCTTAATGCTAGCAAGCCTTGGCAAATTATATTTTAATTGTGCAAGTTGAACTTGCAATTTACCCTCGTTAGAGTTTGCTCTGCCAGCAAAAATATCTAAAATTAAAGTAATTCGGTCAATAACTTTTACTCCAAAAATGTCACTTAAATTTTTAGCCTGAGAACCAGAAAGTTCGTTATCTACAATAACTAAATTTGCCTCTAACTGCTCAACTAAGTTTTTAACCTCTTCAACTTTACCCTCACCAATTAGTGTTGCAGGAGTAACCTCACGAATTAATTGATATGTTTGCCCAACAACTTTAACCCCCGCAGTTTCTGCAAGCCTTTCTAACTCTTTTAATTGAGCATTAACGTCTTCTTTATTTCTATAAATAATGCCAACAAGAACAGCCTTTTCGGTTTCTTTTTGTGTTGAATATGCCATATATACCTCCTGCAAAAAATTTCTAAGTAAGTATATATTAAAAATATTATTTAGTCAATGTGAGTTATAAACAATTACACAAAATAAAATTATTTATTTTACTTTTTTTGCTTTTACTAAATCAACCAAATGACAATTCATTCCAATTGCTATTTTATATAAACTAGTTAAGAAAAAATTACCCTTTTCTTTTAAAATAACATAAAGTGTACTTTTAGAAATTCCACATTGTTTACAAAATTGAGTTTTTGTAAGTTTATTGTCCTTTATGAATTTATTAATTTTATTTATGTTAACATAACTCATATTTCCCTCCAAAAATATTCTCAATTACACTTGAGATATATAAAATAAAATTATTGCGTTTGTGATATTAATTAAGTATGGAAAAATTTAGAGAAAGATTAAAAGAATTAAGACTAGAAAAACATTTATCCCAACATCAATTAGCAAAACAAGTTGGCTATGGTCAAGCATCAATTGCACAATGGGAAACAGGAGCAAGGACACCATCAGCCGCTGTTATTGTTGCATTAACAAAATTTTACGGCTGTACTGCAGGTTATTTATTAGGTTTAGAAGATTAAAAAGTTTTATTTTTACTAAAAATATTTTTTCCATATCAGCATTAATATATCTATGGTAATATATCTGTAGATATAAGTCAAGCAAAATTATTACCATGGTGATATTTTTTAAGTATGAATATATTTAGTGAACGAATTAAAGAATTAAGATTAGAAAATAATTTAACTCAAGATGCTTTAGCCCTCAAAACAGGTATAAGTCAATCAGCAATTGCAAATTGGGAAAATGGCAAAAAATCACCAAGTATTGAAAGTATTGTTATTTTAGCAAAATTTTTTAAATGCTCTTCTGATTATTTATTAGGCTTAGAAGATTAATTTTTTATAATTAAATTATTATTAAATAAAAGACTACCATTTTTGGTAGTCTTTTTGTTAAATCTCTCTTTTTGTAACTTCACCTGTTTGCACATCAATTAATAAACTATTACTATTGCCACTGCGGTCAATATAACTAAAATACCAATAAGTTTTTTCAAAATCTTTTTTTGATACAATTTTTAAATAACCCTCGGCATTAAATTTTCCATTGAAATATAGTAAATTTAATTCATCTTGCAGGGTTGTTCCTGCAATATTAAGCGCCTTATCATATTGAACATTCCAACTATTTGACACATTATTTAAACTTAATTCGTTTGCACTATTTTTTAATTTTAAAGAGATAATATTTTCTTCTGTTAATATTTTTTCTATATCTACCATATACACATTTTCGTATGGGCTATGTTGCAAAACATATTCTTGCTCTATATTATCAACAATTAAAATTACACTTATGCTTGAATATGAATATATTGTATTAAAACCTACACTTAAAACACCACATTCTACCTTTTGTGTACTAATTCCATCGTAAGCAAAAGTTTGTTCTCTGTAGCCGCAAGATAGGTTTGCAAACATATTTTCATTTTCTCCCACAAAATAGTTAATTCGTAAATCAGACATATTTTCTTTAATTAAATCTGCAATTTGGTTTGAACAGCCAGATATGCAAAATAATAAACTGCTGAGCAAAATAATACATAATATTTTTTTCATAACGTAATATATGTTTAAAAAGTATAATATATTTTGTTTTTTTATAAAAAAATGCTACACTACATTTAATTACAAAATTCGCAAATTAATTGGAGAAAACTATGACATTACAACAAGTATATAAACACGCAATAAAAAACAACTATGCACTTGGCGCTTTTAATTTTGTTAATTTAGAAAGTTTAACTGCCATTTTAGATGCTGCACAAGAATTAAATACACCAGTTATTGTTGCAGTTAGTGAAAGTGCCTTTAAATATATGGGTTTTGAATTTTTAAAAAGCATAATACAAGGTGCAAGAAAAACTTATAGCATACCCTTTTTTGTTCACTTAGACCATGGTAAAAATTTAGACATTTGTCAAGAAGCAATTGAGTGCGGTTTTGATTCTGTTATGATAGATGCATCTAGTTTGCCTCTTGAAGAAAACATTAAATTAACCAAGCAGGTGGTAAATTTTGCCCATGCAAAAGGCGTTCAAGTAGAAGCCGAACTTGGCAAATTAAAAGGTGTAGAAGATGACATATGCTCAAGCGAGCATTTGTTTACCGACCCAATTGAAGCAAAAAAATTTGTAGAAGAAACAAATGTAGATAGTTTAGCAATTGCAATTGGTACAAGCCATGGTGTAAATAAATTTTCAGGTGAAGCAAAAATACGAACTGACATATTAACTCAAATTGAAAATGCAATTCCAAGCACTCCTCTTGTATTACATGGTGCATCATCAGTTCCAAAAGAACTTACCCAAAAAATTAATGAACTTGGTGGTAATTTAAAAAATGCAAAGGGTGTGCCAGAAGAAATTTTAACTGAAGTTTCTACAAAACATAATATTGTTAAAATTAACGTAGATTCTGATATTAGAATGGCAACAACATATGCGATAAGAAAATATTTAACAGAAAATTCTAGCGAAATTGATGCAAGAAAATATTTAGGTGAAGCAAAAAAAGAAATTACAAAATTAGTTAAAGAAAAAATATTAAATGTATTTAAAACAAAAGAAATTAATAATTTTTAATTATTAAAAAATATAATTATTTAAATTAAAAAACCTTAAATAATTTTAAGGTTTTTTTATATTTATTCTTCAGTTTCGGTTAATGTTTGTTCATCTGTAACTTTGGTAACTTTTTTATGTTTATAGTCCTTACCATCATTTTTAAGTGGTAAAAAACCATAACCCATTGCCTCACTAATTGGAGTTGAATATACAAAGGCATCACGGTCGGCATTTGCAACAAGTTGTCTTAGTTTTACCGACTCTGCACGAGTTACAACAGTCATTAAAACTTTTTGCTCTTTTTTTGTATACATTCCTTCTGCTTCAAACCCAGTAACACCACGCTCTAGTTTTGTCATAATTAAATTAGAAATTTCCTCATAATTACTAGAAATAATGTAATAAGCCCTAACACCTTGCACACCAGATATAATAACATCTGACATTTTTGTCATAATCCATATTGCAATTAAAGAATAAAGCGAAAGAGTTAAATTGCCATAAGCAATAAACGATAAAACAAGCACAATTGCATCAACAATTAGAACTAAATTACCAACTGTTAAAAATCTAAATTTTTTACCCAAAATATTAGCAAGCATATCACTACCACCGGTTGAGCCATGACCACGGAACACAAGCCCCAAACCAATACCCATAACTACACCGCCATAAATTGCGCAAAGAAGTAAATCACCAGATGAAAGACCAATATCAAAATTGCATACTTCCATAAATACAGAATAAGATACAACGCCGATTGCAGAATTAATAGCAAAGTTTAATCCCATTTTTTTAAATGAAAATATAAATAAAATAGTATTTATTCCTAGATAAAAAATAGATGCAGGAATATTAATTCCAAAACTAGAAAGCAAAACGTTTGAAATTATAGCCGAAAGACCAGAAAAACCACTTGGTGAAATTTTATTAGCATTTAAAAACACGTTAAATGCTATACCCATTAAAAATGTGCCAACAACAACCAACACTGCATCAAATATATATTTTAAATTTCTTTTTGTAAAAACTTTCATAAATTTATCCTTTTTTTATTCCTAATGGCAAAGTGGATTTTGCACTTAAACTAAAATCTGCACTTTGCATTCCATTTAGCATTTCAAAATATGCCACAGCACCAATCATAGCAGCATTGTCGGTACAATATTTTAATTCAGGCATATATAACTCATAATTTAATTCACTACACCTGTTAGTTAATTCTTTTTTTAAAAATGAGTTTGCCGAAACGCCGCCAGCAACTACAAGTTTTTTAGAATTTAAATCTTTCATAGCCTTTAGTGTTTTGTTACACAACTCACCTACTACAAAAGTTTGAAAACTTGCACATATGTTTGGTATGTTAATTGGTTCACCTTTTTGCTGTTTATTATGAACATAATTAATAACAGCAGTTTTTATGCCACTAAACGAAAAATTATATGTGCCCGCCAAAATATTTTTGTGTGTAAAATTAATATTTGACTCACCCTCTTTTGCAAGCCTATCTACATTAACACCACCCGGATACGATAACCCCATAACTCTGGCAACTTTATCAAAAGCCTCACCTACTGCATCATCAACTGTAGAGCCAACGCACTCCATTTGTGTGTAACTTTTAACATCTAAAATTGCAGTATGCCCTCCACTTATTAACAAACAAGTAAATGGTGGCACCAAATTTTTATGTGAAATATAATTACTTGCAATATGTCCTTTAATATGGCTAACAGCCAAAAGTGGTTTATTTAATGCATAAGCAAGCCCCTTTGCGTAGTTTACACCTACCAAAAGAGCGCCAAGCAAGCCTGCACCATATGTAACGGCAATGGCATCTATGTCATCAAATGTTAAGTTGGCTTTAGTAAGTGCTTCTTTACATACGTTATCTATTGCTAAAATATGATTTCTAGAAGCAACCTCTGGCACTACGCCACCAAAACGTTTATGAATTTCTATTTGCGAATCTATAACACATGACAAAACATTTCTTCCGTTTTCTACAATTGCAACACTTGTTTCATCACACGATGATTCAATTGCTAAAATTTTAACACTTGATTTTGTTTTTAATTTATTTAATTGTTCATTCATTTCATCTATAAACATAAACTTCTCGACTTTTATCTACTTTTTACTAAATAATCATTAATAAATTCTTGAATGTTGCCATTCATAACACTTTGAATATCTGTATTTTCAAAATTTGTTCTATGGTCTTTAACCATTGTATAGGGTTGAAAAACATAAGACCTAATTTGACTTCCCCATTCAATTTTTTTAATTTCACCACGAATATCGTTTATTAAAGCTAGTTCTTCTTCTTCGGCTTTTTGTGCAAGTTTGCTATACAACATTTTCATGCACATTTCACGATTTTGAATTTGACTGCGTTCATTTTGGCAAGCAACAATTATTCCTGTTGGAATATGAGTAATTCTTATTGCACTCTCAGTTTTGTTTACATGCTGACCGCCAGCACCACTAGACCTATAAGTATCTACCTTTAAATCTTCTTGCCTAATTTGAATATTTGGTGTTTCATCTAATACCGGCATAACATCTAAACTGGCAAAACTTGTATGCCTTCTTGCGTTTGCATCAAAAGGTGAAATTCTAACTAATCTATGCACACCTTTTTCACACTTTAAATAACCATAAGCATTAGCACCAACAACTTCAAAAGTTATACTTTTAAGACCTGCATCATCGCCATCTAGACTATCTAGCACATTGATTTTAAAGCCTTTTTTTTCAGCATACATAGTATACATTCTATAAAGCATATTTACCCAGTCTTGTGCCTCTGTGCCACCTGCCCCTGCATGAAGAGTTAATATTGCATTGCTAGAGTCATACTTGCCAGAAAGTAAGGTTTCTATTTTAAAATCAGCCAAAAAGTTTTCCAATTTTTGAATAGTTAAAACTAAACTTTGAGCAGTTTCTTCATCTTGCTCTAAACCAAGAAGTTCTAAAGCCGTTTCACATTCACCAATTAAATTTTCAGCAAATGCAATTTTTTCTAGTTTTAACTCTTTATTTCTTAATTCCATGCCAACTTTTTGGGCTTTTTTAATATCAGAATAAAAATTTTCTTGTAATTGTATTTCCTTTAACTCTTGTATTTGTTTTAATAAATCAGATAAGTCAAAGACACTCCTTTATTAAATTTAATTGTGCTTTAGCATCATCTAAGCGCTTAATTTCATTTTCTATAATAATCATAATATCCTCTTTGTTCCCAAAAAAAGTATTCTCTTTTTCCTCAAAGAGAATACTAAAAATATGTTAAAAAGTCAACCTTTGCATTTATATAACAAATTTATTTAGTTGCTTCATACTCGCCCTTTGTACCATGTTTTAAAATCCAAAAACGTTTAATACATTCCTCACGCTGTTTCATATGTTTTTTACAAATATATTTTTCTTGATTATTTCCATAGTTTAATTTATTAAATATATATTCTAGTTCCATATTAACAGCAAAATCAGCCGGAATTTTAAATTGCTTTTGAATTTCTCTTTTTCTACCATTTATGGTTTTTAAATATTTATTATTTTTTTCTAATCTTAATCTATCGGCATTTGTGCATGTTAGTATTTTCGAATTTTCTTCTGCTACTTGTAAAACATGAGAAATTGAATCATTATATGCTCTTGTTTCTAACGGGCTTAAATAATAAAAATCTGATGTTAAATATTTATTAAAATCTGTTGGAGTTAAAATAAAATTTCTACTTTTAGGCGTATTTTTTAATTTACATATTGTAATTATTCTATTTTTACAGAGCAAAATTTGTTCTTTTAACTCATTAGTAACAAACTCAAATTCTCCAGTTTTAACATTTAAAATTTTGCCCTCTACTGGCAACTGCATAATTGATTTTAAAGTTAAATAATCTTTTTCAGGTGAATAATTTTGTATATAATTACACAAAACCTCATCTATTAATTTTTCTGCAAAAATATAGTCTTTTTCATGAATGCTTTCATGTACTGCCAAAATATATGCATCGTAGCCAGAACATTTTAAAATATCATTTAATGAAATTAAAATTTTATCTTTTAAAGCAAATGCGATAAATGATATATGCTCATAACTATTTTCAGTAAAATAAATAAAATTAGGAAAATTTGTAGTATTAAGATTTCTTTGCAAATAATCTTCACTTGCCCATTTCATAAGCCTTAATTTTTCGGCAATAGATAATTGACTCCAAATTTGCTCAGTAAAACCAATTTCAAAAGAAATTGGACTTAGCGTAAATTTTTTATATTTTTCACCAACTTTTACAAATTTAACAAATTTGTCACTTGTGCCAACTTTAAATAACTCATTAATAAGCAAATTATCTTGTAAAATATCACCAGTAAGTTCAATACCCAAATTTTGTATAAATTCAGTATTTGTCATATATTACTCCATTTAATATTTTTCAATTAAACTTTCTGTTTTTTGTTCATCAACAATATTTTGAATTATTTGCTTAATTTTATCATTATTTTGAGCCAATTGGTTTAAAACCAACCCTTTACTTATATTTAAATTATTTTGCAAATAGGTTGCAATCGCCATTTTTACAAGATTTTCTCTACGCTCTGGCTCAATTTTTGAAAGCGTACTTTTACTTAAACCTAATAAAAATTTTTTAGTATATGTATTAATAACTTCTTTTTTATATTCATCTATTATTTTATCAAAATGCTCGCTAGCAACATAATCATGAACTTGAAAAATAACTGGGTTTTGATTATTAAACTCAGAATAAACCTTATTAAAAACATATGCGCAAAGCCAAGCCCTGTCATTTAAATGATATTTAACATTTTTATTGTGATACATGTCTTTATCGTGTGTTGGCAAAATATCAGGCTCACATTTACCAAAATAACTTTTAACTAACTGATTAAAAAATTCTAAATCTTCTTTTTGCATATGTGTTCTCCTTTTAAAGCATACTAATCATTTTTAATGTAACATTAAAGCCTTGCCTTGTCAATGGTAAAGTTATTAAAAATTAACAAAAAAATGCAAAAATTTGTTACATAAAAATTAAAAAAACAAAGCATTTATGCTTTGTTTTTTTATTAATATTAAGATCTTGCGTTAAGCTTAATTCCAGGGCCCATACTTGTTGCAACAGATACGTTTTTAACGTATTGACCTTTTGCAGCAGCAGGTTTTGCTTTAATAATTGCACCCATAACTGCTTCGTAGTTTTCAAGTAATTTTTCTTTACCAAAACTTACTTTACCAATAATAACGTGAATATTGTTTGTTTTATCTAAACGATATTCAACTTTACCAGCTTTAACATCAGCAATTGCTTTAGTAACGTCCATAGTAACAGTACCGCTTTTTGGATTTGGCATTAAACCTTTAGGTCCAAGTACTCTAGCAATACGGCCTACAACACCCATCATATCTGGAGTTGTAATACAAACGTCAAAGTCTAACCAGTTATCATTTTGAATTTTAGCAACTATTTCTTCTGCACCAACATAATCTGCACCTGCTTTAGCAGCTTCATCGGCTTTATCACCACGAGCGATAACTAAAACTTTAACAGATTTACCAGTACCATGAGGAAGAACAACAACGCCACGAACTTGTTGATCAGCATTACGACCATCAACACCAAGTCTTACGTGAAGTTCAACAGTTTCATCGAATTTTGCTTTTGCTGTTTCAATAGCAAGTGCTAAACCATCTTCAACTTCATAAAGTTTAGTAGAATCAACTTGTTTTAAAGCAGCAGTATATCTTTTACCTTTATTCATAAAAACCTCCTGTGGTTTTAACAAATTGCATAAAGCAATTCTCCCACTTAACCTTCTACAACAACACCCATTGATTTAGCAGTTCCAATAATCATTGTCATTGCTTGTTCAACTGATGATGCGTTCAAATCAGGCATTTTTGTTTCAGCAATTTGCCTAACTTGTTCCATAGTTATTTTTCCGACTTTTGTTCTGTTAGGTGCGCCTGAACCAGACTCAACACCGATTGCTTTTTTAATTAAAACAGCAGCTGGTGGAGTTTTAAGCACGAAGTCAAAAGACCTGTCTTGATAGATAGTGATTACAACAGGGATAATCAAACCTGCTTGAGATGCAGTTCTATCATTAAATTCTTTGGTAAATGCCGCAATATTAATACCATGAGGGCCAAGAGATGAACCTACTGGTGGTCCTGGTGTGGCTTTACCTGCTGGCAATTGTAATTTTACAATTGCGTTAATTTTTCTTACAGCCATAGTAAAATCCTCCTATAGTGGTTATAATGAAACGTGTGTAAGATTTACGTTTCTCCCACAAAATATATTTAAACAAGCAAATGCTTGGTTAAACCAAAATAATTTTATGTGATTAATTTTAATTAATCATTAACTTTTCTAAGTTGAGAGTAGTCGAGTTCTACAATAGTTTCACGACCAAACATTTCAACTTTAACTTTTGCACGAGAGTTTTCTGTATCAACCGATACAACTTCGCCAACCATTGTGTTAAGTGGACCTTCTACCACTTCAACACGGTCACCTTCTGCAAGGTCAACCTCTACCCTAACACGCTCTAAGCGTAGCCTAGCAACCTCTTCAGGGGTAAGGTCAAGCGGCCTACCTTTAGGTCCGGTAAAGCCGGTAATGCCACGTGTTCTTGTAACGTTGTGCCAAATGTCATCCCCATAAATCATTTTAACTAATAAATAGCCTGGCATAACTTTGCGTTGAACAAGTTTTTTCTTGCCGTTTTTTTCTTCAATAACGTCTTCCATAGGAATAACAATATCAAAAATTCTATTAGTTAAATTGTAGTTTAATGCCATTTGTTCCAAATTTTCTTTGGCAACGTTTTCGTAGCCAGAGTAAGTATGCAAAACATACCACTTTGCATTTTCCATATTTTCGTTTTCCATACAGCCTCCTACATATTTTTGGTGAGAAAGTTATAAAGCAAGTATAAAAGTTGGTCAATACCAACAACAACAAGCAAGAATGCGGCAGTAACCGAAAGCACAACAATAGTTTGCTTAACAACCTTACCAAAAGTTGGCCAAGTAACTTTTTTAAGTTCACTTACAGTTGCTTTAACTTTGCCAGCACCTTTCTTTTTAGATTTTTTACCAGTTGTTTCAATTTGCTCAATATTTTCTTCCGCAGGAGTTTCTTGAACTTCTTGTTCTACAACAACTTCTTCTTGAAGTTCTTCTTGGTTTTCTGATTTTGCATCATCTAAATATGCCATTTAGAAATCTCCTTAAAAATTATTTAGTTTCTTTATGAACTGTACGTTTGTTACAACGTGGGCAGAATTTTGTAATTTCAACTCTGTCAGGGTTGTTTCTTTTGTTTTTTGATGTTGCATAATTTCTTTCTTTGCATTCTGTGCAAGCAAGAGTTATGTGTGTTCTACTTGGATTTGCCATGTTTGTATTCTCCTTAAAAAATAGCGCCTTTTAGGTGCTTTACAGGGTGTAGTATAACACACAGCCATGTGTTTGTCAACAATAAAAAGTACTTATTATAAATTTTATTTGTTTTACTTTCATATTGACAAAATATAGAAAAAGTTATAGACTAATAGTGGAGAAATAATATGGAAAATAAAGGAAAAGTGGTATACGATATTGTTGAAAGACAATATATTGATAGCATACCTAAGCAAATTGGTATAAGTTTTACGACTGAAGAGGCAGCAAAAGAATATATTGAAAAAAGTTATCCAAAAAGCACATGGAATAACTATTTAATTCAACCAAGACCTCAAGTAAAAGTTTACACATCTTTTGCTGAATATGAAAAACAAAATGCAATTCAAGCAAAAATTAATGAATTAGAAATAGAAAAAGAACAGTTAACAACCGATATTGCTCTTCCTTTTAAAATAACAATGCACGAATCACATTATTCTATACTTAGTCCTACAAAACATGTAACAAAAGAGTTAGAATCTATTGATTTTTACTGGCTGAAGTCTATAATATCATGTGTTAATATTTCTATGAAATATCAAAAAGCAAATAATGGAAAAACTGATTTTTCTAACGAAGTTTTTAATATTTCGGTTGATTCATTTCAACAAACCGATAATGATGAAATACTTGTTGTTTCATATAAACAATTTGTTGAACTTGTTAAATTATGTAGTAAAATTCAAACTGAATATGATGAATTAAATAAAATACAAAATAATCTAAAAGTATGTTTACAAAAACAAAATAATAAAGATACTGGTCGTGAATGTTAAAATACAGAAAATATTTCTGTATTTTTTATTTATGCAAACAAAATTTTTTCTTGGATTAAAAAAGCATTGAAAAATCAATGCTTTTTTTAATATTATTTTAATTTTTTTGTCTCTTTTAATGCAATTGTGCGGTTAAATACAAGTTTATTTTCATTAGAATCTTGATCTAAACAGAAGTAACCATTTCTTACAAATTGATATCTTTCTTCCATATTAAAATCAATATCTTCAACATAGCAATCGTTTAACACAACTTTAGAATTAGGATTAATTTTAAAGCCTTCAACTGCACGTTCTTGCCCTTCTACTTCTTCGGCACTTTCTTCATCAATTAAGTTTTCAAAAATCCTGCATTCAACATGTTTTGCATGTTTAGGATTTACCCAATGAATTGTTCCTTTAACCTTTTTAGTGCTGCCGCCACCAGATTTAGTTTCTGGATCATATGTGCAATAAATGGTAGTAACTTTTCCAGTTTCGTCTTTTTCAAAACTTTCACATTTTAAAATATACGCCCCCATTAAGCGCACTTCATTGCCTGGGTAAAAACGGAAAAATTTTGGAATCTGCTGTTCAACAAAGTCGGCTCTATCAATTAACACTTCTCTACCAAAATAATATTTACGCTTAGGGCTGTTTTCTTTTTGTGGGTAATTATCTAAAGTTATTTCTTCCTCTTTGCCTTCTTCGTAGTTAGTAATTACAACTTTTATTGGGTCAAGTACTGCCATAACTCTAAACGATTTTTCATTTAAAGTATCACGAATAAAATGCTCCATAAAAGCAGGCTCAATTAACGAAACGGCTTTAGATACTCCTGTTGCTTTAACAAAATTTTTTAAACTTTCTGGAAGTACACCACGCCTACGTAAACCACGCAAAGTGTAAAGCCTTGGGTCATCAAAACCACTAACCTTGCCCTCGTTTACAAGTTGCTTAATAAATCTTTTACCAATAACTGCGCCTTTAATATATAAATTTGCATACTCAATTTGCCTTGGTGTATTTTTTATTCCACTATTTTCTACAACCCAGTTATAAAGTGGGCGGTGGTCCTCAAATTCAGGTCCACAAATACTAAATGTTACACCTTCTAGGGCATCATCTAGTGGATGTGAAAAGTCGTAAGTAGGATAAATATTCCAACTTCTGCCAATGCGTTGGTGATGCAAATATTGAATTCTATATAGCAATGGATCACGCATGTTCATGTTAGGGCTTGCCATATCAATTTTTGCACGCAAACATCTGCTACCGGCTTCAAATTCACCATTTTTCATACGCTCAAATAAATCAAGGTTTTCTTCTACAGACCTATTTCTATATGGGCTATTTTTACCCGCTTGAGTAAGAGTTCCTCTATATTCACTAACTTCTTCAGGGCTTAAATCGCACACATATGCTTTGCCTTCTTTAATAAGTTTCACAGCAATTTCGTAATTTTGTTGAAAATAGTCGGTTGCATAATGAATTTGATTCCATGAATATCCAAGCCACTTAACGTCATCTTGAATAGCATCAACAAATTCTTGACATTCTTTACTAGGGTTAGTGTCATCGTAACGCAAATTGCACACACCACCAAATTTTTCAGCAATGCCATAGTTAAGCATAATATTTCTAACATGGCCAATATGCAAATAGCCACTTGGCTCTGGTGGATGACGAGTTTGCACGTACCCAGCCTTACCCTCACGTAAATCTTTAACAATAAAGTCCTCTATAAAATTTTCGGGTACAATGTTTTCCATAAAAACTCCTCTTTTTATTAATGCTAACATTATATAGCATAATAACTCCAAAAAGCAAGAAAAATCAAAATTAAGGTTAAATTAAGTTTATTTAAATATAAAACATTTTAAAATTGACTTATTACGTATTTTATGCCCGAAAAGACTTTTTTACATTATTTAAACTATATTTATATATTTTTACAAAATTATTTGCAAAAATTAATCAAACATGTTAGCATTACATTAGCGACTACTTAAATTATTTAATTTAAGAAAAATAAACGGTTTTTTTATTATATATTTTTAGTCGTAGGGCTAGGTTTAAGGCTTTTTGTCTGCCGATTTTTGGCTTCGTTCGCCTAACTCTGGCAACGCTAACAATGCGTGGTATGTCAACAATGATGGCAACTTCAACAACAACAATGTCAACAATAACTACGGCGCGCGCCCTGATATACCCTATGTAATACCAGAACATAGTTGTAAGTACACCTATGCAGCGTTTAGGGTAAAGGAATCTATGTCCTTCTTTAGCCACTTAGTTTGGCTGGGGAAAATACTGCCGTTGGAAGTGGCAACGTTATTTGAAATAGTAATAATTTTTCCACTTTTGTGAAAACCGCACCCGGCGGCTTTTTTTACATTTTTTTAATTTTAATGGCGAACTATAACAAATATATTTTAGAAAATTCTAGTATTAAAAAGGCATTGGTGTAACAAAATATTATAAAAAACTCCTACCAACGCAGAAGTTTTTAAATATAAAAAAATCCCTTACGGGATTTTTTATTGCCTAATTAAACTAATTCTACAATTGCAAGTTCAGCAGCATCACCACGACGAGCACCAGTTTTAATTACTCTTGTGTAGCCACCAAAGTTGCCAAGTTCTTTAGCACGTTCTGCATATTTTGGAGCATAAACGTTAAAGATTTTTTCAATTAAAGCATGGTTTACACCATTTGTTCTTGCTTTAAAATCAGCAAGTTTTTCATTCTTTTCACGTTGTTCTTCTAAGTCATATAAGAAAGCCATCATTTTACGTCTTGCATTAAGTTTTTTAACGCCATCGTTAACAACTTCTTTTTCAACTTTTTTGCCATCTACTGTAATCATTTTCTTAACAGTTACGTTGTCTTCATATGAGTTGATTGCAAGAGTTAAAATCTTTTCTGCCTTTGAGGCAACGGCTTTTGCTTTTGCTACTGTAGTTTCTATTCTACCATACCAAAGCAAATAACTAACTTGATTTCTAAGAACAGCCAATCTTTCTTTACTTGGTCTACCTAATTTTGCGTTAGCCATTGTTTTCTCCTTTTATTCTTCATCGTTGCGCAAACTTAAACCATAAGTTTGAAGTTTTGCAACTACTTCTTCAATAGATTTTAATCCAAGGTTTCTAACCTTTAACATATCGCCTTTTGATTTTTTAATTAAATCGTCAACCGAGTTAATGTTTGCTCTTTTCAAGCAGTTATAAGACCTAACAGAAAGGTCCATTTCCTCAATAGGCATTTCTAAAACTTTAACTTGTTCATCTTCTTCTTTAGATACCATAATTTGCATATCGCTCATGTTATCACAAAGTTCAATAAATAAATTAACGTGTTCATTCATAATTTTACCAGCAAGGCTTACAATTTCTCTTGCGGTGATTGTGCTGTTTGTTTCTACTTCTAAGGTAAGTTTATCAAAGTCGATACTTTGACCAACACGAGTGCTTTCTACAGCATAGTTTACTTTTTTAACAGGTGAAAATAAACTATCCATTGCAATAAAATCTGCCGATGGTAAATTTTCTTTATTAATATTGTTAGGAACGTAACCCCTACCTCTACCAATTAAAACTTCTAATTCAAAGTTTGCATCAGCATCACATGTGCAAATGTGAAGTTCTGGATTTAAAATTTCAACATCGCTATTGCTTTGAAAATCTGATGCTTTAACTTCACCAGCACCTTTTTTCTTTAAATAAAGTGAAGTTGTAAAGTCACGATTTGTTTTTTCAGTTTTAACAGCAAGGTATTTTAAGTTAAGTATGATATCAACAACGTCCTCTACTACGCCAGGAACGGTTGAAAACTCGTGCATAACACCGCTAATTCTAAGAGCAATAGGTGCTGCGCCTGGAAGGCTAGAAAGAAGAGTTCTTCTCATTGCGTTTCCAAGTGTAATGCCATAACCCTTTTCAAGTGGTTCTATTATAAAACGTGCGTAACCACCACCTTCGGTTTCTTCACAAGTAATTCTTGGTTTTTCCATTTCCATCATAAACTTTTAATTCCTCCTAATATTATCTTGAATATAACTCAATAATCAAGTGTTCCTTAATGTTAAGGTCAATATCATCTCTTGCAGGTAATGCAAGCACTTTGCCAGTTAAAGTTTCTGTATTAAACTCTAACCATTTTGGCATAACCATTTTCATATCTTTAAGTTGTTTAAACATTTCAAGTTCACGTTTGTTTTCTTTAACAGCAACAACATCGCCAACTTTAACTCTGTAAGAAGGAATATTAACAGTTTTGCCGTTTACGGTAATTTGACAATGGTTTACAATTTGGCGGCATTCTTTTCTAGAAGAGCCAATACCCATTCTGTAAACTACGTTATCTAATCTTCTTTCAATTAATGAAAGCATGTTTTCACCGGTAACGCCTTTCATTCTTTCTGCTTCATCATAGTATCTTCTAAATTGTTTTTCTAAAATACCATATGCTTTTTTAACTTTTTGTTTTTCTCTTAATTGTGTGCCATATTCAGTAACTTTTTTTCTACTTGTTCCATGTTGTCCAGGAGCAACAGGTCTTCTTTCCATAGCACATTTTTTTGTTGTGCATCTTTCGCCTTTAAGGAAAAGTTTGCAACCTTCGCGGCGACATTCTCTACAATCTGCACCAGTACATCTTGCCATATTCTATTAATCCTCCAATTATACTCTTCTCTTTTTAGGTGGACGGCAACCGTTGTGGGCAATTGGTGAAACATCTTTAATAAGTGTTACAGCAATACCTTCTGTTTGAAGTGCACGAATTGCTGACTCACGACCATTGCCTGGGCCTTTAACGTAAACTTCTACAGATTTGATACCGTTTTCCACAGCGACTTTTGCTGCATTTTCAACAGATTGTTGAGCTGCAAATGGAGTGCTCTTTTTAGAGCCTCTTAAACCAAATTTACCAGATGATGCCCAAGAAATTGCATTTCCTTGCATGTCTGTAAATGTAACAATTGTATTGTTAAAAGAGCTTTTAATGTGAACTTGACCACTGCCTAAGTTTCTAGAAACTCTTTTCTTTTTTGACTTTTTTACATCAGCCATTGTAATTTCTCCTTAACCGCTATTATGCTTTACCCTTTTTAGAGCTACCGCTTACGACTTTTTTCTTGCCTTTTCTTGTTCTGCAATTGTTTCTTGTGTTCTGACCACGAACAGGAAGGTTTCTTCTGTGACGAAGACCTCTGTAAGAGCCAATTTCTGTTAATCTTTTAATGTTCATAGAAACTTCTTTTCTAAGATCACCTTCAACAATAAGGTTATGCTCGATATAGTTTCTAAGTTTTGCCACGTCGTTTTCGTCAAGGTCTTTAACGCGTGTATCTGGGTTGATACCAGTTTCTGCTAAAACTTTGCTAGCAGTTTCACGGCCTATACCATAAATATAGGTTAAGCCGATTTCAATTCTTTTTTCTCTTGGTAAATCGACACCTGCGATTCTTGCCATACTTTTATTTTCCTCCAAAAAAATTTTTTATGTGATGTATATAGACTCGCCCAATCCAAATTTACAGCCGCTGGATAAAGGCGTTATTTTCAATTTTATTTGCTTAAAATTAACCTTGAGTTTGTTTATGAGATTTATCTTTTGAGCAAATTACCATTACTTTTCCATTTCTTTTAATAACTTTGCACTTATCGCACATTGGTTTTACTGATGGTCTTACTTTCATAAATTTCTCCTTTTTAAAATTATAGAGTTAAATGTTTAGTTTTTTCCACGCCAAGTAATTCTGCCCTTGGTTAGGTCGTATGGACTCATTTCTATTTTAACCTTATCACCTTCAAGAATTTTAATATAATTAATTCTTAATTTTCCTGAAAGATATGCGGTTATTGTGTGCCCATTTGATAATTTAACTAAAAATGCGGTGTTTGGCAAAACTTCTTCTACCACGCCTTCAAATTCAATTACATCTTCCTTCGACATACATTCTCCTCTATCATTGCTCTTTGAAAAATTTTATAGTCTTTCGTATTTCAGCATTTTGTACATTTTGCTTGGTTAGCCATTTATTTGCTAATTCCTCCGCAAAATAATTTGTGGCTAGTGTATGTTTAGCCTTTTTTTTCTTAGGTTTTTCAATAGGCTTATTTTTGCCATCAACAAGAAAAACATATTCGTTTAATACTTGTTCAACAACATACCATTCACCCATATCGTGACCATAAGTTGATATTACAATATCGCCAATTTTCATATGCAAAAGTCCTCGTTTTGTAGCGTAGTGATTAGGACGCCATTAGAAGTAACAATAACTGTGTTTTCGTAGTGAGCAGATGGTTTTCCATCACGAGTAATAATACCCCAGCCGTCCTCAGCCACGTAAACATAGCGCTCGCCCATATTAATCATAGGTTCTACTGCAAGGCACATACCTTCTTTTACTCTAACACCGCTTGTTTTTAAGCCATAATTAGGAACTTCTGGCGCTTCGTGCATGTTGTGACCAATTCCGTGGCCAACAAGTTCACGAACAACAGAATACCCATTGCTTTCTGCGTGGTTTTGAATTGCAAAAGAAAGTTCACCAAGTTTTTTGCCAACAGCCAAGTTTTTAATGCCTTCAAAAAAGCATTCTTTTGTAACCCTAATAAGCCTTTCTTTATCTGGCGAAATTTTGCCAACAGGGAAAGTTCTTGCAGCGTCACCATTATAGCCGTTTATAATAACCCCAACATCAATGCTAATAATGTCACCCTCTTTTAAAATAACATCTTTAGAGGGTATGCCATGCACGACATACGAGTTTACCGAAGCACAAATACTGGCCGGATAACCTTCATAATGCAAAAAAGACGGTTTTGCACCTCTATCTATTATATACTTTTCTATTAATTTGTCAAGTTCTAACGTAGAAATATTTGGTTTTATTAAAGATTCTGCATATTTTAATGCTTCAGCCGTAAGTTTTCCGGCAAGCAACATGCCATTTATATCATCTTGCGTTTTACAAATCATACGTTCTCCTTGAATTTTGCATAAATTCTTTCGGTAATTTCTTTAATTTGTTGTTTTGTGTTTTCTAAATCTTTAGAGTTATCTAATATTAGCAATTTATCTTTATAAAAATCTACTAAAGGTTTAGTTTCTGTTTCATATAGTTGCAATCTTTTTTTTGCAACTTCTAAATTATCGTCTGCCCTTATTGTTAGTTTTGTGTTGCATACTATACAAATTTCATCTTGCACTTCATCGGTGCTAAAAAGTTTAGAACAGTTAGGGCAAATTCTACGTTTTGCAACACGTTGTAAAATAATATCATTAGGAACATCTACTAAAATAACATAATCTACAGGTGTTATTTTATTTAACTGCTGTGCTTGTATAAGAGTTCTAGGAAAGCCATCAAAAATATAATTGTCACTTGAATTATTTAATGCTTGTTTGAGCATATCTAAAATTATGTCAAGAGGAACTAAATCTCCCTTTTGAACATATGTGCTTGCAAGCACACCTAGTTTTGTATTATTTTTTATATTTTCTCTACAAAGGTTACCGGTAGAAATATGATTAAAACCATATTCGTTTTTTAAAATTTCTGACACATACCCCTTGCCTGCGCCTGGCTTACCCAATAAAACAATATTCATAAGAACTCCTTTTTTATAGCAATGGTGCAAACAGAATTTGCTTGCACCACTACCTAAAAAATTAAATTTAATTTAAGAAACCCTTGTAGTTTCTTGTTATCATTTGTGATTCTAGTTGTTTTTGGAATTCAAGTGCCACCGAAACAACAATCATCATACCTGTTGCACTAAAGGCGCCTGTTAAAGTCGGTGTTAAATTACCACCCACTAAACTAAATACAACTGAAGGCACAAGAGCAATAAATGCTAAGAATATTGCACCAAAAAGTGTAATTCTTCTTGAAACCTTTGTGAGATAAGTAGTTGTATCTTTGCCGGGACGAACACCATTTATAAAGCCGCCACCTTGTTGAATATTTTTGCTAATATCTTCGGGTTTAAAAGTAATAGCTGAATAAAAGTATGCAAAAACGAAAATGAAAACTGCAGTTAAAACTATATTAAGCCATGTTCCAGAACCAAGCACTGCATTATAACCTTCTGCAGCATCAGGCCAGAATAATGAGATGAACATATAAGGCACAGCAAGTAATGTACTAGCAAGAATAATTGGCATAACACCCGAGCCATTTACTCTTACAGGTATGCAATTGCTTTGACCACCATATGTTTTTCTGCCCTTAACTTGTTTTGCGTATTGAACAGGAATTTTACGTTCTGCACCATCAATAAATATAATGAGAGCAAAAACCGCAATAACTGCAACAAAGAAAATAATTAAATTCCATAAATAGTCAATATTTGTTGAAATACTTGTAATAGAACTAAGTATAGCTGTACCAGCAGAAGAAAGAATACCAACAAAAATTAAAAGTGATAAACCATTTCCAATTCCGTTTTCAGTAATTCTTTCACCAAGCCATACAGTAAACATAGCACCGGCAACAAGTACAATAACAGTAAATACAGGAGCAAAACTTGCCCACGCCCCAGACCAAATTCTTGTATCAAACAAACCGCTACTAGATAGTGAGACTGTAATACCGATTGCTTGAGCAACTGCTAGTACAAGGGCTGCTATTCTTGTATATAAATTGATTTTCTTTTTGCCATCTTCACCACTTTTACCAAGTTCATCAAGTTTTGGGAATGCAACTTGAAGAAGTTGAATAATGATTGATGCATTAATGTATGGTGAAACACCAAGAGCCAAAATTGACGCATTAGATAATGCGCCACCACTTAGCGTACTAAGTAAGCCCAAAAAACCGTTTTGGTCGGCTTCTACTGTGGTTGTAAAAACATCTTTTACAATGCCAGGAATAGGAAGCCAACAACCAATGCGGAATATTAATAAAAGTGCAAGTGTAATTAAAATTTTACGTCTTACTTCTTTTATTTTAAAAGCGTCAATTATTGTTTTAAACATTAGATTACCTCAGTTTTGCCACCGACTTTTTCAATTTTTTCAACTGCTGATTTTGTGAATTTAGCAGCTTGTACTGTTAATGGTTTTGTAAGTTCGCCATCGCCTAAAACTTTAAGGCCATAAGGCATAATTTTTCCAATAACACGAGTTTCGTATAAAAGTTCTTGTGTAATAACTGAGTTTTCTTCAAACATTTCCAAGTCGCCAACATTTACAATAGCATATTGTTTTTTGAAATTGTAGTTGTTGAAACCACGAATTGGAAGTTTACGAATAAGAGGAAGTTGACCGCCTTCGAAACCAGGGCGAACACCGCCACCAGACCTTGCGTTTTGACCTTTATGACCTTTACCGCTTGTTTTGCCTAATCCACTTCCAATACCTCTACCAACTCTAAAAGATTTACGGTTGGAATTTTTTGCTGGAGAAAGAGTTTGTATATCCATATTTTCCTCCTATATTTCTTCAACCGAAACTAAGTGTCTAACATGGTAAAGTGAACCACGAATAGACGCATTGTCTGGGAAGATTTTTGTTTGGTTTAATTTTGTAAAACCTAAAGCTTCAATAATTTTGCCTTGGTTTTTGTTATAACCTATTTTGCTTTTGATATAGGTTACTTTTAATTGTTTTTCTGCCATATTATGCCTCCTATATCTCTTCAACGGCAATGCCACGACGTGCAGCAATTTGCTCTTTAGTTTTTAAAGCTTTTAAGCCGTTTAAAGTTGCTTTAACAAGGTTAATTTTATTTGAAGAACCGTGACGTTTAGTAACGATATCTTTAATTCCTGCAAGTTCAATAATAGAACGAGCAGCACCGCCGGCAATAACACCGGTACCAGGTTTTGCTGGAATAAGGTGAACTGAAGATGCACCAAATTTACCAGTTATTTCATGAGGGATAGTTGTTTCGCAAGTTGCAATTTTAACTAAATTTTTCTTAGCAGCTGCAGTTGCTTTATCGATTGCTGAAGGAACTTCACCAGCCTTGCCAGTTCCAATTCCTACGCTACCTTTACGGTCACCAACAACAACCATTGCGCTAAAACGCATAGTACGACCACCTTTAACAACTTTAGTTACACGTCTAACAGCAACTAAAACTTTGTCAAAGCCATCATCTTCACGACGTCTGTCTTCTCTTTCCCTTCTTGGTCTTTCTTTTTTAACTTTTTCTAATTCTGCCATAGGTTCCTCCTAAAACTCTAACCCAGCGCTTCTTGCGCCATCGGCAAGAGCCTGAACACGTCCGGTATATACATAACCGCCACGGTCAAAAACTACATTTTTAATACCTTTTGCTACTGCAAGTTTGCCAACTTTTTCACCAACAAGTTTTGCTTGTTCAGTTTTAGTTTTGCCAGCAAGGTCAAGGTCTTTATCAGCAGAAGAAGCAGCAGCAAGTGTAACGCCTTTAACATCATCAATAACTTGTGCATAAATGCTTACATTACTTCTATATACGCAAAGTCTTGGACATTCAGTTGTGCCAGAAATTGTTTTTCTTACACGTTCATGTCTTTTAACTCTATCAGCATTTTTATCTCTTTTATTAAACATTTATTCTATCTCCTATTTTTTACCTTTAGCAGCAGTTTTTCCGACTTTTCTAATAACCTTTTCGTCAGCGTAATGAACGCCATAACCATGGTAAGGTTCTACACGTCTTGCATCTCTGATGTTTGACGCGAATTGACCAACTTGTTCTTTATTAGCACCAGAAACTTTAATTTCTAGGTTGTTTGGACATTCTACTTTTAAACCATTTTCAATTACGAACTCAACATCGTGAGAGTAACCAAGATTTAAAACTAATTTGTCACCTTTAACCGCAGCTTTATAACCAACACCGGCAATAATTAAAGTTTTTGTAAAACCTTCAGAAACACCTTTTACCATATTGGCAATAAGTGCTCTATATAAACCGTGTTTAGCTTTGGTTTTGTTGTCTTCATTTGCTCTTGCAAGTGTAATTTTGCCATCTGCAATGTTTACTGTGATTAATTTATCAACATTTTGAGTAAGTTCACCCAAAGGACCTTTAACAGTAACAACGCCTTCGTTTACAGAAGCATTTACACCAGCAGGAATGATAATTTCTTTTCTACCAATTCTTGACATAAATTCCTCCTACCAAACAAACGCCAACACTTCACCACCAACACCGGCAGCACGTGCTTGTTTATCTGTTAATATACCTTTATTTGTTGAAACGATTGCAATACCAAGACCTGATATAACTTGTGGAAGTTTATCTTTTTCTGCATAAACTCTAAGACCAGGTTTAGAGATTCTTTTTAAGCCTTGAATAACGCCTTCGCCGTTTTCATCGTATTTTAAAGTTACGATTAAATTTTTGTGACCATTTTCTTCTTTTTCGTCACAACTTGCAATGTAACCTTCTTTAACTAAGATGTTTAAAATTGCAAGTTTTTCTTTTGATGCAGGAATGCTAACCTCGTATTTGTGTGCAGTAAGTCCGTTACGAATACGTGTAAGCATATCTGCGATTGGATCTGTAAATATCATGTTTCCTCCTACCAACTAGATTTCTTAACACCAGGGATTTCGCCCTTTAATGCTAATTCTCTAAAACAAATTCTGCATATTCCGTATTTTCTAAGAACTGAGTGTGGACGACCGCAAAGAGTGCAACGAGTGTACTCACGAGTTGAAAATTTTTGTTTTCTTTTTTGTTTTTCTTTTAACGCTGTTTTTGCCATATTTCCACCTTATTTTCTAAAAGGAATGCCTAAAGCACTAAGTAATGCTTTTGCTTCTTCGTCCGACTTTGCACTTGTAACGAATACTACATCTAAGCCTCTTACTTCTTCTACTTTGTCGTAAGAGATTTCTGGGAAGATTAATTGTTCTTTAATTCCCATTGCATAATTGCCTTTACCATCAAAGGCTTTTGGATTAACGCCTTTAAAGTCACGTACTCTTGGAAGAGCGATTGAAACAAGTCTGTCAACAAACTCGTACATTCTATTTCCACGTAAAGTAACTTTAGCGCCAATTTTCATACCTTGTCTAACTTTAAAGTTAGAGATTGCTTTTTTAGAAACTGTAGCAACTGCTTTTTGACCAGCGATTGCTGTAAGTTCATCAACTGCAACTTGGAAAGATTTTGAGTTATCTTTAACCGAACCAAGCCCCATGTTTAGAACGATTTTTTCTAATTTTGGAACTTCGTTAACGTTTTTATAACCAAATTCTTTAATAAGAGCTGGAACAACAGTTTCTTTGTACATAACGCTTAATCTTGCTTTTTCCATTGTTCCTATTCTCCTTTATCTTCTTTTTTAGTTTTTTTAGTTTTTGCTTCTTTTACAGCCTTTTTTGCATCTTTTTTAGTAGCTTTTACAAACTCTTTATCAAGAGATGCTGTGCATTTAGAGCAAACTCTTACATTTTTACCTTCAATTTCTTTGTGTTTAACTCTTGTTGCTTTATTGCAAACAGGGCAAACAACCATTACATTTGAAGCTTCGATAGGTGCAGATTTTTTAACAATACCGCCCTTATCTTGTTGTGATTTTGGTTTTTGATGTTTTGTAACAACATTGATACCTTCTACAAGAACTTTACCAGTTTTAGGAGATACTTCCAAAACATCTGCAGTTTTACCTTTATCTTTACCAGTGATAACTAAAACTTTATCACCTTTTTTAACAAATGATTTTGTCATGACTTTTCTCCTTTATTATATTACTTCTGGTGCAAGTGAAATAATTTTCATATAACCCTTGTCACGAAGTTCTCTTGCAATAGGTCCAAAGATACGAGTACCTTTTGGTTGACCTTGTTCATCAATGATTACAGCGGCGTTGTCATCAAAACGAATGTGTGAACCATCTGGTCTTTGCATACCTTTAGCAGTTCTTACGATAACAGCTTTAATAACATCACCTTTTTTAACGCTACCGCCAGGGATAGCAGATTTTACAGAAGCGATAATAACATCACCGATGTTACCACTTCTTCTAAATGAGCCGCCTAAAACTCTAATACACATAATAACTTTAGCACCAGTGTTATCGGCAACTTTTAATCTAGTTTGTGGTTGTACCATATCTTGCTACCTCCTATTTAGCTTTTTCAACAATTCTTACAACACGGTAATATTTGTCTTTAGATAAGTGACGAGTTTCCATAATTTCAACAACGTCGCCTAATCCGCATTCATTATTTTCATCGTGTGCTTTAAATTTTGTTGTTCTTTTAACGACTTTTTTATAAAGTGGGTGTTTAACATTGTCAACAATGCTAACAACTACTGTTTTATCCATTTTACCTGCGCTTACAACAGTTCCTTGTCTTGTTGGGCGATTGTTTCTTTCTAAATTTTCCATACTTACGCCTTCCTTTCTCTTAATATTGTATTGATTTTAGCAATATCTTTTTTGATGTTGTGAAGTTGCATAGGATTAGATAAACTTCCTGTTGCTTGTGCGAAACGAAGATTGAATAATTCTGCTTTAAGCGCTTTTAATTTAGTGTTTAGTTCTTCGTCAGTTAATGCTCTGATTTCTGCTACTTTCATTATTCAACTCCTCCTTCTAAATCAGCTTTTTTTGCAAATTTAACTTTGCATGGAAGTTTGTGACCAGCAAGTCTTAATGCTTCTCTAGCAGTTGCTTCTGGAACTTCTGCAATTTCAAATAATACTCTGCCTGGTTTAACTTTTGCTACCCAGAACTCTGGTGAACCTTTACCAGAACCCATACGAGTTTCTGCAGGTTTTTTTGTTACAGGGGTGTCAGGGAAAATGTCAATCCAAACTTTACCACCACGTTTAATGAATCTTGTCATAGCAATACGAGCTGCCTCGATTTGATTTGATTTAATTTGACAAGGTTCTAAGGCTACTAAGCCAAATTCGCCGTAAGCAATTTTGTTACCACGAGTAGCCTTACCAGTCATACGACCACGTTGAACACGTCTTCTTTTAACTCTTTTAGGCATTAGCATTTGGCTTGTCCTCCTTTGTTTCTTTTGCGCCTAAAATATCGCCTTTGTAAATCCAGCACTTAACACCTAGTTTACCATAGTTTGTATAAGCAGCTGTTGTACCATAATCGATATCAGCACGAATTGTTTGAAGTGGAAGTGAACCTTCCATATAGCGTTCGGTTCTTGCAATTGTGTTTGCACCATCAACAACACCGCTAACTTGTACTTTACAACCTTTAGCACCAGCTTTCATAACTTTTTGAATAGCTTGTTTTAATGCACGACGGAAAGTAACACGTTTTTCAAGTTGTCCTGCAACGCTTTCTGCTACAAGTTGAGCATCTAAGTCAACTTTTTTAACTTCTTTAATATTAACGAACAAATTTTTTGTTGGGTTAATAATTTTAGTAAGTTGTTTTTTAATGATTTCAACATTAGCACCTTTTTGTCCAATTAAAACTGCTGGACGGCCAGTGTAAATGTTTACTGCAAGTTTTTCTTTAGTTCTTTCAATTTCAATTTTTGATATTGAAGCTTGAGCATATTCTTTATTTAAGAATTTTCTAATTTTACTGTCTTCAAGAAGAAATTTAGCAAAGTCTTCTTTTCCAGCATACCATGTAGAATCCCAAGATTTGTTAATACCAACTCTAAACCCTATAGGGCTAACCTTTTGTCCCATACTTTGCCTCCTTTATTCTTTTACACTGTCTAAATAAACAGTGATGTGACATGTTCTTTTAAGTAGTCTGTTTGCTCTGCCTCTTGCTCTTATATCTAAACGTTTAAGAGTTGGGCCTGGACAAACGTAGCATTCATCAACAACTAAATCTTGACGTGCTTGACCTTTATATTCAGCATTTGCAAGTGCTGATTTAACGAGTTTTAAACAAACTTCTGCAGCGGCAGTTGTTTGGTTTGCTAAAATTGCAATAGCTTCTTCTACTTTTTTACCTCTGATTGTGTCAAGAGTAATACGAACTTTAGAAGGGCTCATTCTTACATATTTAACAATTGCATATGCTCTTGTATCTGCATTTTTCTTTCTTGCAATTGCTTTTTCTCTAATTCTTGTTGCCATTTTTTACCTCGATTATCTACCAGCCTTTGCTGTGTTTGCCGACTTTTGACCTGCATGACCTTTATAGGTTCTTGTTGGAGCAAATTCGCCAAGTTTATGTCCAACCATTTCTGATGTACAATAAACTGGGATATGTTTTTTACCGTTGTGAACAGCAAATGTAAAACCAACAAATTCAGGATATATTGTAGAAGAACGTGACCAAGTTTTGATAGGTTTTTTATTACCAGATTGGTTCATTTCTTCAACCCTTTTCAATAATTTTGAAAAGACATATGGTTTTTTCTTTAAACTTCTACTCATAACTTATCTGTTCTCCTTATTTAGTTCTTCTCTTAACAATTAACTTGTTAGATGCTTTTTTAGATTTTCTTGTCTTTAAGCCAAGAGCAGGTTTACCCCATGGAGTAACTGGCGATGCCATACCAACTGGAGATTTACCTTCACCACCACCGTGAGGGTGATCATTAGGGTTCATAACAACACCACGAACTGATGGTCTAATACCCATGTGGCGAGTTCTACCTGCTTTACCTAATGATACAAGTTCGTGGTCTGTGTTACCAACAGTACCAATAGTTGCACGGCAAGCAAGTAATACTTTTCTCATTTCGCCTGATGGAAGTCTTAAAGTTGCATAAGCGCCTTCTTTAGCCATAAGACTAATTTCCATACCAGCTGAACGGCCAAGTTTACCACCTCTGCCTGCATCAAGTTCAACATTGTGAACAACTGTACCAACAGGAATTGCTGAGAGTGGAAGTGTGTTACCTACTTTAATTTCGGCTTCAACGCCACTCATTACTGTATCGCCAACATTTAAGCCAACAGGGGCTAAAATGTAACGTTTTTCACCATCTGCGTAGTTAAGTAAAGCAATGAATGCTGAACGATTTGGGTCATATTCAATGCTAGCAACTTTTGCAGGAACGTTATCTTTATTTCTTTTGAAATCGATAATTCTGTATTTTCTTCTATTACCACCACCCATATGGCGAGTAGTAATTCTACCTTGTGCGTTTCTACCAGCAGTTTTATTTAAAGATACAACAAGTGATTTTTCAGGAGTAGTTTTAGTTACTTCGTTGAAAGATAATGTTGAATAATTTCTTGAACCTGCTGATGTAGGTTTTCTATTTCTAATCATAACTTTTTACTCTCCTTTTATTGTAAACTATCGAAGAATGCAATTGTTTTGCTGTCTTTAGTAAGAGTTACGATTGCTTTTTTGTAATCGCTAGTCTTACCAACTGTTCTTCCACGTTTAGTATTTTGTGTTTTTGTTCTACCTTTAACATTAATTGTGTTAACTTTTTCTACTTTAACTTCAAAGATTTCTTCAACTGCTTTTCTAATTTCAACTTTGTTAGCATCTTTTGCTACTTTAAAAGTATAAACTTTATTAGCTAAGCCTTTATAACTTTTTTCTGTTAAAATAGGTTTAATAATAATATCGTGTGCTCTCATTATTCTGCGTAAGCCTCCTCGATTGATTTTACAGCATCAAGTGTTAAAACAACTTGTTTGTTTTTAACAACTTCGCTAACGTTTAAAAGGTTTGCAGTAGTTACATTAACTCTTTGAATGTTGTTAGATGCACGTAGTACATCATCGTTCTTTTCAGCTAAAACAACACATACTGTTTTGTTAAAGTCGAATGCATTTAAGAATTTTTGAACTTCTTTAGTTTTAACTTCTTCTAATACAAATTTGTCTAAAATAACAACTTCGTTTTGTGCTAATTTTTGAGAAAGAGCAGAAACAAGTGCTGTACGTCTAGCAAATTTGTTAACTTTTTTAGAGAAATCTCTTGGTTTTGGAGCGAATACCACGCCGCCACCAACAAATTGTGGACCTTTAGTAGAGCCTTGACGAGCGTGACCAGTATGTTTTTGTTTCCAAGGTTTTTTAGCATGTCCGCGAACTTCACTTCTTGTTAAAGTGCTTTTTGTTCCTTGGCGAAGATTTGCATCTTGAGCAACTACAACTTCGTGAATAAGTGCTTCATTGTATTCAACACCAAACACGGCTTCGTTTAATTCAACTTCTGCAACTTCAGCCTTTTGCATATTATAAACTTTTGCTTTCATATATTAACACCTCTTAGGCTTTAACACTTTCTTTAATTGTAACGATTGTACCTCTAGGACCAGGTAAGCAACCTTTAATTAAAAGAATATTACGGGCAGTATCGACTTTAACAATTTCCAAATTTTGGATTGTTACTTGCTCGTGACCATATTGGCCTGGCATATGTCTGTTTTTGAAAACTCTTGATGGTGTTGAGTTTGCACCCATTGAACCAACTTCTCTGTGAACAAGTGAAACACCGTGAGTCATTCTTAATCTGTGTTGATTCCATCTTTGGATAACACCAGTAAAACCACGACCTCTAGTTAAACCTGTTACATCAACCTTATCGTTTTCTTCAAAGATATCACAAGTGATGTCTTTTCCAATTTCAAACTCTTTGGCATTGTCAAGTTTGAGTTCTCTTAAAATTCTGTGTGCTGCTACGTTTGCTTTTTTGTAAACGCCTAATTGAGCTTTGTTAACTCTGCTTTCTTTTTGCTCGCCGAATGCTACAACCACACAATTGTAGCCTTCTTTTTCTTCAGTCTTCTTTTGAACGACTGTGCAAGGGCCAGCTTCAACAACTGTAACTGGAACAACCAAACCATCGGTAGTGAAGATTTGAGTCATACCAAGTTTTTTACCTATTATAGCTTTTTTCATTTACTTCTCCTTCCTTTTAGTTTGATTATAATTTGATGTTGACGTCAACACCTGCAGGTAAATCTATTTTCATAAATGAATCTATAGCCTTAGAATTAGTTGGATATACATCAATCATTCTTTGGTGAGTTCTAGATTCAAATTGTTCACGACTATCTTTGTGTTTGTGTGGTGAGCGAATAACTGTTACAACTTCCCTTTTAGTAGGAAGCGCAATAGGACCAACCACCTTAGCACCGTTTTTCTCAGCAGTGTTTATGATTTTTTCAACTGCACTGTCAAGCAAAACATGGTCGTAAGATTTAACTTTGATTCTGATTTTTTGCTTTGTTGCCATAAATTTTTAAATCCTCCTGTTATAACTTACCAATAACTTATATATATACTTTTTTTGATTTTGAAACACTATGCCGTGTGTTTACAACCCTACGAACAATAAAAAAAGAGTGAAAGTTGTTTAAACATTTAAACTCTTTTTAAAGTAATGCACGTCCTCATGCACCACAAAAAGCGTTATTGGCCGCCTTGGTCATAATTTGCCAAGACTTGTCCGCACAAATTCTCTTTTGCTGTTTGCCTAAGCAAAAGTAACCTTGTGTTTCAACCCGTTAAATTCCGTAGTCTGCCTATAGTAACATACTATCCAGCACATTGTCAAGCAGAAATTTTAAAATTAGATATAAATTAATTTAGTAATAAAACATCCTCTTAATATATATATTTTGCTTTATTAAAAAACAAGGTAAGTGACCTTTAAAATCACATATTACCCTGTTTATTTATTATTTAAATTTTATTTATTGTGTAACTATTAATTGGAAGGCAGGACGAACAGCGTAGTCATTCCTAACATCATCAGAAAAAAACCATCCTTCACTCACCATCATTCTTGCACCAGTAGTTTGTTCTGAACGTAGCCAATAAGTAGCACTTACTCCTTTTAAAGTTTTACATAGATATTCTTCAGAATAATCTGGTTTGCAATTACCCAAAAAGTTATATGTTTCATAATAACTTGTTAACCAAAATTTATCAGATGTTGAAGATGTTATAGTCAAATTTGCTCCATTTATAGTTAAAGTTCTATCAGAACCATATGTTGTAGAATTTGATGAATCTACCGTACCCGTTGAAGCTTTTATGTCATAATACAAACTTGTTTGATTTCTTGCTGTAATCTGGCTATACACTGGGTCAGAGGTTGAAATATTAAATTGTTCCATAAATGGGGTTAATTCATTATTACCAACAAATGCACTATACGCCCCTTCCACCAAAACATCACTATTAAGACCTTGGAATGCAGTTCTGTTCGCTGTTAAATATGCTCGCACATTACTTATTGCGTAATCATTTGGATCATATGTTGTAGATTTCCATTCACTTCCATCATAATAAGGAGCAAAATTTGTAGTAAGAGAAGAATCACTATAAGCCTTAAAATTATATAACAACCCATAATTAGAATCACTTACATCTAACGCCTTTTCAGAAATTAAATAATATGATGCACTTTTTACAGGTGCTGTTGTTCTATTATAGTATGAATAAGCGGTTGCGTTTGTACCCACTTGTGCCGTACCTGCATATTTTGCAAAAGGCAACCATTTTAATGGTTCGTTATATCCTGAGTATGGGTTTGTTCCCATTGTTGTATACCAACCGGTACTTTCTTCATACGAGAACAGGCTTGAGTGTGTTCCATCATCTTCACTAAAGTTCATGTCTATTACTAGGCTTGATAGTGAACTTGTTAACGTCTCTTCATCTCCACTTAAGGCAAATGTTACGGTCTTTGTTTGTCCTGCTGATAAGTACGTTTTAAATGGCAAGGTTACATATGCTCCATCGGTTGCTATGCCCACTCCTGTTGGTAAGGTTGTTGCATTTATTTCCATTAGTACTGTAGTGCTTAGGTTTAAGTTTGTATATGACATTTCAAACTCTATATTAAATATTTTGCCTACTCCATTTGAGTCTACACCTTTATAGAAATACATATCACCTAAACTTAGCGAGTTGGTTGTTGTTGAGCCTTCGGCTCCTTTTACAAATTTATCTATCGGCATGTTATATGTTGTATAACTTTCTCCATTTGCTTTGGCTAGGTTCTTTACTTGCCCTTCTATTTGTATCATACAATCATGCATGGTAAACCCTAGGTTACCTGTTACGTTTAGGCTTGCTGACATTGCTGC
>SVIS01000027.1 GCA_015069385.1 Clostridiales bacterium
CTTAGCACACCCTTTTTACTTAAGTCAACAACTATTTTTAAATTTTTTTTAAAAAATATCACTTTTTTTATTCTTTTTTTCATTTTTCACAAACACATGGCACAGGGTTGGGTTTATGGCGCACTTTTTACTAGGTTTGATTACCCAAACCTCGCATAACAGAACCTATTTTTATCTTTTATGGGTAGTTATTATTTTTAAAAATTATTTGCATTTTTTTACTATAACTTATATTATATATATTATGATACAAGTTAAGAATTTATATTTAAAATATATTCGAGAATATTTTGCTCTTTATAACATTAACGTTTCAGTGGCTGAAGGCGAATGTGTTGCCTTTACTGGCGAAGAACATAGTGGTAGAACTACTTTAATTAGAACAATTGCTGGGCTTGAAAAATTTGATAATGGCGAAATTTTTATTGCCGGCAGAGAAATAAGGCAAATCGATTTTAAAACCGATATTGAACTTGGCTATGTTCCTGTTGTACCTGTTTTTTTTGAAAACAAATCTGTTTACGACAATTTAAAATACGTACTTTCAGAACGCGGTTATTCTAAAAACGAAATTGAAAACAAAATAAATAATGCTTTAATAGATTTTAAAATTGAAAAATATAAAGATATTAAAGTTAAAGACTTAGACACTTATGAAAAATATTTAATTTCATTTGTCCGCTTAACTTTACGTGATTTAAAAATATTACTGGTTGATAATATTTTTAGTAAAACAAACGAAGAAGAATCAGAGGCCTTTTTAAATTTAATTAATGATTTATTTTTATCTAAAAAGGTTACAACTATTATTGTTAGTGATAATTTCTCTCAAGTCAATTCAATTTGCACTCGTGAAATTCACTTTGTGTCTGGAAGCGTTGAGCCTGTTAAATAATAAAATTAAACAAAAAATCATTGTTAAAATTGACAATGATTTTTTTTATAAAATTTCAGATAATAAAAATACTTGACAAAAACTATATAATTTGGTAATATCAAGCACGTTTGTTTAAAGCAAAAAATAATGTGAATATTTTTGCTATACAATCATAAAATATAATACGTTAAAAAAAGCGGGCTTTTATGCCATCATTTTTTTTAATAATTGCATCAGGGAGGAATTATTATGCAACCAGTATATTTAACTGAAGAAGGAAAACAACAATTAGAAGAAAAATTAAATTATTACAGAACGGTTTTACGTCCTGAAGTTACAAAAAAAATAGGCATTGCAAGAGAATTTGGCGACTTATCAGAAAATGCAGAATACGATAGTGCTAAAGAAGAGCAAGGCAAAATTGAAGCCGAAATTGTAGAAATGGAAACAAAACTTAAAACTTGTGTTATTATAGATAAGAACAAAATTGACACTAGCAGTGTAAACATTGGCTGCACTGTTAAAGCTTATGATGAAGACTTTGATGAAGAAGTAGAATACACCATTATTGGCAGCACCGAAAGTGACCCAAGCAAAGGTTTAATTTCTAACGAATCGCCTGTTGGTAGTGCGCTTCTTGGAAAAAAGGTTGGTGAAACTGTTGTTGTTAAAACTCCAGTTGGCGAGTGCCGCTTAAAAGTTTTAGATATTTTTGCTTAAAAATTAAAAAAAGAGGGCTTAAAATTTAAGCCCTCTTTTTTTAACCAAAATTAATCTTTATTCTTTTTTGGTGTAATTGTTAAATATCTGTAAGGTTCTTCACCGGTAGAGAATGTTTCTACAAACTTGTCATTGGCAAGTGCAGAGTGCACAATGCGACGCTCATTTGCAGTCATAGGCTCTAGGCGAACAGGGTGATTTGTTTTGGCTACTTTTCTTGCCATGCGGTTTGCAAGTGCAATTAAAGTATCTTCACGCTTTGCGCGGTAATTGTCGCAATCTACCCTAACCTTTTTTGCGTGGCGATTGTTTTTGCCTACATAAACATTAGACAAATATTGAATAGCATTTAAGCCCTCGCCCCTAAAACCAATAATTTCAGATGCACCAACAAGATTTAAATGAACTTCTTCTGAATTTTCTTCAGAAATTACATCAGCACTAACGCCTGCAACTTTTAAAAGCCCATTTACAAAATTTTTTGCTTTGTCTACATCTGCAATTTTTTCTTTTTCTGGTTTAGTTGAAACAATATGGTCAACCGGTTCTTCGTGGTCTTCTTCTTTTGCGTAAGTTTTTTCTACCGGTTTTTCTTGTACTTTTTGTTCTTCTTTGACAATTTGTTGTTTTAATGCCTCTTTCTTTTCATATTTTGCCCTAGCATCTTCCGAAATGGTAACTAAAACTTTTGCCTTTTTAAAAAAGCCACCTGTTTCTAAAATTTTAATATCAACGTCTTCCCTTGTTGCTTTAAGTTCAAGCAATGCATTTTCTATTGCCTGTTCAATATTTTTTCCTGTTGCTTCACAAGATAACATTTTTAGCCTCCATTATTCACTTTACTTGCTTTCTTTTTTCTTTGAGGTAACTTGAATAAGTTTAGTAATTAGCGGTGCAGTGGCTGCAGCAACCAATTGACTTACAACAATGTAAATAGCGAAAATTGAGTTATAGCTTAAAGTGAAAAATAACATAATAATTGGGAATACAAACAACATAACTTTGCCACTCATGGCTTGAGATTGTTGTTGCTGTGTTTGACTATTTTGCTTTTCGTAGAAATTTTGATTTTCTTTTTTCTTACGTTTTGTAGCAAAATATTGAGATAAAAAGGTTGAAACAGCAGCAAGTACAGCCAAAATAAAGTAACCGTTAACACCCTCAGATTCTTCTAAGTCAGACATAACAGCATTATAAATTTGTTCTGCCTTTTCCCTTTCCTCACCCTCTAGTTTTAAACCAGCGGTGCCAGCATATGTGTCAAAATCAGCAATAGCACGTGCTATTGGCGAATCTGGAATCCAAACATTTTTAATCCATAAAAAGCTTTCTTTTACTTCTTCATATTTTAACTTAACAGCAAGTTGTGCATTAGTAAGAGTTACAATATTTTCTTCTACTGTTTGGTCAAGGCTTGCAATTTCTAAAATATAAGCATCAACTTGAGTATCTTCTAACTGTGCAATTTGTTCGTCAGTTAATGAATACTCTGCCTTAACGTAATCATAAATATACGCTGTTTGAAGTTGTTCATACTGATTAGTAATTTTATAAGCCGAAATTCCGTTCAAACTGCCAAACAAAGTAAAGAACACCGCAATGCTAATTGCCATAGATATAATCATTGTAAGGCAAGAGCCCATTGGGTTAAAGCCTTCTTTTTTATAAAGTTCGCCAAGTTTTTGGTTTTGAATATTTTTGTCAGGATATTTCGTTTGTATTTCTTGCATTTTTTGTGCATTTTTTTCTTGAAATGCTTGCATTTTGGCATTTCCACGCCTTTGGAAATAATCTACTGGAAGCAAAATTAATTTAATAAATAAGGTTAAAAGAATAATTGCAAGAGCATAATTTTTAACCCAGTCGCTTAAAGTAAATATAATATTTTCCCAAAGCCCAGTTGGAGCCACAGCCAAAATATTAGCCGCTAAATTAACCATTTAATATCTCCTTTAATACTTGGTGGAACAGGGTCAAACCACCCATGTTTGCACCTAGAATTGCACCTTAATATTCTTTTGCAGGCAAGAACCAACCCTTTAAATGCACCATGCTCTTTTATTGCAATAACAGCATAACTAGAACAAGATGGATAATACCTGCACACTTTTGGAAGTAGTGGAGATATGCACCATTTGTACACATAAATTAAAAACAAAAAAATTAATTTAAAAGGAAATTCTAAAATTTTAAGAATTAACTTCATTATATAGCCCTGCCTTTTTAATTGCAGCAAGCATGTTTTGTTTAATTTGATTATAGTCTTTAAAAGCAAGACCTTCTTTGGCAACAAAAATATAGTTGTAGCGCCTGTCTATAATTGGCAAAAGTTCTTTAAAAGCCTCACGCATGCGGCGTTTGACTAAGTTTCTTACAACTGCTTTGCCCACCTTGCTGCTAACCGAAAAGCCTACTTTAAAAGGTTTAATTTTTGCTTTAACGTATACAATTGACACATCGCCAACTCTAATACCTTCTCCGTGCTTATAAATATAATTAAAGTGCTTGTTTTTTTTGAGGCGATTTTCTTTGCTCAACATATTTCACCCCTTCACTTTAAAAAGTTATGCAGATAATTTTTTTCTGCCTCTGTTTCTACGTCTTTTAAGTACATTTCTACCAGATTTAGTACTCATTCTTTGACGGAAACCGTGAACTTTACTTCTTTGTCTTTTCTTAGGTTGATAAGTTCTTTTCATATAATCCTCCTTGCAAAATTTTTAATTTATTTTGGCAATACAACAAAAAAACGACTAACTTAGCCATCATAAACAAATTTAGTATACAAACTATACCAAATTTTGTCAAGGAATAAAACCATAGCCATGTTTTTGTTTTGTAAAATAAATAGTTGTTGCTTAAAGAATAAAAATTTTGACAAAAAGTTTTAAATTATAATACAATAAATAAGATTAATAAATGTAGGAGTTTTATTTTGAAGAAACCAAGCAATGCAAAACGCTTTATAGATGCTTTTAATCAAATAGATTACGCACTAAGAACTCAACACAATTTTAAACGTAGCATGGGCTTTTCGGATATGATTAGGCGTGCAGTTAGCATAAACCATATTGTAAGAAAATATGAGGACGATTTAATTACCTATAGCAGGTTACGTAACGCAATAGTTCACAATTCTAATCCAGATGAACTTATTGCCGAGCCTCATGCCGACATTGTTGAAAAAATAGAAAATTTAGCCCACCTTATAACCACTCCACCACGTGCGGTAGATGTTTTGGAAGAAAAAGAGGTTTTTACTGTAAACTATAATGTTTCTATTAAAAATGTTATAATGAAAATAAGTTCAACAAAATATAGCAACATTCCTGTATATAAAAATGGTGAACTTATTGGCGTGGCAAATGGTCAAAAAATATTAAATGTGCTTGGAACAAAAATGGCAGAGGGCAACAATTGTGAAGATTATGTAAACAACCACACAATAGAAGAAATTGCCACCATGCCAAACGAAATTAAATATTACACAGTTATGCACGCAAATGTAACGGTTGACCAAGTTTTATTTGAGTTTTTGGCTAATCGTAAATTACTTGCAATTATTCTTACCAAAACAGGCACAATGCACGAACCCCCTATTGCAATTATTACTGCGTCTGACTATATGGAACTTAACAAAATTTTAGAAAATTATTAAAACAAAACCATAAGATTGCTCTTATGGTTTTTTTGTTTTATTCATGTATTTCAATACTCCGACCAAAATGTTGGTTTATTTTCTAACCCTTTCTACAATATTTTAATATAACTTTACCAGTTTTAAACTTTAAAAATTATTTATATTATTATTTAAAACCCCAAAAGGCGGCCGCAATGGCCGCCTTTTGGGGTTTTATAGGAAAGTTTTCGAATTTTTAAATTAATATGTGTACTAAATTTTATAAGGTTTTATTATATTTTTTTGCCCTTAATTTGTGGGCTGTTTTTGTTTTGTGATTTTATTTTTTCTTTTGTTGCTATTTATTTAAACACTTCTTTCATGCTTTAGTGCTTAATCAAACTTGATTTTTTGCACGTGGCAAGCACGTGCTTGATTTAGTGCCTAAGCCTTTATTACTCCACAATCTTTAATGCAGGGTTCAGTTTTAGTACCCTAGGCTGGGATTTGGAGTTGGAAAGCAGGGCGCGCGCCGTAGAAATAGTTGACATAGTAGTAGTAGAAGAAGCCAT
>SVIS01000013.1 GCA_015069385.1 Clostridiales bacterium
AAGGTGAGTATAAAGATATAACAATAACGTTTACACTAACCGATATAGAAACAGCCTCAGATATAACAGCAATATTTGATGCAAACCTAGAGTTTAAAAAGTATTCCTTTGATAGAGATTTATTAAATATAGCAGACACAGCAAATACAAACACAGGTTTAGATGTAGGTAACCTATACGTAGAAATGGGAGAGTATAATAGCACACCATTAAAATGGTATGCATTTGGCTATAGTGCATCTGGTAGCGAAGAAATGTCAACAGGAAATATGACAACACTAGATGGCACAGTATTTACCAATACAACATCTGCAAATGTACCAGCAGGAACATATTACTTTATTTCAGAGTATGCAATTGGTACAACATATTTTAATGAAACAGAGTCTGGTGACCCAGCAGAGGTAGAATATAGCACCTCACGTTTAAATACAGCAGTAAATGCATTAACGACTTCAAACACATATAAAATAGTGACCTCAGATTTATATTCACAAATAGTAACGCGTAACTTAATTGGCGAATCTTATCCCTATTCTAGTGGGGGCATACAAGAACAAAGTTAACTTTTGCAACAATAAAACAAACACTATGGATACTTTCAAGAAATGAGGTTAATACATTATTAAGAAATGATAAAAGTGCTAATGCTAAAACGGCAGACATCACGACTGGGAGCACATCTAATTGCGATTGGTGGCTTCGTTCGCCTGGTAGTTGTGTTCCGGTCTACAGCCGCTCTGAAGCGGATTGTGTTGTTTCTTCTGGCTACCTTAACAGCTACGGTGTGGACAACAAGTATGGCATACGTCCAGCTTTTAAACTTGTAATAGCATAAACAACAAAAATCTCTTATCAATTAAAGATAAGAGTTTTTTTATTAAAACTACATATTATAAAAAAGTAAAAAATTTTCAAAAAAAGTGTAAATAAATTGTTGACAAATGCATACAATATGATTAGAATAGTGTTAGCAGTCAGTTAAAAAGATTGCTAACACTCTTAAAACAAAGAGGCAAGCATGAAAAAAGAATTAAGTGATAGAAAACGGCATATTCTTTGCTCGGCTATTGAGGACTATATAAAAGATGCAAGTCCTATAACAAGCGGTGGAGTTAAAGATAAGCACATTAAGGAAGTTTCAACTGCAACACTGCGAAATGAGTTAAATGCGCTAGAGGCAATGGGCTATTTAAAGCAATTGCATACTTCTGGTGGTAGAGTGCCTACAACTGAAGGTTACAGATATTATGTTAGCACACTCTTAGAAAATTTTGAAGTTGATGAAAGCAAACTTAAAAAAGTTGAAGCCGAACTTTCTGAGCGAACCAATTCATTAAAAGATATCTTAGCATCGGTGGCAGGGCTTGTGTCAAAAGCAACAAACATGCCAACAGTAATAATGGCTAATGGTTATGATAAGTTAATTATAGATGACATTCGCATTATTCCATTAATAGATGGTGAGGCTCTTGTGCTTTTTAGAACAAAAAGCGGAATTGTTAATCATACAATTAAGGTTGAAGCAAGTGAAAAAGCGTGCGATGATGCTGGAAAATATCTAACTAAAAAATTTAATGGAAAAACCATAGGTGAACTTTTAGAGGGTGATATTCTTTATAGTTCGCTTGCCGAAGTTGAAGGCTTTAAAAATTTATTAGAAAGTTTAATTATTTCTATGCGAGAGTTTATATCTAAAAAAAGGCTAGATATTAGAGGCGAAACGGCAACAAACTTGCTTGATGAAAATGAACATCAGTCAGTTGTGGAAACTAAAAAAATATTAAACTTGCTTGGCGATGAAGATGGTTTAGTAGAAGTTATAGATAGCGAAGAAAACGATATTACAATAACTCTTGGCGATGAAAATGAAAAGGTTGAAGGTTGTGCACTTATAAAAGCACCAATTGTTATAAACGGAACAAAAGTTGCCTCATTAGCAGTAATTGGTCCAGAAAGAATGGACTATGCAAGCATTGCCTCAGCATTAAAACTTGTAATGAATGAATTAAAAGATAAAAAGGACGGTGATAAAATTTGAGCATACCAGTAGATGAAGAAAAAAAACAAAATACCACCCAAGAAGAAACAAAAGAGGAAAAAACAGAAGAGCAAGTACAAGATGAAACAACCAAAACAAACGATAAAGCACTTGCTGAAGAATATTTAAACTTGGCTAGAGTAATTCAGGCGGATTTTGACAACTATCGCAGGCGTAGCATAGAGCAAATAGAAAGGGCTAGGCAAGATGGTATTGCAACCACAGTAGAACTTATGCTTCCAAGCCTCGATGCTTTTAAAAAAGCAAAAGAAAATATTAAAGATAAAAACACGTTAGATGGCATAAATATGTTAGAAAAGGCTTTTAATGCTAGTTTAGAAAAGATTGGTGTTGAAAAAATTGAGGCTTTGGGCAAACAATTAGATCCAAACGTTCATAACGTTTTAGCAGTTGCTAAAAACGAAGAAAAAGAAGACGGCATAATTTTAGAAGAATACCAAGCCGGCTATAAAATGAAAGATAAAGTAATAAGGTGTTCACAAGTATTAGTTAATAAACTTTAAAATAAAAAATAAGGAGATATATAAAAATGAATAAAATTATTGGAATTGACTTAGGAACAACAAACTCATGTGTAGCAGTAATGGAGGGTGGCAGACCAACTGTAATTGCAAATGCCGAAGGTGATAGAACAACTCCAAGTGTTGTTGCTTATACAAAGAATGGTGAAAAATTAGTAGGTAAAGTGGCAAAACGTCAAGCAGTTTCTAACCACGAAAACACAATTCAAAGTATTAAAAGAAAAATGGGAACAAGTGAAAAAGTTGCCCTAAATGGTAAAGATTATAGCCCACAAGAAATATCAGCAATGGTTTTAACAAAATTAAAAAATGATGCCGAAAGTTATTTGGGTGAAAAAGTAACTCAAGCAGTTATTACCGTTCCTGCTTACTTTAACGATAGCCAACGTCAAGCAACTAAAGACGCTGGTAAAATTGCAGGTCTAGAAGTTCTTAGAATTATCAACGAGCCAACAGCAGCAGCGCTTGCATATGGCTTAGATAAAGGTGAAAATAAAAACCAAAAAATCTTAGTTTATGACCTAGGTGGTGGTACTTTCGACGTATCTATTCTAGAAATAGGTGATGGTGTGTTTGAAGTTCTTTCAACAAATGGCGATACTCATCTTGGTGGTGATGACTTTGATAATGCAATTATAGAACTTCTTTGCCGTGAATTTAAAAACGAAAACGGAATTGACTTACACAACGATAAACTTGCAATGCAAAGGCTTAAAGATGCTGCCGAAAAAGCAAAAATAGAACTCTCTGCAACTCCAAGAACAACAATTTCACTTCCATTTATTTCAGCAGATGCAAATGGTCCTAAAAACTTAGAATACGATTTAACTCGTGCTAAATTTGATGAATTAACAGAAAATTTAGTTAAAAAGACAACTGACTGCGTAACTAGAGCATTAGCAGATGCTAAACTTTCTAATTCTCAAATAGATAAAGTTATTTTAGTTGGTGGCTCAACAAGAATCCCAGCAGTTGTAGAAGCAGTTGCTAAATATACTGGCAAAGAGCCATTTAAAGGCATTAACCCAGATGAATGTGTTGCTGTTGGTGCTGCAATTCAAGCAGGTGTTCTTGCCGGCGAAGTTAAAGATGTTTTACTTTTAGATGTTACACCACTTTCACTTGGTATCGAGACATTAGGCGGTGTATCAACAAAATTAATAGAACGTAATACAACTATTCCAACTAAAAAATCTCAAGTATTCTCAACAGCAGTAGATAACCAACCAGGTGTAGATATTCATGTTTTACAAGGCGAAAGAGAATTTGCTAACCAAAATAAAACTTTAGGTCGTTTCCAATTAACAGACCTTCCTCCAGCACCACGTGGTGTACCTCAAATTGAAGTTACATTCGATATTGATGCAAATGGTATTGTTCATGTTTCTGCAAAAGATTTAGGCACTGGTAAAGAACAATCTATTACAATTACAGCATCTTCTAACTTAACCGAAGAAGAAATCGAAAAAGCAGTTAAAGAGGCAGAGGCTAATGCAGAAGAAGATAAAAAACGTCGTGAATTTGTAGAAACAAAAAACAACGCCGAAAACACTATCTATCAAATGGAAAAAACTTTAAAAGAAAATGGCGATAAACTTTCTGAAGAAGACAAAACAAAATTGACTGAAGCAATAGAAAAAGCTAAAAAAGAGACAGATTCAACCGAAACCGAAGTTATTAAAAAAGCATTAGAAGATTTATCAAATGTTGCAAACGACGTGTTTACAAGAATGTATCAAAATGCACAAGCAAACGCTCAAGCACAAGATGCAAACAATACTCAATCAACAGACAGCGACCCAGAAGTTGTTGTAGATGATGACAATAATAATCAATAAAATTAAACATAACAGTTTTTTAAAAGAAAAATTGTAGACAATTTGTTGTATGGCTTTATTCCTTTTACCAAACAACAAACACGGCTGTAGCAATTGCACCTGTGCTAATATAGGCATGGGTGTTGTTGCTGCTAAATAAACTAAAAATATAGAGGAAATTATGGCAAATAAAGACTATTATTCAATCTTAGGAGTAGATAAAAGTGCAAGCGATGATGATATAAAGTCAGCATACAGAAAACTTGCCAAAAAGTATCACCCTGACTTAAATAAAGATAACCCCCAAGCGGCCGAAAAGTTTAAAGAAATTAACGAGGCGTATGAGGTTTTGGGCGACAAGCAAAAACGTAGCAATTATGACCAATTTGGTAGTGCCGATGGCGCTAATTTTTCTGATATGTTTGGTGGCGCTGGTGGTTTTTCTGGTGGATTTAGTGGCGACTTTGGTGATATTTTTGGCGATATTTTTTCAGCCTTTGGCGGCGGTGCAAGAGCATCTGCAAGGCAAACAGCACGAGGTGAGGATATCAATTTATCATTGAATATAACGCTTAAAGAATCCGCTTTTGGTGTTCATAAAGATATTCGTGTTACAAAATTAGAATCTTGCCCTCATTGCAGAGGAACAGGTGCTAAAGGCGGAACTGCTTTTGAAACTTGTCCAGATTGTAAAGGCGCAGGCAGAGTTCGTTTTCAACAAAATACAATTTTTGGCACAACCATACGTGAAGGCATTTGTAACACTTGCCATGGAACAGGTAAAAAAGTAAAAGAAAAATGTTCCGAGTGTATGGGTAAAGGATATAATCGTGTTACTAAAACAGTTACTGTTAAAGTTCCTGCGGGCATTAATCAAGACCAAGTGCTTCGTATGAGAGGTGAAGGTAATGCACCTACAACTCCAGGTGTAAATGGTGATCTAAATATTAAAATTAATGTAGATAAAGACAAAATGCTTGTAAGAGAAAATAATGATATTTTACTCACAGTATATGTTCCATTTACAACACTTTTGCTTGGTGGAAAAATAGATATTCCAACACTAGATGGTAAATATGAACTTGTTATTAAAGAACTTACACAATCGGGCACAGTAATGCGTTTAAAGGGTAAAGGTTGTAAAATTTTACAACGTGAAACAAGAGGCGATATGCTTGTTACTTTAAAATCTGAAGTACCTAATAAACTAGACAAAAAAGCAAAAGATAAATTAGTAGAAATTGAAAAAATATATAAAGATAATTCTTATTCAAAATATTCATCTTTTGTAGATAATACAAAAAAATATTACTAAAACTATAAATATTTCTGTCGAATAATGTTTCGGCAGAATATTTTTTTTATGCTTGCTTAATCTAACTAAGAACTTCGACAAAATTATTAAAATAGCCATAGTTTAATTAGTATTTTAAATGGAGATAATTATGAAAGATTTAGAAAAGTATAAGCAAGAGTTAAACAAAGCCAGCAAACATTTAAAATTGGAAGATGTTTTAACTCATCACGCATTACCAAATTCTGAAGAAATTCATAATATGATATGTGGATATGCCAATCAAAGACTATCGCAAGATACACAACTCTTTGAAACAGCAGAATCCATAGACTATTTTAAATACGAAAAGGAACTATGGAAGTCAAAACAGCAGAAATAAAAAGAGGAGATATATTTTATGCCGACCTAAGCCCAGTTGTGGGTAGCGAACAGGGCGGTATTAGACCTGTGCTTGTTTTACAAAACGATATAGGCAATAAGTATTCTCCAACTGTTATTGTGTGTGCAATTACAAGCCAATTAGATAAAGCCAAACTTCCAACTCATATAGAATTATCTGCAAATGAATATAATTTACCTAAAAATTCTGTGTGTTTGCTTGAGCAAATACGCACACTCGATAAACGTCGCTTGCAAGAAAGAATATCATTTGTTAATGGTCAAAAAATGAAAGATATTGATAGAGCAATTTTAATAAGTTTAGGCTTTTTTGCAAAACAAACCGAAAGATAAAACAAAAAATTGAAAATTAGCATATATAATGGCAAGGAGATTTTTATGAAAAACCTTGCTATTTTTTATGGTGGTAAATCAGCAGAACACGATATTTCAATAATTACAGCACTTCAAGTGCTAAACAATTTAGACAAACAAAAGTATAATATTGTACCTGTTTATATATCAAATATCAATACATGGCATGTGTTGAAAGATTATGAAAAAATTAATATTTATGCAAAAAAAAGTTATGAGGGTAAAAAACTTATAACAGGCTTTTATAACCAGTGTTTAGTACAAAAAACATTATTTGGTTTTAAAAAAGTTGCAAAAATTGACCAAGCAATTAATTGTTGTCATGGTTTAAATGGTGAAGATGGCACGTTATCAGGACTTTTAGAACTTGCGCAAATACCCTATGTTGGAAGCGGAGTAGTTGCTTCTGGTGTTGGTATGGATAAAGTTATTATGAAAGATGTTTTTAAATCAAATAATATACCTTGTGTAGATTATATATTTTTTACACAAAAGGAGTATGAAATTAATCAATCAAATATTATTCTTGAGGCTGAGTTAAAGTTAAATTATCCAATTATAGTAAAACCAGCAAATTTGGGAAGTAGTATTGGCATAAATATTTCAAAAACAAGAGAAGAACTAGAAAACAACATTAAAATAGCACTTAGTTTTGATAAAAAAGTAATTTTAGAGCAAGTTGTTCAAAATTTAAGAGAAATTAATTGTTCTTGCATAGGTAATTATAACTCATGTGAAACTTCAATTTTAGAAGAGCCAAAAAATTGGCAAACATTTTTAAATTTTGATGAAAAATATTTATCGCAAGCAGAAAATAAAAAAACAATAAATGTTAAAATAGGCAATGGTATAGATGAACAAATTAAAGCCTTAAGTAAAAAAGTATTTCAAGTTTTAGGTTGTAGCGGTGTAGTACGTATAGACTTTTTGTTAAATGATAAAACACAAGAAATATATGTAAATGAAATAAATACTATACCGGGTTCATATGCAAATTATTTATGGAAACATAAATATTCCTTTTCTCAATTATTAAATAAACTTTTAGAGTTGTCGCAGGATGAATATTTATACAAAAATACTAATAATTATGCCTTTTACTCAAATGTTTTACAAAATTATAACTTAGGTCAAAAAAATATAAAATTCACTAAAATTAAGTAAAAAATAATGTTATTTTCATAATTTTAATTAATTTGTTTTGTATTTTTTAAAACCTATGTTAGAATGTCTGCGTGGGGATAAAAATAACTAAAAAGGCTCAAGGTGCTAAAGCGCTTTGAGCTTTTTTAGTTTAATATATGACCAAATTCGCATTTGCGAATTTTTTTAATTTTTTTAAAAAACACTAAAATTTAGTTGACAATCGGCTGGGGGGGGGTAGAATACAAATATATCATTAAAAAGGAGAAAGATATATGAAGAAAAATTATAAATGGCTAATAAACATAGTAGCAATATGTTTATGCGTATGTGCCATGGCAATAGGTATATATGCAGCCAAACAAGCAAGCCTTACCGCCACCGGAACAATAGGCTTTACAGCGCATGGCTGTAAGGTAAAGGTATCAGGCACAATAGATGCCTATGATGAAGATTTCACCACGAAACTAACAGGAACAGAAGCAACAATAGCAGAAACACTAGTAGACCAAGAAGGAGAAGAACTAGACCTTCCAGGCATGTACTTTAGTGATTTGGTAGAAGAAGGGAATACAATAACAATAAACTTAAAAATAACAAGCGACTCAGACTTTCCAGTACTATGTAACATACCAAACCCAGTAGCGTATGATTCAAATAGTACAACAACAGAAATTACAGCAGTAAAAGGTTTAACCTCACACCAATCATTTGTGTTATCAACCAAAGGTGAGTATAAAGATATAACAATAACCTTTACACTAACAGACATAGAAACCGCCTCAGATATATCAGCAACATTTGATGCAAATCTAGAGTTTAAAAAGTATTCCTTTGATAGAAGTGTGTTAAAAATAGCCGATACATCAAACGCAACTACAGGCTTAGATGTAGGTAACCTATATGTAGAAATGGGAGAGTATAACAGCACACCACTAAAATGGTATGCCTTTGGTTATAGTGCATCTGGTAGCGAAGAAATATCAACAGGAAATATGACAACACTAGATGGCACAGTATTTACAGATACAACATCTACAAATGTACCAGTTGGAACTTATTACTTTATTTCAGAGTATGCAATTGGTACGGACAAATTTAGTTATGGAAGGTCGGGTTTTGAAAATTTACAATACAATGGCTCAACTTTACAAACAGCAATAAATACACTTGCAACAAGTAGTACATATAAAATAAATGAATCTGACATATATTCTCAAATATCAACACGTACTTTGGCAGGTGAAAAACCAAGTCAAATGACTGATAGTTCTGGAACCCTAATGACTGATATCCCGACGACTAACTCAAGCAAAAATCAAACATTATGGGCACTTAGTTATGAAGAAGTAAAAGTGTTGTTAGGCAATAATGCTTCATTGTTTGATTATGCAAAACATAAAACAGCAGACATTACAGTTGGAGGTACGTCGGCTTGCAATTGGTGGCTACGTTCAATTAGTCGTGGTGATGATTGTTATGGAGATTACTTTGCGGGGCTAATGGCGGCGGACGGAACGGACGGTGAGGGTGGTGTTTATGAAAAATTTGGCATTCGTCCAGCCTTCAAACTAGTAATTGCTTAAATTTTTTAACAAGAGGTATAAGTCTTAGCCTCTTGTTTTTTTCATTATTTTTTAAATTTCATTATCAAAGTTTGATTAAAATTAAAAAATTCGTTAAACTAATACTTAAGGAGAATATTATGAAATTAATTAATGAAAAAGAATATGAACAAGAAGTATTAAAAAGCAGCGGTGTAGTGCTATTAGATTTTTTTGCATCTTGGTGTGGTCCATGCCGTATGCTTGCACCTGTGTTAGAGGAAATAGAAGATGAAAGAAAAATTCCAGTATTCAAAATGGATGTTGATGAAAATAACAATGTGCCACGTGAATATGGTGTTATGAGTATTCCAACTGTGTGCATTTTTAAAGATGGTGTTTTTCAAGAAAAATTTTTAGGTTTTAGAGGTAAAGAAGAAATTTTAGGCATTGTAAGCAAATATCTATAAGGGAGTAGCCTATGATGGACATTAACTACTTTTTGTCATCTGATGGCAAAACGCAAGTAGCATATTATATTTACGATAACAATGTTGTACAGCCACGTGCAGTACTTCAAATTTCTCATGGCATGCAAGAGCATTTAACAAGATATTCACACCTAGCCGCCTTTTTGAATGCACATGGAATTGTTGTTTGCGGTAATGACCATTTAGGACATGGAAGAACTTCTATTTCAAAAGAAACAGATGGCTTTTTTGCAGCAAAACATGGTGCTGATTATGTTTTACATGACTTGTATAAACTAACAAAAATAGTAAAAGAAAAATATAGTGGTTTACCATACTTTTTAATGGGGCACTCTATGGGAAGTTTTTTTGCAAGGGCTTATGCTACTAGTTTTCCAAATGAATTAAATGGATTAATTTTATGTGGCACTTCTGGCAGAGTTACTGGAACAATTCTTGGGCTTTTTATTTTAAATATTCTTAAAATATTTAAAGGCAAAAAAGCACATTCTGGTTTGGCCGAAAATATTATGAGTGGCTCGTATTTTAAATATATAGACAATGTTCAATCAAAAAAAGAATGGATAACCTCAAGCCAAGAAGATTTAAATAATTATTTACAAAACGATCGTTGCCAAATACGTTTTACAGTTAGTGCCTATTACGATATGGTTTGTACTTTAAAAAAGGTAAATAAAAAATCTTGGGCAAAAAAAATACCTAAAGATTTGCCAGTATTTTTAGTATCTGGCGCTTGTGATCCAGTAGGGCAGTATGGCAAAGGTGTGTGTCAAGTATATTCTATGCTCGAAAAGCAAAAAGTAAAAAATGTTGACCTTAGGCTTTACGCCTGTGGAAGGCACGAACCTTTTAACGAAGTACAACCAATAAAAAGTATGTTTTATAATGATATTTTGCAATGGTTAGAAAACCACATAAATGATTAAATAGTAACTAATTCTGCAATATTATAAACTATCCTAATAAAAAGACACTTTATTAAAAAAGGTGTTTTTTATATTTTATGATAAATTTCCTAAAAAGTATTTAAATTTAAAAGTAATTGTGTTAAAATGTGCTTGTGAGGTATTTAATGAAAAAAATATTAAATTTAGTATTAATTTTAACAATTACTATGTGTTCATTTGTTTTAGTCGCATGTGGTGATAATGGAGATTACACACCAAATTTAACAAAAACATATACTGCAAATGGATTTGAAATAAAAACAACTAGTGATTTTACTTTACAAACAACAAGTGAAGGCATAAAACTAACAAGCGAAGGCGATAATCAAGTTTCTTTTGGAGATACTTATATTTATGCTCAATACGATACTGCAAATGATTATTATAGTTTTGAAAACATAACCTTAGACCAATATACAAGCGATATTGCAAAAATTGAGAATATAAATCTTTCAACTCCTATTAAAAATATTACTATAACTGAAAAATTGTCTAACATATTTTCAGGCAATCTTTCTATGAATATGTATATTATTGATGAAATGCAAAATCCAAATGGTAATTGGGATTATTATACAATTTTATGTATAGGCAAAGGCTCAAATGCTTTTGTGTATTTTAATATCAATACAACTATACAAGATGTTTATTATAATGACAATATTGAGAAATTTACATCTATTATCAGTTCAACAACATTTTCTACTCCTTCAGTTAAAAGTTATAATGACTCTGCAAAATCATATATTTCAAGCACAATAGTTAAAACAGAAGATGTTATGAGTTATTGGAACTTTGAATTTGCAATACCTAATGATTATGTTGCTTATGAAAATCCAAGTTATATATTAGGTAATCATTTGGCAACAGCATACTCTTTAGAAGAATTTTGGAGTTCATCAATAAGATGCAGCAATTTAGCATCATCTATGGGTAATGCAATTTTAGATGATGACGGTGCAAAACATATTATTAAATTTTCTACAAATAACTATTTAGGTTTTTATACAAAAAATACAATAAATGAAACTTCGTTATCTTACAATATTTATTATCTTGATTCAAACAACAAACTTAATATTTACTATATTATGATAGGAGTTTCATATTCTAATGATTTGCACTCTTTAGGTTTTGGAAATTATTTTGAAGAACAAATGATTTCATGGATGCAAAATATAGAGATTTTACCTTAATAAAAACAATCGTTTTAAGGTTTTTAAGTGATTTATACTTTATTGAATTAAAAAGCACATTTTTATAAATAAAAATATATTAAAGCGAAAGTTGTTACTACTTTCGCTTTTTACAATAATTTTATTTCTTGGTGCACTCCAGCAAAATTATATTTTTAAGAAAATAATAATTTTTATTGTTAAATAGATTAAATTTGTTTATTTTTTGTTTTTTTGTATGATAAACTATTATAGTATTTTAAATTAGGGGGAATATAATGCAAGAAAATAAACAAAACGAAAGAGTTTTGAAGGAGATAACTGCAAACTTTGGTGATTGGTTTAATCACCAAAATGCACCAGAAATGACAAACAAGTTATATCCATATACTAAAATGTTTAGTCCAATAAAAATTAATAAATTAAAAATTAAAAATCGTTTGGTTATGGGGCCAATGGGTAATATTAGTATGTGCGAAGAAACAGGTCGTCCAAATCATCAAATGATAAGTTATTTTGAAGAACGTGCTCGTGGCGGTGTAGGCTTAATTACAACAGGTTTAGTTCCTGTTAGTCATGGCATTGACCCAACAGTTACTGAACTTCATAATCTATCTTATTTTCCACGTATAGACAAAAGTCGTACTAATTTTGCTGGTTGGAGAGATTTATCTTATGCTTGTCACTCTAATGGAGCACATGTATTTATTCAGTTAACACCGGGTCTTGGTAGAGTAGGTAACCCTCAGTGTTTGCTTAATTCATTTAAACTTCCAGTTTCTGCTTCTTGGAATCCAAATTACTATATGTCTGCAATTCCTTGCCGTCCGTTATCTAATGGTGCACTTAAAAAAATAATTAAACGCACCGGGCAAGCCGCAGCCGATGCAAAAGCCGCAAACATAGATGGTGTTTATTTGCATGGTCACGAGGGCTACTTAATGGAACAATTAACAAACCCGGCATTTAATCGTCGCAAAATGGGGCATTTTGCTGATTGGCAAGCTTTTGGCATTGACACAATTAAACAAATTAGAAAGCGTGTTGGAAAAAATTATCCTATTATGTATAGAATAGATTTATCATTAGCATTAAACGCAACTTATGGTGAAAAATTGTCTAAAATAAAGTCGCTTCGTAAATTCCGTCACGAAAGACGTGTTGAAGAAACTTTAACCTATATGGCAAATTTGGTTAAAGCGGGCGTTGATATTTTTGACGTAGATTTAGGCTGCTACGACAACTGGTGGTTACCACATCCACCAGCAACAATGCCTCCGGGCTGCTTTTTAGAAGTATCTAAATTAGTTAAAGATTACTTTAAAGAAATAGGTTTAAAATCAAATGTAGGAGAAGAAGTGCCAGTTGTTGCCGTTGGCAAACTTGGGTACCCTGATTTGGCTGAAAAAGCCTTGCGTGAAGAAATGTGCGACATGGTTATGCTTGCTCGCCCTCTTCTTGCTGACCCAGAGTGGGCAAACAAAGCCTATAGTGGTAATGTAAAATCAATTATACCTTGCATTGGTTGTCACGAGGCTTGTATAAAAGAGTTTGTCGAGGGTGGTCACCCACAATGTGCAGTAAATCCTCGCACTGCTTTTGAGTTTGAGTTTAGTAAAGATATACCAGAATCACCTATTAAAAAGAAAATTGCAGTAATTGGTGCAGGTCCTGCCGGAATTGTTGCCAGTCAAACTTTAATTGCAAGAGGACACAAAGTTGATTTATATGAAAAATCTAATGTTCTTGGTGGAATGTTAAATGCTGCTGGTAAAGCAAAAATTAAATATGAAATAGAAAACTATCGTAAATATTTAGAAAGTCAGGTAGAAGAATTAAAGAAAAACAAACAATTTAGTTTATTCTTAAAAACGAATGTTACTGAGGAAAAACTTAAATCACAAAATTATGATACAATTGTTGTTGCAACTGGTACAAAACAATTACCAATTAATATAGAAGGTGCAAATGGTAAAAACGTTGCTACTGCAGTAGATGTTTATTTAAATCCAGACCTTGTAAAAAATGCGCAAGATATTACTATTCTTGGTGGTGGAGACAATGGTTGCGAACTTGCATATATGCTTGCTTATGAATATGGTAAGAATGTAAATATTGTAGATATTGCGCCTAATTTTATGACTCATTCTTGTACAGCAAATCGTGGTCATATTCTACATTATTTGGAAGAAATAGGAGTTAAAGCATACAACTGTACAAAAACAACTAAAATTGAAGAAGGCAAAATTATAGTTGAGCAAAACGTTTCAAAAACTGTACCTAATCCATATAATACTTGGGCTCCTGTTTTGCCAGAAAATGTTGAAAATCCTCTTGCTAAAAAAATTAAAGAGCAATATGAAACTAAAGAAATTAAAACTGACTATTGTATAATTGCTTTTGGACAAGTAGCAAATGATGATTTATATTACTCACTTCAAGAAAAAAATATCGCTAAAGAAATTTATAATATTGGTGATTCAAATCGCCCTGGTAAAGTATTTACAGCAGTAAAAACAGCATACAGAAAGTGTAGAAATATTTAAAAAGGAGCATTATGAAATTAACATTAGAAGAACAAAAGATTTTAAATGGAGAAAAGGGTGAAACATTAGCAAAAATAATGCGCACAGTAGTCGAATTTGGTGATATTTTTGGCGCTGAAAAACTTGTTGAAATAACACATGATGCTCACTTAGTTACTTCGTTTGGAATTGGTTTAATTAAACCGTTATTTAGGATTATGGACGAAATTATTGGTGCGGGAATTAAAAGTAAAGTTAAATTTACAGTTGACCCACGCCCAATTGATTATAAGAATGTTAAATGTGGTCCATTAAATAAATTAATTTTTAGCAAAATAATGTATTCACAACAAAAACGTTACGAAGAACAACTTCGTAAAATAGGTTTACGTGGTAAAGATGATTTTACTTGTACTTGCTATTTAGATGAAGTTAAAAATACACCGAAAATGGGTGATATTTTATGCTGGGCAGAAAGTTCGGCTGTTGTTTATGCAAACTCAGTTCTTGGTGCCAGATGCAATCGTAATAGCGGTATGTTAGATATCTTTTCTGCAATACTTGGTAAAGTTCCATATTTTGGGCTTTTAACCGATGAAGGCAGAAAGGCTGATTGGGTAATTGAGGTAAAAACAACCAAACTTCCAGAAGCGCAGGTGCTTGGAAGTGCTATAGGCTTAAAGGTTATGGAAGATGTTCCTTATGTTGTTGGTTTAGACAAATTTTTAGGTAACAAATTAGACCATAATGCAAAAGATTACTTAAAGGATTTTGGTGCTGCTACTGCATCTAACGGAGCAGTTGGTTTATATCATATAAATGGTTTAACTCCAGAAGCAGTTAAATATGGCAAAGAAGAACTTGTAAAGGATAATGCAAAAGTTTATGTAATAGATGATGCCGAATTAGAGCGCGTAAAAAATTCTTATCCAATTCTTTGGAAAAAGTCAGAAAAAAAGGCGCAACTTGCATTTATTGGTTGTCCTCATCTTTCTTATACACAACTCGAAAACTGGGCAAATGATATTATAAACGAATTACAAAAAAATGGGTTAAAGAAAGTACAGGTTAGAACAATTCTTACAACAAGTCCTCATGTTAAAGCCAAGTTTGAAAAAACTAAACTTTACAATAGTTTAATTAAAACAGGTGCTCGTGTTAGTTCTATTTGTCCTTTAATGTATACTAATAATCCAATTGCGGGTAAGAGAAGAATTGCAACCAGTTCAAATAAACTTCGTACTTATTCATCTAGCCGTTATTATACAAATGCCGAAATGCTAGAACTTGTTTGCTCTAAAGGGGGTGCAAAATAATGAAAACAATAACAACGAATGGACCTATTAAAGGTTTTAGGGGCAGAGTAATTGCTGGTGGTGATTTAGTTGCTAAAGCAGTAGTTAGTCATGGTGGCGTAAATACTCTTGCTACATTTCAAAAAAGTGCACTAAAAAATGCAAAACAAGTTATTGCAAGTGACCAAAATAATCCAGACATTTATAAGAAAAATTTAACAGGTCAAATACTATGTTTGCCAAAAACCATTGGCTCTACAACCGGTGGGCTAGTTATTCAAGCAATTTGTGCTATGCAAATTAATCCTGCAGCCATGCTTTTTAGTGAGGAGATAGATTCACTTGCAGCAAGTGGAGTAATTCTTGCTAAAAACTGGGAAAATTCGAAAATGATTTGCATAGATAAACTAGGCGATGAGTTTTTGCAAACTGTTAAAACAGGTGATATATTAGAAATTAAAGCAGATGGCACTGTAAACATTTGTTTAGAAGCAAACGATATAAAAGCAGAATAATAAGCAAGTATATTAGTAAAATTTCACTCATACATTAAGTTGTATGAGTGTTTTTTTAAGTGAACTGAAAAAAGGTGATAAAGCATTGATAATAAAGATAGATAATAACATTCCTTTTAAAATTAAGCGCAGACTTTTAGAACTTGGCTTTGTTGAAAATACAAAAATATGTTTGCATAGTATATCAATTTTAGGTGAAGTTTTGTTGTTGGAATTAAATGGCTTTTTATTGTCTGTAAGAAAAAATATTGCAAAACATATTCAAATTAAAAAGGTGAATTAACAATGAATGATGTTATATTAGTAGGAAATCCTAACACAGGCAAAACAACACTTTTTAATAACCTTACAAGTTCTTCTGAACACACAGGTAATTGGCATGGCGTAACAGTAGATAGTAAAGCAAAAAAATATAAATACAATAACCAACATTTTAATGTTGTTGATTTACCGGGAATATATTCATTAAGCGCTTTTTCATTTGAAGAACAAGTTTCAATAAATTATATTTATTCACATCAAAATTCACTTATAGTAAATATTGTAGATATAAACAGCATATATAAAAATCTATATTTAACACAAGAACTTTTAATGTTAAATATTCCAATGATTTTGGTAATTAATCAAACTTTAAAACAATCAAATTGCGTTTTTAAATTAAACGAAAAGTTATTAGAAAATAATTTAAATATAAAAGTTTTAAAAATTAATTTTAAAAATAAAAAAGAAATAAATAAATTAAAAAATGAAATATTTAATTTTTATAATAAAAAACAGCAAAAAACAAATAATTATATTTTAAATAATAAAGAATTAAAACAAATTTTACATAAAACTACACAATTAATTAAAAACAATTGTGAATATAATATTAATTATTGTTCATTAAAATGCTTAGAAAACGATGATGAAATAATAAAAAAATTAAAATTATCTTCACAGCAAAAAATAGAATTAAATAATTTACAAAAGCAAGTTAATATAGAGCAAATTATAAAAATAAAATATGAACAAATAGATAAACTACTAAATGATTCAAAAACTATAAAAACAAAAAACGTATATGGCAAAAGCAAGTTAGATACTTTTGTCCTAAATAAAATTTTGGCTATACCAATTTTTTTGATTGTTTTACTTTTTGTATTTTATTTAACTTTTTTTTCTGTTGGTAAATATTGCAGTAATTTGCTTTCTGACCTTGTTCAAAATGTATTTGGAGGTTGGTTATTAAATGCTATAAAAGGCATAACATCAAATGCAATAATAATAGACTTTTTTTCAAGTGCAATAATTGGTGGTATAGGAACAATCTTTTCTTTTTTGCCACAAATTGTAATAATGTTTGTGTGTCTTGGAATTTTAGAGGATAGTGGATATTTATCTAGAGTAGCATTTTCATTAGATGATATTTTCTCTAGGGTTGGTTTGTCAGGTAAAAGTGTTTATACACTTTTAATGGGGTTTGGTTGTTCAACAACAGCATGTTTAACGGCAAGAACAATGGAAGATAAAAATAGTAAAATAAAAACCGCAATGCTTGCTCCGTATATGAGTTGTAGTGCAAAATTACCAATTTATGCAGTTATTGGTTCGGCATTTTTTGGTGCTAGTAATGTATTTGTAATTTTTGCTATGTATATGTTAGGAGTAGTGGTTGCACTTCTTTTAAGTGTTTTTTATGAAAAAACTTTTTTAAAAAGTAAAGAGCAGGCTTTTATTTTGGAATTTCCTCCATATCGAATACCAACAATAAAAAGATTGGGATCTATTGCTTATAATAATTTAAAAATGTTTGTATCAAGAGTAGTTACTGTTTTGATTTCAGTAAATATTATTGTGTGGGTATTGTCTAATTTTTCTTTTACTTTTTCCTTTATTCCAATTGATGGAGGAATGAGTATATTGCAAACTATTGGAAAACTTTTGGCTCCAATATTTGTACCATTAGGCTTTGGGTCTTGGGGTGCAACTTCAGCACTTATAGCCGGACTTATTGCAAAAGAAATAATTGTATCATCTATAGCAATGATTAATGGCATTGCTTTAAACTCACAAAATTTTAACGAACAAATATCACGAAGTTTAACTTTTGCTGCAAGTGCTATTTGTTTCACTCCAGCAAGTGCAATCTCTTATATGGTATTTTGCCTTTTATATTCTCCATGCCTTGCTACAATTTCTGTATTAAAAAAAGAACTTGGTAAAAAATGGACTTTCGTTTCAATTGTATTACAATTTACTCTTGCTTATGTAATATCGCTTATATTATACAATTCAGTAAATTTAATATACTCAAAGGGCATTTTAGCATTTATCTCATTCGTAGTTACTTTTGGGTTAATACTTTATTCAACAGTTTTGTTAATTAAAAAAATTTTAAATAAACACAAATGTAAAAATTGTAAATTTTGTAAAAAGATTTGAAAATTTACATATATAAAATAAAAAAGCACATGCTAGTAAAAAGGGGAAATAGTATGACATTTTCACTAATTTTACTTGGTGTGCTTTTAATCTTTACATTATTTGGTGTGGGCGAAAGTTTATTTAAAAACATAAAAATCAATAAAAGATTCTTAATTATTATATTGCTTTTAAGTATTGCTTTGTATTTTATTCCAAATGTTAATATTTGGGGTATAAATGTAAGTTTGGTTGCTTTTATTTTACCTCTTGTTTTTTCAATAGTAGTACTTGTAAAAGTTAGAAATATTAAGGCATATTTTAAATGTTTTGCAGCAAGTTTAATCGCATTTGCGTTAAATTTAGTATATAACTTAATTAATTTTGAGGTCTATGATGTAGTAATTCTTCAACCATATTTAGTTTTAGGCCTAATTTTAGGCATGGTTTTGCCTCTTTTGGCAGTAAAACCTACAAGAGTATATGCTTCAACATTTTTAGGACTGATTTCTTCTGAAATAGTTTTTTATTATTCTCGTTATTCTATGTATCAAGAATATAATTTATCACTTGGCAGTGAAAAAGTATTTGCGGTACTTTTAGTTACTTTTGTAACTTCGCTTGTTGTTTATTATTTTATTAGAAAACTTAAAACATTATTTATTAAACATAGACTTAAAAAATCTGAAAGAAAAAACTATGCTGGTTAAATTAATTGAAATTTGTTTGTGATTATGATATAATCTTACAAGATTAATAGGAGAATATCATGAAAAAGCCGTTAGTAGCAGTAGTTGGTAGGCCAAATGTTGGCAAAAGTACGTTTTTTAATAAAATCTGCGGCAAACGAATTAGCATTGTTGATGATACCCCGGGGGTAACTCGTGACCGTATTTATGCTGATGCTGAGTGGTGTGGCTATAGTTTTAGAATGGTAGATACAGGCGGTTTAGATGCTAAATCGGGTGATATTTTTCAAAGCAATATTAAAGAACAAGCCGATATAGCAATTGATTTAGCCGATGTTATTATTTTAATGGTTGATGGTCGTGATGGTGTTACTCAAAATGACCACGAAGTGGCAGACTATTTGCGAAAAAGCAAAAAACCAGTAATTTTAGTTGTTAATAAACTAGATAATTTTGAAGTTGAAAAATCTTATGATTTTTATGAGTTGGGGCTTGGCGAACCTTTTCCAATTTCTTGTGAACAGTCTAAAGGTTTAGGAGAAGTGTTAGATGCGATAGTTGCAAACTTCAAAGAACGTAATTTAAATGAAGAAGAAGATACTCGCATTAAAATAGCAATAGTGGGCAGGCCAAATGTTGGCAAAAGCAGCATAACCAATCGTATTTTGGGTGAAGAAAGAGTAGTAGTTAGTGATGTTGCTGGCACAACTCGTGATGCAATAGAAACAGATTTTAATTTTAATGGAAAACAATATACTTTAATAGATACCGCAGGCCTTAGGCGTAAACGTGGTGTTGAAAATGAATCTGTAGAAAGTTATTCTGTAATTCGCTCTATGGAGGCAATTAAAAGAGCAGATGTTGTTTTAATAGTGTTTGATTCTTCGCAAGAAATATCTGAACAAGATGTTCGCATTGCAGGTTATGTTCATGAGGAGGGTAAGCCATCAGTTGTTGTAATGAACAAGTGGGATAAAGTTTTAAATAAAACAGGCAATACTATTAATGAATATATAAAAGACTTAAAATTAAAACTTTCTTTTATGGATTATTTTATTCCAGTTTTTACATCGGCTGTTTCTGGTCAAAGATTGCATGAAGTTATAGAAAAAGTTAATTTGGCATATAATAACGCAAATAGGCGTATTACTACTGGTAGTTTAAATGAACTTTTATCTAGTGCAATTCTTTCTAACGAACCGCCATATAGAAGTGGTAGAAAATTAAAAATTCAATACATTACTCAGGCACAGGTTGCTCCACCTACATTTATTTTGTTTTGTAACGATGCAAGCCTTATGCACTTTTCTTATCTAAGATATTTAGAAAATCGTTTCCGAGATGCGGTTGATTTTACTGGTACTCCAATAAAATTTATAACTCGCAGTCGTGATGAAAAAGAATAGTTTTAATTAAAGGATTTTATGACAATTTTAAAATTTGTACTTTTGGTTATAGGTGGATATTTGCTTGGCAATTTTAGTTCAGCAAAAGTTTTATCTCGCCTTAAAAAAGATGATATTACTAAACATGGTAGTGGTAACCCCGGCACAATGAACATGCTTCGCACTTTTGGTTTTGCTTTTGGTTTTTTAACACTTGTTTTAGATGCACTAAAAGGCGCCATTCCTGCACTTGTTGGTTACTTTTTATTTGGTGGTGCTACTGGCGGTAATATGGCTTACATTGGTTTGTTTACCGGCGGTTTTGCAGCTATGCTAGGGCATATTTTTCCTGTGTTTTATAAGTTTAAGGGTGGTAAGGGTGTAGCCTGCATATTTGGTGTTTTTGTTGTCGCTGAACCATTGTGGGCATTAATTATTTTTTGCGTATGCTTTTTATATTTGTTAATTTTTAAATATGGTGCTATTGCCTCATTTATTTTTATAACTATCTTAACTGTAATAGAAGGGTATAGATTTAGCGGAGATGTTGTAATTTGTATGCTACTTTTTGCAATTTATTTCTTAATTTGGTTCATGCATAGGCAAAACTTTTTTAGGTTACTTATTGGCAAGGAAAACAAAGTAAATCTATTTAAACGCAAAAAGAATAAGTTAAATTTAGAAAAACCAACTAAAAAAGAAATTAAAAATAAAGAAATTGGCTAATGGAAAAAGTTGAATTGCTCGCTCCAGCAGGAGATTTTGATAGTTTAAAAGCGGCACTGGCAAATAAAGCAGATGCCGTTTATTTTGGTGCAAAGGCATTTAATGCTCGTTTAAAAGCAAATAACTTTGGTGAGGATTTAAAAAATGTTGTTACCTATGTGCATTTACATGGAGCAAAAGCATATTTAACCTTAAATACCATTATAGAAAATAACGATTGTAAAAATCTACTTCAAACAGTGCAAAACGCTTTAAATGCCGGTATAGATGCTTTTATAGTACAAGATTTTGGTGTGTGCAATTTAATAAAAAATACATTCCCTATTGCGGAAATTCATACAAGTACGCAAATGGCAGTAAACAACTATTTGGGGGCCATTCAAGCCGAAAAACTTGGTGCAACTAGAGTAGTACTCTCACGTGAAACTTCAATTAAAGATATAAAATTAATTAAAGAAAAAACAAATTTGCAAATAGAATATTTTATTCAAGGTGCACTTTGTGTTTGCTTTTCGGGCAATTGTTATTTATCGTCACATTTATTTGGCAAAAGTGGTAATAAGGGTGAGTGTATGCAGCCTTGTCGTTTGCCTTATAAGGCGGTTTTAAAAGGCAAAGAAATATCAAAGGGCTATTTGTTTTCGGCTAAAGATATTAACATGTCTAAACGTTTAAAAGATTTATATGAGGCAGGTGTAGATAGTTTTAAAATAGAGGGGCGCTTACGTAGACCTGCTTATGTGGCAAGTGTGGTTCAAACTTATAGAAACATAATAGATAATAATTTTATAACAACTTCTAATGACCAAACAACATTAAAAAAAGCCTTTAATCGAGGTGATTTTTGTGAGGGCTATCTAAATGGCAATGGTGCTATAATAGATAAAAATATTCAGGGACATAAAGGGGTAAAAATAGGAGTTGTTTGTGATTTTAAACAAGGCAAAAAATTTAATATAATAAAAATTAAATCTCAGCATAAAATTACAAAAGGTGATGGTTTAAAATTTATTGTAAATAACTTAGAGCAAACATCAATCTCAGCACAAGATGTAAAGTATATAAATGATGTTTATGAAATAACAACAACTTCAAAAGTAAATGTTGGTGCTCATGTTCATTTAATTTTAGATAGTGTGATTGAAAACAAAGAATTAAACCAATCAATTTTGCCTATTTCAATAAATCTTATTGCACTAATTAATCAACCATTAAAATTAGAAGCAGAGTATAATAATGTTAAATTTGAAGTATTAGGCAATGTTTGCATGCCGGCACAAAATCAGCCACTTGATGAATTTTCTGCAAAACAAAGTATGCAAAAATTAACGGATACACCATTTTTTTTAAAAAGTTTTAATTTAATTACAAATGGTGTATTTGTAAGAAAACAAGAATTAAATGAATTAAGGCGTAATTTGATTCAAAAAATATACTATTATTTTGAGTTCAAAAATAATTTTGAAGTTAATTACAATTACTTAAACAATGAATTAAATACTTCAACGTATAATAAAAAAATATATACAATTGAAATATCTGAAAAATATAACTGTAATGCCGATTATTTTGTTGTTAAACCAAGCAATTATAATAGTTTTAATTATAAAAAAATAGAGCATAAAAATGCATTTTTATATATACCTTCGTTTTTAAATAGTGAAGATATTAAATTAATAAATAATATTTTAGAAAATAATAAAAACTTAGGTGTTTACGCAGAAAATATAGGTGCTTTAGAATTTAATAAAAAAACAATTTTGGGTGCCAAATTAAATATTAAAAATATTTTTGCAATAAAACAATTATTAAAACAAAATATCGTTGCAGTACATACTTCGCCAGAACTAAGTGATCAAAATTTTGAATATATAAACCAACATTTTAACATACCAATTATTAAAAGTGATTTTCAGAATTTTGATCTTATGACTTTTGTTCATTGTCCTATAAAAACTATTTACAACAATGATTGTTCAAATTGTAAATATTGTGATGGTTTGGAGTATATTATGCAAAATGGTAAAACGTTTGTTTTAAAACGTTATATTTTAAATCATTGTTATTTTACACTTGTTAAAAAATGATTTACAAAAAACGCAAAATGTGGTATCGTTAATCTCGAGAGGTTACAAATGAAGTGTATATATTGTGGATTTGAAGATTCAAAAGTAGTTGATTCACGTTCAACAGTTGAAACAAATTCAATTCGCCGTCGTCGTGAGTGTTTAAACTGTGGTAAGCGTTTTACTACATACGAAACTGTTGAAAGCACACCGGTTTTAGTTGTAAAAAAGAACGGCTCTATTCAACCCTTCGATAAAAATAAAATAATCAATGGAGTAATTAAAGCATGCGAAAAGCGCCCTGTGTCACTCGCTCAAATAGAGGGCATTGCTGATGATATTGAAAAAGAACTTAATGATGGTTTAGTTAAAGAAATTCGTTCAATTAAAATAGGTGATATGGTTATGGAAAGGCTAAAGCCATTAGATGATGTTGCCTATATTCGCTTTGCATCGGTTTATCGTCAGTTTAAAGATGTAACTAATTTTATTAATTTTTTATCAGATATTGAAAATGATTAAAACTAAAAGGTAACAATTTGTTGCCTTTTTTTTACATAAAATATATACTTAAAAAGTTTAAGGGAATATTAAATGGAAAAAAGAACATTTTATAATGAATATGATTCTAGCAAAACATATCTTTGGGCTCTATTATTGCCACAAGTTGTGTCTTTTGTTGTTGCTATGATTTTTTCTTCCATTTATAAAACAACCGAAGAAATGACCTCTTCGCTTGCATATTTATTTGTTGCTTGTATTTTAGCTCAGGCTTGTTTTGCCTTTATTGTTTTTTATTATAATAAAAAAAATAAAATCAATTTTAAAGTGGCTAGTAAAATTCAAACAAATTTTAGTTTGCGTAACTTAATTGGTTGTATGGCAATTTCAATTATTGCGGTGTTTGGCTTTGTAAATTTGGTTACATGGTTAAATTCTCTTTTTGCTTCGGTAGGGTTTGATATTTCTGGAGTATCTCTTCCTATAAATAACTTTGGTTGGCTAGTTATTAACATTGTACTTCTTGCTATAATTCCGGCAATTTTTGAAGAGTGTATATTTAGAGGTATAATATTTAATGGTTTAAGAGGTCGTGGCTTTTGGTTTGCTAGTTTAATATCGGCCGTTATGTTTGCTTTAGTACATTTATCTATGGGGCAGTTAATATTTCCAATTATCATGGGGGTTGTTTTTGCCTTTGTATTAGAAAAAACAGGCTCGTTGCTTTATACCATGATATGTCACTTATGTAATAATTTTATAGTGCTTTTAATATCATATATTGGTGAAATTAATGGTAGACAAGTTGCTAGCATAATAGTAAATTGCCCTCTGAATGCAATTATTGTAATAGCCATTGCATTCGTGGCAGTTGTTGCAATTTTCTTAATAGTAAAATTTGTTTTAAAACCCGCTCAAAAAAAAGAAACAACTATTGTTTTAACTGAGCAAACAAAGCAGGACAAAAAAACACAAAATCTATATATTTTTGGAGCACTTTTAGTTGGGGTTGTGCTTTGGCTTATTATAGTTATTTATGGTTTATTAGTTTAAAAATGGAGTATTAATGGAAAAGAAACGTAGTATATTTTTTGATACAAGTTTAATATATTTTCTTGTAATTGTATGCTTTATTGGTATAAGAATTTTTTCTAATCTAGTTAGTATAAGCGAGCCTGTTAGCGCTGTTTTAAATGTTATTATTCAAGTTGGTCTTATGCTTGCTCTTCCATTTTTTATGTACAAATTTTTGCGCAAGAAAAAAACAAGTGAAGTTTTTAAAGAATTTAATGTAAAACCAATTAATACTAAGGCAATATTATTGTCTGTTTTAATAGGGATATTAGTATATTTTTTAACTTTGGCTGTGGCATCTTTTTTTAATATAATTATATATGGTGTTGGTTATGACCCAAGTTTTGGTATGGCTTCAACTTCCTCTGACTCATATCCTCTTGTTCAGTTTTTGCTAGATATAGTAGTTACAGCAATTTTGCCAGGTATTTGTGAGGAGTTTTGCCATAGAGGTTTGCTAGTTAATGGTTATAAACAATTAAATATTAAAAAAACAATTTTGCTAGTAGGTATATTGTTTGGTCTTATGCATTTAAATATAGAGCAGTTTTTCTATGCAAGTGTAATAGGTATGTTTTTAACTTTTTTAGTATATGTTTCTGGTTCAATTATTCCTGCAATGATAATTCATTTTATGAATAACTTTTTAGGTTTGTATTTTACTTTTGCATCATATAACAATTTGCCTTTTGGAGATTTTGCAACAAACCTTGCAAACGCACTTCAAACAAGCAATGCATTTTTAGCCTTTATGGCAATAATCTTTGTTGTGATAATCTTTTTGGCTTTGCTTGCGTTCTTGGTATTTATGTTAATGAAACAAACAAGAGTAAAACAATTTGAACTTTTAGCAAAAAAAGCCATTGCCAAAAAAGAACGCGAAAGATTATTCGCACAATTTAACCTTGATGCAAATAAAATAGATGCTGAAAATGGCGAAAAGCCAGATGAAAATATGCCAGAAGTTGTGTTTAAAGAGGACATATCTCGTGCGGGTAGTCGAGGTGTTATTGTTGATGTTAATTTCAAAAATTCAATACTAGAGGGTGAATACTTTATTAAAAAGCCAAGCCTAAAAGATAAAATGTTTTTATATGGTGCATTATTTTTAGGAATATTTGTAACACTTTCAACGCTCATTTGGGGGATAATTTAAATGCTAAAAGTAAACATAGTTTGCGTTGGTAATTTAAAGGATAAATTTTTTATAGAAGCAAGCGAGGAGTATTCAAAAAGGCTCACTCGTTTTTGCTCTTTAAATATAAAAGAACTAAAAGAATATACAAATTTAAATAACACAGAACAAATAAAAATTGTTGAAGGAGAGGAAATATTAAAAGCACTTAAAGGCATTGTAATATTAATGGACGTTAAAGGCGAGGCGTTATCAAGCGAACAACTTGCTGAAAAACTAGAAAAAATCTCTCAAATAAACGGAGAAGTTTCTTTTGTAATTGGTGGTTCTTATGGAGTTAGTCAAAGTGTAAAGGCTAAGGCAGATTTAATTGTAAGCATGTCAAAAATGACTTTTCCTCATAGATTATTTCGAGTTATGCTTTTAGAGCAAATTTATAGAGCATTTACAATTACTAATAATATAAAATATCATAAGTAGGTTAATTATGAATGAAAAATTTATGCATAAGGCATTAAAGTTGGCGCAAAAAAGTTTTATGTTAGATGAAGTTCCAATAGGTGCTGTTGTTGTGTGTGATGGCAAGGTAATATCAAGTGCATATAACACACGTAATAAAACACAAAACGCAATTAATCATGCCGAGGTTTTGGCAATATCTAAAGCTTGCAAAAAATTAAAATCTTGGCGTTTAGAAAATTGTGATATATATGTAACATTAGAGCCTTGCCCTATGTGTGCAGGAGCAATTTTAAACGCTAGAATAAAAAATTTGTACTTTGGAGCGTATGATAAAACAAGTAAAAACAATTTACTTCATACAATTATGCAAGATGAACGTTTAAATCATAAAACAAACTGTATTGGTGGGATTTTACAAAATGAATGTTCACAAATTTTAACAAAGTTTTTTAAGCAAAAACGAGATGCAAAATGATATATTCAAAAAAAACTAAGCATACAATAATATATGTTTAGTTTTTTTAATGAAATTAAAAATAAATATAAAGATATTTCAAAAAAGATAGCACCCTATAAATGTGTTCAAATGGGTGATTTTTTACTTTACGTAGAAGGTTTTTTGGCCCTTATGACTCTTTCGGCACAAACAATAGTTTTTAAAGTAAATGGAGGTGTTTTAACTGTTAGTGGACAAGGTTTAAATATTAAAGAAATGTCGCCAACAACCATAACTATTTGCGGCAAAATAATGCAGGTAGAAAGCGTATGAAAAATTTAATAAAGTATACTATTAAAAATTTGAATAAAGAAAAAGTTTTAAAAGAGATTTTAAAAGTTTCAAACATAACAAACATTAAAATTTTAGAGCAAGAAATGACTTTTTGTGTGTCGGTAAAAAATTCGAAAAAGATAGATAAAATATTAGATTCCAAAGGTGCAAAAATACTAAATAAAAAGCGTGTGGGAACTATTCAGTTTTTAAAATCTTCGGTTTTTAGGCTCGGAGTTTTAATTCCAATTATCGTATTTTTGTTTGCTGCAATTGTTAGTAATCTATTTGTGTTTAACTATCAAATTACAGGTAATGACTTAGTTAGTTCTAATGAAATAATAAATATTTTAAAAGAACAAAATGTAAGCGGAATAAAGTATAAAAAAGACATAAACATATCTAATTTAGAAAATGCTATTTTAAAAATTGAACAAGTAAGTTTGGTGAGTATAATTTTTTATGGGAACACTTTAATAATAAATATTAAAGAAAAAGTATATAACGAAGAGTATGTTCAGCAAGGCAAATTTTTGCCACTTAAGGCGGAATTTAATGGGATAATAACTGAAATAAGTTTAATTCAGGGAACACTTTTGGTAAAAGAGGGGCAAACTGTAAAAGAGGGACAAGAACTAGTAGCCCCGTATGTTATAGATACAAATGGACAAATGCTTTCAGTTAAGCCAATGGCAGATATAAAAGCCAATGTTTTTTTTACAACATATACAAGCGTACCAGATGAAAACGTAACTTATGAAGATACTCAAAATTCACTAATTAATAAGCAAATAACTTTATTTAATGTTCCTATATATTTAGATGCTCCAAAGTGTTCATATGCTTTTTATAGAATAGAAGAAACAAATTATGATTTAACAACTAATTTAATTTTGCCCTTTAAATGTAAAATAGTAAAATATATTGAACAACAGCAAATAAAAACAAGCAACTATTTTTTATCTAATAAAGAGTCAATTTTAAACGATTGTAAACAAAAAACTAGACAATTTGTAAAAGAGTATGAGATAATAAAAGAGGAATATTATAACATTGACTCTAATGCCGGAATTAATAATATAACTTATACAATTGTTGTAAATAAATCTATTTGTTAGGAGAAATAAATGCAAATTTATTTTAGTGAATTTAACACCGAAGAACAGGCTCTAATTCAAAAAGTTTATATGGTAGCAAGTGAGCATTTAACTCTACCAAATACTATTGCTGTTAATTTAATAATGGTGCCTGAGTCTGTTATTCAAGATATGAATAATAAATATAGGAACATAAATAAAGTCACCGATGTTTTGTCTTTTCCAATGCTAAATGATTTGCAAGAACTAGAAAATGAAATTGATGCTTGTTTTGGTGAAGTAAACATTGGCGATATATATATTTGCAGAGAAAAGGCAATGCAGCAAGCGCAGGAGTTTGGTCATAGTTACTCACGTGAAGTTTGTTTTTTAGCACTTCATGGGTTATTACACTTGCTAGGTTATGACCACATTACACATAATGAAGAAGAGCAAATGTTTGCACTTCAAAATCAAATATTAACTAAAGCAAAACAGGAGAGAGATTAAATGGGGTACAAAAGCGGTTATGTGAGCCTTGTTGGAAGGGCAAATGCAGGTAAAAGTACATTAATTAATGCATTAATTGGTGAAAAGGTTGCAATTGTTTCGCCAAAACCACAAACAACAAGAAATAATATAATAGGAATTTTAACAAAACAAAATTATCAATTTGTTTTTGTGGATACACCGGGCATTCATATTTCAAAAAATGCATTAGATAAATATATGATGAAAAATGTTCGTTCAGCCATTGGTGGAAGCGATATTATTGTTTATTTAATAGATGGCAGTAAAAAACTTACTAATGAAGAACTTGAATATATACAAAACTTGGTTGAAAAAGATAATCCGGTAATTGTTGCAATAACAAAGGTAGATATTTTAAATTATGAAAAAGTATATCCAATGCTTGCAAAACTAGGACAAATAAAGGGCATTAAAGAAATCATACCACTTTCTTCGCTTCAAAAACGTAACTTAGATGTATTAGAAAAAGCAATATTAAAATTATTACCAGAAAGTGAAACAAAAAACTTTTTGTATGCCGAAGATGAATTTACAGATAAATCTGTTCGTTTTTTAGTTGCTGAAATTGTAAGAGAGCAAGCTTTGTATTTGTATGATGAGGAAATCCCTCATGGCTTAGCAATTCAGGTTGTTAAGTTTGATGAGCAAGAACATATTGTTAATGTCGATATCGATATAGTTTGCGAGCGAGATAGTCATAAGGCAATTTTAATTGGCAAACAAGGGCATAAACTTCGTGAACTAGGGCAACGGGCAAGGCAAGGAATGCAAGAGTTACTTAATCAAAAAGTAATGCTTAAATTGTTTGTAAAAACAAAAAAGAATTGGCGAGATAGTCAAAATTATTTAAATGACTTTGGCTATAACGATAAATTAGAAGATTAAAAATTTTTATAAAAAATGCTTTTCAAATTAGGTGGTTTTAGCATATAATATATGTGAGGTCAAAAATAAAACCTCGTGTAAAAATTTGTCACAATTTGCGCATAAATAAAAATTATTGCATATACTATGTAATATAAAAGTATTTGCGCATGTTAAAAGGAGGATAATATCACATGGAAAAATTTTCAGGCAAGGCTTCTAGGCTTTCGTGGGAACTTTTTAAACGTACTGGCAAAATTAATTATTATCTTCTTTATAAAAACATTGAAACAGCCCCAGAATTAGAACAAAACCAAAATAACGAAAAAGACGGCGGAAGGGATATGTAGCCATATTATGAGCGAAACAAAAGTTAAAGCAATTGTTCTTGGCAATAAAGATTATAAAGAAAAAGATATGCTAGTTACACTTTTTACTCCATCTAGCGGTATTGTTACCGTTGTTTTTCGTGGGGTTAAAAATGCTAACGCAAAACTTAAATCGGCAAAGGAAGTTTTTTCTTTTGGCGATTTTATATATGCTTCCGGCAAGTTTAATGTTGTAACATCGGCAGAAATAATAGAGCCTTTTTACAATATAACAAAAAATATAAACAACTATTTTGCTGCGTGCAACATAATAAAAATAATTAAAGCAGTTTTGCCCGAAGGTGAAACTAGTGCTCAACTTTTTGTCGATACGGTTAAATCTTTTAGTTTATTAAATGATGATCAAATTGATCCTGTTCTTATTCAAAATAAATTTTTAATTCGTGTGTTCGAAGGTTTTGGCTATAGATTTAACTTAAATAAATGTAGCATATGCGGCGGTGAATTTGTATCTAAAAGATATATGAACTTAAGTGATGGCGACATTACTTGTGCTTCTTGTAGGGTTGGGCAAGTAGAAGAACTTTCACCAGCCATGTATTCAGTTTTAAGGTTACTTTCTAATACTAAATATGAAGATTTAACTTCACTTAAAATTTCACCTATGTTAAATAAGCAGGTATTTAATTTATTACAAAAAAATTGTGTTTATAGGTTTAACTTAAAATTAGATAACATTTAAAAACAAGAGGTAGCAATTTCTACCTCTTGTTTTTTAACTTACTTTAACATTTTCTTTTTTCATCAATACTTCATGCGCTTCTTTTAAAGCCTTAATATAAATTTTTGCTTGAACAACAAGAACATCATCTAGTTCTAATATATCTTTAATGCAAGCTTGCTGATTTGATGTTAAATGTCTAGTTAATTTTATATTTAACGAATTGTTAAACTCTTTTGGCAAATTAACATCATTACCAATTAAATAATCTACGCTTACATTAAAAAAGTTTGCTAGGGTAATAAGCGCCTCTAAACTAGGTTCTCTTAAACCATGCTCCCACGATGATATTAAATTTTGTGAATAATTAACAATTTCGGCCACTTGTTTTTGGCTGAGTCTTTTTTCTTTGCGTAATTCTTTTAATTTTAACATTAATTTTTCCTTAAAATAAAGTATTTATTTAAAGTTTAAAACTAAAAGTGATTTTTTACCATATTTAAAAACAATAAATAAAAACAAATAGTTATAATTAATAAATATTAAAACCTTTTGTGATAAGTGATATAGAATTTATAAAAAGGTATTTAAATAAATGTAAAAAAAACCACTAAAAATCAGTTGACAATTGGCTGGGGGGGGGTAGAATACAAATATATCATTAAAAAGGAGAAAAAAATGAAAAAGAAATTAAAATGGCTAATAAATGTAGCAACAATATGTTTATGCTTGTGTGCAATAGCAATAGGTGTATACGCAGCCAAACAAGCCTCACTAACTGCCACCGGCACAATAGGGTTTACAGCAACTAATGTATACGCAGAAGTAAGCGGACAAACAACAAACGCACAAACAGAGGTAACATTTGATAAAATATTAATAGACTCAACAAAAACAGGAAATCCATATACAGATACAAGTACATGGTCGGGCAAGAATATAAATTTTAATGAAGAAGGAGCACCAATAACCCTAACATTTACAATAACCAACCTGTCAACCGGTAGACCCCTGTATGCAAAAGTAACAAATACTAGTTCAGCAACAAACTTAAACGTAAAAGTAAACGAAACAGATTTTACCGAAACAGAGTGGCTAACCATATCAGCAAAAACAGAAGGCTCAACAGCAAATACAACAACCGTAGTAATATCACTCAGCGTAGCCAATGATAATGAATCAGTAACCGGCAGTTATGGCTTTAATATTCAATTGCAAAGCACTGAGCCAGTAGTTGAAGAAGTAGTGTTAGATTCATCTACATATACAACATTAACATTTTCATATATAGATGAAAGTGCAAAAACATTAAGCGTGGTAGCAAACTCATCTAATAAACCAACGGGCGATTTAATAATTCCATCAAAAGTTATTTTTAATGGTGAAGAATGTACAGTTGTAAGTATTCCAGACACAAACCCAGGAGCAAAATCTTCATTTTATGATTGCACCGGAATTACTAGTATAACCCTACCTTCAACATTAACTAGTATAGGAATGTATGCATTTAGTGGTTGTGGCGGAATAACAGGAACACTTATAATACCAGATAGTGTTACAAATTTAGTGCAATATGCGTTTCAGGATTGTTCAAATATAACTGAGGTGGTAATAGGAAAAGGTATAAATATTATTAATACTGCCGTATTTTTAAGATGTACCAATTTACAATGTGTATATGTTGGTGAGAATGTGACTAGTATTTCTGATGGAGTTTTTTCGGCTTGTAGAAATATGAAATATATCTATTTTGGCACAAATGTTACTAATATAGGTGGGAGCGCATTTCAATCCTGCACGTCTTTGGACACAATCTATTTTACAGGCACGGAAGAAGAATGGAATGCAATAACTATAGGAACAGACAACGAGGCTCTTACAAATGCAACAAAAGTATATAATTATGTAGTATAAATAGTATAAAAAGATTGAGATAAAATTCTCAGTCTTTTTTTGTTTGGTTAAAGTGAAAAACTTGAATAAATTTAAAATTTATGGTTAATAATTTTAAAAATAGTAGTTGACTTTTGGCTAATGGATTGATATAATGTCATAAGGAATATTAGTATCAGTGAAAATTTATTTATATTCTTTATAGTTTAATATATAATTTGCAGGCAAAAATGGTGCATGTTTTTATTTCGCCCTCTTATTGCTTGCTATTTTCACGTCTAAAAGGGTTATACCCATTTTACTTAATTCTAAAACTCTACAAATAAAGGGAGCAGATTATGCAAAACATGCCTACATTAAAAAAAGTTATGTATGGAACAACTGAAAGATATTCTTTCTCTAAGTTAGACAACGTATGTGAACTTCCTGACCTTTTGGAAATTCAAAAAGATGCATACAAAGAATTTTTAGAACATGGTATTTTGGACATTTTAAAAGAATTGTCTCCAATTACCGATTATTCTGGCAAAGCAAAATTATATTTTACAGGAATTGACCTTGGAAAAGAACCTAAGTATTCAATTAAAGATTGTAAAATTAGAAAAGCAGCCTATAGTGTGCCACTAAAGGTAAGCGCAAGGCTTGTGGTAGAAGATAGCGGTGAGGCTATTGACCAAGATGTTTACCTATGCGACATTCCTTTAATGACTGAACAAGGTTCATTTGTATTTAATGGTACCGAAAGGGTAATTGTAAGCCAAGTAACTCGTTCGCCAAGTGTTTATTATACACGTGATAAAGATGATAATACTACACTAAGAGCACAATTATATCCTGACCATGGTATGTGGGTAGAAATTGAACAAGGCGCTAACGAGGTTTTAAAAGTAGTCCTTGACCGTTCACACAAAATTACACTTGGTTTGTTCTTAAAATGTTTTGGTTATACAAATGACGATATTATGGCTCTCTTTGGTAACCATAGATTAATTAAAAACGTTCTTGAAAAAGAGCCTCAAACCACCCAAGAAGAAGCATTAATTGAACTTGCTCGTAAAACACGCCCAGCCGATGTTCCATCTGCAGAAAGCACAAGAAACTATATTAATTTATTGTTCTTTAGCGATGCATATTACAACATTAATCGTGTAGGTCGTTATAAAATGAACCAAAAACTTGCTCTTGCAAATCGTTTGGTTGGTTTAACTTCAGCTGAAAATATTGTAATTGATGATGAAGTTGTTGTTAAAGAAGGCGAGGAGTTTACTAAAGAAGTTGCACGTAATATTCAAGATGCTGGCATTAACGAAGTGTATGTATTAGTAAATGGTCAAAAACACTTAATGCGTGGTAATAATCGTGTAAGGCTTTCTAAAGTTTTCCCATGTGATGAAAAAGAACTAGGCGTACTAGAAGAAGTTTACTATCCTGTTCTTGCACAAATGTTAAAAGAGAATAAAACAAAAGAAAAACGTATTGAAGCAATAAGAAATCATACAAAAGAATTGTTAATAACAACTCTTACTATGGATGATATCTTGGCTACAATCTCATATTATTTAGACTTAATTGAGGGTATTGGTCAAATTGATAACATTGACCACCTATCTAACAAACGTGTTGTTTCAGTTGGTGAGTTACTTGGTAACGCTTTCCGCTCTGGTATTAAAAAACTTGGTGCAAACATTAAAGAAACTCTTCAAGGTAAAGAATTAACCGATGTAACACCTGCTCAAATTATTAATCCAAGACCGGTTAATAAAAGTTTAAAAGACTTTATTGCTCAATCTCAACTTTCACAATTTATGGACCAAATTAATCCACTTTCTGGATTAACTCAAAAACGTAGATTATCTGCTGTTGGTCCTGGCGGTGTAAAAAAAGAAAGAGCAAGTGCCGAACTTCGTGATATTCACTATACACACTATGGTAGAATTTGTGCTATTGAAACACCAGAAGGTCAATCAATTGGTCTTATTTCAACTTTGGCTGCTTATGCAAAAGTAAATGAGTATGGTTTCTTAGAAACACCATACAGAAAAGTAAATAAAGAAACAGGTGTTGTAGAAAAAGTTGCAGAATATCACATGGCAGATATCGAAGATAGAGCATATATTTGCCAAGCAACTGAACCACTTGATGAAAATGGCAAATTTGTAAATAAACGTGTAATTTGTCGTCATGGAACAGCAATATTAGAAGTGCCTGCAAGCAGAATTGACTATATGGATGTTTCTCCACGTCAATTTGTATCAGCAGCAGCTTCACTTATTCCATTTATTGAAAACGATGACGCAGCTCGTGCACTTATGGGTTCTAACATGCAACGTCAGGCTGTGCCTGTACTTCGTCCAGAAGCCCCAATTGTAGGAACTGGTATGGAGCGCTCAATTGCAAAAGATTGTGGCGCTATGATCTCTGCTCCAGAAAATGGAACAGTTAAATATGTTTCATCTAATCGAGTAGAATTTATTTCTGATAGCGGAAAAGAATATACATTCCCATTAATTAAGTTCGATAAAACAAATGCTTATACATGCCAAAACCAAAAACCAGCAGTTAAAACTGGCCAAAAAGTTAAAAAAGGCGATGTTATTATCGATGGCTATTCAACAAAAAATGGTGAACTTGCTCTTGGTAAAAACGTTTTAGTAGGCTATATGAACTGGGAAGGTTATAACTACGAGGATGCTATATTAATTTCTGAACGTATTGTTAAAGATGATGTTTATACTTCTATCAACCTAAAAGATGTTGAAATGCCTTGCAGAACAACAAAACTTGGCGATGAAGAAATAACTCGTGACATTCCAAACCTTGGTGAAGATGCTCTTAAAAACCTTGATGAAAATGGTATTGTAAGAGTAGGCTCAGAAGTTCACCCAGGCGATATATTAGTTGGTAAGGTTACACCAAAAGGTGAAACTGAACTAACTCCTGAAGAACGTTTACTTCGTGCAATATTTGGTGACAAAGCCAGAGAAGTGCGTGATACCTCTCTTCGTGTAAAACATGGCTGCGGTGGTACTGTAGTTGACGTTCAAGTTCTTTCTAAAAAGAATCATGATGATTTAGATCCAGGCGTAACAATGCTTGTTAAAGTTTACATTGCTCAACGCCGTAAACTTTCTGTTGGTGATAAAATGTCTGGTCGTCACGGTAACAAAGGTGTAGTATCTCGTGTTTTACCAGAAGCAGATATGCCATTCTTAGCCGATGGCCGCCCATTAGATTTAGTTCTTAACCCACTTGGTATTCCATCTCGTATGAATATTGGTCAGGTACTTGAAGTGCATTTGGGCTTAGTTGCAGAAAGTCTTGGCTGGAAGATTGCAACTCCAGCATTCGATGGTGCAACTCCAGAAGTAGTTCAAAACTTACTTGTATCTAATGGTTTTCCATCAGATGGTAAAATTCAATTATATGATGGAAGAACTGGTGAACCATTTGACCATAAAGCAACTGTTGGTTATAAATATATGCTTAAACTTGACCACATGGTTGACTCTAAAATGCACGCTCGTTCAACTGGACCTTACAGTTTAGTAACTCAACAACCTTTAGGTGGTAAGGCAATGTTTGGTGGCCAAAGATTCGGTGAAATGGAAGTTTGGGCACTAGAAGCTTATGGTGCATCATCATTATTACAAGAAATGCTTACTGTTAAATCAGATGATATTATTGGTAGAACAAAAACCTATGAAGCAATTGTTAAAGGTGAGCCTATTGCTGAACCTGGTATTCCAGAGTCATTTAAAGTGCTTATTAAAGAACTTCAATCTCTTGGTCTAGATGTTAAAATTTTAACTGAAAACAACCAAGAAGTTTCAATTGCAGAACTCTCATCAGACGAACTCGACAATACTCCATCACTTGGCGCAGAAGTAGAACAAGAATTAAAAGATGTTTCAATTAACTTTGAAGACATTATGCCATCTTCTGCAAACGATGTAACCGACACAGGTGTTACAGCAGAAGATGTAGTTGCCAATGAATTTGATGCAAATAGTTTATTTGACGACTTTGATGATTTTGACGAATAATTTTATTTGGTAAATTATTTTACCAAATAAAAATTAGTCAAACCCTTTAAAATAAAGGAACTCAATAATAAAATTATTACAAATTAAATTAAAAAATAAAATAATTTAATTTAAAAAATATAAGGAGAAAATTATGTTTGAATTAAACAACTTTGATTCCATAAAAATAGGCATTGCATCACCTGAAAAAATCAGAGAGTGGTCTTTTGGTGAGGTTACAAAACCAGAAACAATTAATTACAGAACTCAAAAACCAGAAAAAGATGGTTTGTTCTGTGAAAAAATATTTGGACCAAAAAAAGACTGGGAATGTCATTGTGGCAAGTATAAACGTATTCGCTATAAAGGTGTTGTGTGCGATAAATGTGGTGTTGAAGTAACTCGCGCAAAAGTTCGCCGCGAAAGAATGGGGCATATTGACCTTGCTTGCCCTGTAACTCATATTTGGTTCTTTAGGTCAGTTCCATCAAGAATTGGCACGCTTTTAGACATTTCTCCAAAAGCATTAGAACAAGTTGTTTATTATGTAAACTTTGTTGTTATTGACCCAAAAGATACTGAATTTACTTATAAACAAATTATTTCAGATAAAGAATATCGTGAAGCAATCGAAAAATATGGTTATGGAAGTTTTGTTGCTGGCATGGGCGCAGAAGCAATTAAAACTCTTTTATCGCAAGTAAACTTAGCAAAAGAAAGTGAAGAATTAAAAGAAGTTTTAAAATCTGCAAAAGGTCAAAAACGCGCAAAAGCAATAAAGAAATTATCAATTGTAGAAAGTTTCTTAAAAAGCGAAAACAAGCCAGAATGGATGGTTTTAGATGTTCTTCCTGTTCTTCCACCAGAACTTCGTCCAATGGTTCAGTTAGATGGTGGCAGATTTGCTACATCTGACCTTAATGACTTATACAGAAGAGTTATTAATCGTAATAATCGTCTTAAAAAACTTATGGAACTTGGCGCACCAGACGTTATTATTCGTAACGAAAAGCGTATGTTGCAAGAAGCCGTTGATGCTTTAATAGATAATGGCAAACGTGGTAGAGCAGTTCAAGGTGCTAAACAAAAAGATTTAAAATCTTTAACCGCAATTTTAACAGGTAAACAAGGTCGTTTCCGTCAAAACTTGCTAGGTAAACGTGTTGACTATTCAGGTCGTTCGGTTATTGCCGTTGGTCCAGAACTAAAAATGTATCAATGTGGCTTGCCAAAAGAAATGGCTTTAGAACTCTTTAAACCATTCGTTATTAAAAAACTTGTAGAAATGAACGAATGCAATAACTTTAAAACAGCAAAACGTTTAATCGAAAAAGAAAAAACTGTAGTTTGGGACGTGCTCGCCGATGTTATTAAAGACCATCCTGTGCTTTTAAACCGTGCTCCTACACTTCACAGGCTTTCTATTCAAGCGTTTGAACCAGTGCTTGTAGAGGGTAGAGCAATTAAACTTCACCCATCAGTATGTACAGGCTTTAACGCCGACTTCGATGGTGACCAAATGCCAGTTCACGTGCCACTATCTATTGATGCACGTACAGAAGCAAGAAATTTAATGCTTGCATCTAACAATATTATTAAACTTTCAGATGGACAACCTATTGTAAACCCAGGTCTAGATATTGTTCTTGGTTGTTACTACTTAACTCTTACAAAACCAGGTGCTAAAGGCGAAGGCATGAATTTTGCCAGCGAAGAAGAAGCATTAATTGCTTATCAAACTAAAGTAGTTGATATCAATGCGGAAATTAATTTAAGAAGAACAAAAGTAGTAGATGGCAAAACTTATTCTGCTAGATTCAAAACTTCAGTAGGTAGAATTATATTTAACCAAGCAATTCCACAAAACCTTGGTTATGTAGATAGAACAAATCCAGAAAATGTTTGTTTGTTTGAAATAAACAGCCCAGTTATTAAAAAAGACCTTAAAAACCTTGTTGTTAAATGCTTTGACGTGCTTGGCACAACCGAGTGTTCTGACATGGTTGATAGAATTAAGAACATGGGTTACAAATATGCAACATTATCATCATTAACAATAAACGTTTTCGATATGCAAGAGCCTCCTAAAAAAGAGGAAATTGTTGCAGAAGCACAAAAGAAAGTGCTTGATAACGAAAAATTACTTGCTCGTGGCTTAATTACTCTTGATGAAAAATTAACAGCAAATATTTCAACTTGGACCGAAACAACAAACAAAGTTCAAGATGCAGTACTTGAACATTTAGATAATTATAATCCTATCAAAATGTTCGTTTACTCTGGTGCCCGTGGTTCTAATGTGCAATTGAACTCAATTTGCGGTATGCGTGGTATTATGGCAAACTCATCTGGACAAAAAGTTGACGTGCCAGTTAAATCATCATTCCGTGGTGGTTTAAGTCCACTCGAATACTTTATTTCTGCTCGTGGTGGTCGTAAAACACTTACCGATACAGCGCTTAAAACAGCCGACTCTGGTTATTTAACTCGTAGGCTTGTAGATGTTTCACACGATGTTGTTATTACAACAGAAGATTGTTTTGCTGATCTTGGACAAAAAGTTAAAGGTGCATTTGTATCTGATCTTGTTCAAGATGGTGCAGTACTTGAAAGTTTAGAGGACAGAATAGAAGGTCGTTTTGTGGTTGACGATGTAGTTGATCCAAAAACCGGCGAAGTTATAGTTCCTGCAAATACTATGGTTTCTAAAAAACAAGCAAAAGCAGTTGCTGCAGCAGGAATTAAACGTGTTCAAATAAGAAATTTATTAAATTGTAAATGTCGCCAAGGTGTTTGTGCAAAATGCTATGGTAAAAATATGTCTGGTAAAGATGTTGTTAATATTGGTGAAGCAGTTGGTGTTATTGCCGCTCAATCTATCGGTGAGCCAGGTACACAGCTTACAATGCGTACCTTCCATACCGGTGGTGTTGCCGTTGCTGCCGATATAACTAAAGGTTTACCTCGTGTTGAAGAATTGTTCGAAGCACGTAAGCCAAAAGGTGAAGCGCTTATTTCTGAAATTGCTGGTAAACTTTCTGTTAAAGAAGAACCTCGTCAATTTGTTTTAACTGTTAAAAATGCAGAAGATGAAGCAGTTTACGAAGTTAAAAAACCAGTATTCTTAAAAGTAAAAGATGGCGAAACAGTAGAGCCAGGTACTCAACTTACCGAAGGTTCTATTAACCCTAATGACCTTCTTCGTATTAAAGGCCTTAAAGGTTTACAAGATTACTTACTTTCTGAAGTTATTATGATATACAAAGGTCAAGACGTTACTATTAACGATAAGCATATTGAGGTTATTATTCGTCAAATGCTTAAAAAAGTAACTATTGAAAATAGTGGTGACACAAACCTTCTTCCTGGTGATAAGGTAGATGTATTTGATTACGAAGCAGAAAACGACAGAGTACTTGCCGAAGGCGGTATGCCTGCAACTGCAAAACGTGCACTTTTAGGTATTACTAAAGCCGCACTTTCAACCGAAAGTTTCTTATCATCTGCATCTTTCCAAGAAACTTCAAGAGTTTTAACTGATGCAGCACTTCGTGGCAAAGTAGATTATCTTCGTGGCTTAAAAGAAAACGTTATTATTGGTAAATTAATTCCTGCCGGTACTGGTTTAAAACAATATAGAGAAGTTTATCCGGTAGAGCCAAACCCTCAATCATATATTCAAAACCCACAATATATGTTCGGTATGGCAGAAAATAATTAAGATATAAAAAACTGTGCAATGCACAGTTTTTTTAATAAACCTCATGTGAGGTTTATTTTTTATGTATAAGAAATATTAGTTAATTATAATTAATTTATTCCTTTTCAAAAATTTTAATAAAGTATATAAAATTAGTTGACAACCGGCTGGGGGGGGGTAGAATACAAATATAACATTAAAAAGGAGAACAAAATGAAAAACAAATTCAAATGGCTAATAAATGTATTTACCCTAGTACTATGTGTATGTGCTCTGGCCATAGGCGTGTACGCAGCAAAACAAGCCTCACTTACTGCTACCGGCACAATAGGTTTTAAAGCCCATGGAGTAGACATGAATGTAACAGGCTACATATATGGTCATGCAACAAGTGAAGATGGCGAACCGGTGTTAGAGGCAAATAAAGAGTATTTAACATACATAAAAGACTCTGCCACAGTATCAACATCAACTACACCACTAGAAATACGAGGAGCCGATGCATCATTAAGTTTTGG
>SVIS01000028.1 GCA_015069385.1 Clostridiales bacterium
AACAATAGACTCAACAAAAACAGGAAATCCATATACAGATACAACAACATGGTCGGGCAAGAATATAAATTTTAATGAAGAAGGAACACCAATAACCCTAACATTTACAATAACCAACCTGTCAACCAGTAGACCACTGTATGCAAAAGTAACAAATACATCAACAGCAACTAATTTAAATGTTGAGGTGGGTGGTGCCACATTTATAGAAACTCAGATGTTAACCCTAACTGCAAAAGTTGATGGCTCAACAACTAATACAACAGCGCTAGAAATTACAATGAGTGTAGCCGATGATAATGAGTCAGTAACTGGTAACTATGGCTTTACCATTGAACTTAATAGTGAAAAACCAGAAGAAATACAAACAGTAGCATACTGGAATTCCTTAGAAACAGGGGCATTAGATTTTGATTTTGATGCAACAGATGCAAGCAACTTAATTGCTGCTGTAAAAAGATATGATATAGAAAGAACTACTGGTGAACTTATTATTCCATCAAAAGTAAAAGATACAGAAGGAAATGTTTATACAGTTACCTCAGTAGCAGACAAGGCTTTTTACTACCTTGATCCAGATAATGGTCCAACTCCATGTAATATAACTAGTGTTAGTTTACCTAATACAATTACTAACATAGGCGAGGCTGCATTTAGGCATACAAATATAACCAATATTTCTATTCCTGATAGCGTGGTTACAATAGAATATGAAGCTTTTTCTGTAACAAGCCTAACAAATATAGAATTTGGAAGCGGTTTGAAAACAATAGGGAACTCTGCTTTCGAAAGTGCTAATATTCAAAATCTAGAAATTCCAGATAGTGTTGAAACAATAGAAGCAGGAGCATTTGTTTCTTGTGCTAATATTACAACAGTTACTATTGGCTCAGGAGTTACTAGTATAGGAAATGGAGTTTTTAGTGGATGTGGAAAGTTAACAAGTATTACAATAACTGCAACAAAAGTACCTACTTTGGGTGGTACTGAAGCAATCCCAAGTAATGTTACTGAAATTAGAGTGCCTAATACAGTATTAGCATCTTATAAAACTGCTAGCAATTGGAGTAATTTTGAAACTTTATTTGTAGGATATTAAAATTTATAATAAAAAACAATCATTTGAGCAATTGTTTAAATGATTGTTTTTTTATGACTCAGTAAAATATCTAATTGTTATTTTTTTATTTTTTGCACAAACTAAGGTTAGGGTAATAATTTTATGATGAATTTGGTTGCAATTCTTATATTAATTATAGGTGGGCTTAACTGGGCAAGTATAGGCTTTTTGCAATACGATTTTATTGCTGGTTTTTTTGGTACTCAGGCAAGCATTTTTTCAAGGCTAATTTATATTTGTGTTGGACTAGCAACTCTTTATTTTATTTTTATGATTTTTAAATATAAGGGGCGAATTAAAATAATTGACCGCAGAAAGGCAAACCAGGAGCCAAGAGAACAAAAAGAAAATTCTGGAAATGATATATTAAATTAAGCAAGACAATTTATATTAAAAATAGAATAAAAAGCCTTCAAAATATTTGAAATAATAATAAATAAAGAATATAATCTAATAGAATATATTTTGGAGGTAAATATGATATTATTAACGGGTGGTTTGGGCTATATTGGTTCACACACAGCAGTAGAACTTGCCGAGGCAGGCTATGATGTTGTAATTATAGATAATTTAAGTAACAGCAAAATTGATGTTGTTGATAAGTTAGAACAAATTATTGGTTCACCAGTAAAATTTTATAAGGGTGATTGCCAAGATGAAGAACTTTTAAGAAGAATTTTTATGGAAAATGACATTACGGCTGTTATGCATTTTGCAGGTTATAAAGCAGTGGGTGAGTCGGTTGAAAAACCAATTGAATATTACGACAACAATATTAATGCAACGCTTGCACTACTTAAAGTTATGAAAGAGTTTGGCGTTAAAAATTTTGTATTTAGTTCTTCGGCTACTGTGTATGGAAGAGCAAAGTCTATGCCTATTTATGAAGACTTTGAAGTTTCGGCAGCAAACCCATATGGTAGAACAAAACTATTTATTGAAGAAATTTTAAAAGATGTTCAACATGCAGATAATTCTTTAAATATTGCAATTTTGCGTTATTTTAACCCAATTGGTGCTCACAAAAGTGGGTTAATTGGTGAAGACCCAAATGGTATTCCAAACAATTTAATGCCATATATTACAAAGGTAGCAACAGGCAAACTTGACCATTTAAACATTTTTGGTAACGATTATGATACTAAAGATGGCACTGGGGTTCGTGACTATATTCATGTTTGCGACCTTGCACTTGGTCATGTTAAAGCATTAAAGAAATTAGAAACTGCTCCTGGTTTGGTTATATATAACCTTGGAACAGGCACAGGGTATTCGGTTTTAGAAATAGTTAATACTTTTAATGAGGTTTGTGGAAACTTAGTAAAATATGAATTCGCTCCTCGCAGAGCCGGCGACATAGATGTTTGCTATGCATCACCAGAAAAGGCAGAAAAAGAACTTGGATTTAAAGCACAACATACACTTAAAGATATGTGTGAAAGCAGTTATAAGTTTGAAAAAAATAATTTAAAATAAAGTATTAAAAAGAGTAATCATTTTTACTCTTTTTTATTCAAAACACATTATTCAATAAATAATTGTTTGGCAAATAAGCGATTGTTTTATTGACCACATTGACAAAAGATTAATAATGTATTAAAATATTTGTAATTGTGAGGCAGTTATGAATAAATATTATATTTATGGTGATGAATCTGAGCATTTTGAGGAAGATATTAAAAAATATTTAAAGTTAAAAGAAAAAGACCCTAGTTTAAAATTGGTTTTAGTTGCAGAAAAGCAAGAATTGTTAGATGAAAATTTTTCTTCAAAGTCTTTTCAACTTATACAGCAATTGGCTCATTTAGGAGTTCGACCACATGATATGGTTTTTTCCATGCCGGCTAAAGATGCCAATTTTTCGCATGCGGAATGGGAACAAGCAAAAAATTCTGTAAAAATATTACAAAAACAAGGTGTTGATTTTGCATTTGATGATGTCGAACAACTTTGGTCTATAGAAGAAGTAGAAAATGCCAACGGCCAAATTAAAGATGTTGCTAACAAAATTAGGGAAAAAAAACTATCACCTGTAGAAAAATTAATGGCCGCATATCTTGAGGTTACAAAAAGAAATTATAAGTATGAAAGTGCCTCAGAACATTTTTCTCAATCTCGTTCGGTTTATGGGGTTTTAAATAGTGATAAAATAGTTTGTGTTGGCTATGCAGCACTTTTGAAAGCCATAATGGAAGAGTTGGGTGATAAAAATGTTGAGGTTCATTTTAATAGTGTGGCCTGTGCTAATGATAATGAAGAAATAATCGGCTATCATAGAAATGTAATTATATATATTAAAGATGAAAAATATGGAATAGATGGTTATTATTATTTAGACCAAACTTGGGATTCTTCTAAAGGAGATAAACAAGAATATAATTTCAATTACTTTTTAGTTCCTTTAAAAGATATTCAACATATTAGAACTGATATACGTGATTATAATGTAAAATTGCCAAGAGAAAAAAAGGCGGCTAAAAAACCTAAATATAAAACTGTTAAAGAGCGTAAGGCAATTGCCAAAAATAAACATAAAACTTTTAATAGGGCAGGTGTTGCGAATTCAAGTTTTTCTAGTGATAAATTTTCTGCAAATAAAGAAATGTTAGAAAGCGTGGCAGATAATGAAAATATATTTAACACAGTTACACAATATTTTCATTTGGGTGAAGAATTATATTTGCAAAATGAAGAAGGTAATAAATTAGTAGAAAACAAACTTGAAGAATTAAATATAGTAAATATGTATTTAAAAGAAAGTAAAGTAACAATGCTTTCTAAAGAAGAAAGTAAAAAAATACTTGAAATAGGCAAAAGCGGAAATGTAGAAGATTGTTTAAAATATGCTGACCAAATTATTGAAAGTAGAGGAATTGGCGATAAATCTTTAGAAAATTTAAAAGCATCTGTGTTAGATATAGTAAGGCAAAAATTAGAAAAAGAAAAAGATATTGAATGGGATAAAGATTTAATTGATACACTTTCTAAAGGTAAAAGCAATGAAGAAGAAAGTGAATTCCTTAAAAAATTAAAAACTGATTTAGAGAAAAAACTTTTAGAAATTGATACAACCATAGAACTACTTGATAAATACTTTAATGAACATCCTGAAAATTTATATGACATTTATAATATGAACCAAATTAATCAAAATGCAATGGAGTCATTAATATTTCATCTTTATTTAAATGAAGACATTAATGAATCTACTATAAGTGAAATAGTAACCAACTCTATAAAAAGAGAAAAAATTTTAGGTGATTTTACTTATGTTGATAAAATTTTTGAAGAAGTTAATGAGCAAATTAAAAGAAGTTCACAAGGCGCTAGTAAAGTTGAAATAGCAGAAATTAAACAAAAAATGTTTTATGAAGCAATGTGCGATACAAGTAAACCATTAGATGTTTCAGTTTTTTCAAGAGCTCTTTTTAATGTTATGAAGTCTTATTATCCAGAAGTAGAACCACAAAAAATTAAATCATTTGTTGACAAAGTGATTGAAAAAAACATGAAACAATCAAGACGTTGTTTTAAAGAAGGAGCATCAAATTCATTTTATGCTTGCAATGAGGCAAGAATAGAATTAAAACATCAAGATAGACACAACTAACAAATTTCCATAACTTAAATTATATAAATCGTAAATGTTGTATAATAGATTTATTAAATTAAGTTATGGTTTTTTTATTGTAATTTGCAAATTAAATAGTTATCATTTAGTATATTAAACATTGTTAAATGTAAAAAATGCATTTCCAAAAGTGAGGAAAGATGGCAATAAAGGAATATAAAGTGCGCCATAAACCCAACCCTGTGCCATGTGTTTGTGAAAAATGAAAAAAAGAATAAAAAAAGTGATATTTTTTAAAAAAAATTTAAAAATAGTTGTTGACTTAAGTAAAAAGGGTGTGCTAAG
>SVIS01000014.1 GCA_015069385.1 Clostridiales bacterium
CACGTCCCTCTCTCGGTTAGTGACTCTCGTATATTATCACACCGCTTTAACCATTGTCAATAACTTTTTTTATTTTTTTTAAACTTTTTTTATTCTTTTTTATTATTTTTACATTCACCCGGGTGAGAGGTGGGAATATACACCATTATTTCTTTTTTTCTTTACTTTTCACATTGTTTTAAATAAGTTTTTTTTGCTATTTAAATTTTTGACTAAATTTTTTTTAATGATATATTATATAGTTAAAAGAACTTTATATTGATTTTATAAACAATGTATGATATAATATAGTAGAAATAATAGGAGGTCTTATGGCAAAAAGCAAAGTTAAAAGAGGTTTTTTATTTTACCTTATAATGTTCTTGGCATTTGTATTAGGCATTTTTTGCATTTTAGCAGTTGTTTTAATATTTAATCCGGGAGAAGACATTTATGGTATTAATTTAAGATATGTTTCTTATAAAAACGCAAAAGAAATATACAGGTACACAGATAATGATATTAGAATTAGTGATACAACATACACAACTGTTGAATTTAATTCCGGTTTTACAAATTTTAATATAAAATATGATTCAAGCGAATCTAATGCTCTTGTGTATTTTAGTCCAATGGTGAATGCATTATCTCGTAGTGAAAATATTGATTTTACAGTTTCTGTTACTTTAGTTGGTGAAACTTTAAAAATTGATGTAACTGAACCAGAACTTTGGATTGGATTCGGCATGAGCGCTACCGTTACCATGGTTTGCCCAAAAAATAAAAATTTTGCAGATAAAACTTTCAATATAACAACAGAAACAGGATCAATTGCTTTTGGAGATACTACAAACAATAACCATTCTGTAAAAGAAATTTTTGCAAAAAGCAAATCAGGTGAAATTACTGTTAATAAAAATGTAAGCATTACAACTGGAAATGCAACAATAGAAACAGAAAACTCTACTATTAATTATTATAATGAAAACACATCTGACCTTAATATTACGAATGTAAATGGCAGAATTAATATTACTAAAACTAATGGCAACTTACACATATTAAACACAGGAACTTTAGAAGCAAATTGCGGAACTATTGAAGGAAATATTTTACTTGAAAGCACAAAAGGTTATATAAACATTAATGAACTAGGCACTACCGAAGAAAATGGTAATTTTACCACAGTAAATAATTGCCAATTAACTAACATAACAATTAAAAAAATGTATGGTAATGCTATTGTTGACTTAACTGATGGTTTTGTTGTAATTGAAGAAATTGCTAAAAGAGCAACTATAGAAACAACAAATGGTACTGTTGAAATAAAAAAAGCAAACGATAATGTAAATATTTCAACCCAAAATGGTGCTGTAACCTTATATCAAAATAGTGAAGCAGCAATTACCTCTGTAGTTACAAAAAAAGGCAAAATTACTTCTTACTTCGCACAAATAGGAACTGTTAGTTTATCAACAGAAAATAGTGATATAGAAATTAATGTTGTTACAGGTCAACCATTTAAATTAATTTATGAAACCAAAGATGGCATAACCGCATCTTGGTCAACAAGCACTCTTGAAAAAAATGGAACCTTGCTTGTATCTGGTGCAACAGAGAGCACAACAAATGTAATAGAAGCCCTTGCAACTAATGGCAAAATAAATGTTAAGGAAGGTTACAAGGTAGCATAAATTTAAAAACCGAAACTAGGTCATTATTGGTTAAAAAATAAAAAGAACTTTATCAAAAAATACGATAAAGTTCTTTTGTTTATTTTAAAACTTTTCTACACCAAGATTTCTTATTACATTTTGGACACTTCATATATCTTGTTCTGCCAATATGCATTGCTAAATTTACTTGTTTAAAAGTAGGAATAAATTTATGTTTGCATTTTCTACATTCATAAAATCCTACAACTTGTTCTATTCTTAAACCAACCATAGCAGTTAATAAAAAAATAAATACAGCATAAATAATTAAAATAATTCTTAACCAATTTGCCATTTGCACAAAACTCGCAATGGCAATAAATGAAAATAAGAACATTAGCCCTAGTATTACAAGAACTATTTCTAATCTAAAAAACATTTTATTATTTTCTTCTGTTGTTTTTTGTAATTGAAGTAATATATTTTCAGCCTTATTTTCATAATTTTCGGCAGAAAATCTTTCTCCGTTTAATAATTCGTTTATGGTTATTTCAAAAATATTGCATAGTTTTTGCAAAGTATTTGTATCTGGAATACCATTTCCATTTTCCCATTTAGAAATTGTTTTTTCACTAACAAAAAGTTTTTCAGCCAATTTGGCTTGTGTTAACTTTTTTGCCTTTCTTTCAGACATTATAAAATTACCAATTTTAGTATAATCCATATTATCTCCTTTTTAAGAATACTAGAATAAAGCGAATGAAATGAGTGTTCCTATAATTCTAAAAATTCTTTAATTTGTTTTTGAGTTCCTTTGTGGATTGTTTTTTTAGCGAGTCTTTTATATTGTTTTTGAACAGTTAAATAACTATTGTTATCATCAATTTCTCTTAACATATGATTTACATTTTCTGGTGCATAAGTTGTTACATTTTCAAATCCTGTAATTTTATCTAAATAGGTATAATTACTCTGTAAAAAACTCTATAAATATTCCGATTTTAAATTCTATTACTAAATGACTTTGGAAAAATATGCATATCTTGGTACAAACAACATTGCTATGTTCCAACAAACAAGTATAAGTATATAAATAAAACAATAACAATAAAAAAGAATTGGAACTTTTTATATTCCAACTCTTTACTTATTATACTAATTTCTTATATTTACATATTTTACTTTTGTTCCAAGTTATTAAAATTTACCTTTTTTGCTATGTGTGTATACCAAACTGTTTGATTTGGCAAATATTCTACTTTAATAGACTTATCTTTTGAACATAAATAAAAGGCTGTGGGGTCAGTTTTATCTTTTTCAAAACGAGATATTTCTTCAAAACTAATTTTAGTAACATTTTTATAGGAGCCAGCATGATAGCAATAAATTGCTTTATCTGTGAGCACATAACCAATATCGGCAACCCTTACTAATTCCTTTGAAATAGCATTATATACGCCAAGAATACCAAGTACATCAAATCCTAAAATTGGAATAGCTACAAACCAATATTTAAAAGCAATATCTTGCATAAATAGTAAATATACAAAAAAAGCATTCATAAGCAACCACATAATTATTAACATTAGGTGTGATTTTAATTTACTTTTAACACATATTTTTGTGTCTATTTTAGATGAGATAATTATTTGCTCATTTTCTGACATATGTTTTTTTATTATATCCATTTTGTACCCCCTAAACAAGTAGATTGTATCACCAATTTAGGTTAAAGTATACTTTTTATTACATTTTTCTACATAAAATTACAAAATCTATAACACAAAATAAAATAATATATTATAGTATTATGTTTTAGTACGAGCAAAAACCTCAATATTTCTTAATGCATAAAAAATTCCTTAGCACATTATATAAGGAATTTTTTATTTGCTTATTAATAAGTTTCAGTATATTTTAAATATTCAATATCATTTACAGTATAAACTGTATCGTCTACTTTCGTAAATTTGTATCCGCTAACGTCTACATCTTTTTGGATGTATACGTCTGTGGTGTTTTTAAATATATAGTTACTTGAATAATTGCTTACTGCAGTTGCAAATGCAATAGAGCCATCTATGTAAACTGTAGCTAACTTACTGCAGTTATAGAAGGCAGAAGATCCTATGCTTGTTAAACTATTAATCAATGTAATACTACTTAATGAAGAGCAACCATAAAATGCTTGTGAGTCTATCGTTACCAAATTATCTGGAAGTATTATCGCAGATAAATTTGAACAGCTGTGAAAAGCAGAACTTGCTATAATTTTTGTATTAGCATTAATGGTATATGTTGATGAATATTTATTAGTCACGCTATATAATATCAAATCATTATTGTTTGCATATCTCAAATAATTTATACCAGAGTCAGTATAAAACAATTCTGAATTTATATTATCAAATGCAGAACTTCCAACACTAATAACACTGCTTGGAATACTTAAGTTAGTAAGTGCAGTACATCCTGAAAACGCAGAATAGCCTATACTTTTTACACCTTCACAAATTGTTACACTTTTAAGTGCAGTACATCCTGAAAATACACTCGTTTCAATTTTGTTAACACTGCCTGGAATTGTTATCTCAGATAAATTTGAACACCCGCTAAAAGCAGAAGGGGCTATGAATTTTGTAATCGGAGATATATTGTATGTTGATTTTGTTAAATCAGATGCACCAAATAATATAAGATATTGATTGTTTGCATTGCCTAAATATTTTAAATCATCTTTTATGTTATAATCTAATGGACAATTGGCAAATAAGTTGTTAAAACTTATATTAGTAAGATTATTAGAAAATGAAATGTTTGCCAAAGAAGTAGAATTTTCAAACGCATTAGTTCCAATAGTAGTTACACTATCAGGCAAAGAAATAGATGTAATTCCTGATGTAGTATAAAAAGCATAAGGGCTAATTGAAGTTATGGTATTTGGCATATTAATAGCAGTAATTGTGCTTGTACTAGCGAAACCAGAAGATGAAGAATTTATAGTAGTCACAGGTAACCCATTAATAAATGGTTCAATTGTAATTTCACCTGTAGGAGTACCATTTTTTCCAACAATATATGAATCTTTTGCAGTATTAAGTGTGTACTTTATTTTTTGTGTATCATCGTTAACTGTTGCCTGTAATGCTGATGCATCATACTTGAATAAGTTTGCTGTAATTTGCAAATTGTTTGCTAACGATTCAATATCTTGTTCCGGATTAACAACTCTAAGTGTAATAGTAAATGTAACAGATTCATCATCAGTTGGCGTAACTGTTGATGCATTCAAAATTACAGCACCTGAGTGGGCTGTTTTTGTTTCTGCAGCGGTTGTTCCCTTATTATACTCTCTAACATAAGTAACATTGTCCGCTTCTATTACGGTCACAGTTGCAGCAATTTGATATACTGATTTATTGGTTATAGTCATAGTCAAAACAATGTTCGGAATTGTTTCTGCGGCTAGGTCAGTAAAGTTGAGTTCTTCTAAATCTACTGTTGAGATCGTACCTGTTCCACCATTGCCTGCTACTTTGCCTGTGGTTTGAGTTCCATCTGTGGCAGAATCCATATCTACAGCGACGGCAGTTGTTTGATATATAGTACCATCACCTAGTGAATAGCCCATTTTGGTCATCGACACTTCTACTTCACAATCATGTGCTTTAAAACCTATTGTACCTGTTGCGGTTAGGCTTGCTTGTTTTGCTGCGTACACGCCTATAGCTAAAGCACATACACATAGACAGATTGTCAGCAAGTTTAGCCATAGTCCAAATTTCTTTTTCATAATTTACTCCTTAATTATTTAGTGAATAATGAGTGAACAATAAACTAACAGCAATTTTGTAATATTAACACCATTTAATTTATTCCCATATGTATTATTCATTTATAATTTTAGATAAATTATTCCATACTGTCAACTAAATTTACACCAATTTTGTTTAAATTAATCCCATAAGTGGTAAACTATGCTTATGTTAAGACTAAAAGAACTAAGGAAAGAAAAAAACAAAACTCAACAAGACATCGCAAAACTTACCGGTTACAAGCAAACATTGATTTCTAAATGGGAGCACGGTGACCGAGAACCAGACACCGAAACATTAATCAAATTAGCCAATTATTTTAATGTTTCTGTTGATTATTTAATTGGCAATGACAACTATACAAATTTTTCGTTAAACAACAATTATTCATATCAGCAATTATGTTGTATTAATATGATTAAAGAATTATCTCAAAAATATCTAGACAAAGCCGAAGTATATTTAACTGCATTATGTGACTTAGACGTTTAAAATATTCAAAAGAGTCATTATCTTTTGGATATTTTTTTAAAATATGATATCTATTCGTACCAAATGCAGCACTTTGAAGCAAATGGAATATATAATTACAAAAAAAGCAAGAACATATAAAAATGTCCTTGTTTTTTTACTTTAGTAATAAACAATTCAAAAATATTCTTTTAACAAATATTTGCTAATTACATTATTATTTTCTACTTAATTTTAAAGTTTTTTTATCTATTCTTCTTCAACAATATCTTCTTCTAATAATTCGGAAATGCACTCAACATTAACTAGATTATTGTTTGCTGCCTCAACATCTGCCCTGTGCAAATAATAAGAGCCTGAAGTAGAGCCATCTACAGATGCATAGAAGTAAACATAACGACCATCAAAATCTACAGCATCGGCATTAGCAACTTTATCTGAAACTTGTTGAGTGTTTTTTGTTAAAACTGAAACTCTAAATATGCCGGCTTCTGTTGTATAATATACATAAGTTCCGCTTACAAACGCAATTTCTGAAGTTTCGGTTGTAAGTTTTACTGCTGTAGTATCTACAGTTGAAGATAAGTCTTGCATAAATATATTATTATTATATTCAAAAACAAAAACATTTACATCATATTCTTGATTTGATACTACAAGTAAATCTGAGCCATTTTCAAAGCCATCTATAGTGTATTTATGCCTAATTTCTGAAGCATAACCATTAGAAAAATCGTTAGAGTAAAGTGCATCATCTTGATTTGGAAGCCCTTTACGAAGATAGAACAAACGATTATTATCGTAAGAAATTAATGTTATTGTTTCGCCATTTTTTGAGTAACCTGAAACATCACTAATTTCCCCTGTTGAAACATTTAAAACTTTTACAATATTTCCAGTAAAGTTATCATCTTCTTCACGAGCAATTGTGTAATACACATTAGTTAATTCTTCCCCTTGATTATTTGGAAAAATTGTACTAGTAACTTTTTCTGCCAAGGTTGTTAAAGAATTTGCATTTTCATAACATTTTAATTGCATTATTTTTGAATCATCAAAAACCAAAATAGATTTTTGTTCACCACCAACCAAATAGAATTTTGCATTTGATGTTTCTGTAGTATAAATTTCTTTTAAACCAGAACCATCTAATTTAATTTTGAAAAGTGATGAAAGTTCAAATTCATAAGTATTATAATCTTCAGCCTCTTTGGAGTCATTTTTATGAATATTAGGTGAAGTAAAATATAAATATTCTCCAACAACAAAAATATTAGAAGTTTCATAACCAGCAATTTTATTTACCAAATTTGCATATTCAACTTTACCTTCTTCATTTTCAACCAAAGTTTTTTGGTCATTAGAGTTTACACCAACACGTTTCAATGAATGTTGAGCAACTTTATCGCCATCATTATCAGATGCTTCAGTTAAATTTGAGTAACTTTTGTAAGCATTTGAAAAATATAAAGTATTTCCAACACTAACAACAAACCCACCGTTAGAAGTTACTTGCAAATAGTTTTCTGGCATGCCAATATTTGCGCCTGAACAACCGGTTAAAATAAAACAAAACGATATTATAAATAAAAATATACAAGCAGATAATTTTTTCATATTACTTCCTTAAAAATTATTGGTAAACACTAAGTTAAAATTAACAAATTTACCTTTTGGCTAAAAATAAGCCCAATTTTGATATTACCGAGTGAGTATATCATAGATAAAATTTACTTGTCAAATTTTTGACTAATTTATATTTAATTATACCCTTTTTAAAAACCAACAAAAAAGCAAGCCTATGCTTGCTTTTTAATTAATTAGAAGTTTTAGGTATCATATTAATTTGAAAATCCACATTTTGATTAATATGAATATTTTCAATTTCACTTAAAGTTAATTTCAAAATTAAAACGGCAGTGCCATATGCTGGAATATCTATTTGTGAGCCTTGATTTAAACTTCCTGTTCCAACCTGAACATATTGTGTTGCAACTAAAGGTGCAACAATACCCTCTGGTCCTACAAAGGCAGCAGTAATTTCAGTTTCACACTCATTGGTTATATTAAAAGTATAGGTTATATGAATATCTTCAATGTCTTTTTGTTCACTATCAAATACTAAATTTCCTACCACCCAACTATTTTCAACCTCAGAAGATTGTTCATAATCATATTCCCAAACGTGTGTTAAATCAGGATTAGTTGGATCATTTGTTCCAGTAATAGCGCCAGCAATATTAAATTTAATATTTTGACTGCCAGCAAACGAAATTGTGTTTTTAACTAAAAATCCCGGAGTAACAGCCGCATAAATGCTATAAAATAACAAACCAAATGATAGAACCATAGCAATTATAGTTGTGCCTATCAAGAAATGTTTTTTCATAAATCCTCCCGTAAAATTTAAAGTTAGTTTTTAGATTGCTGTTACAACAAATTCAAATTCAAAACTTGCGACATCTTCATCAGCATCGGCTACTTCTACTTTTATTACCAACATTGTAGTAGAAAACTCACTACTATTTATATCTGCCGTTACTAATTTGCCAGCCGACTCACTAAAACCTTTATAATCAACTGTTGGTATAGTAAAATCAATTTTTGAACCTTCGGTTTTTGTAATATCCCAATAACCATTAGTTTTTGGGCTAGCAAGATTTGTGCTGTTATTACTTGCTGAATAAGTGCCATATGATAAATTAAGATTTCTATCAGTCATAGCGCTTTCAACAGTTATATTATATTTAATGTTACGTTCAACATAGTTAGATATTTGAATAAAGAAATATATTGGGTCAGGAGTATCTTTACCCTGATTAATGTAATCACTATCAAAAGTTGTTGCGCCAAAATTCCAAGTGGTAAAAGTTGCTTTGTCATTATTTTCAGCAACATTGGCATCTGCATCTATACCATTGTTATTTGCGTAATAAAATAAATTATTATTAATTGTAGTTGAATTATATTCTGTACTACCATATACCCCACCAAAAACTTTTAATTTTGCAGTCGTTGGAGTAAATGAAACTGAGGAATTAAGTGAAACAAGTACATTTTTTGCAGCATAAACACCAAAGGCTATCATGCCTACACATAAAAGCAAACATACAATGCTTGATATTAACTTATAATGTTTACGCATACAAAAACTCCTTTACTTTAGTATTTTAATTTTTTTAATATTTTATGTCAACAATTTATTGCTCAGTTAAAAATATTTTTAATTATATTTTTATAAAAGTATTGAAAAAATTTAATTTATGTTGTAAAATGTGTTTAGTTTAAAAGGAGTACGTATGAAAAATTTATTAAATAATTTATTGGTTTCACTTTTTCCAAATCTTTCACAAGAATTAAATTTAGTAATAATTATTGGTGGTGCATTAATTATTGCTGCAATTATTATTTGTGTTGTTATTGCAATTGTTAAATCTTGCAAAACAAAAAAATCTGTTAATGAAATTTCTATTAATAATGAAGAAAAAACAACTGAGCCAACTCAAGAAGTTGCATTAGAAGAAAATACAAAAGAAGAAGTAGTTGAACCTGCACAAGAAACTGAAAAAGTTGAAGAGGTTAAAGTGCAAGAAGAACAACCAAAAAAAGAAAAAGTAAAAACCACCAAAACAACAGCAAAAAAATCAGAAAAAGAAACTAAAGAAACCACAAAAGCAAAAAAAGAAAAAGTTGTTAAAGAACCTGCAAAAGAAGACAAAGAACAGGAAACAAAGGAACCTAAAAAAACAACTAAAACTACAACAAAAAAAGTAGAAAAAGAAGAAAAGGTAGAAGTTAAAGAAGAACCTAAAACCGAAGCATCTGCTGATGAACAACCTGAAGAAGTAAAAGTTAGAAACCAAAAATATATGGTTACTTACGATAAAGAAAATAAAGATTGGGTTATTAAAAAAACAGGTGCACAAAGAGCATCTAAACGTTGCAAAACTAAAAAAGAAGCTTTAGAAGTTGTTGAAAGGCTTGCAGAAAATCAAGAACTTAATGTTAGCATTAAGAAAAAAGATGGTAAATTCCAAAAGAAATATTAATATTTAAAACCTTCCAAAATTGGAAGGTTTTTTTAATTAAAAATATGACATTAATTTAATTTTTAACATTTTTCTTTGCATTTATAACTACCACAATAGTGCAGAGTTTTGCCATCGCCTTTTGTTACTTCAATTGTTTCTAATTCACATAAACAACCATTTATATTATGTTTACAAACTCTAACATTACAACAAACGCCCGAGTTACATTTACAACTTTTTGACATAACATTACCTCCAAAATTATAGTGTGTATAAATTAAAATATTATGTAATAAAACAAATTAAAAATACCAAACAATAATATTTGGTATTTTTAAAAATTATTCGCCATGTCTTTCCTTCATATACTCATCATATGTCATCATTTTATTATATATTTCAGTTGGGCTGACAATATCTATAACTCTGTTAGCAACGGTTTCTACAATTTCTTGGTCGTGTGAAGTAAATAGCATACACCCACGATAATTAATCATTCCTTTATTTAGTGCGGTAATACTTTCTAAGTCTAAGTGGTTTGTTGGTTCATCAAGTATGGCAAAGTTCCCGCCGTTTAGCATACATTTTGCCATCATACACCTTACCTTTTCACCCCCAGACAAAACATTAACTTCTTTTAAAGCCTCTTCGCCAGAAAATAACATTCTGCCTAGCCAGCCACGAATAAAACTTTCAGTTTGGTCTTTAGAATATTGCCTGAGCCAATCTACAATTGAAAGGTGGCAATCATCAAAATATGAACGATTATCTTGTGGTAAATAATTAACTTTAATTGTTTTACCCCAGTTAATTGTTCCACTATCGGCTTGTTCTAAGCCCATTAAAATATTATAAAGCATCGTTGGAGCCAAACTATTATTTGCCATTACAACAATTTTATCATCTTTAGAAACGCTAAAACTTAAATTTTCAAAGAAACCCTTTTTAGTTAAGTTTTTAACAACTAATATTTCTTTCCCAATTTCTTGTTCAAAATCAAAATTAATATATGGATATTTTCTTGAAGAAATTTTAATATCATCTATTGTTAATTTTTCAAGTTCACGTTTTCTAGAAGTTGCTTGCTTACTTTTTGAAGCATTAGCCGAAAAGCGAGCAATAAATTCTTTTAATTCTTTTGCCCTTTGCTCAGCCTTTTTATTTTGGTCTTTTAATTGTTTAGCAAGAAGTTGAGTTGTTTCATACCAAAAGTCATAGTTACCAAGCATCATATTAATTTGACCATAATCAACATCACAAATATGAGTACAAACCTTATTTAAAAAGTGACGATTATGTGAAACAATAATTACAGTATTTTCAAATTCTAACAAAAAGTTTTCTAGCCATCTACATGTTTTAAAGTCAAGATTGTTGGTTGGCTCATCTAAAACTAAAATGTCAGGATTACCAAACAAAGCCTGTGCAAGAAGCACTTTAACCTTAGCCTTTGGGTCCATATCAGACATTAATGTATCAAAGTATTTCTCTTCAATACCAATATTTTTAAGAAGCGTTTTTGCATTACCATCGGCTTCCCAACCACCCATGTCAGCATATTCTTGCTCAAGTTCGGCAGCCCTAATTCCGTCAGCCTCATCAAAATCTGGCTTTGCGTACAATTCATCTTTTAAACGCTCTACCTCAATTAAACGTTCGTACCCCATTAAAACTGTTCTTAGCACTGTATACTCATCGTAAGCGTTTTGGTTTTGTTTTAAAACACTCATACGCTCACCCGGAGTAATTGTAACCTCACCCTTATTAGGCTCAATTTCGCCAGTTAATATTTTTAAAAATGTAGACTTACCTGCACCATTTGCACCAATTATGCCATAGCAGTTGCCTTTTGTAAATTTTAAATTCACCTCTTTAAAAAGAACTCTACTTCCAAACTGCAAAGCCACATTACTTACATTTACCATTATTTTCTCCTTAAACTTTACTATTAAAAAATATTTATAATATTCCTTAACTCAACTTTGCTAGTTTAACATATATATTATTTCTTTTCAAGTTAAAAATACAAACGAAATTATATAAAACAACAACAAAAACACCTCCAAATAGGAAGTGCTTTTCAATTTTACGCAATTACTAGTTTAAATGCTGGGCGGATACCACAACTGACATCGCGGTTAACAGTTGCGAAGAGTATAGCGCCACCCCAATCAATATAACATGCATAAGAACTGCCAGCAGAAGGGGAACACTTGTCAAGTGAACGCAACCACCAGCAACCGACAGACCCCTCTAATAGTTTTGCATCACCTTGAGCTTTAGTAAGTAGCCCATTGTATTCTGATGTGTTTAATAGCCATAAAGACTGATTTGCTGTTGATTGGGTTATTGATTCAGATAATACTTTTAAATAATCTGAATCATATACTTTGTAATCTTCACCACCAAGTGTTCTTGTTGTTATTTGCCCATACACTCCTGAATATTTATCTGCTCCAAAGTTATATTTTGTATATAACCCTGTTGTTCCGTTTACATAGTTTTGTATGGTTGAATTGTTATAGTGTATGCCATAGTCATTTATTTCTGTCATACTAGAATTAAATGCTATATAGTCACTATCTGTATTTTTTAATATATATTCTGATATAAAGTAGTATGTTCCTGCTGGAACTGATGTAGAATCTGTTGCTGTAAACTCATTTACTGCTACCATGCCGTTTGCACCTACTTCTTCGCTGCCTGTTGCACTATATGCAAAAGCATACCAGCGAAGTGGGGTTGTTGTTTCCCCTACTGTATATTCACCCATCTCTACATACAGTTTTGTTTTTGCTTTTTCTGTTTCATCTGGTAAACCACTCATTGCTCCAGTTTTTAGTACGCTTCTATCAAAGGTGTATTTTTTAAACTCTAGGTTTGCATCAAATATTGCTGATATTTCTGAGGCTGTTTCTATATCGGTTAGTGTAAACGTTATTGTTATATCTTTATACTCACCTTTTGTTGATAGTACAAATGATTGGTTTGAGGTTAGACCTTTTACCGCTGTTATTTCTGTTGTTGTACTATTTGAATCATACGCTACTGGGTTTGGTATGTTACATAGTACTGGAAAGTCTGAGTCGCTTGTTATTTTTAAGTTTATTGTTATTGTATTTCCTTCTTCTGCCAAATCACTAAAATACATTGCTGGAAGGGATAGTTCTTCTCCTTCTTCATCTACTAGTGTTTCTGCTATTGTTGCTTCTGTTCCTGTTAGTTTTGTGGTGAAATCTTCATCATACGCATCTATTGTCCCTGACACCTTTACCTTACAGCCATGCGCTGTAAAGCCTATTGTGCCGGTGGCGGTAAGTGAGGCTTGTTTGGCTGCGTACACACCTATGGCTAAAGCACATACACATAGTACTAGGGTGGCTAGGTTTATTAGCCATTTATAGTTCTTTTTCATATATCTTTCTCCTTTTTAATGATATATTTGTATTCTACCCCCCCCCAGCCGATTGTCAAGCAAATTATAGTTAATTTCAATAAAAAAATTGAGAGAAAAATTTCTCTCAATTTTTTTATGATTTAATTAATCAATTTCTTTCCATTGTATTGCTTCAAACGCAGCCTCAAAAGAAAGTTTTGGATTTCCATTAACATCAACATCTGTACGGTTAAATAGTGAACTTGATCCGTAAAGTTCTACTCCATCTTCCGCTGGGCTAGTAACATAAGCCTTAAAGCCAGTGCCTGCCGAGCCGTTTACATGAACAAAACCAGAAACTTGTTTATAGTAAACATATGACGCTTTGTTTTGTCCACTCTTTAAGTAACCAATAATTTGATAAATGTTAAAGTTTGCTATTTCAGTATTAGGTGTAAAGTTAGCATATGAGTAACTAATATTATCACCTTCTGACCAACCAATTAAACCACCAACAAATGCTGAGCAAGTTGTTGCTGAGTTAACAGTAATGTTACCGGTATTATAGGTATAAGCAAGTACACCATTACTATTTTTAGCAACCAAACCACCCACATAAGAAACAGATGATTTTAAGTAATAAATATCAATATTACCCGAATTTGCGCCGGCTGTTATGCTAGCAGAAGTTTGGTTGTACGCAACTAAGCCGCCCACATATACATCGGTACCATCAATATTAATATTACCTCTGTTTTTAACACTATTTAAAGTGCCATAGTTATTTACAGAAATTGCTGCATATTGTACTTGTTGTTGAGCATTGCTGTTTTTCTCCGCAATTGTAACATTGTAGTTATTAACAACATTAGTAATTGTTCCATAGTTATACCAAGCAACAAATGACATATCCATACCAAGGCTATAAGCAAGAATTTGAACTGAATCACCTAATTGTCCAATAGTAACATTACTTACAACACCATAGTTATATTCACTTAAAACGTTAATATGTGCAGTAACATTATTACCTCTTACCCTATCGCCACCAGAAATTGACATTGTAAACAATAATTTAATGTTTTTAATTACTGCTGATGAGCCTAAAGTTTTAAATATTGCAACATGGGCAAAGTCTGTAGTGCCATAAATATGAGTATAGTTAAAGGTAATTGAATAGAAATCGCCATCATAAACGTTATTAAAATCACCTATATTATCCACATATAATGTTGTGTTAGTTGACCCATTTTTTGTAAGAGTAATATGTCCGGCTTGTTTAAAGAAGAACAATGTACTTAAATCGGTTGTTTTTGTTTCTTCTAATACAACTTCTCCATCAACAACCACTCCACGATAGTATTGGTTAAGTTTTGAATCTTTTGCTAGTCTATATGCCATATTGCTAAAGTGTGTTTCAGAAGAAACAACATAAGGTTCTTCTTCTGTACCCCTACCACTTGCAAATAAATTAAATACTGCATCTTGAACACCAACATATTCAGACATAAATCCATCGCCGTTTGAGTTAGAAACTATTACTGCAACTTCTAAGATGTGAGTACCAATTACAAATGGTGTATATGAGTTATCAGCAAGATTCGCTGTTAAAATATAAATTTCTGTTACTTCTTCACCGCTTGAATTGATATATGTTACTTGGTCTCTAATTTTATATTCATAACTATCCCAATTATTAGAACCTTCGTATTTATCCCAAGTTAATACTTGTTTTATTGTGTCGTATGTTAAATTAGACACGCTTTGTGGTCTTGTAATCTCTTTTGGATTAGTCCATGCAGAAGAAATATAATTATCTATTGTAGGAATAACTCTTATTCTAATTTGAAGTGTATATTCGCCTGACAAATTGAATGAAATATCGTTATTTTCGCCTGCAATAAATTTTGGTTCTAAGGTTATGAATTTTTTAGTAATTCCGTTTGCAATGCACTCTACTTCATATTTAAAGCTTGAAGAAGAGCCGGCAGCGCCTTCTGACCAATCAACAAGTAATTGACTTTCTTCAGTTATACTAATGTTAATTTTTGTTTCATCAACTTTTTCATATTGGTGAATATTAGTATAAGTTGTTGCAACCGATTTTACATAATTACCCACAGCAGTACTTGATGGGTAAACACTTATGCTTAATGTAATTATATCTGAAGTTAAAATATCTTCAAATACTACACCTTCATAACTTGTTAAGTTACCAGCTACTGTTTTTGTTACTGTTTGAGTATCTGTTGTAAAGGTCAATACAAATTGATAGTCGTTTGTGTTTTTGTTATCAATATTATCGTATTTCCAAGAAATTACACCATTTTGGATAGATATATTATAAACCGAATCAAATTTATAGTAACTTGTTTCTGCTTTTTGACTTATTAAGTAATAAGTATTTGAATCTGTTTCCATAACTGTTTTGTTTTGGTAAACAGTTTGAACATTTACTAAATATTGTCCACAAGCAAGTAAACTTGGGTTAGTATTTGTATCATAAGACAAGGTTGTTGTAAACACTTCTAACTTTTCACTAGCCTCGCCATTTGCATCTTGTTTATAGAATGTAAGTTTATAGTAGTCAGTATATACTAATGGGGTAAATTCTATAATACCATCTTTAAATATTACAGACTCTATTCCAAGTAACCTAATTGCTTGATTTTGTGCACTATATTCTGAGTTTACATAAGTAATTGAACTATCGGTTAATTCTTGGCTTTGTGTACCAATAGCCATAAAGTAATATAAGTAAACAGAAGAATTTGTTACCTCGGTTTCATAGAAAGTATCGTAAATAGTTTTTACAACTTCTGTGCCACCACTACTTAAAACATATTTAACATCATAAGCAGATGCATTTGTTACTGAATCCCATGTAAACAAGCCATTACTTATATCTACTGCATTTACATTTTTATTTATACATGCAAGTTTTGTTACACTACCTATAGAAGTAATTTTACCAGACATTGTTAAAGTTTCAGCATTTTTTATTTTTCCATCAACCAAGCCACATGCCTGTAAAGTAACATTATATTGTTTTGTTTCTACAAGTTCGCGACCAAGCCAAGAATAAATTTCTTGCTCAGGCACAACTTCTACATCTAAAATGTTTTTTATAGATGTTCCATTTTCTGTATAAACAATTTGATATTTGCCAACAAGGTCTTGGGCTCTCCAATTAATAACACCATGTTCAACATAAGAATTAATTGAATTTAAGACCGTAATATTAATAACATTAGATGTTTTGCCGTTAAGAATATTAGAGTTATTTCCCTTAACAGTTACATAAAGTTTAGTATAGGTACTATCTAAAATTCCATCTTGTATTAATTGAGTTAAATTAAATGAAAGAAGTTCTGAATTATTAATGCCTGTTGCTGTTAATGTTGCTATTTCTTTTTCATTATCTATATTTAATTCATCATCGTGATACACACCAATTAAACTATAAGTTGGCGCTGAAGAGAAATAAGTTTGATTTACATTTACATTGTTAAATTCTAAAGTATATAAACCATTTGTTGCCACTGCCGTAACACTAGGTGCACTTGCAACATATTTTGTTCCAAGATTTAAGAAGTTAGATGAGAATCTAGCCTCTATTTCACCAGTAGAATATTTTAGCATACCATCGCCAATAAGTTTAACTTGTATTTCATAATCACCTTGTGGCAAGTTGCTTGCAAATTTATTAAAACCATAATTTACAGAAGCAAAACCACCTTCGAGTTCATAACGTAAAAGATTAAAATAATGTTTAATTGTTTCTGCTTGTTCGCCGGCAATTAAATCTACCATAGAACTAAGTGAAGCATATTGAGAGTCTGACATATATACAAAATTACCCACTGAAGAAGTATATGTATAGGTTTTAACAGGAGCCGTTTTTGATGTAAATGTTAGAACAAACTTTTGAGAGAATATGCCATCTAATGAAAGTTGGAATGGTTTTTTAACAACATAGCCTTGTGCCATAGAAAGCCAGCTGCTATCTGTGAATTCCCAATAGAAAGCACCATTTTTCATTATTGGTTGTTCAGGCGTTCCTACTTTTGAAATTTTAACAACTTTTTCTTGCTGTGTTTCGCTGTCTACCATAGTAAAGTAACTCATACTGCTGGCAAGTATTGTAACATCGGTTGAATTTATAGCACGCATTCCAAAATTAGAATAAACTTTATCAGCTTCTAAGTCTTGCATTGTTAATGCTACGTTTGTTGTTGAATTACTAAATTCTCTATAATAAACATCTTCAACGTATGTCAAATATTTATTTGCACCTGATACTGTTGTATACCTTAAACATAATTCTGATAACGAATCAGTTGTATATGTTGCGTAAATAGATACCTTATTTAATTTAGTAACTCTTAATTCTTGCGTGAAATCAGCAGATAAGTAAGCAAGACGTCCTTCAGTTAGGTCTGTGCTACCTAGTTGTAAATATTTAATATAATGTACACCTGCTGCAAGTTGATCATTTGCGTCTATTGTATAAGAATTATCTGCTAAATATTCAAGTAAACCATCTACACTAATTAAATAGCCATTTGATGCTTTTGTATTTTGTGTCCAAGTAGCCATTGTTGTTGCATAATCTAAACTTACTTTATCTGGTTTAATTGGATGATATAATTCAACAGTTTGACTTTCGTTTGTTATTCTTGAAACTTTAATATAATCTTCTGTAGTGCCATCATATTCAACTAATGCATAGTTAGAATACACACAATTTTCTTTTAATGTTTTATTGTAAATTTTAATATACAATTCGCCCAATTCATCTATTTTTGCGTTTAGCGCTGGGCTATGATAATAGGTCATTGCATTGTTTAATGGATATGCTGTATAAGCAGTAAGTATATACTCACCAATAGAGGCTTGTGCTAAGTCAGAAAAAGCAACTATTGCATATTCAGAAACATCGGCAATTGCGGTAAAAGTAAAGTAACCATTTTCAATTTTTAAGTCAGATATTTCTGGCATTTTTGTTACAGTATATTTACTAGAATAATCACCATCTAAAATAATTCCTGTTGAAATTGGTGTTTGAGTAATATTACCAATTGCCCTAATGGCTATAACATGGTCACCACTTGTAATTTCTGGGTTTGAAAGTTTTTCTGAACGTGTTGTACCATATCCAGTATAGAATATTGTGTTGTCTATATTCATTTTATAATCTGTAGCATTATTTACTGCACTCCAAACAACTGCACCATATTCAGTAGTAATTGTGTTAACAAGCCCAAGTTTTGTACCATTTATTATGCTTGCTTTACTATTTAAATAAGTACCTGAACCAACTGCTACAACCTCTATTTTCCAAGCAGAACCAAGAGATGCAATTATTTCATCAGAAACAACAAAATCTACATTTCCGGTAACATAATATGAGGTTTGCGCAACTTTGATTGTTACATTTGCACAATTAGTATTTGAGTTAGTTGCCATAAAATGGATACTACCTGTATTATCTCTAACCATTCTTAAATTAGAAAGTGGTGAAAGCAATGTTAATGTATTTGTTGCTTTGTTAGAAACAATATATTTTGAATTTTGATTTTGTGCAACTACAGCAAATGTAATATCTTTTTGTGTAGATAAGTCTACAATTACTGTTTCATTATTACTATTTAAATAACTAAATTCTGTTGGAATATACCATACATATTTTAAATCTTCTGTTTGTTGTAAAACAACTTCTTTATTAATAACAATGTTATCATCAATTGTTGCTGTAACAAAAATTTTAGTGTTTTCTGGGTAATTTTCGTAATTTTCAACTATCATTTTATCACCAGAAAAACTAATTTCTGGTTTTTCTAATCTTATAAATTCAGCACGGGTTAGGCTAGAAAGTGTTGTCGTTCCATCACCAGTTGCATAAAGTGTTAAATTAATAATTCCACTAAACTCATCGTTTAATGCTGTTTTAAACAAGTCTGAGGTTGAAATGCTGTTTTCATAAGTAGCTGCATTAGTTTTTATTTCACCATTAATATCTGTATAATCATAAATTAATCTATATTTATTTGCATTTGCAACTTTACCCCATGCAATTGTTCCTTGGTCATTTAACAAAACATTTGCTGATTGAGATAATCTTGTAACAGAAACACTTTGACTATAGTTAGAACTAATAGAATCATTAGCGCCAAGTGCCATAACAGAAACAGTCCAAACTCCTGGCTTTTTAAACAAGTCGCTATCAGAACTTACTGTATATGCCCCTGTTGTTTCAATTGTTTGAGTTTTGCCATCATTCTCTATTTTAATAATATAACCAGCAATTTCAACATTGGTTGAATCTATGTTCCAAGAAATTGTAAGTTCATTTTGAGCAAGCATATCTGACTCTAAAACTTTAATAGCAACATTGTATGGAGCATTAATAATTTTAAGTATAATATCTTGGCTATAACTAGAAGATAAATAGTTTACCTCTTCTACGCTAGCCACATACTCGCCAACTTTCTTTTGAATTGAAATATATTTTGTTCCAGAAAGTTTTGATAAAATTGTTTGATATTTGCTAGTAGTTAAATCAAAACTATTAACATCGGCTGGGGTTAAAGTTTCTAAGTGAGGCTCTGTGCCTTGGTTATCAAAGAATTTAACTACATATTCGTAAGCTGTAACTGGAGCAGTTCCCTCTTTTGCCCAACTTACAATATTATTATATATTTTTAAATTGTTTGTAATATTTAATGCTTCTAATCTTGCAAAAGTATAAGTTACGGTGGCGCTATCTAAATAGAATGTATAATTGTTTGCTTTGCCCAAAGCCGAATATTTTGCTTGTAAAACCTCACTTACACCTGTAATTTGGCTTACACTTGCTATTTCTTGACCATCTTTAACAAGTACAGCTTTGCTTGCACCTGTCTGAGTAGGTGCAACTAATTGTTCATCTTGTGTAATTGTTAATTGTTCTAACGCTTGCAAGCGAGTAACATTAAAGACATAAATATGAATGTTATTTTCTTGAACTTGTGTTAATGACATTAAATAAGTCTTTGCTTCTTCAAATGTTGTAGAATCTAAAGAATGTTGACCTTGTGTAAGATTTGTATATTCATTAGTGCCATCAAATAACATATAAGTACAATTTGTTTTTGTATTCCAAGTTATATTTATTTCATTAGATTCTTCTGTTATTTGCAAATTTAAATCATTATTTGCGTAACTAAGTTCAATATTTCCAGAATTTGAACCAATATAATAAGTAGAAAGTTCACCCTTATTACCGCTTACAAAAGCACCATTTTCATATTGACCAGCAATTTCACCAGTAAGTCCATTTAGTAATTTTGCTTGCAAATTACCCTGAATACCCTCAATTAAATCAAAACCATATGTTTCGAATGGGAATTTTGATAAATCTATTTGAGTTTGATTAAAAAGTGGAATGCTTTGCTCATTTGTTCCTTGTTGTATGTTTAAATACATACTAAAGTTAGAATTTGAGTTATTTAAAGTCCAAGATATCAATAATCCTTGTGCCTTAACAGATATTTGTGCTCTTGATAATTTAAACTCAGAATAATCACTATCTATATAATATACATTATTATAATTTGTTACATTTGCAATATATTTAATTTTTACATTAAATTCATTTACATCAGAAGATAATTGATTGGTTTCTACATTATTTACAAGAACAACGTAGTCTTGAATATAATTTTGTTCTTTTGTTGTAGTTATAACTTCTAAGGAAGAAAGACTAAACGAAGTAGGTGCATAAATTTTATCAACTTCAATTTCTGCGTTTTCGCTTTGCAAGTAATATGCGTTTAGTGTATTAGTTGCATATACTTCTATATTATAAATTGTTCCATTATCTCCAATACCCACATTTTTAAAAGTATTAGTAATGTCAACAATTAAAGTGTCCATTGATCTATGGTGTACTGAGTCCAACTCTAATCCATTTATTACTACTGTATAATAGTTTGCATTTGCAACTGGAGTAATATTTAATTGATAGCCATCATTAGCACGGGCAAATACTACGCTTGGAGTCGCAAGTTGTCTATAAATATCAAAATTTAAAGTTGCAGGAGTAAATGCATCTAAAATTAAAGTTTTTACATCAGTTTTGCGTAAACTTGAAGAATAAACAGTCATGTCGTAATTGCCAACAGGCAAATTGCCATAATCTAAATAAGTATTTGTTGTTGCACCTGAGGTTGTTGTTTCGCCAGTGATTTCATAATTAAAAATTACATCACTATTATCACTTATCTTATTCCAAGTTATTTTTTCATTTTGTTCATCTTGGCTAAGTGTAACTGTTTGAAGCCTTTCTACATAAATTAAGGTTTCTCCATCTATAACATAGAAATTTTGAGCATCGTTACCTGAAGCGGTAATTTTAATTGTATATATACCAGCAGAAGCAAAAAGTTCATTTACCAAACCATAGTTTTCGTTTGTAAGTGTAAGTGAAGTTGTTGCATTGTTAAATATTTTTTGAACAACAAAGTTATTTGCGTATGCTTGAGATAACCCACTTATTACATAATTACCTTGGTTGTCTACTCCTTGCGTGAGTGTTGTAATTTCACCAAGTTTTACAACAGTAACTTTCTGACTTGGGTTAGAAGAAATTTGATCAGCAGATTTTGCTTTATTAATTAAACTAAAATTGTAAATTCCACTTTGAGAAAAATCATAAACGAGTTTGCCCTCTTGTGAAATATTTTGCGTGTTGATTTGAGTATCTTTTTCAATTACAAGTTCAAGATCTAACATTAAAGTTGCATCAAAGTTATTTACCGAAATTTCTTGCAATTCTTTATTAAATAATAGGCTTGGTGCTTCAAGTTTTACTAACGTTTGAGTTTGAGTTGCTCCACTTGTTAAATATTGTTCATTTAAGCCAACGGCTTCTACTGTAACAAAATATTTTCCTGCGCTAAAATTTTCAAAAGTATATGTATAATCAGTTCCGTTATATGCAATTTGTCTTGTTGCAACAAGTTCCGAAACATCTTCTGATTGCCTATATATTTTAAGTAAATATTCACCAACACCCAATTGAGTATCTTGCCATGAAATTACTCCGCTGTTCACTTCAATGGTTGGAGCGTTTAATCTGGTTAAAGTTAAAACTTCACTTTGCGAGCCAAACACATTTTCGCCTTGTTCTTCGGAAACCGAAATTACCGAAATTGAGTATGTTTGTTCTATAGCCAATGCTATAGTATAACTTGTTCCATAAACAATATCACTAAGAACACCATCTTTTTTTACATAGAACATATATGAATCTTGACATTCCCAAGTAAGCATTTTATTTTCGTTATTATATTCTAGGTTATATGGTGCAGATAGTTTTTTAAATGAATAAACGTCACTTGCCACTGATGCATCAATACCTGCACGTGCCACGCACTCTACTGTAACAGAATAATCACCAGCATTTGGTATTTCATATGAGTTTGTGTTAACGTAAACTTCTTCTTGTGGAACATTGTTGCAAGTTATGTTAAGTTTATACACATTTGCAACTGTTTGTCCGCAATAAACATTGTCCCATACTAAACTAGAAGTTATTTCATCGTAATGTACATTGGTTGGTGCACTAAACGACACACCTTGCCCAGAAACAACAACTTCCAAAAAGCCATCGTAACCTTTTGCCGTAATAATTGCCGTACCCGAAACCGAACCAGAAGCCAATGTATATCTTGAGGTAACAAAAACAATTTGAGAGTTACTACTTTCAAAAACAACGTTTTCTATTTCTGCCCCCGAAACAGTTACATAATCTTTTAAATCAATTTCTTGATTTAACCCCATTTGTACTGGTTGAGAATTAAATGTAACAGTTACATCTCCACAAGCAGTCATTAAAAATGTGCCAAACAATATGGCAGTAAAACAAATAAGAAGTTTTAAATTTAATTTTTTCATACAAATTCCTTTTGCGAATATTCGTATTTTTTGCTTTTGCAAACAATATGCGCAGTCTAATCAAAAATATATTACCACTTTTTACAAACTTTTATCAAACAAAAAAGCGTTTATAAAAAATATTTTAATATTTTTATATATCAAAACCCCAAATAAATTATTTAGTAAATTTAAAATTATTTTTAAATAATAAAAAAATGCGTGAAAATATTTAAATTTCACGCATTTTTAATATTTTTTTATTTTAATGTTCTAATTTTCTTTGTTTTTGATAATAAATGGCAATATTTTCGTCTTTTTCTAATGGGTCTGTTAAGTTTGGATTTTGATTTGCAATAATTTCGCTAGGTATTTTTAAGTTTTTTGCTATATCCCAAAAACTTTCGCCTTTTTTAGCAAAATATATTTCTAAAGCACTATCTTTTACCGGCAATATTTCTAGATTTTCCGTTTTTGTAACCATGCAGATATTGGTTGCTCGACTTACATTAACATATGCTTTTGCTTTTGCATCAAAATATATTTCTCTACCACGTTTAACCATTACATCAACATCATATAAGCACACATAAGACTCAAGCAAAACATCTGAATTTAAATCAACTTTTTTATCAAGTACAAAAGGAATTTCAATTTGAACAGACTGCAAACCTCCAAGTTCATCATTTAAATAAATTACATTGGCAGTAGTTATACCCTCAACATATAAAACTCCATCATCAACATAACTATTGCTAACAATTGAGCAAACATTTGTTGTTGCAACATATTTATCTACTCTTGGCTCTTCATCAGTTAATACAACGTTTCCTTCTAGTTTACCTTCTAAAAATTCAGGTTGCAAATTAACAAAATTAATACATTCATCTTTTTGAACAGAAATTATATTTTCAGTTGAATAAACATCTTGGCATGCTAAAATTTTATGACATTCATATAAATTATAACACGCAACAATAGGAATATTTAATGATATTATTGTTTCGTTATTTTCTTTTTCTTCTAATTCTACTTGAACATGTTCATTTAAAACATGTGTTATTACATCGACAATCGAGTCTCTGTTTACGCCCTCTGCCTCGATTTCTTGTTTAAAATTTTTGGAGATTGTAATTGTTTCAAGTTCTGCAATTTCCTGATTATTCACATAAACTACTTTAGCATATAACTGCCCCTCTACCTGAATAAAGTTGGTGCCTGCTGTATAGTTTTGAACTGTTGTTTCTACGTTTGTCATTAATATTTTTTTTACGCCATCTTTTACAGCAGCCTGCATATTTTCTTCAAATTTGTCGCAATTTTGTTTTTCAAACGCAACAATTTCTTGCTCTTGTTGTTTTATATATAAATCACCGCTAGCCTCTTTAAGCATTGGCATTTCTAAATTTTTTACAACAACACCTTCAACATTTAACGTAGTAATGACCCTTATTTGGTTTGCAAGAACTTTGTCTATATCTGTGCTTACAACCTTTATTCTTGCATTAATTTTTGAGTTGGCATTTATTTGTTCATTTGATATTTTACAATTAAAAGGGCTAACCGCTGTTTGGTTGTTAATTTCACCATCTTGTGTTACATAAACAACATTTAAGATTATATTTCCTCCAACATTGCATTCTTTTTCTAATGTTTCAAGAGGAAAATTAATATCATATTTAGCACTAGCAGAAAGAACCTTTTTAACTTCCACCTCACCATCTATACTTATATTATTTTCAACTGTTATTTGCTCCTCTGGCAATTTATGCTTTTGAAGCAAACGAATATTTTCGTAAATATTTTCCATAAAACCTCCACTGTTAAAATATTTTATTTTTAAACATTTACAAATATGCCTAAAAATTTATTTGCCTCAAGTGATTACAAAAAACTACAAATTACAACAAAAAATAAACAAATTCCTTAAAAATCGTTAAAAAATTATAAAATATTTATTTTTTTGACATTTTTTATCTTTCAAAAACCTTTGCAACAATAATACTCATATCGTCTTTTGCTATTTTTTTATTAATCGATAAAACTTTATTTAATATTTCTTCTGCCATTTCTTGAGGATTACTAATTGCCAAATTATTTATATAATCTTGTAAATCTTCAGGTTTTTTAAATGCATCTGAAATTCCATCTGTAAGCATAATTATTTTATCTCCACTAGACAAATAAACTTGCTTTGCTTTATTTTCAGCATTTTGCACAATACCAAGAGGCAGTGCCCCTATTTGTATAATTTTTGTTGTTTCTTTTTGTTTTACATAACTTTCTGGGGCCCCCATTTTTATAAAATCGCATAACCCCTCTCGTACATCTAATAAGCATAAATCTAGTGCCGAAAAAACCTCATCTTTGCCAAGACTTAATAATTTATTAACACTCGACAAAATAATTTCCCTGTCAAAGCCTGCCTTATAAAAATTTTCAAGCAGTCCTATTGCAGTACTACTGGTTTGCTCTGCTTTTTGACCACTACCCATACCATCACATAAAGCAAACAAATATTTTCCATCATTTATTTTGACAATTGAATAAGCATCACCACTAACACTAGAGCCAGTTTTAGTTTTTGTTGCCACACCAAAAACACAATCATATTTTGGTGCCGATTTTAAAGTAAGCACTTGCCAGCCAGCCCTTGTACTACTTGTCTCTTCAGCAATATCCATTTTGTGTCCACAAACTTTACTAACCACTTTTGAAACACTGGTTTTTAATCTATCTTCTTTACGCACTGCCAATGTAACAGAAAGTGTACCTGCCGACTCAAATACTAAAGCATCTGAACAAATTATATTGTTATAAGTTAATTCATCAATTATTTTTTTCTCTTTACCTTTTTCAAAATTAACACCCGAATTGACCTCCAAACTTAAATCACGCATTATATTTGAAACCCCATAAAGTTGCTCAGCGAGTAATACTTTGCTAGCATCTATGTTATTTACAAGCCCAGCATAATTTTTATATTGTTCAATTAAATCATTTATTGTGCTCACTAAACTATTTAATTTATCACATTTGCCCGCAAAAAGTGTTGGAACATCCAATAAATTAATTTTTCCTTTTTCGAAACCAATATCTATCATATGCTCTAAACTTTGCATTGTTTCGGCACTATATACTCTGAAGCATTTGTTTTTATTAGGGCAATCATCACATGTTTTAATTTTTACTTCATTATATAAAAGTCTTTTTGCTCCGCTATTAGCAATACCACCAGATATCATACCACGAAGCACTTTATTCATTTCAGCAAATACATCACTTAATTCTACTAGGCGCCTATGCAAAAGTTCCCTGTTTCTATTTATTACACTTGCCTGTGTTAAACTACTTAAAGATTCATGAAAATTTACACTATAAATATCAAGTTGTTTATTAGGAAAAATAATAAAGCACAAAATAGCCACTATTAGCGGAATTAAACTTAATATGTTGTATTCAAAAAACAAATTAAAATAAAACCCACATATACATTCTCCAGCAATCAATGCAACAGACATTATATATTTATTTTTTGTTTTAAACATGCAAACGCAAAGAGAGTAAATTAAAATCACACATAAATAAATAGGCGAATTTGAATAAAACAAACTACCCACTCCAGCAGCAGCCGCTAACAAAAGAGTTGTTTGAACGTTTGACACATATCCTAAAAATAAAACAAGTGCCGATGCACAAAATTTTATTAAATGTATATTTCCTATAGAAAATGCATTTAACCCACAAAATACACTTGCTACAAAAATAAAAGCACAAATCGTTTCTAAACTTGTAAGCCTTCCACAAAGACCTCGCACACATATGCTTTCAAAATATTTTAGCACAGCAAAGGTATATAAAAGACCTAAAACAAATTCTAAAAATAGTAAATATATATTACTATTTAAAAAATATATTTCTATAAATAATTTTGGCAAATTAACAATTGCCGCATAAATAATTATATGCAAATATTTAAATGGTTTTTTAATTTTATAGTGAATACCATAAATAATTAAAAAAATTAATACAAAAATTGCATTTTCTAATAAATTATATAAAGAAAAAGTAGCCAAATATCCCGATAATAAAAGAATTGCACTGATTGAAAAAACATTTTGGTTACACCAAATTGATGCAAAATATGTACCAAATACAAAGGGATATATTAAGTAATTAATTCCAGCCTTGTTTAATATAAAAAATAAGGCAAAAAAACCTAAATATTTAAAAAAAATTAATAATTTATTATTATTTTGTGAATTTACATATTGCATAACTTACCACCTTATGGCAAGTTTAACTTTTTATTATAAAAACATATAAAAAGAAATGTGACTATTAATGTCACATTTCTTGTTTTAATGTTGCTTTATTTTATTCTGATTTTGCAGTTTGATTTTTTACAAGCAAATCGCGTATTTCTTTTAATAAATATTCGGTAGAGTTTTTCTTTGCTTCTTCTTCCGCAGCTTTTTTAGCCTCTTCTTCTGCCTTTTTAATTGCTTGTTCTTTGGCTTCTTTTTCTGCAAAATATGCTTTTATTGCGGCTTTATCTTTAAGAGAGATTCCGTTTGCCTTTAGTTCTTTACGTTCTTCTTTACATAAAGTTTTGCTTTCAATATCTTTAACTGTTTTGGTATATTGTTCTTTAAAGAACTCACTGCTTCTTTTAGCAACTTTCATAATAATAAATAATGTCATAGCAATAATTAAGAAATTTAAAATTGCAGTAATAAAAGCACCCCAATCAATATATATACTATTTGCTAAGTCAATTGTATCATCGGCAAGTGTTGCTTTTTTTAAAAATGTAAATGCTGAAGCCAAACCTTCTTCTGCGCCACCCATGGCTAAAAGCCAGTTAATTAATGGCATTATAATTTTATTAGTTAATGCCGTTACAATAGCCGAAAACGCACTACCAACAATAACACCAATAGACATATCTATGATGTTGCCTTTGCTTATAAACTTTTTAAAATCTTGAAAAAATTTTTTCATTAGTTTTTATATCTCCTTATTGCTTTTTGCCTTAAACGTGTATAGTCAGTGTTAGAAATTTTGCCGGCTTTCCTAAGTTCATCTAATTGCCTAATTTTATTTACTAAATTTTTTGCTTCGGGATCAACTTCTTTCATTTCGTTTACAACCTGCTCTTCTTCTTGTTGTTCAAGTTTAGAAGCCGAAGTTTCGGTTTGTTGCTCTTCATATTCACTAGAATAAAAATAAATGCTTGAAATAATTTTTACTTTAGTAGATTTATGTGACATGCCGATTAAGAATAGCACAAGAGCAAATATGGTAATTAAACTACCAATTACTGATATTATTATTTCTTTTAAAACAATAAAATTAAAACCTAAATTTACCATTATTGTTTTTACAAGTTCTGGGCCAATATCATTTAATATGTTAGATATTTGATTATAATTTACAAAAAACATAACAGCGCCAAAAGCAAAAAATGCAAAGAAAGCAAAAATTAAGAAATTTGCAATTGTGCCGGCAATGGTACGTTTTGTAGTAGAATATTTACCATTAAACATTTTTGATGAATTAACCAATACAGTAATAGTTAACACCACCAAAACTAGAGAAATTATTAACGACACAAGATTGCTTTCTTGGTTTTGAAATTTACCAATTGTGCCATACATTAAATACTCAAACGGCATTAAAAATACACCAATTAAGGCATAAATATATTTTGCCGCCTCTACACTAAAATTGATGCTATTATAAATTGTTACACCTAAAGTTGCCAAGCCAAGCAACAAAATTAGCACCATTAAAAAATTAATTAAAGACTTTGCGACTTTTATACTTCTCTTTTTCATACATATAGAATAACACAAATAAATAAAACTAACAAATAAATTGACAAATTTTTAAATACAATATAATATTATTCATGTAATATAAATTAAAAAATATTAAAGGAAATTTAAATATGAGCAATAAATATGGTGAAAATTCAAATGTTATTTGGACAGACAAAAAAAGAATTTTAGGCATGCCTATTTCTTTTACACGTTATAGTTTAGTAGAAAAACCTGGCGATTGGTCAAAAATCTTTATTAAATCTGGCATTTTGTCTACTACTATTGAAGAAGTAAATTTATATAGAATTTATGATATAAAAATTCATCAAAGTTTAGGTCAAAAAATATTTGGGGTTGGTACTATTACTCTTTGTTCTAATGACATTACCACACCAGTTATGGAACTTTGGAATATTAAAAAACCTTATGAAATAAGAAATTTACTTGCACAAAAAATTGAAGAAGCACGTGATGAAAAAGGCGTTAGAATTGGTGAAGTGTATTAATTAAATTTATGAAAAAATACAAGCTTTAATTTAAGGCTTGTATTTTTATAAATATTTAAGATTATTTTTCTACAACCACAACAGATGTATCATCTAATACCCCAATTAATTCATTAATTAAAAGGTTATTAGGATTTACTAATTTATTAATTTTAAATGTTTGATTTGTGTTCGTACATTTACAAATTACTGGTGTGTCACCTGTATACATTGATAAAATTAACATAACCTTATTGTAAATTGCTGTATTTTTTGTATCAAACTTAATATAAACAGTTTTGTTAGATTTTGGCTTTTCTTCTACCTCTTCCTTTTCATCTGCATTCCAAAATATTAAGCGTTCAACTGTTACAATTGGTGCTTCGCCGTCACGTATAGATAGTTTACCCTTGCAAGTTAACATACAATCTTCAACAAGTTCATTTTTATATTTATCGTAAGCGGCAGGAAACATCATTAGTTCTATTGTACCATATAAATCTTCAAGTTTTACAATACACATTTCTCTGTTGCCAACTTTAGTATAAACCTTTCTAAGTTCAGTTACTATACCTCCACAGGTAACATTCATTCCATCTGTAATACCAGAAGCAAATACTACTTGCCGTTCATCTTCTTCGCCTGCCTCTTGAGTTTCATCAGCCTCGCTGCTTTCGGCTACTAACATTTCGGAAGTTAAGTTAAATTCATCGAATTTATCCATATGTTCATCTAGTGGGTGTCCAGAAAGATATATTCCTAAAACATCTTTTTCAAACTTTAATTTTGCATTGCGGCTAAACTCTTTAATGTCTGGTATTTTAATAGTATCGAAATCAGAAATTTCTTTTTGCTCTTCTTCGCCACCAAAAGCATCAAAAATAGAGAACTGACCTGTTGCTCGAGATTTTCTATCACGATTAACTTTTTCTATCATTGAATCATAAACTGCACAAAGAGCACTTCTTGCATGACCAAAACAGTCAAATGCACCACCAAAAATTAAACTTTCTAAACATTTTTTATTTAAAACTTGTTGATCAGAACGATTAATAAAATCTTGAAAACTTTTATATTCGCCATTTTGTTCTCTTTCGGCAACTATGGTTTGAATTACACCAACACCAACACCCTTAAGACCACTTAGCCCATATCGCATACCGCCATTTTCTACACTAAAAAATGCTTTAGACTTATTAATATCTGGTGGATAAATTGGATATTTTTCTTTTTTTGCATAAGTTATATAATGTTTAATTTCATCAGCATTTGTAATACGATTATTAATTACCGCTGTTAAAAGTTCTATTTCATGATAGCATTTTAAATATGCTGTTTGAAATGTTAAATATGAATATGCAGCAGCATGAGATTTATTAAACGCATAAGATGCAAATGCTTCCATTTGACCAAATACATCTTCTGCAACTTCTTTGGGCACACCAAGTTTTACAGCCCCAGGTATTGATTTTTTTCCTTCTGGGTCTTCCCAACCATTTATAAATTTTTCTTTTTCAAAAACCATTTGGTCTTTTTTCTTTTTACCCATAATACGGCGCACATTATCGGCTTGACCCAAACTATATCCACCCATTGCTTGGCAAACTTGCATAACTTGCTCTTGATAAACAATAACCCCATAAGTTACATTTAATATTGGCTCTAAACAAGGATGAGCATATTTAACTAGTTCTGGGTTATGTTTATTTTGAACATACTTTGGAATATACGCCATAGGTCCTGGACGATAAAGCGAAACACCGGCGATAATATCTTCCAAGCAGTCAGGTTTTAATTCTTTTAAGAATTTTTTAAAACCACCACTTTCTAACTGAAACACCGCTTCGGTTTTTCCTTCAGAGAGCATTTTATAAACATCTGGATTATTATAATCCATATCTGGGCTATAAAAATCAATATCTATTCCTTTTGTTTCTTTAACATACTGGCAAGCCTTATCGATATCGGTTAATGTTTTAAGACCCAAAAAGTCCATTTTAAGTAATCCCAAATGCTCTAATTCTATCATAGAAAATTGAGTAGAAATATCTTCACCGTTACGCATAAGCGGAACATACGTATCGACCTCATGTGGGGCAATTAATATTCCGCATGCATGAGTTGACATATTACGTGGCATGCCTTCCATTTTTAACGCAATATCTACCACTCTTTTTATTGTTGAATCTTCATCATACAATTTTCTGAGTTCTGGAATAATATATTTATCGTTTTCTGGTTTTCCTGTTTTTCCAAAATAGTATTTTAAAACGGGTGGTTTTTTAATGCCTTCAGGAAGTTTAAAAGGTATTTGTTTGCTTATTTTATCTGCAACTGAATAAGGTACTTTTAAAACTCTTGCAACATCTCTTATTGCATTTTTTGCAGCCATTGTACCAAATGTGCCAATAGATGCAACATTTTGTGGAGTATATTTTTCTTTTACATATTCTATAATATCTCCACGCTTATCGTAGTCGAAGTCAACGTCAAAATCGGGCATAGATACACGTTCTTTATTAATAAAACGTTCGAAAAATAAATCATATTTTAATGGGTCTATTAAAGTAATAGATATTGCATAAGCAACAATCGAGCCAGCACCCGAACCACGGCCCGGGCCAACTGAAATTCCATGAGTACGAGCATGATTAACATAATCCCAAACAACCAAGAAATATTCAACAAATCCTTGTTCGTGAATTACGGCAAGTTCAGTTTCGGCACGCTCTATTACCTTATCTGAAAGTGGCTCACCATATTTTTTCTTTAAACCATTATAAGTTATTTCTCTTAAATAGTCATAGTTGTCTTTGCCATTTGGCGCTTGGTAGTATGGGATAAAGTTTTCGTTGGCAGGAAGAACGTATTTTTTATCAACTCCTTTAATATCACCATGCGATTTACTTCGAATAATAACGTCACATTTTGCAGCGATTTCGTTGGTAATGTCAAGAGCTTCTTCATACCCAGGAAGAGCCTCTAACATTTGCTCATAAGTTTTATAATAAAATTCATCTGTTTCAAACTTCATGCGTGTTGGGTCATCTATTGTTTTCTGCATTTGCACGCACATTAAAACGTCTTGAATTTCGGCATCTTCTTTATTTAAATAATGTACGTCGTTTGTTGCAACAAGTTTAATGCCAGTTTCTTTACTAATTTTTTCTAAGCCATTTAAAACAGTAATTTGTTCTGGTATACCATGGTTTTGAATTTCTAAATAAAAATCTCCTGGAGCAAAATAACTATTAAGTTCAAGCGCCATTGCTTTGGCATCTTCCATTCTACCTTGTAAAATAAGTTGAGGAATATGCCCTGCAAGACAAGCCGAAAGACATATAATACCCTCGGAATGTTCTTTTAAAACTTTATAGTCTATTCTTGGTTTATAATAATAACCTTCTTTAGAGGCAATACCGGAAAGTTTTAAAAGATTTTCATAGCCCTTATTATTTTTAGCAATTAAAACAATATGTGCCATATCTCCTTTGCCGGTTTTATTAAAACGGTCATGACAGATATAAAACTCACAGCCAAGTATTGGTTTAATGTTAGCTTTTAAACAACCTTCATAAAGTTTTAATGCACCATACATATTACCATGATCGGTTATGGCAACTGCACTATAGCCACGCTTTACAGTTTCATCTATTAAATCATCAATTCTTGTTGCACCATCTAACAAACTAAATTCTGTGTGCAAATGCAAGTGAACAAATGGTTTCATAAGTATTTCCTTTATATTATTTTTTTAATTTATTTGCCATTTTAATAATTTTTTGAAATTTATGATTTAGTGCACTTTTTGTTAAAGGTTTTTTACTCAGTTTTAAAAGTTGCTCTAAACTTTCTTCAGTATTAGCCAAACGTAAAAGTGCCGCCTCTTGTAAATCTTCTGGCAAACTATAAAGCCCAACTTCTTGTTCGATAACTTTAATTGCCTGAAGTTGATTAAAACTAGCATTTAGTGTTTTGCTAAAATTGGAAACAAAACAATTATTTTGTCTATTAACCTTATTGCGTACTTGGCGAGTTACAATTTCGTTTTGAAGTGTTAAAACTGCGTTTGATGCCCCCATTAAAGCAAGCATATTGCTGACCTCTTCGGCATCTTTAACATAAAGAACATACAAATTTTTACGTTTAGTTAATTTTGCCAATATTTCAAACTGTGCAAGAACATTAGAAATCTCATGCAAAAGTTCATAGTTTTGATTGCCAAGTTCTATATGATAACCAGTTGTTGTTCGTCCCTGTTGACATAATTTAATGCTACTAGTGCCACAACCAATATATGCCCCAGACATAAAACCTTTAAGACCATCTTCAGTAGCCAAAATTTTGTCTGAAACAACTTCGTTTACTTTTATTTCATCACCATCTTTAGTTAGTGCAAATGTATCGTATAAAATTTTTTCAGCAACATCATCGCTAATTTCAATATTATAATATTGAGTTTTGCTAATTTTAAATGAAGGAACCATAGACACTTTGCCAAAGCCATAAATATCTTGCACAACTTCTTTGATACTATCGACTAAAAAATCAACATCGGTTGGAATTACAAAATTAATAATTTTGCCATCTTTTACTTCATACTCTGCCGAAGAGTAAACCAAGCCACACAAAAAAGCAAGGGCGCGCTCCTTGCTATTAAATTTATTATCTAATATTTCTTTTTTTACTTCTTTAGAAAAACTCATATTTCCTCTTATTTTAAACTTTTAAAATTTGGACGTTTACCTAAATTTACTATATTTTTTTCAGGAATACCATATTTTAAAACATATGCCATTCCGTTTCTTACATCACCAACCTTGTCTGGACGGTGTGCATCGCTGTTTAAAATAAATTTAGTATCATGCTTTAAAAGCACTTCAATATCTGCCCTAGAAAAAGCAATACGTTTGCCATTAAGTTCAATAAATATATCTTTTTGTTTTGCAAGGCGTGCTATTTCTTCAATATTTACGGGCATGCCAACACCAAGGTGCGTAATAATATTAATTGGTTGTGTTTCTATTGCTTTTAAAATGCAAAGAGTATTACGCTCTATTTGGGCCTTAGAATAAAAATGCATATTGTTTGGCATAAAAAGTTTAAAATAATCTTTGGCTGAGTTGGCTTTTGCACATTTATGATAACCAACACTTACAATATCTAAAAAATCTAAGTCTCGTTTCATAACGCCAATTTTGCCATCTAAAGATAACAAATTTTCTTCAATACCAAACAGAATGTTTACACCCGTTGCTTGTTTGGCCTTTTGAATATCCATAATAATATTATCTATTTGGCTACGTTTAAAATTAAAAAGTTTATGACTAAAGCCATGGTCAGTTATGGCTATTTCTTTTAGCCCTTTGCTTTTTGCAATAAGAGCGTTATCTAATATGCTGCCTTTGCCGTGGCTATATGTTGTGTGAGTATGGTAGTCACCATAAATAACCATAATTTAATCTCCTACAAAAATAATTTCTTCCTTTAAATCTAGCCCTAATTTTTGTTTAACTTCATATTTTACCGCATTTATTGCACTGTGCAAATGTTGCGAAGTTGCATTACCTAAATTTATAAAAAAATTAGCATGTTTTGGGCTTATTTGTATATCTCCTATTTTAACACCTTTTAGCCCTAGTTTGTCAATATATTTTCCAGCACTCTCATCCTGTACTTTTTTAAAAACACTACCCGAATTAAGTGTACCATAAGGCTGACTTTGTAACCTTTTTAAAAATATTTCATTTTGTAACTCTTTTATTTTTTTGGAACTTTCTTTATATAGATTAAACTCCACCTTTAAAACAATATCACCATTTTTAACATTTTTGCACTGCCTGTAACCAAATCCCATTTGTTTTGACCTACATTTTTTTATTTTATTATTTTTTAAAAGCCAAACATTTTTAACAACTTGACAAAATTCTTTTCCATAAGCACCCGCATTCATTTTTATTGCACCACCAATGCTACCCGGAATACCATAACTAAACTCTAAACCACCCAAACCAAACCTATAGCAAATTGAATTTAATGCAAATAAATTTACACCAGAATATGCAATAACCGTTTGATTTTTTTTATAACTAATTTTATTTAATTTTTTAAGACAGATTATAACCCCTTTAAAGCCATTATCATCAAAAACCACATTAGTACCATTGCCAAGTATAAAAAATTTAATCTTATTTTTGTTTAAATAATTAATTAAGCCTTGCACTTGCCTTATACTTTTAGGATAACAAACTAAAGCACCAACTCCACCAATTTTAATACTACAAAGCGATTTTAAATTAACATTCTTTTGTACATAGCAATATTTTTTAATTTTAAAATATATTTTGTTTTTCATAGTTTAAATATATGCAAAAATAATGTTTTTTTGTTGAAAAAAACTCTTACCTATAAAGATAAGAGATTTTTATTGTCTGTTATAGTTATGCAATTACAAGTTTGAACGCTGGGCGGATTGCATAGTAATCGACATCGTTGACGTAGTCGGCTATGATAGTTCCATCAGTGTCTACACAAATCGCATAAGAGTAACTTTTAGATGGGAAACACCCATCGCCATTAGGCGAACGCAACCACCAAGAATCATCAGAACCCATTATTAACTTTGCTGTCCCCTGCTCCTGAGTAAATAACTCTCCGTATTCCGATATGCTTAATAGCCATAAAGACTGTCCTATAGTTGATTGGGTTGTTGGTTCTGACAACACTGTTATATTATCTGAATCAATTACTTTGTATTCTTCACCACCAAGTGTTCTTGTTGATATTTGACCATACACTCCTGAATATTTCTCTGCCCCAAAGTTGTATTTTGTATACAACCCTGTTGTACCATTTACATAATTTTGTATGGTTGAATTGTTGTAGTGAATACCATAGTCATTTGCTGCTGTTATACTGGAATTAAATGCTATATAGTCACTATCTGTATTTTTTAATATATATTCTGATATAAAGTAGTATGTTCCTGCTGGGACTGATGCAGAATCTGTTGCTGTAAATTCATTTACTGCTACCATGCCATTTGCACCTACTTCTTCGCTGCCTGTTGCACTATAGGCAAAAGCATACCAGCGGAGGGCTGTGCCGTTTTCATCTTCACCCATCTCTACATAGAGTTTTGTTTTTGCTTTTTCTGTTTCATCTGGCAAGCCGCTCATTGCCCCAGTTTTTAATACACTTCTATCAAATGTATATTTTTTAAACTCTAGATTTGCATCAAATATTGCTGTTATATCTGAGGCTGTTTCTATGTCGGTTAGTGTAAACGTTATTGTTATATCTTTATAATCACCTTTTGTTGATAACACAAATGATTGGTTTGAGGTTAGACCTTTTACCGCTGTTATTTCTGTTGTTGTACTGTTTGAATCATACGCTACTGGATTTGGTATGTTACATAGTACTGGAAAGTCTGAGTCGCTTGTTATTTTTAAGTTTATTGTTATTATATTTCCTTCTTCTACCAAATCACTAAAGTACATTGCTGGAAGGGATAGTTCTTCTCCTTCTTCATCTACTAGTGTTTCTGCTATTGTTGCTGCTGTTCCTGTTAGTTTTGTGGTGAAATCTTCATCATACGCATCTATTGTGCCTGACACCTTTACCTTACAGCCATGCGCTGTAAAGCCTATTGTGCCGGTGGCGGTCAAGGACGCTTGTTTTGCTGCGTACACGCCTATGGCTAAAGCACATACACATAGTACTAGGGTAAATACATTTATTAGCCATTTGAATTTGTTTTTCATTTTACTCTCCTTTTAAATGATATATCTGTATTCTACCCCCCCCCAGCCGGTTG
>SVIS01000015.1 GCA_015069385.1 Clostridiales bacterium
TCCTTTTTAATGATATATTTGTATTCTACCCCCCCCCAGCCAATTGTCAACTAATTTTTAGTGGTTTTTTATATTTATTTTTTCTAGTTTTTATTCTTGAGTATTTTATTTTTAAATATTTTTTAAAAAATTAAAAAAAGTTGTTGACTTTAAAAAATAATAGTGCTATTATACTCGTGTTGTTACTTAAAACAACTTAAATATTCCTCGGTAGCTCAGCGGTGGAGCACTCGGCTGTTAACCGATAGGCCGTCCGTTCGAATCGGACCCGGGGAGCCAATTAAACCTTGTGCAATTTGCCAAGGTTTTTTTGTTTTAAAAATTTTAAAAATAAAAAACAAACTTTGTTTGAATATAAAAATTTTGAAACTAAAACATATTAGTGGAAATGGCTCAAATATTTTTATTTGAGAAACCTATTGACCTACAAAATAAAATATTATATAATTGTAATATCATAAAAGGAGTAATATATGTTTAATTCATTAATTTGGTGGCGTAAATAATTTAGCGTTCGCAAAAATATAATGTTTTGTGAATGCTTTTTACTGCATCACAAAACATATAATGGATTAAAATATTTATAATATAAATCTAAAATAGCCCGTTGGTATGTTTTGTTAATTAAAACAATCAACGGGTTTTTTATTTTAATTTAAGGAGATTTATATTTATGAAAAAAACAATGTTAACGGGTGTTAGACCAAGTGGTAATTTAACACTAGGAAATTATTTAGGAGCAATTAAAAACTTTGTGGATAGACAAGAACAATATAATAGTTATATCTTTGTTGCAGATTTACATGCAATAACTGGTTATATAGAACCACAAAAGGTAAAAGAATCTGTCAAAAATTCTATTGCTATTTATTTAGCATGTGGAATTAATCCTAAAGTTACAACAATATTTAAACAAAGTGATGTATTAGAACATGGAACTTTAGGATTTATAATGACTTTTCAAACAAAAATGGGTGAACTTTCAAGAATGACACAATTTAAATGCAAATCTAATCAACAAACTAAAGAAGGTGTGGATACAGGCTTATTTGTATATCCAACTCTTATGGTTGCAGATATTTTATTATACAACACAGCCATCGTTCCTGTTGGTAAAGACCAACAACAACATGTAGAACTTACTCGTGATTTAGCAGAAAGATTTAATAAAAGATATGGTAAAACTTTTGAAATGCCAGATGTTTATGTTGCCCCTGTTGGAAATAAAATATTAAACCTACAAAACCCATTAGAAAAAATGAATAAATCTGACAATGGAGATAATAAGGGAACAATATTCTTGTTGGATGATATTGAAGTGGCTAAGAAAAAAATTATGTCAGCAAAAACAGATAGTTATAACAACGTTCATTTTGATGAAGATAACCAACCGGGAATTTCAAATTTAATGAGCATATTAAGTAAAATTACCGATGAAAGTTTTGAGAGTATTGAAAAACGTTATAAAAATAAAGGATACGGAGAATTCAAAAAAGAAGTTGCCCAAGTTGTTGCAGAATTATTGTTAGATATTCAATCAAAATATAAAACATATAACGATGAGATCATATTAGATAAAATCTTAAAAGAAGGTGCAATGCAAGCAACTAACATTGCAAAACAAACATTATCACGTGCAACAAAAGCATTAGGATTAAACTAAAAAAATAGGAAGAAATTTTAATGTTTCTTCCTATTTTTTTGTTTTGAACCCCATGCAAAGGTAATTTTATTAAAGAAAATTAATTAGATTTCAATTGCATTTGCTTCACATTCAACTAATTTTGTTGGAACTATTACTTCTGTTTCTTGATACTCAAAATCCATTGTAAATACAACTTCTTGATCCGCACCATCATATTTTGTTATTGCTGCTAATTTTCCATCAGCAACCGCAATTCTAAGAGTATATCCTTGTGAGGAACTAGAGTCTTCAACAACATAAGTAAATTGAACTGAACCATTATCCATTAATATCAAACTTGGTGTTACAGTTAAATTTTTAACCATGTAGTAGAATTCGTTACCATATCTTTTTTCTGATGCAGTTGTTTTATACACATATGGAGTATAAGTATCAGTTAATTCTTCTGATGTGTAATATGTTGCATCATTTTTGTCCCACATATATGTTGTAGTGTCATTTTCTTCAATGCATGCAGCATTGTTATCAGCATCATTTGTTATAACTTTTGCAACAAGCAATATATCAGTTGCTTCTCTTGTGGTTATAACAACATCATGTTTATAAACATTTTCTGCTATAGATAAAAGTTCAATATCTGCAGGATAAACAACCACTTGTTCAGGATTTACTATATAATATAATGTTTCAGCCAAACTGCGTTCTTCGGTTGAATCAATATCGTATCTTTTTATAGATATAATTTGGCTACTACTAAATTCAAATTCATATTCTTTATAATTTGGTCCGTCATTTGGTACTGCTTTTGCCAACAAAGTATAATACTCCAATCCTAAAGTACTGCTTTTTGAATATGTCAACTCTGAAGCAGAAGTTAAAATTTCTTTAACTTGTTCATAAATGTCATATTGATTAAAATAATAATCTGCTATTGACATTACAGTTTCACCGCTAGAATCAAATCTGCTTAGCGAATATGTAATTTCTTGACTATTAGAAGTATCTTTTACAAACTTGTCGTAATATTCAACAGTGCCATTAACAGTTCTCTTTATAACTGCTTTGTCATATATTCCATCTTGATAAAACAAGGTTGTGTCATATCTATACCCAGATGGAGTAATACTAGAAATATTTAATGTTGTTTCTGTCATTTTATCAACAGCTTTAAATAATTCCTCAGAATAATCTTCTTCATTTTTTTCTATTACTTTAACATAAACACCATAAACATTTATATCTCCAGAAATATCTGTAAAGATTCTATCCCAACCAATAAACTCATAACCGTCTATTTCATAAAGTGCTTCAGAAGGAGCAATTGCATCTTGCCCTTCTTCAACAACCTGAACAGAGATAAGTTCATTTTTACCATTATAGAATTTAACCACATAACTTTGGGTTGCTTGAACCATAGTAATAGTGATGCTTGTTGATACACCCCTAAACAAAATCTCAATAGTATATGTTCCTGGAGTGTTAAGTTTTTCTTTTTGTGAATCTTTTAATAATGCAGAAGTAATATTTAATATTTCATAAGTTCCATCTTCATAGTTAACTTGTGCTTGAATTTGTGCATTATCAAACTGCCCAACAACAATTTGCTCTGGAATTGTTGATTGAATAACTTGAATTGATGAAATATTTTTATCTTTTTGTAGTGAACAGCCCGAAATAAAGCATGCAAAAACTAAAACTGCCATAAAACTAACAAATATTGACAAAAATTTTTTATTTTTCATTTTTTTCTCCTTTTAATACACCATAATTATAATGTTTTATAAATAAAATATCAAATAAAAAACACATTCTTTATAATTTTTATTTTTAACAAAATATCTATTTTTATTAATTTCATTTTCCATAAGGTTATTTTTAAAGTTTATTATGTTCCTGTACCTTGATATTTTTTTAAACACCATCTAAAAAACAAGAAACAAGGAATAACAAATAACATACCAATAAGTGGTGCAAACGCACATAAAATTTGAGGCAAATCTCCATAACCCATAATATAGTTTAATGGCAAATAATTAAAACAAGCAACCGGAACAATAAAAGTAAAAAACCTTGCAAGCCATTTAGTATAAATATTTATTGGATAAAAACAAATTTCTTTTGAGCCATGTGTTAATATGTTTAAAAATTCTAAATTTTCAACCGTAAACACACTAACCCCTGCCGTTATAAGCATTAAGCCAAAAATTATTAAAATTCCACAAATAAATGTAAGAATTAAAACTATGGCTTTCCAAATTGTCCAAGAAATAGACAAATTGCAAAGGGCAATAACCGAAACAGTTAAGCCAAGTAAAATTTTTCCGCATCTAGAAAATTCTATTTTAGAACCAAAAATTTGCAGATAAATATTTACTGGTCTAACAAGAAGCCTATCTAAACTACCCTCTTTTATTAAAGTTGGAAATTCATCATAACCACGAGCAAAACATTCAACACAAGAGAACACTGTAGTTACAATACCAAACATAAGTGCTGCTTCATAAAAGCCCCAATAACCTACAGAAGAAAAACTTTGAAATAATAGCCAAACAGATATAATTTCAGATGCCGATACTAAAGTTGATGAGATTCCTAATAAAAAAATATTAAATTTATATTGCATAGATGATTTTATGTGCATTTTTAAATATTTTTTATATAACATTTTACCCTCCTTGAATAACAGTATTTTTTAATGCTTTTTTCATTAAAATTTTTCCAAGAATAATTAATGCTACAAGCCAAGCAAATGAAATTCCAATTTGAATTAAAGCATCAGTTGTGCCTATATTTCCAATATAAATTCTTGATGGCAAATCAGATATATATCTAAAAGGCAGCCAAGAAAGCACATTTTGCACACCAATTGGCATTAATGGAAGAGGAATACACATACCACCAAGAAGCATGGTTATAGTATTTACAATAGTAATTGAACCTTTTGCAGAAAGAGTTTTAAAAGTTATAAAAATTGCCAGCATTGAAAGTGTAACCGCCATTAAACAACCAAGCATTAATGCAATCAAAAATAATAAAAACGAAGTAAAACTAGCAGGTAAAGATAAACCAATATTGTTTGGCAAAAGCATACTAATTAAAATAATTGGGGCAAAACGCAAAATGGTAGCAGAAAGTTTTTGTCCTAAATGCTCGGCAAACCATTGGTCATAAATATTTACTGGTCGCACAAATTTATAACAAACATTACCATTCGAAATTTCCGCACCACAATTTTGAGGAAGAGAAATATATCTCATAGCAAAAAATGCCTGCCCTAGCCATATGTAAGTTGCCATTTGCGAAATGGAAAATCCATCAATAATTTTTCCACCCATAAAAGCCGTGTATAAATACACATACATAAAGCCCCAAAATAGTTGCGTCATTATTCCTGACAACGCTTTTGTTCTATATTGTATTTCGCCTTTAAAAGACATTTTAAATAAACCAAAATAGGATCTCATCACTTTAACCTCCTACAATTTCATAATCGGAGTAAAGCCTTGCAAGAATTTCATCTACACTCATACTTTTTATTGAAAAGTCAACTACCTCATAGTTTTTTCCAATTTCAGAAATAAACTCTTTAGTATTAAATTGTATAGTTGGCAGGTTTTTTAAAACAGCCATGTTTTTATTATGCGAAATTACTTCATAGCCATCTACTTGTAAAGTTTCATACTCTTTTTTAAACTCAACTTCTATTGTTTTAATATTTTCGTATTTATGTCTAATTGCAGAAAAACTCCCATTATATAACAACTGCCCACGACCAATCAATATAATTTTATTAGTCAATGCATCAATATCACTCATGTCATGCGTAGTTAAAATTACCGTTGTTCCCCATTCTTTATTTATGTATTTTATAAAATCTCGAACGGTTAATTTTGTAACAGCATCAAGACCAATTGTTGGCTCGTCTAAAAATAAAATTTTAGGTCTATGTAAAAGAGAACCGGCAAGTTCACACTTCATTTTTTGCCCTAAAGATAGTTGCCTAAGTGGTCTATTTAAAATATCTTCCAATTTAAGTGTAGATACTAAAAGTTTAAGCGTTTGCTTATATTCATCATTAGGAATATTATATATATCTTTTAAAAGTTCAAAACTATCAACAACAGGCACATCCCACCAAAGTTGAGAACGCTGTCCAAAAACAACTCCAATGTTTTTTACATATTTTTTTCTGTCTTTCCAAGGATTATAGCCTAATATTTCACAAGTGCCTTTGGTTGGAACCAAAATTCCGCTCATTATTTTAATTGTTGTGCTCTTACCAGCCCCATTTGGACCAATGTATCCAACTATATCACCCTCTTCAATTTCAAAAGATACCTCTTTAAGTGCGTGAACAATTTTTTTATCACGTTTGAATAAATTAAAAATACCTTTTGTACCCTTTTTTCGCTGATAAATTTTAAATTCCTTGCAAATTCCACTAAATTTAATAATTTTTTCCAAAATTTCCCCTCCTTTTAAAAATGCAAAAAAATACTATAAATGTGTGCCATTCATAGTATGCATGCAAATTAATTTATTAAATTTTTGAATGTATTTTTTTATCACTCGAAATTCAATATAACACATTAATATTTAAATTTCAATAGTTAATTTAATTATTTTGTTAAATTATTTAAAATATAATAATTTTTTGTCACTTTACCTATTTAAAATATTTGAAAGTAATTAATTAAAATGCTAAAATTTAAACATGAATGAGGTTAAAAATGTTACAAAAAAAAGATTATATTAAAATAACTAAAGAAATATTAAATAATAAAGCACAACAATTAATGCTTGACCAAATTGAAAATTTTTATCAGTTAGAACAAAAACAATTAAAAAATGATACATATAAAATTGGTGATTATGTAAAATTAAAGAAAAACACATTAATGCATGGTTTTGGCAGTAGCCTAGAAATTTTGGACCTTTGTGCACAACAAGGTTTAATTAATAAAGATTTTGAATATGGCGCTGCAAATCATAAAATAAGTCATTGTGTATCTTTGTGGCATATTAAGAAAAATATTAAACTTGCCGACTACATTGTAAATTATAGTGGAATGACCGTTAGGTATGATAACAACCATATTATTGTTCCTTATAAAAAGTTTGATGAATTTATTGAAAAAATGCGTAACAAAGGCTATTGGAGTTTAGAGGCAGAAAGTTCAATGGAAACAAGGTTTATGCCAAGCCTTGCAAAAGACAGCAATAAACTACAAATGGCATTTATAATTAATGCCCGAGATAAAGCCTGTCAAAAACTTATGTGGTACAATTTACTTAATGATGAAATAGACATTGACACAGTATTTAATTTTATGCATTTTAACCCAAACAATAAACCAAAAAATCCTAAACAACCTAGTCATATGGAAATGTTTAAACAAAACAGGCAACAAGATGATGATAAACGAATTGCATATATAATGTTTGGTATTCCGAAAAATATGTTTGAAGGTATTTTGGTTGGAAGAAAGTATGAAAAAAATAAGAAAATTTTAAACCGCATAAAACAAATTTTACCAAATTGTTATATTTGTAATCTAGATGGAAAAGTTATTGCATAGTGAGGAAAAATTATGAAAATATTTTATACTAGCAAACTTGGTTGTCCTAAAACAAAAGATAACAAACTTGTAACCGAAAAATTAGATGATACAAATGGTTTTATTAATAATTTAAAAACCAATTTAAAACAAACAAAAAAATTATTGTTTATTACCAATCGCTGGCAATCTATAACACCAGCCGACCAACCAAAAGATGAAGTTTTTAACGATTACCACTACTCAAACAAAGAATATGCAAATGTTGTTAAAGAGTGTTATGCCCTAACTGGCATTTCATTTGATGAAATAATTGTAGTAGATTGTGACTATAAGGGAGATTTTAAACAAGACTTATTGACTTCTGATTTAATATTTATTCAAGGTGGACATACACCAAGAGGTTTAAAAATTTTAAAAACTTTAAATTTTGAAGAATATATTAAAGATTATCAAGGAATATTGCTCCTTGCCGGAACTTCTGCAAAACTACCTGCCACTAAAGTTTTATCTACCCATCATGGTAATATGCAAGAATATGAAATTGAACAAGGGTTAAATTTAAAAAATTATTCTATAAGACCATATTTTGATTATTGTTTAAAACTAAAGTTTAATAAAAAATTTAAAAATAGAATTAAATTATTAAAAAGTTTTTCATATAATATTGATGTATATGCTCTTGGCGGAAATTCTTATATGATAGATGATGAAAATAATATAAAAATTTTTGGAAATTGTTATTTACTTAAAAATGGCAAAATGAAAAAAATATGCAAAGAGAATAAAACTTTGTTTATTAAATTATAAATTAAAGACTCTCCCTAATTTTAGGGAGAGTTAGTTTTTATAATTTATTCTTCATCTGGTTTAAAAACTTCTTTAATTTCATCTAAATCAAAATTTTCATTTTCTTCAGGAGGAATATCTCCATAAGCATTGTCATCTACTACTTTTATTCTATTTTCATCTTGTTCTTTAACATACATTCGTTTATCTTTATCAACAAAAGTGGTGTACTCACCTATCCAACGAAGTTTAATATCTTTTAGTTCACCATTTCTGTGTTTTGCAATAGAAAGTGTACATATGCCCGGTTCATCTTCATTTACTACATCATTATACATATCTGGTTTGTATATAAATAGAACAATGTCGGCGTCCTGCTCAATAGAACCAGATTCTCTTAAGTCAGAAAGTTGTGGTTTATGGTCACCCTTTCTTTGTTCAACTGCACGAGAAAGTTGCGATAACACAATTATTGGAACATTAAGTTCTCTTGCTGCAATTTTTAAATAACGAGTCATTTCCGATACTTCATTTTGACGACTTTCTACCTTGCTTTTACCAGATGACATAAGTTGAAGATAGTCAATCATAATAAGGTCTAAACCATATTCTCGTTTTAACCTACGACATTTAGACAAAATAGACATTGGAGTATTCATAGACGAGTCATCAATATATATACCTGCTTCGGTTAATTGTTTGTTTGCTGTCCACAAACTTTTCCACTCATCTACCGATAAATCCCCTTTTAAAGCTTTAGCCATGCTAACTGATGCAACAGAACAAATAGCACGTTGAGCGATTTGAGTACGAGGCATTTCTAAACTAAAAATTGCACATTTTTTCTTTTCTTTAACAGCCGCATTTGTAACAATATTCATTGCAAAACTTGTTTTACCAACGCCCGGACGAGCAGCAAGCAAAATAAGGTCAGAATTTTGTAAACCATTTGTTACAGCATCAAAGTCTTTAAAACCCGTTGCAATACCCTTAATTCCATCTTTATTTTTACTTAAATTGTCAAATTTTTTAATTACGTCGGCTAATGCACCACCAATATGCACAAGAGAACTTGTTTCTTCTTCTTTTCCAATTTCAAATATTGCTTGTTCAGCATAGTCTATAGCATTGTCTTTATCTGTACTTTCGTATGCATTTTCAATTATGCCTTGACTAGCAGAAATAATTTTTCTTAAAACAGAATCTCTTTTAACAATTTCAACATATACTTTATGATTGGCCGCACTAGGTAAAACATTTGTTAAATTTGTAATATATTCTAATCCCCCAACCGAATTTAATAAATTACCATTATCTAACTCATCGGTTAAAGTAACATAATCTATTGGTTGATTTTTAGAAAAAACATTATGCATTGCATCAAATATTTCTTGGTGCGACTCTAAATAAAAATCATTTTTAACAAGAGTATTCATAATGCTGTTTGCAGCATCATCATCTATTAAGCAAGCACCAAGCACAGCTTGTTCTGCTTCTATGCTGTGTGGCATAATTTTTGCTTTTACTTTAGTTTTCTGCTCCATTGTTATAAATCCTTTTAGTCCCTAAATGGGTCAAATTTAGTATCTTTTTCTCTATTTTCTTTGCGTTTTTCTTTAATTTTGCCATGAATAATTACGCAAAGCAAAACCACAAAACCACCTACCACAACTGTAGCAAGCATAGTAAGCCAATATGCAGCATTAATAATTGTTAGTAATGTGGCAACAAGCAACATGAACGGCAATGCTATTAAAAGATATATAAGCCCATTTTTTAATGTTTTTTTAACATCAAACGGAGTTAAGTTATTATTCATACTTCCACCTTTATAACCCATTCTAACAAACAACTACAATTTTTGCAAGAAAAACTCAAGTTTGTATATACAAGCTTGAGTTTTAATTATACTATTTTTTTATTAATCAACAGATATTTCACCGCGCAAAAGTTTGCCACGTTCTCTTAGCCTTTGTGTGTGGTCTAAAATCTTTTTCCTCATACGAATAGATTTTGGAGTGACTTCCAAATATTCATCTGGTGCTAAAAATTCTATGCAATCTTCCAAACTCATAATTCTAACAGGAACTAACCTTAACGCCTCATCTGAACCTGAAGAACGACAGTTAGACAAATGTTTTGTTTTGCAAACATTTACCACTAAATCATCACCTTTTGGGTTTTGACCAACAACCATTCCGCCATAAACAGGCACACCTGCACCAATAAACAAGTCACCACGTTCTTGAGCATTAAATAAGCCATAAACAACCGACTCGCCTGTTTCATGCGCAATTAAAGAACCAAATTCTCTCGCATCAATTTCTCCCTTATATGGTTCATATGCGTAAAAATTTGTACCCATGATGCCTTCACCTTTAGTATCTGTTAAAAGTTCACTTTTAAAACCAAAAAGTCCACGCTCTGGCACATAAAACTCTAATTTCATTCTGCTACCTTTTGGAGTCATAGAAATAAGTTCGCCTTTTCTTACACCCATTTTATTCATTATAGTTCCAACACAGTCTGCAGGAACATCTACTGTTAAAATATCAACAGGCTCACATTTTTTACCATCAATTTCTTTAAATCTAACACGAGGGTTACTTACCTGAAATTCATAGCCATCACGGCGCATATTTTCAATTAAAATACTAAGGTGCATTTCGCCACGACCACAAACAGTAAAAGATTCGCTAGTTAAACCATCGCTTACTTTTAATGATAAATCTTTAACCGCTTCTTTATATAATCTATCACGCAAATGTCGGCTAGTAACAAATTTACCTTCTTTACCTGCAAATGGGGAATCATTTACTAAAAATGTCATTTCTACACTTGGTTCGGCGATTTTAACAAACTCTAATGGTTTTACCATTTCAAGGTTGCATATTGTATCTCCAATTTTGGTATCATCAATACCTGCCACACAACATATATCACCAAACGCAACTTCTTTTGCGGGAACTCGTTTTAACCCCTCAAAAGTAAATAATTGAACAATTTTACCTTTAACATTTTTATCTGAATCATGATAATTACAAACTACAATGTTATCATTTACTTTTAACACACCACTATCAACTTTACCAATTGCAAGTCTGCCAACATAATCGTTTTGTTCGGCAGAAGAAATAAGCATACGTGCTGGTACATTTTCATCGCCCTCTGGTGCAGGAATATGGCTTAATATTGTTTCAAATAGAGGAACAAAATCTGTGCCTACTTTATTCATATCTAAAGATGCATGCCCCATTCTTGCAGATGCAAAAACAAAAGGACTATTTAATTGCTCATCATTTGCATCTAAATCCATAAGTAGTTCTAAAACCTCATCTTGAACTTCAGCAAGCCTTGCATCAGGTTTGTCAATTTTATTTACTACAACAATAACTTTTAAACCAAGTGCTAATGCTTTTTCCAAAACAAAGCGAGTTTGTGGCATAGTTCCCTCATAAGCATCAACAACCAAAAGAACTCCATCTACCATTTTTAAAACACGTTCAACTTCGCCGCCAAAATCAGCGTGCCCCGGTGTGTCAATAATATTAATTTTAACGCCATTATATTCACAACTTGTGTTTTTGCTTAAAATTGTAATACCACGTTCTTTTTCAAGAGCATTAGAGTCCATAACCCTATCTTCTACCACTTGATTATCTCTAAAAACATTACCTTGTTTTAGCATTTCATTAACCAAACTTGTTTTACCATGGTCAACGTGAGCAATAATTGCTATATTTCTAATTTTTTCGTTTTTCATTTTTAACCTCTTAAGTTAAGATTTCCATTTTACACAAAAAATACAGTCAAATTTTTGGACTGCATTTTTTAGTTAGATTTTTAAAAATCAATTAAATTGCTTTTTTAGCAGTTTCTACAAGGCTAGCGAAACCAGTTGCATCATTAACTGCCATATCTGCTAAAACTTTTCTGTTTAAGCCAATGTTTGCTTTTTTTAAACCAAACATAAATTTGCTATAAGAAATATCGTTCATATGGCAAGCAGCATTGATTCTTTGAATCCATAAACTACGGAAGTTACGTTTTTTCAAACGACGACCAATGTATGCATACATACCACTTTTCATAACTGCTTCACGAGCAACTCTGTAAAGTTTAGATTTAGCGCCTCTGTAACCTTTGGCTTGTTTTAATATTGCTCTTCTTTTTTTAAGAGCATTTACTGACCTTTTAATTCTCATAATTCTCTCTCCTTAAATTTGCCTTACGCGTTAATCATTCTTTTAATATTTTTTGCTTGAGTTTTAGCAAGAACTCTGCCTCTTCTTAATTTTCTTTTTCTTGCTTGACTCTTTTCAGTCATAAAGTGACCTCTGTCAGTTCCGTTAATCATAACTTTACCAGTTTTAGTTACTTTAAATCTTTTTTTAGCACCGCTATGTGATTTTTGTTTTGGCATATTATTTCTCCTTTAAAATTTATATATATTGCTGTTTTTAAAAGTACAACTACTTAGTTTTTTTAGGTGACACAATAACAATAATGTTTCTGCCCATAATTTGTGGTTCTTTATCTGGCAAACCTTTTTCTTCAACCATTGTGCAATAATTTTTTACTACTTCAACAGCTTTAGCCGAATAGGCTTGTTGACGACCACTCATTCTTAAAACAACTTTTAATTTGTTGCCCTCAGACAAAAACTCAAAGCCACGTTTTGCTTTTATTTCTAAATCGCGCTTGTCAATAGTCATAGAAAGTTGAATTTCTTTAACTTCGGTAACTTTTTGGTTCTTTTTAAGTTCTTTTTCTTTTTTTATAGTATCAAATTTATATTTACCATAATCAAGAATTTTGCAAACTGCTGTGCCATTACCGGCAGACATCATAACAAGGTCTAAACCTTCTTTTTCAGCAATCTCTATAGCAGCCGCCTTAGACATAACTCCCAACTGCTCACCATTTGAACCAATTAAACGAACTTCAGATGCCGATATTTGTTCGTTTATTAACAATTCTTTAAAAATAATTGTATCCCCCTTTTTGTACCAAACTTCCACCAAAATTAAAAAGAATAGGTGGAAAGACATAAAATCTCCACCTATTCCTTTGAAAAAAATGAAAAGAACAAAACTCCGCAGCCAAACTGATTTCGACTGGTGAGAAGTGGAAACTTCTACTCGATAACGCATGTATTATAGCAAACCACTAAACACCTTGTCAATAGTTTTTTATAATTATTTTTATTAATTATTAATTTAAGATTTAAATATAAAAAAGGAAGAAAAACAAATTTTCTTCCTAATACTAATTATTACTTTGTCTGTTTTCTTTGTTAATTTAACTTTTATTTTAAAATTTCATTTACAATTAAACCTGCTATTGGGTTGCCTGTTAATATTGCTGTAGCAAAAGCGGCTTCATGTCGTTTTTGTTCTCTTTTTCGTTCTTCTATATGCTTAGGATCAATAAGTTTCAAAGTTTCAGGGAAAGCCTTCGCTCTTTTGCGAGCCTCTTCTTCAACCTGTTTATCAAATTTTTTAATACCTTCTATAACTTGTTCATTAGCTATAATGTTTTTGTCTTCAAGGTTAACCAACACAGCCTTTCTTGTAGACATATCTTCAAGTTCAAAGTATTTTTTTAAAGGGCGACCAGGTTCTTTAACATGTTTATATCTTTGAAATCCTTCTTCCCCATTATGGCGATAACTAAACGGTAATAGAACTTTTCCTTTATTATTTACAACACCCCATTCAAATATATCATATTTTCCTTTAGTAGTTCCTTGAACTAAAAATCTTACTTCTCCATTAGCATATACCGAATTCTTAAAGTCAATATTTCTATATTTACATGGTAATATTTCCTTTCCATTGAGAGATAGAACTCCTGACAGCCCATTTGAATCTTTGACCCTTAAAACTGTTTTTGAGGTTTTTCTTACTTTTGCAAAATTTATACTTTCATAATTATGTTCCACAATTGTTTTTCCAGAGTGGTCTATCATACCCATATTACCAAACTTATCACATGTAACTAAGTATGTATGCAATAAATCTTTTTTGATTTTTAAAACTTTGCCATCATATTGCTTGACAAAACTCTTTTTACCTGTTTTATTGCTAATTTTATAAATTTTAGATATGTTAGTTATAGGATCATATTCACATTCTAACTTATACGATCTTTCAACATCTCTTTCATCCTTTGGTTTAACATACCCACTATCTCTTTGAAGCCTTACTTTTGCCTCAACCTCTGATATTTCATATACTTCCACAACATCTTTCATGAATCACCTCATCATTTTAATGATAACAAAATTCACTTATATTGTCAATATTATTTAAACCAACACTATTTGGTTGATAATTTATAGTCAATATTTAATAAATTTATTCTTTTATCAAATATCTGCTTTAATAGTTTAATTAAATTATTATTAAATGAATCTGATGAGTATACATTTACAAATTTTGGAGCAAAAGCAATAAGGCATGATATTATTGTGCTATCTATATCTTTTTCTGTAATATCATTACATTTTAATAATTTAAAATTTGAATCATAAAAACAAACTTGGTCTTTTTCTTTTACCAAATTAACTGTTTCATTTTTCAGTTCTAAATTATCTACCAAAAACTTTAAAAGTTCTACCAAGGTTTCATTAGAAGAAAGATATGCTTTATTGTCATTGGCAATTTGAACAAGTTCTTTCCATTTTTCACGCAGTGCTCCCAGTTTAAAAAAATAAAACGCTTCTATATCTAAACTATTTTCAAGCACAAGTACCTTTTGAATTATATATTTATCAGACTCTTTATCAAAACTTAATAACGCCTGCATAAATGCATTTTTACTTATATTATCTAAATTTGGCAAACTTAGGTTATCTTGTAAATATTTAAGTTTAAAATCATCACAAATTAAATCACTTATTAAGTTAGATAAAAAATGTTTTAATCTATTCTCGTCGCACTTCTCTGCAGACACCAAAATAGAGATATTTCCGCATCTTTCATATGTAGTTACAATTCCGTTATATTCCTTGCAAAATTCTTTTAAAGCCAAATAAACTTTTTTTGAAGCAGCAATATTTTCATTAGATAAATTGATGCAAAATTCCCACATAAAATCTCCTGACCTTATGTATTTTATGCAAGAAAATTAAAAATACACATAATACTTTTATTAAAACTTGAGTTTATTAATTGACATTTTTAAAAAAAATATATTAAATGGAATTAGAGGTTTTTATAAAATGAAAAAGAAATTTATTTATAGTTTACTTGCTTTAATAATTGCGGCTTCTTGCATAACCTTTGCAGGATGTGGAAAAAGCAAAAATTCATATTCAATAGTTGTACAAAGTTTACATTATAATTTAGGCTCTATTGAGGGTGGTAATAAAGAATATTTTGAGGGTGATGAAGTTAGTATAAAAGCAATTCCTACACAATCTGCATCTAACTCATCTAACCCAGAATTTATTTGTTGGTTACTAGACAATAAAGTTGTTTCTACTAGTGCAGAATATACGTTTGTTGTTTCTAACCAAACAGCAGGAAATTATCTTGCTTTGTTTACCTGCCCTAATTTAGAGTATTTTTCTTTAGACAACTTAACATTAAATAGTGGTATTGATACAACTTTAAATCAAAATACCACAATAAAAAAAGTTGCTATTTATGCGGGTGCATTAGAAAATTTACTTACCCAAATTTATTATAACGAAACCTTACCAAATGGAATAACTTTTAATTTATACAATACAGATATATATGCAACTGATGCTATGCCATATGCTTATGACATGCAAGAAAATATTTATTTAAAATTTGAAATAACTTACGAACAAGATGGTGTAACTTTTATTTCTAACACAACTGCAAAAATTGATGGAACAAACGATGTTACTATTGAAACATTAGGTATAAATGAAATACCTTTAAACACAGCAAAAAATGTTGAAAATCCGGACCTTACAATTAGCCTTGCAAATACTCCTAGCCTTACAATTAATTTTGCAAGACTTACAACTTTTAACTTACCACAAGATACTCCAGAAGAATAAACAATGGCAGGCTAAACGCCTGCCACTTTTATTTTAACTTATTTGACAAAATGCTATTGCAATTGTATTTGTTTGAGAAATAGATATTTCTAATTTACTATAGCCTTTTTCATCAAAAATTTTTTGTGCTTTACCATAAAGTTTTACATATGGTTTCCCTGTTTGCTTATGTAATATCTCAATTTCTTTAAAACTTATATCATGACAATCTTCTAAGGCTTTCATAACCGCCTCTTTTGCACAAAAAAAACCAGTAATATGTGAATCACAATCTTTATATTTTTTTACATACTCAATCTCTTGCTGTGTTAAAATACGTTTAACAAAAACTTCATTTAAAAGTGCTTTTTTTAAGCGTGATACCTCTAAAATATCTACCCCTATCATATTTCTTCCTCTTGTATTAAATTCAACGTATGCCTAATTGTTTCATACTCAAAGCCACGTGAAAGCAAAAAGCGATATAACTTTTCTTTCTCTTTTTTTTCAAGCGGTAAAATTTTATTTTTAAGCCACTTATTGCAAACATTTAAGCATGCCTCATCATCGCCGCCTTGATTTTCTAAATTGTTTTCAACACATTCATCACTTACACCTTTAGATATAAGTTCCCTTTTTATAAATCTTTTACCTTTTGTTTTACCTGCCATTTCTATAAAAGTTTTAGCATAATATTCATCATTTATATAGCCATAGTTTTTTAACTTTTCTATTGCTTCATTAATAGCTTGTTGTCCATATTTTAAGCCATGTAAATATTCCCTCATTTGTTTTTCGGTTTTTAGCCTTGAAGATATATATTTTAATGCTCTTGAAAAACAGGTTAATTTATCATCTTCTTCTTTTATATGAGCAAAGTCTTGTTCTGAAATTATAATGCCTTCTTTTAAATGGTTTTTTATAATGGTTTCTAGTTGCAATGTCCCATGCTGTTCTTCATCTAAAAATATATAGTAACTTTCGGACTTGCCTTTTTGTTGTAGTTTTGTTATTTGCATAAAAACTCCTCCACTGCCATGCTTGCACATTTTGTGTAAGCCCGTACAAGCCCACCAGCACCTAGTTTAACACCACCAAAATATCTTACAACAACAACTAAGATGTTACTAATATTTTTTTTGTCAATTACATTAAAAATTGGTCTGCCGGCAGTTCCACTTGGTTCGCCGTCATCACACGCCTTTGCTAAAACAACATCACTTTTTATATTGTATGCATAACAAATATGCGTAGATTTTTTATGCTCTTTTTTTAAATCAAGCAAAATTGCCTCTACCTGTTTAGCAGAGGTTACATTATATGAATAGCCGTAAAATTTACTCTTTTTTTCAATTAATTCTATCATAAACAATTTTTAGTTTAACAACAAAGTTTGTTTGTGTCAATTTAAAAAATTATAAGGCCATCGCTTTATTTTTATTATAAAAATTTACAGAGGCATTACATAAAAACTTTTACTCATTGATATTAATTTATTTCAGATAAATTATGTCGCTGTGAATCTTTGTTTTCAATTAATTTTGTTTGATATTTAACTATTTTTTCTAAAGTTTCAGCATCTTCATAATTTTCATCAATTATATTGTTGCATGCATCTAAAATTGCTTTTGATTGATCAAAATATTCGATTTGTCTTGCAATATCTACTACTTGAAAAAGTTGATTTCTTATATCAGGAAGCATTTCTTCCACAAACAAATTATATGCTTCTTTCATCAACTCTTTTGCCTGTTCTTTAGTATCTGCCACCCATGATGCTTTAAGTAACATTTGATATGCTTTTTTGTTATTTAAATCACCTTTAAATTGTTCTGCCATTACTAAATATTTTTTAAGCGCTTCATTTTTATTGCTTTTTAAAATTTCTTGTACTTCATCATAGTTTTGCCACAACTCTAACGGATTATTGCATTTAAACGCAAATCTACTTTGAATTGTTTCTGAAATATCATAATTACAATAACCACAATGTGGACATTGTTGTATTTCCATGCCAAGGCTTGCCATACTTCCGTTTGGTTTTAAATCCAAATCTGGCGCTCCATTTATAAAATTAGACAATAATACGCTGTATTCTTCTTCCTTTCCACAAATTATACAAACTTTTTTCTCTTTAACTATTTGCATTGTTATATTCCTTTTATTTTATATAATAAATTTTTTTCTTAAGCATGGCAAATAATACTAGTTAACATAATATTTCCAGCCAGGTTGCCAATTTTTTGTTATACGCCAATCGTTTGCAAGGGCTTGTTGCCAAGACATATTATTTAAAATAACATCAAGGGCCAATTGTGGGGCTTTATGTGCCACAATTGCAATTTTTTTATTGTCATAATTTTGTTTCAAAAAATCTATAAAATTACTTATTCTTGCCTCTACATCTAACATACTTTCTCCATTAGGGAAAGATTGTTCTATATGTGCGTGATAATCTGCCAATTTATCATCTTTGCCATTATAGTCGCCGTAATTACACTCTCTTAGGCGAGCATCTTGAATTAATTTAATATTACGACCAGAAAAATCAATCTTTGCGCTATCTACTGCCCGTTTTAAATCTGAGCAAAAAACCACATCAAAGTATTGCTCTTTTATTATTTCTTTTAAAGCATTTGCTTGCATTATTCCTTTTTCAGATAACTCACCACCAAGCCAACCTGTTGCTTTTTTTGCTAAATTATCTGTAGTTGTTCCATGAACAAAATACGTTATCTCTACCATTTTCTCTCCTAAATTTCATATTCTCGTATTTCTGCGTTTTTGATGTTTCTTTAATATCTATTTTGACTTTGCCCTTGTGTTATTTCCTTTTCATTCCAAACTGTTGTTCCATGCCTTGCTAAATAAATTTTCATCCCTCTTGCTTGCAAAAATCTACAAGAATGATATCAACCATTGTTTCAGCAAAACCTGTTAATTTTTGTTCTTGTAAATATTTTTTTGCAGATTTAAAAGTTTCACCATTTTGCAGTTTTTTCATTATTTCAATTGCAATATCTAATTCAACTCCAGAATATAAATCTGCTACTCTTGCATAAACGCATCTTACCCAATTATTATGTTTTTGCGGATATATGTATATTTTACCCTCTTCTATCCACTGTTCAATTTTACTCATAACTCCTCCAAATAATTTATAACATTCACAGAATCAAGACATATTAATTTATCTTAGTTTATTGTATGGATATCCTGCTTTGTTCATTAAAAGTATCTCTTCATCGATATCAAATTTAACAAATTTTTGTATAAGTTTAACATGAGTGTCATTAAAATCAATTAATAAGTATTCACCAGGACTTTTTAAACCTATTGAAGTTAAACAATAATAATGTTTATTACCATCAGTAAAATATGTGGTTTCATGTTCATGCCCAAAGATATAATAATCGGCATCAATCTCTTTAAACATTTCTTTTCTTGCCTCAAAGGTTAATTCAGTTGGATTATCAACTACATTAAAGTCCCCATTATATTTTTCCCATGCATAATGTGCAAATAAGAATTTTTTATTATTAACCTCTAATGAAAAATATTTTTGCCAAGTATTTAAAAACTCTTTATTCTCTTGGTTAACTGCATTTTTCATCCACTCTAATTGTTGTAGTTTCACTTTGCTAAATTCTAATAAATCAACTTCCGGAATATGGTCGCATATGTAAGCATCATTATTACCAAGCACACAAGTACAATTTATTCTTTTTAAAACGTTTATACACTCATTAGGGCGGCTACAACCGAAAATAACATCACCCAAAAATATAATTTTATCTGCTACTTTAAAATCGGTTGTATTGATTAATGCATCTAAAGCATTTAAACTGCCATGCAAATCGGCAAAGACTAATATCTTCATTTTTTTCCTTATGGGTTAATTATAACATAAAAAATATAAAAAGTCATAAATAAAGAGTATTTTTATTTTTGTTGTGAATGTATAAGGGTCTACTTCATTTTTGAAGTTGCACCAAACCCAATACGTGAATTGCGCAACACAACAAGCGATAATACTACAATTGGCAAAAAAATAAATATAACCCACAGCACAGATTTTTTTTGCAACTAAACTAAAAGAAGATGCAAATAAAAAACCTATTAGGAATTTCCTAATAGGTTTTTATCAGTTTTTTTGGCAGATATATAACATATGGTTGCTGTAACCTTGCAAGTCTTCACGTTCACAAGTAGATAAATGATATTTAACCCAAATTTCAAATTCTTCATCTGTTAATTTATCAATCTGTTCTTTCATATGATGAGACATGCCATCAGTTGCAATATTTTTTAAATATTTAACATTAAATTCTTCCATCATTTTTTTAAATTCTTTAATATAAAAAGCGGCAAAAATTCCTTCTTCATAATTAATCATTTTGAAGTTTTTATCAAAATCTTTTTCTCTGCCATCAATTAAATGACCATCTAAAGCCCAATCCACCATAATAGAATCGCTTGTTAAATAAGCTATTACAATAATCCCATTTTGTTTAGTAACCCTAATTGCTTCACTTATTGCTTGTTTTTGGTCTTTTTCGTTATAAAGATGATAAAGTGGGCCAAGAACCAAAGTCATATCAAAAGTATTATCTTTAAACCTTGACAAATCAAGGGCATCACCTTGCTCTGCCACAATATTCATATCTTTGGTTATTTTGTTTTTTAGAATATCTATATTATGTTTTATAAATTCAATTGAATTAACGCTATATCCCTTTTGAGCATAATATATTGAATATCTGCCTGTGCCAGCACCAACTTCTAAAATTTTTGCACCTTTTTTTAAATATTTTTCAATATACTTTGTTGTGGTTATAAATTCAATTCTACTATGTTTTGCCCTAACTAATCGGCAATCTTCATCACAACTATTTGTATAAAAATCATTTAATAAATTATGTCTGTTTTCCATACTATTTGTCCTTTATATTCTTGCTTGTTTTGCAATCTGTTTTCTACTATTATTATTTAAATTTAAGATTAAATGATATATTACAAAGTTTTTATTTTGTTCTTCAGGAATTTTATGTACAGAAACTATGTAATCATAATTTTGATATATTTTTTCAACCGCAAAGTCTTTATTATTAAATTCGTTTAATATATTTATAATTTTGTTTTTTAAATTTAAAATATCTAAGTTTTTATTTATACTTATTGTAAATCCAAATTTTGTATTTCTTGTTATATAACCAAATAATTGCTGTAATGTTTTAAGAAACAAATCAGCATTTTTACTTTCACCTATTGCAATATTTTCTGCTGAACTTTTATCATATAAATAAAAGTCTGCCTCACCCGATTTTTTTAAAGAAAACCCTTGTAATTTTTCACGCTCTACTATTATGTTTTTATCAAATAAACTTTGTTTAACAATTGCCAACATATGGTCGTTTAATTGCGGTTCTGTACATCCAAAATAAAGCATTGGTTGCTCTTCAATTTGCAAAATAGCATTTTGAAAATTTTTTATTACAATACTTTCTATATTGTTTCTTTCTTCATTTAAACTTTTTGTTACCTTATTTCTAATGTCTTCAGGCATAAGATCCATATATTCATCTAATTCGCTAATTAGATATCCCTCTGCAACTGTAATAAAATCAATATCTTGAAAAATAATATTTATATAACCTTCTATATTGTTTACATAATATTCTTCAGGAATATCATCTAATTCATTCCCATTTTCATCAAAAAGAAGAAAATCAAAATTTCGCAACCTATCTTCCTCTTTTAAATATTCTATTTCATATTGAATTACATGATATAAAATATATTCATATATAGGTTCTATACTGTCTCGTAAAAAATTATCTTTTACTATACCTCTAAGTTGGTGGAATTTTTTTACACACCAATCTGGTTTTTCAATCAATAAATGCTCAGGGAACAAACAACTGATTCCCTCAATACCCTCTATTTCATATGCATCATAAAACCAATCAAACATTGCATTTATTCTATCATTTATTTCTCTTAATGCTTTATAAGAAATAGTAATATCATATACGGGTACCATATTTTATCCTTTTATATCGAATTCACAAATTACAAAATATTTTTCAAAAACCTTTCGCTAAATTAGTGAAAGGTTTTGTAATTTATGCTAATTTAATTGTATAGTCATATAACAAATTAATGCTTTGATAAAAATTAAAGAAGAAAATAACTTTTGCTTCATTTTCTGGCTTATTTGTTTCTTTTGCATATTCAGCGGCATCATCATAGCAGCGATTTAATACATTTATATTTAACTCATCAATAATTTTATTAAATGTTGCTGCATCTTCAACAAATTCGTTATAAACGCCTTTCCAAACTTTAAAATTATTTAAAAGTGTTGAAGTAGCGGTTGAAGGAGTTGAATCATAAGATGCCTTTACTACTTCATCAAAGAATTTTTGTGATACTTCCCAAAATTTATTGTTTGTATTTTGAATTTCTTTAGCATTATATGCTGATAAAATTTTAATCGCAGATTTGTTTAATTGTAAATTTGCAGCATTATATGCAAGTCTTTTGTTAATTTCTTTTAGGTTATTACTAAAATCAGATTCTTCTAAGTTAGTAAAATCCGCAAAATCATAATAGCCAACAGTATAAGCATTATAAATGCTTTGTGATAATGTGTTAGCAAGTTCAATAACTTTTAAATATTCTTGCTTAAATTTTAAAAGCCTTGCTTTTTCGTAATCAGAAGTTGCGTTATCTTCATCAGAAAAATCAACCTGCTCTTCATAATTTTGTTTTTCAATTACAAAATCAGAAATTTTATTTTTTAAATTTTCTAAATTACTATTAATTACCGGAATTAGTTTTCTAAATTCGCCTTCGTTTTTAATTGGAGTTACAGTAAATACATTGGCATACTTTTGAGAGCAGAACATACTTGCCTCAAATAATGGTGCATATGTATCTGTAAGTTCAGCAAAATAAGAACCATATTCGCTTTCTATAATAGTGTCAATATTATTGCAAAAATCGATATTTAAAACTGAATTAAAATCATCGGTAGCAAAATATGTTGTTAGCGCCGAAGATGTGTCTAACCAATAATTCTCAGATAATCCATCTCCGCAAGCTGTAAAACAAAACATACAACTAATTACTAATAGAAGTGATGCGAGAATTTTTTTCATGTTACTTACCCCCTTACCACATAATCAATATAATTATTTGCAACATTACGTTGTTCTTGATTTGCTAAACTTTCCACATAAGCAACTTGTGTATTAGTTGCAACACTTTTGCCTATTTCAGCAATATTACAAGCAGTATTATTATTTGCAAACATATCATATATTTCTTTATTTTCAAAATATTTTGTATTTGTGTTTGCACTTATTCTAGCCATTGCCAAAGTTGCTTCTGTAAAATATTCATATTTATTTGAATCTTGACAATTAAAATATTCATTTACCATTGTTACAGCATAACCAACTTTAAGTTTATAGGCATTATTTTTAACCATCATATTGTCAAGACCATACGCATAGGCAAAACCACAATTAAAATAAAAACCATTATAATATTCTAAAACTTCCGAAAAAATATTGTTAAAATTTACAATATATGTTTGCATTGTTGCAATATTATATTCGGTATCAACAATTTCAAAATAAGTGTTAAGCAAGTAGTCATAACCTTTTTCATACACCTCTTTAACTTGTTTAAAATAAGATGTTGATTTGTCAATATATGAACTAACAATACTATTAGATTTAACAAATATACCATTTGTTAAAATTTCATCACTTATAGTTTGATATGAATTTTTTAAATTTTGAAAAGTAGTTAATGATTTATGTACATCTTCTACGGCTAAATCGTGTGTAATTATAATAGAAACCATATCATCAACTGCTTCGTTTACTTCATTAATTACATTAATATTTTCTTTAACAACCCCATACGACATATTGTATACATTGTTATATACAGCCAAACTATTATCTTTTTTGCGCAAGATAAAATAAGCACCAGCAGCAAGTGCTGCAATGGCAACCAATGCAATTATTACTTTTACACCTTTTTTCATAGAACTCCCTCTTTATTATTACTTTAACATATTATATAATTTTTTGCAATAGTGAGTAAATAATTTTATTAATTAAATAACTTTAAAGCCTGCTGATAAACTTCATTTTTAGAAAGTTTTCTCTCTTTAGCAACTCTTTTTATTGCTTCACCTTTATCGATTTTTAAATTTATGTAATATAACAAATGTTCTTGAATTGTTTTTTGCAAAAGTTCATCTTGTTCAAGGTTTTTATTTCCCTCAACTACTAAAACATACTCACCTTTAGGTTCAAGTTTAATTTCTTCCCCCAAAACAAATGAATAAGTTTTTTCATATAATTTTGTAATTTCATTTACAAGCACTGCTTTTCTTTCCCCCAACACCTCATGCAATTGTTTATTTATTTTTATAACATCGTGCGGAGCAACATAAAAAATAAGTGTTGTTTTATACTCTTTAACTTCGCTTAGTAGGCTTTTACATTCTTTTAAATTGTCAGGTAAAAAACCAACAAAAGTAAATCTGCCAGAGTTTAGTCCACTTAATATAAGAGCACAAAGCCCAGCGTTTGCACCCGGAACAACCGTGTATTCAATATTATTTTGTTTTAATTTTTTTATAATAGTTTCACCGGGGTCAGAAATAACAGGCATGCCGGAATCACTTATAATTGCTACATTTTTGCCTTCGTTTAACAAATTTATTATACCATTTGCTGAATTTTCTTCATTAAATTTATGATAAGCAATAAGTTTTTTATGAATGTTATAATGGTTTAAAAGTTTTAATGAGTTTCTTGTATCTTCACACGCAATAACATCAACCATATTTAAAACTTCTATTGCTCTATAAGAAATGTCTTTTAAATTACCTATTGGTGTTGCAACAAAATAAAGCATAGCACCTCCTATTTTTTATAAAGTTTTTGAATAGTTTGAACATAATCGCCGTCTAAATTATTTGTAAATAGTGGAGGCAAAATTTTTAAACTATCTTTTCCACCTTTTACAGCCTCACACAAAAAAACAGTTGAGTTTTTTGACTGATTTGGATGAACAAAATATATGCGTTTTGGCATCAGTAAAAATTCTTTTAGTTTAATTAAACATTCATTTAGCCTAGAAGAGTCGTATACAAAATAAAATTTACCACCAAATTTTAAAAGTTTGTTTGTATGAAAAAATAAGTCATCAAGCGGCAACTCTTTATCAAAACGGCTAAAAATTTTTTCTTGTATATTTCCACAAACATTTTCATCAAATTTAAAATATGGAGGGTTTGAAAAAATAACATCAATTTGTCCTGCGGTTAAATAATTTTGCCAGTTTTGAATTTTGTCATTTATAGGGCAAATTTGTTCTTGCATATTACAAAGTTGAACATTTCTTTGCAGTAAATCGGCTTGCGAATCTTGCATTTCAAATGCATAAATTCTTTTGGGTCTTTCTTTATAATTTACAAGTATGGAAATTATTCCACAACCAGCACCAATTTCCAAACAAGTTTCGTTATGTTTTGCACTTACAAAGTTGGCAAGCAAAACCGAGTCACTAGTAAAACCATAGCCACCAACTTTTTGAATGATTTTTAAATTATCTAAATTTAAATCATCAAGTCTTTCGCCATCTTTTATAATTTGATTCATATTTTTTTAATATCTTCCAATTTAAATTCTTTAATGTTTTGCATGCCTTCACCATTATTAAACTTAACCGAAACAACCCTTTTTAAAAGGTCATTGTAAACAACAAGGCCTTTGCCATCAGGTGTTATAACTTCGGTATTTAATTTTGGCATAAGTTTGTATGTTTCTAAATAATGTTCGTTTTCGTAAGCCAAACAACATTTAAGTTTGCCGCAAAGACCACCAATGCTGGTTGGGTTTAATGAAAGCCCCTGAATTTTTGCCATTTTTATACTACTATGAGTAGCATCTGACAAAAAGTTAGAACAACAACATTCTCTGCCACAAGGACCAAGACCACCTATGGTTTTAGTTTCTTCCCTTATGTCTAATTGCCTAAGTTCTACACGCATTTTATATTTACCAGCAAGTTGTTTAACAAGTTCTCTAAAATCTATTCTGGCATTTGCACTAAAATTAATAATTACTTTTGTGGCTTCAAAATTTAATTCTGCACCAAGCACTTTCATTTCTAAATTTAAATTTTTTGAACACTTTTCGCAAAACTTTTTAATTTCATCCTCTTTAGTTTTGTTTAATTCTTTTTGTTTTAAATCTTCTTTAGTCGCTATGCGCAAAACTTTTTTTAAAGGTTCTTTAAAATCTTCTTCATTTACACTGCTAACTTTAGAGCAAATTGTGCCAACTTCTAAACCTCTTACTGTTTCTACAACCACTTGTTCATTCATGTGAACATATACATTAGAACAATCAAATGAATATGCCCTACCATTAGGAACAAAACATACTTTAACTTCTTTTACTTGCATAAAAATTTAACCTCCAAAATATCAAGCAACAAATTATCCGCTAGTGTAATTAAATTAACATTTCTATCTAGCCTGCGTTTATATAAATTTAATTTTTTTAAAATTTTGTTTGTGGCTATAGCCGAATATTCTAAAACCAATTGGCTATACAATTCTATTAAATTTGTATGTTTAATTAAATTATTTTTATCATAATGCAAAATTAAAATATCTCTAAAAAAATCATTTAAAATTAAAAGTGCATTTTCAAAAAATACCTTATCTTTATTTAAAAATACGGAAAAAAACGGAATTTGTTCACTTTTTTTCATATTTTTAATTAAATTTACCATATTTTTATAACAATCTACAAAATTATTATTATTTAAAATATCAAGTGTTTTACCAATATAGCCATCACCAAAATTAAGTGCAATATCTAAATTTTCAACGTTTTCAGTTGTTAACATATTTTTTAAAGTTTGCTTATTAAATTTTTGAATGCGCATTTTTTGTACACGTGACAATATTGTTGATAAAACTTTTTCTTCGCTACAAGCAGTCATTAAAAAAATTACATTTTTAGGTGGCTCTTCTATAATTTTAAGCATTTTATTTTGTGCTTGCTCAGTAGATAAATCTAAGTCATTAATTACAAAGATTTTTAAATTAGCAAGCATTGGTTTTACTTGAACTTTATCATAAATATTTGAAGCATCTTCAACCATAAAAGTTTGAGTTTTAGGATACACCAATACATCGGGATGCGAGCCAGCCTTAATTTTTGCACAATGTGCGCAAACGCCACAAATATTATTGTTTTCACACAATAAAAACTTAGACAAAAGCGAAGTAAACATTGAGTTTGTAAACCTATCGGGACTTACAAAAAGATATGCCTGACTAAGCCTATTACCTTGCCTTGCATTTTTAAACTCGTTAAACACTTGTAAAAAACTAAGTTGTTTTTCGTAATCCATAAGTGTATTTTAACACAAGCAAAAATTAATTACAATTATTTTAAAAATATAATATTTATATTAAAGTAAGTAAAATGTAACATAAACCCCAATAGTGTATTTATACGCAAGCATATAACCTTAAATAGCATAAATTCAATTGCAAAACTTTTATAAATATGTAAAAATATATAAGTAAAATATAAAACAAAGGACAAATATGCAAGCACCTACCGATTTTAAAATTATTTGGTCAAAATATATGTCAAATGGCAATATAAAAATAATTGAAAAGCAATTAATAAAACTTGCCGAACTTGGCAATCTTGATGCCATGCGAGAATATTGGTTACATATTGATGAGTTAAGTGAACAATCTGAAAAAATTAGTAAATTAACAAACTGTCTTGAAGAAAAAAACACCACTCTTACATTTAAAGAAGAACTTGTTGTGCTTGCACATAATTATTGTAATACTTTGCCCATAAGGTCAAAAATTTTAAATAGATTTGAGTTATTAAAACAAGTAGGAAATTTAAAATTTAATCAACAAACATATAAAAATAAAAAAGAATTTAATGAACAACGCAAAAAATTATTAAATGCAGCATATCAGCAATATAATTTAAAAAAACAAATATATTTAAAAACAAAATTTATTATCAATTTAAAAACTTTAATTAATAATTACGAACAACAGTTATTAAGTGGCGAAAACATGCAAAATGTTGCATTAATGTTAGACATTATAAATTTAGCAAATAATATAAAAAGTGATCCCATTATTGATGAAAAACCATTTATAAATGCTTTTAGACAACAACTTAAGCCTGCTTTAGTTAAATATAGGTTTTCTAAAAATGAAAATGTTTATGATTATACTCTTGCCTACGGGATATTACAAGGCTATATACAAGCCGATACGTTAACAATATTAAAAGCATATAAAACCTTTGATAGTTATGCTAATTATAAACCTTCTAATACATTAACAACAATAAATACAGATGAAAATATTAAAAGTTAAAAAAACCTCTCTTAAACAAGAGAGGTTTTTAAATTAAAATTATTTATTCATCATTTTAGCAACTTCTTCTGCTAAATTGTCTTGACGTTTTTCTAAGCCTTCGCCCATTTCGTAACGAACAAAACGACGAATGTTTAATTTTTCACCAATAGCCAAAACAGCTTCATTCATAATTTCAGTAACACTTTTTGCTGGGTCTTTAACAAATTCTTGTTCCATTAAGCATACTTCTTTATAGAATTTTTCAATTCTGCCGTTTACAATTCTATCAGCAAATTCTGGTTTTTTGCCTTCGTTAATTGCTTGTTGCAATGCAATTGCTTTTTCGCTTTCTATAACTTGGGCAGGAACTTCTTCACGTGTGATATATTTTGGGTTAGAAGCAGCAATTTGCATAGCAATGTCTTTGCAAAGTGCTTGGAAGTTATCGCTTCTTGCAACAAAGTCTGTTTCACAGTTAATTTCAAGTAAAACACCAATTTTGCCACCCATATGAATATATGAAGTAACAGCGCCTTCGGCTGCAATTCTGTCGGCTTTTTTAGCGGCAGCTGCCATGCCTTTTTCTCTTAAATATACAACTGCTTTTTCATAGTCACCATTTGTTTCTGTAAGTGCTTTTTTGCAGTCCATCATGCCAACACCAGTGGCTTGACGAAGTTTAACAACATCTTGAGCTGTAAACATAAACATTATTCTCCTTTTGTTTCGTTTTCTGTAACTTCAACTTTTTTTGCTCTTGTTTTTTTAGCAGGTTTTTCTTCAACTGCTTCTTCTTTAGCAACTTCTTCTACTTTTTCTTCTTTTTTAACTTTTTTTACAGGTTTTTTTGTTTTTTTTCTTTCTAAATTTTCTGCTTCTTTTAAAGTAGGTTTAACTTCTGCTAAAACTGCTTTAAGGTCAATTTCCTCTTCTTCTACAGTTTCTTTATTTAAAGCAACGCCTTCTCTTGCTTCAATAACAGCATCTGCCATAGCAGAGGCAATAAGTTTAACTGAACGAATAGCATCATCGTTGCCAGGAATAACATAATCAATGCCATCTGGGTTGCAGTTTGTGTCAATAAGACCAACAACTGGAATGTTTAAATTTTTTGCTTCTTTAACACAGATGTGTTCTTTCATAGAGTCAACTAAGAAAATTACACCTGGAAGTTCGCGCATTTCTTTAATACCGCCAAGGTTAGCCTCTAATTTTTCCATTTCATGTTTTAAAATAGCAACTTCTTTTTTAGGAAGTAAATCGAACTCACCAACTTTTTCCATTTGAGAAAGTTTGTTTAAACGTTCAATTCTTTTTCTAATAGTTTTGAAGTTTGTAAGGCAACCACCAAGCCAACGGTTGTTTACATAGAACATACCGCAGCGTTCTGCCTCTTCTTTAATAGCCTCTTGGGCTTGTTTTTTAGTTCCTACAAAAAGAACTGATTTACCTGCAGCAACAGCATCTCTAACAAAAGAATATGCTTTGTCTACAAGATTAGATGTTTCTTCTAGGTTAATGATATGAATATCGTTTCTAGCCGTAAAGATATATTTTGACATTTTAGGATTCCATTTTCTTGTTTGGTGACCAAAATGTACGCCGGCTTCTAGAAGTTGTTTCATTGAAATAACTGACATAAATTTTTATCCTCCTTGTTTTTAGTCTTCCCCGAGGTTTTAAAGGCTCTATAAGCAACCAAACAATTGCTTGGCAACGGCTTATAAATTTACCAACGGGTGTTAATTTGTCCAATGACCTTTTCAAAGATATCACACCAAATAAAAAAATGCAAGCATAATCTTGCATTATTATATAACTTCTAAAATAGTTTTAATAGTTTGAATATTATTTGGGTCAATATCTATAACCAATTTATGAGTAGAATAATATTCGGCCTTATATGGCACAATAGACAACATTAAATTAACTTTTGTTGCTAAATATCCATTAGCATTTTGAACTTCAATTAAAAAATTATCGTAAGTAACAAATTTTAAAGTTGGAGTAATTTTACCGGCATAAAAATTATTTTCATAAATTAATTCAACACTTTTAAACATGGCTTTAAAATCGGCAATAGTTTTATTACAAGATGCAAAAGCGTTTGAAATGTTATTTATAACCTCTTGACCTTCATACAATACTAAAAAATCACCAATCGTAGCAGCATTATTTAAAACCGATATTCCACTAACAACCACAGCGTTTTCTTGTGAGGTAGTGTAACTATCGTATACTTTTAAAACTTTTAATTCTTCATCACAAACATAAAACCTATCTTCTCTAGATTTTATTACAAAAGTTTCTTCTCTTTGCGCACAATGTATTATTAATTTGTTAGGAAATGCAGTTTCTATATTAATAACTTTTAAATATGGATTTTTGCTTTCTAAGTTTTGTTTAATATTGCTTTTATTTAAGGCAAAAATAGGAACACCATAATTAATTTCTGCCGAAGAAATAATTTGATTTTGCGATTGTTGCGTATTAAAAAGAGTTGTTTGATTTTTAAAATTTAAACTAACGCCATGCAACCTAAACAAAGTAAAACATAAAATTGTGCAAAGCAAAACTGCACCCAAAACACAAGATAAAGTTATAATTAATCTTTTGTATTTCATTGTTTTTTCCTTAAAAATTAGTAAATTTTAGCAAAATTTGCTCAAGTTTTGTTTATTTTTAATTAATTCTTGTAATATCAGCACCAATTAAATTTAATGTTTGTTCTAATTTAAAATAACCACGATCTACAACATCAATGTTTTTAACAGTAGTATAACCATTTGCACCAAGACCAGCCATAATTAATGCTGCACCCCCACGAAGATCAGGGGCCTCGACCTCAGCGCCATACAAATCTGGTACGCCATGAACAACCACACTGCCATCTAAAACATCAATTTTAGCCCCCATTTTTATAAGTTCAGGAACATGATTAAACCGGCTTTCAAACAAGTTTTCAGTTATTATAGTTGTGCCTTTAGCAATTGTTGCAACAGCACAAAGCGGTTGTTGTAAATCGGTTGGAAAGTGTGGATATGGCAATGTTTCTATTTTGCCAAAATTTTTAGGTCTGTTTTCACACGACACAATAATTTTATCACTTTTAACTCTTACATTGCAAGAGTTATTTTTTAGCATATATAAAATAGGAGAAATATGTTCTGGTTTTGCATTACAAACTTCAATTTTTCCACCACAAATTAGTGGTAGTAACAAATATGTACCCGTTATAATTCGGTCAGGAATTGGCGTATATTCACCTGATGACAATTTGCTTACACCTTCTATTATTATTTCATCAGAGCCTGCGCCTGTAATTTTTGCACCAACAGAGTTCAAAAAATTGCATAGGTCTACAATTTCGGGCTCTTTTGCAACACCTTGCAAAGTAACTTTGCCTTTTTGCAATACACTAGCCATAATTAAATTTTCGGTTGCACCAACACTAGGAAAAGGCAAACAAATTTTATTTGCTCTAAAATTATTTGCAAAAGCATTTATATAGCCATGACGGTCAACTACATTTATGCCTAACTTTTTTAAGCCATCTAAATGAATGTTAATTGGCCTTGTGCCTATTTGACAACCACCCGGATACGCCACTCTTGCTTTTTTTAGCCTACCAAGCAACGGTCCCAAACAAAAAATCGAGGCTCTTAGTTTGCTCGCCAAGTTTAAAGGAATAATATAATTATTTATATTTTGACAATCCAATATGAGCATTTGTTCATACTTGCAAACCTTTACACCTAAATTTTGTAGTATTTGCAACATGTTATTTATATCATCAAAATATGTGACTTTATGTAAACAAATAGTGCCTTCAACAAGTAAGCATGCAGCAAGAATAGGCAATAACGCATTTTTAGCCGTACTTACCTCTATGCTACCACTAAGCCGCCTTTTTCCATTAATTAAAAAATCCATACAAAGCAATATATGTTTTGCCGCTTTGGTATGTTACTACTAAGCCCCAAAATATTAAATTTTACATTATGTGCCAAAAAAGTGTATTTTTTGTTGCTACACCATAAACAAAATAACCAAAGCCCTTATTTCTAAAGGGCTTTGGTTTATGATGACATATTCATATACTTTTTGTTTTTTACCAAGCATTTTAGTTCAAATAAATATTTATTTATTATACCATTTACGTTCATTCTTTTAATGTTACCCTTAAAACCTGCAAGACTCATTATTATTTGTTCCTTGTCTATAACATGGCATTTATATTGCAGTTGAATTTGGTGTATTCGCTTAATCATTCGGTCTTTGCTTTGCCTTTTCATGCGCTTAAGCAGTCTGCCGTTTTCTAATAAGTTATATTTTACGCCTAAAAACTCGATACCATTTTTTAAAGCAATTATTTCTGACTTTTTATTAAATTGTAACTTATGCTCAACAATTTTTAACTTTAGTTCTTCAAACAACTTTCTTAAAAGATTTTTATCCTCATGCAAAATAAGCAAATCGTCCATGTAACGAACATAATATTTTATTTTATACTTTTCTTTAATAATTCTATCTATATCATTTAAATATAAAAGTGCAAAAATTTGACTGCTTTGATTGCCCATAGGCACACCTTTGTTGGGTGAATGCTCATAACTATCTATAATATGTTCTAGTAGTTTGTTTAACCGCTGGTCTTTTACTTTTCCTAATTTTTGTTTTAGTATGTCATGGTCAATATTATTAAAATACTTTTTTATATCTAACTTTAAAAAATAACCATTTCTGCCGTGTTTTTTATAAAATTTATGAATAAAACCTTCTATTCTTGATCTTGTAAAGTGTGTTCCTTTGCCCTTTCGGCATGCACCATTATCGTAAATTAACTTTTTTGTATAACAAGGAACTAAAAAATTATAGCATAAACTATTTTGCACAACACGGTCATAATAATGAAGCGCTTGAATTTCACGTTCTTTAGGGTCATATATCATAAAACGTTTATAACCACGCAGTTTATAATTGCCACTTAATAGGTCATCTTCTAATTTAGATAAGTTATATGCAATATTCATTTCAAACTCTACAATATCTTTTTTATGTTGCTTACTTACTCTTGCTCTGTAATGTGCACGCATTAAACTTTCAAAAGATGCAACTTTTTCTAATGTATATTCCATATATTACTCCTAATTTAGGTCAAAAAAAATAGCCCTATTTAATAAAGCATAATTTTTTATAAAAAGCTACCGGGCGGCTCTTTAAAACTGAGCCGCAAAAAGGGGAAAAATTACTACTATTTCAAGTAACGTTGCCCAACTTCCAATAGCAGTGTTTTCCCTAGCCGCTACGGGCATTGCCCTGTGACTAAAGAAGGACATAGATTCCTTTACCCCAAACACTGCATGGTTGTACTTACAAACATGTTCTGGCTTAATTTTGGGGTATATCCGCACGCACACCGTACTCGTTGTTAACGTTGTTGTTGTTGAGGTTGCCGTTAGGGTTGACATACCTTGCGTTCGCTTCGGAGTTCTTAGCGTTGTAATTGTTAGGTGAACGGAGCCACCAGTTACACGAAGCGCCACCTTAAACCTAGCCCTACAATAAATTGATTAAAAGTTTAACCAATGAATTGCCAAAATAATTTATACTGCAGCAAACCTGCGCTTGTCACTTTCTGACCAGTTGTTTACTAAACTAATACATTCGTATGCTCTTTTGCAAATTTGATTGTATTGTTTTAGTAAAATGCATTCATGTTCAGTAGCAACCATTGCTATTGCACCTAAAAGCCTAAGTTCTGTAATTGCATCAAATTGGTACTGAACCCTTTGTTGCAACCTATTTTTTAAACCCGGTTTAACTACAATATCGTTTGCTCTAAATAAATTTTCTAATGCATTAATAGAATAATTATGAAGTTTTGCTACTAACGAAAACCTAAATTGTTTAGGGCATTTTTGTGTTATTTGCAAAACATATTTAAGCAATGCCTTTGCCCTAGTTATTACTATTAACTCACTAGCATCTTTTGGTACTTTTACTTTTTGCTTTTCTGGCAACTTTTCTTTAGCCATATTTGCTTGCACAGGTTGCTCTTTTTGCTTATTGCCATCTATATCAAATGGAATATCATTTTTATTCATACCAAAACTTCCTTTATTTAAGCATGGCTATATATTAGCACATAATTTTTAATATGTAAAACATTTTTCGACAAATTTGTACAAAAAATTATATTTTTTTGTTTAATTCACCATTTTTCTACATAATTTTACCCTTTGCCCTGCATTGTACTATTTTTTTAATTTATATGGCAAGCAAATTCATTAAATTTTTTAAATCGTTAATTATCTCCTTTGGCAAACATATGTGTAATTTTATGATTTTAAAAAAGAAAAATACTACATTACATTCGTATTTTTCTTGCATTATTAATTAAAAAATTCTTTCATCAGTTTGTTTATATAAAAAAACGGCTAAAAGTAAAGAAGACCTTTTAGCCAATTTTATAGGAGCGCCCATTTTGGGCACATGTAAATTTGTACTGATATTTAATTTGTTTGTGGGGCACAAACATATATTTAACCCCAAAATTTTTTGCACTCACCGCCACCGACCATTCTTATTGTCGGCGGCGGGTGCATTTTTTTAACTTCTACTATTCTTGCATATGTGGTGCATAATATAAACTTGATTTTCTTTGCACATGCACAGCATGTGCGTGATTACCTTATCAAACCGTTTCTACTCCACACACCATTTTTATTTTACGGCTCAAGGTACCCTATTATACTATTACGAGTTTGAAAGCCGCACGCACACCGTACTCGTGGTCAACGTCGTTGTGGTTG